>NZ_MDGL01000039.1 GCF_002742265.1 Maribacter sp. 4G9
CGATGCGGTGATGAAATCCGTATATTTGGCAACAAGGGAGGCCACCAAGAAGTGGTCCATGCCCATCAGGAACTGGGGCATAATTTTAAACCAGTTCCTTACAATCTATGAAAAAAGGGTCAGACTTTAGATAAAAGTCCAACCCTCGTTATTTTTAACTTACACACTTGGTGGGATAGTGTCTTTTTTACCAAACATTATGGTCTATAACTGTTTAACAATTCTATTTTTTCTGCTGTTTCTGCCTTCGCTATTTTGATTATAAGTCGGGTCAAGTTATGTTCATCAAAATTTTTAATTTGGCCTAAATAAATATTCATTTCTTGCGCACCAATAGCCTCATTGAGCTTCACCGCGCTTTTGTATAGCATACTTCTGTTTTGAGATGGTTTGAATTGCTTATCAATGACGAGGCAAATGAATTTCTGGCCAGCTATTACCGTTGGATAGGCACCTTCAATCAACTCCCAAACAATATAGTTTCTATTGGCACTTCTGGCGTATATACCAATTTCATTGATAATCAAATTTGGTCTGTTGTCCAATAAGTTTACGACTCCCATAATGAAACTAAAACCAAAGATTACGATTGTGCTCCAAGCCAAAGTGGGTTTTTTTGCAATGAAGTAAACCCCAATTATGATAAATGGGACGCTTGTCAGCATAAGCAAGAGCGCTTTTTTCTTTGAATTGTAGAAGCGTATTTCGGGCATATCGTTGGTCATTTTTTAGGTTCGCCTATGTTGAATAGTCTTCTATCTTTATTAGTTCCCATTGCTTTTGCAGACGTTTAAATGTGTATTTTATATGCACACCATTGGCAATGCCCCTTAAAAAAAGGGGGCGATAATCTGAGTTTTCATTTTGGTTGAGTGTAAACAATTCTTTCAGTGATTTATCCAAGTTGATGTATTTCCAAGTGTCAACTGAAAATGTATCCTTCAAGGTTTCGTAGTCGTTCTTGTAGTCGAGATGAAAATAGGGAAGGGGAAATCTGATGTTTTCCTTTTGAAAAATCGAATCTAGGGTAAAGTTGTTTAGAAAGACAAAAAACTCATAATCACTGTTCTCAGAGATGTAGGACTTATAGTTCTTATCTAAGTGCCAATCTTCGGGTGCAGGATTAAAAGAAAGATTTTGAATAGTTAAAGTTTCAAATGAGACAATCGATACATTTATAGGTTCTTCACCGAAATCCGTTTCAAAATAATCTAGGGTATCAGATTGAAGTAGGGAGTGAAACCCCTTTTCTTTAGAAAAGGACCGAGGTATCCAATGCTCTTTTGTTCTGCTGGTTTTTTGGTGCATCCGAGCAGGGAAACTTACATGCTCTTTTTGGAAAGCACTGTCTGACATAAAATGGATGAAAAAATCCATGAAATTCCTTTTATCTTTTTGAACATTGATGGAAGAATCCGCATTGGAAGTTCCATTGGAAATTGTGGTTTGAATCTTTTTGGATTTCGATTGACAACCAAGTAAGAAAATTGCCATTAGAAATATTCCTAATTTTTTCATTTTTGTTTTTTTAGTTTCGACCAGTCGTTGATTACAATTACCAGGAACACTAAAAAGATAATTCCAGCAATAGGAAAGGTGATAAACAAGTACCAAGGCATGCTCATCCAGTAACAGTTGCCCTCGTGGCAAGGTTCTCCAGTTTTGAGTTCGGATATGTAAGCTCCAATTAGCCCAATTAAAATTGGGCTTATGGCAAATAGCCCTATAATCAATAGGCCAACAGGAATTCGCCACATATGTTTTTTTTGTTTGATCAATAAAGCACTCATATAGTTTAAATTCAATTTAATTGGTCCCCAAAATCGAACGGGGTATTTCTCTTTTTTAATTGCTCCAAGCTTTTTAAAATATCATCATGGCCATTGTTCAATAGTTCACGGTAGGCTAAATCAAGGTTATCCCAGTGGTATTTTAATAGGCCTCGATATAAATAATAGGTAATGGTCAATTCTATTTTCTTAATAATATTTCTTTTTTGTAATGATTTTTTTATGTTTTTGATTAGGTCGGCTTCCTTGAAATAATCCCATTCACTTGCTATGCTTGTTAGGTTAGGATACAGTACCGGGAATACTTCATTTCTATTGATTTCCTTTATTTCCATCAAGGTATAGGGACTCAAAACAGCATAGAAAGCAATGTCCAGATAATCGCTCTTTTGAAGTTGTGTATCCAAATAAAAAAGGGATAGAGCAACCCAAATCGGTTTTCGCTTTGCGATGTCCAGAGTATCATACATTTTGTCAAATTTCATCGCAAATATTTATTATTGTGAGCCGTCTCGTTTTTGTCTACTAAACCTATTTTTTACAACTTTAAAAACCCCTTTTTCTTCTTTCCAGAGTTTTAGGATGCCCATGGTTTTGATATCAGTATCGCTTGTTAAATCATTATACCTCTTCTCTAATCTTTTCCATTTGCCATTCAGCTTCCAGTGGGAAGCCCAATAGGAGGTCGTGAGCATGGTATTAATAAGTCTATTTCTTTTCTCCTGTGATTCAATTATTCTTTTGATTAAATATTCTTCATTTAAATTGTTCCAAGACCCTATTGCTCCGAACAGGTTAGGAAAAAGTACAGGGAAGACTTCCTTTTTATTGATTTGTTGTACCTCCTCAAAGTTGTATGGGCTTACTAAAATTTGAAACGCAATATTTATATAGTCCGATTCCCTTAATTCTGAGTCCAAGTACAAATGGGACAACACTATCCAAATAGGTCTTCTAAAAGTTATGTTGAGTTGTTTCATAGTATCTGGTTAACCAGGATCTTCACTTCGATATTCTAGTTTTACGATCAGCTTTTGCTCATTGAAATAAATCTTTAGATAGTCTGATTCCCCGCCCCCCACAATATAGAAAATATGCATTTCCATTTGTCGATAATCGGCCATTTCATAGCGATTCCATCCTTTGGTTAATTGTTTTAGATTAAATGGAAAGTCATAGCTGCTTCGCTCTTTCCGTTCACATTCGCCCCAACCATAACCATCATTGTTTAAGGGAATTTCAATGGTCCTGTCGATTTGCTCGGATGTTACATCTTCTAGACGTCCCATAGTTATCCCTTCACAGCGGTCATCTTTGTAATAAACTAACGTCCATGTATCATTAAAAAAGGAACTTAAATTCCCGCTGTCCCTTAGTTTTTTTAGAAATCGTTCGGCATTTTTACCATATGGGTTTTCTCTTCTTAGTACTCCCATTGGTGAGTTAATCATTTTTTGTAGTTCATGTGCGGCTGCAAAAGACATTAGCTCTAGGGCGAGCTCCACTTTTTCATTCAATTGATTTTTCCCTTTTTCGGTCAAGCTCCACATCACGTTTTCACCATTGATTTCCTTTTGTGCTTCTGAAATGAACTCGTATAAAAAGGTGGTGCCTTGTGCACCCATACCCTTCAGTAGTTCTAGTCTACCTATTGAAAATTTCACCTCATAAGATGAAATTTCGGAACGTTCAAGATGAAGTGCTTTTTCATAGTTGTCCCTGGCATCGATATAATGTTTATTTTTCTCGAGCTTTAAGCCCCTATACCAAAAGTCATAGTATAGGCTATCGCCTTCGCATCCATTGTTTAGGCATGCTTTGTATTGCTCTTCCACTGATTTAAAATCAAAATCAAATGCCTTTTCTAAAATTTTGGTGCTTGGGTTTACTTGCGGTAGTGCAGCAGTAGTAACAAGAAAAAATAGGCTGTATATGTTCGCAATGCCGTTTTTCATTGTTTTATGATGATGAAGTTGTATTTCTATTCAGTACCAAAACAGCCTTTTCTTCTGCAAGTCCTATCTCTGCGGTAGAACCACTATTAAACTCCAAAAAATCAGATTCTATTCCATCGCTAAATATGATACCATTAGAGGGCATCAATGATTCTATAAAAAGCTTAGTGGAATTTTGGATTTCCCCAGCTGTGATGCCTATTTTGCTGCGTATGCTTTTAAAAGGTTCTCGCACCGCAAATAGTAGCTGATTACTTTTTATTGCAGGTCTTTTCAACTCCAAGTCCTCATGAAGCAAATGGGTTAGGCCAAAAGCCATATTAAACAGGGAACTTAACCAACCAGTGGCTCCTGCCGCTGTGGAAATTATAATACCACTGGAAGATTGTTCTTCCTTTTGGTTTTTATAGGAAATGATATAACGTGCCGAAGTATGGGATGAAGGGCCAATGAAAAGATCGCTGAAGGCCAATAGCCGTTGCCCGTCATTTAGTTTTGCTTCCGCAAATTGTAAGATGTTCGCATAAAGTTTGTCTTCAAATACGGAAAAAACACCCTCTATGAAATTGTCAACATCAAAAGGAAGCAACACGCCATCATAGCGATTTTTATCGGGGTTTATAGCGATTATTGGTAAACCCTTTGAATACTTGGCGGTGTTGGCCACAAGACCATCCTGGCCCACGACTACAATGATGTTTTTTTCTGAAAAAATATAGGAGGGCAAAAATTCCCGCTCCACAATTTTGCACTTGATGACTTTTGACAGATTTGTTTGTACACCATCCAAAACACGGTGAAACGTATCGTGCTCAAGCTCATAATCCCTAAAATCTCCGCTAAGGCTCTCAATGTAAAACTTTGCTTGCGCCTTTGTGTTGAAGCGGGCTATTAAACCTTCAAGACGGGTTTTGTTTTTAACGATTATGGCGTACTCGGGGTCCATTAGCTCTTTTCTTTTGGTGTATTTAAAAGTGAATCCAACAAATCTGGACTGATGTTTAGGTTTCCAATTTTGTCCGCATTCTCTGCCAATTCCCTAAAGGCTAATGCAATATTCATTTTAGGATCTATATTGTTTTTAATGGCCGTTAACAATTTCCAGTCAAGTTCTTGGTAGGGTTTTAATTTGGTTTCCAAAACATAGCCTTGGGTTTCGGCCTCTTTTCTGTCATTTGTTGATTTTAATGTGATAAATTCTTCACGCTGTTTTTCTACCGCTATATCTGCACCAAGGTTCATTTCCCTAAGCTTTTTATCGTTTTCGGCTTTCAAGACATCAGATTCCATTTTCTTTTGTACGATCTGCTTGTGTTTTTCTTCTACGGCTATTTCGGTATTCAGTTCAGATTCTTTGATGATGCGTTCTTGCTCTACAGCGAAATTTCGTCGTTCATAGATGGCCTGATCGGCCTCTTGTTGCAGTTTTTCCCTGGTCTCTGTTTCCAATGCTTTCCGCATGTCGGGCGTGGGCCGTACTCCAGAAACGTTGACACCTGTAATTTGAATGCCTATTTTGCCAAGGGCTTCTGCAGATTGTAATCCTGAGGCTATAGTGGTCTCAATGTCTTTGGCCGCATGAATGGCGGTTTTCATATCGGTGCTGAGTATAAAGGCCGATATCGATGACCGTGCCATATTGATGATGCGTTGGTTCAGTTTTTCCAAGTCATTTTTTTTGTGCTTGCCTTCTTTATCCACCGTAAAATCAAATATATCTGCCAGTTTCCTTGGGTCTTCAATATGATAGCTCACTTCACCTTGTATGGATACGGTCTGATAGTCCTTTGTGGTTTCGGGGAAAATAAAGGGGAGATCATTGCTTCCCATCGGTATGGCCACAATAGAACTTTTTGGTTCGTAATAAAAGAAAGAGAGTCCTCTACCTTCTTTTCTGACCTTTCCATTTTTGTAGTGCAAAACGTAGGTCATCGCATCAAATTTTATATGTTTTATTCCAAGCATTGTTTCGTTTTTTAGTTCAATGTGATTTCTTTAATTTGTTTCTATACCATCTGATTCCTAGTAGTAGTCCCACCACAACTAAAATGAACGGCCAAATGTTCGTCAGGAAGACAAAAAACCAAATCAGATTGTCCCAACCGTTCTTAAAACTATTTTGGAATTTTTGTCCGAATGCTGTTTTATTGGGAATTCTTTCATAAAAGGTCGTGGTCAGGGTAGCGAACGCCACTTGGTTTTGCAAATAATTGAGTCGCCCTTCAATGGATTCTATCTCTGTCCTTAAGAGACCGATCTGTTTTTCGATCTCTACAATTTCAATGACGTTTTTTGCTTGTTTTAAAAGAACCAAATAGCGGGTTTCCAGTTCCTTCTTTGTTTTAAGTCTCGTTTCTACGTCTAGAAACTCTTCGGTAACGTTTTTTGTGTTGATGCTTTTCCGTTCCAATTTTTCAACCCCTTTGATGGCATCGGTAAGAAAATTATCAAAATCATCCACTGGTATGCGAATAACGAGGGTATTGCTCTTGCGATCTAAGGATTTGGATTCTTGGTCAGAGGACACATTGGCTTTGTATTGGTCAACCGTTTTAAAAATCGTTTTTCTGGCGGTGTTTATATCATCTGTTTCAAACGTGATATGGCCTTCTTTGATCAATTTTCGTTCTACAATCCCATTTATGTCTGGTTCGTCCGTAGAAGGCGCTTTTGCTTGCGCTGCCATTTCCATCATAGCGCTTTCAGGGCTTTTGGCACAGGCTATGACCGTTAATAGGATGAACAAGCCAAAATAATACTTTACGTTTTTCATTACTCTTTTTTATAGTTTAATCAGTACTTTTTTAGCTGCTACAATCCGAGGTGACTCTATCAATTATGGTTAAATACCATCTTTTACTAATTCGTGTTAGGTAAAAGATAAACTTACCTTCAGTACTGTCACACACCACAATTCTATGACTGTTCTTTTCCAGATTCTCAAAGGATTTTATTTCTTTTTCAGAAATATTCCCATCCATATATGTATTTAAGTTTTTTGCTGTTTCAGAAAGCAAGTGACTCGTTTTGGTGGTGTCACAGAACATTCCAATTTTGGTCCATTCCAAAGCCGAACAATCATAGGTCGGCAAACTCTCAAAGGATAAATTTAAATCTGTAGAGAAGTCGTAGTATGGAAAATAGTCTGGAACAGGAGTTTCAAAATCAATGGTTGAGGTCTTTTGGTATTGATCAAAAATTCCGAACCTAAATAGTACGATGACTCCCTGTTCTTTAGATACAAAACTGCTCACGGCCGATTGGTTCTTTTCCTTGAAAGCAGTAACTAATCCTATAATCGCACTTTCAAGATTATCCGGCGGTAACTGGGCAGAACAGGCCAAGAGCGAAAGTCCCATTATAAGTGATAACTGATATTTGATTTTTTGTTTTTTCATTTTCGGTCACATCATATAGTCTACTTTTATACTGAAGGGACTAGTCATACATATTCATCATCCTGAAAATTTTCAGCGATCCATTGGGTTCTCTTTTCCAAAGCCTAAGGTTTTTGCTCGTACTTATTCCAGAATTGAAGTCATCCCTCCAACTTTCAATGGCCGAGCCATATTCAAGCACGTGGTTCTTCAATTCAACTATTCTATCCGTTCTAACATCCAGTTCTTCAAATAGCGGTTCTTCTTTTTGCAGTTCTACCAAATACTCTTCAATGGCTTCGGATCCTTTTGCAATAGGGCTGAAACCCCCAATGAGCATTGCATCTTTTGAATAGAACATTGACCATCGCTTGGTATCCCCTTCCATAATCACCTTCTCCATAAGGCAGTTTAAGGCCTCTATCTCCAAGCTTATATTATCGTTAACCAAAATATGAGGTTCTAGCGCCATTCGCACGGAAGGCACATCTTTGAATCTAAGTTTGTCCCCAAAGTCAACCCAATTGTCATAGTTCCAGGCTTCCGTTACAAGCTCATAATCGTCTTTTTTTGTTAACTCCCAAACCCGTTGGTATTTGCCATTTAATTGATGCTCGTCTTCATTATCAGATATACCTATTAAAAAGCTTCCGAATTCTACTAGGTGTGTTCCGAGGTCCAAAATTTCTATTTGCTCACTGCTATAGTTGTCAACATTAAATCGCTCAAAAAATGATTTATAGTAAAGGGCAGTAGGAATCAATCCTAAAACCGTTTCCTGGAACTCAGGCATTAACCGAACGTTCTCCCCATACCGGTCCTGTACAAGCCCAAAGTTCCCTTGCTGGTACATGGCCTCATAATCTTTCCGGAATTTATCCAGGAATTCCACTAACTGTTTGCTTGGTGCGATGTCCCCTTGGGAATAACCACTGTTGCTAAATAGCAGTGAGAGCAGGGCCATGACGATTACTTTTTTCATAAATGCTTTTAACTGTTTTTTATCCTTGCAATGCTCTTTTCTTTGCTTCCTCAGAAGATATTACCGGAATCACTTCGAACTCACAGAATTCTTTCCATTGGCTCATCCAGGCTTTGAGCTGTTCATGAGATTCACTTTCCATGACCTGATAACAAGTGCTCATCCCCTCATCTACCCAACTATTGATATAAGTTACCCCTTCTGGAAGTTGACGGCCGCGAACCTCCAACCTCTGGTATAGTTTTTTTACCTTGTAGCGATAATATCTCTCAATAATCATATAGGTCATCACATTCGTTTTAGGTTCTGTAGTATCAGTTTTGTGTATTATTTCCCAATGTTTTTGATGGATTCAATACCGCAACTTTATAGGTCTGAAAGCCGATGGTAATCAGGGCCAAGGCCATGACAAGACCCAAGGCTACTAATAAGGTCCACCAAGGGAATTCAATACGATGGCTATAATTTTCCAACCATTGCTGCATGGCAAAGAACAATAGCGGTACGCTGATCAATGTGGCCAGGGCCACTAGATAAACGAAGTCTTTGTAAAAAAGCAGTACGATCTGCCTTATAGAGGCACCAAGCACTTTTCGCATGCCAACTTCTTTGGTACGCTGGGCAGCCATAAATGCTGCTAGACCGAACAAACCGAGGATGGCAATGCAAATGGCAAAGACGGAGAAAACGCCGAAAACCTGACCGAAACGCTGTTCCTCGGCATAGAGTTTGGCAAATCGGTCATCCAGAAAATTATATTGAAGTACTGCGGTAGGAAAAAAAGCACGCCACTTCTCATTAATATAGTCTAAGGTACTGGCCATGTTTTCAGGCCGTATTTTTACCAACATATTTCCGTATCCCCAGCCACCGCCATATCCCCAATCTGAAAAATAAGCAGTTGGTTCAATGGCACTTTTCAAAGAGGTACGATTTACATCTTTTACAATGCCGATGATTTCATAGGCAATACTGCTATGGTCATTACCGTAACGTATGCGCTTACCAATGAGCGATTCATTGACCTGTAGCCCCAAATTTTCTATAAAGGCCTCATTCACAATAACCGCTTGGGCATCATCAGCGAAGTCTTTTTTGAAGTTACGTCCTGCCAGTAAGTCCATTTGGAGCAATGGGATTGTTTTTTCATCAATTCCAAGGCTGTAGAAGGTACCTTCGGTTACTTCCGTCAGCCCGATTAATTGCACTCCTGCACCCGATGAATTGATATCGGTACTGCCTCCACCCGGTAAATTGGTTAAAACAGCGGTTAAGAGTACATTGTTATTTTTTTTCAGTTCGTCCTCAAAATTAGTTGCCTTTTTCAGGGCCGATTTCCATGAATCTACTTCTAGCTCGGGCAGGCCAAAGCCAATAACCTGATTTATGTTCATTCCCTTGTCCTTGGAACACATATAATCCACTTGGGTGACGACCACCAAGGTGGCACTGATCAGTAGAATGGATATGGCAAATTGCAGCACCACAAGCCCCTTACGTAGAAAAATACCTTTTTTGGAATGCCTGAACTTCCCCTTGAGAACCGTTACGGAATCGAAGCCCGACATGAGCAGGGCCGGGTAAGCTCCTGAGATAACGGTGCCAATCAAAAAGAAGATAAAAAGGCGTTGGATAAAGAATGTATCCTTCCAAATATCCACCAATATTTCCTTGCCCACCAGATTATTGAATAACCCAGCCAATAGTACACAAAGAACATAGGCCACAAAAGCAGCAATGAAATTGATTAGAACAGATTCTAAAAAGAACTGAGTACTCAATTGCCACCGGTTCGCTCCGATTGCCTTTCGCAGCCCAATTTCTTTTGCACGGTTTATGGCCTTGGCCGTCGAGAGGTTGATATAGTTCACCCATGCAATCACTAAAATGAACAGCGAGATGATCATTAAAATTTGTACAGATCTTGCGTTGCCGTGAACTTCGGGCTCGTAGGTAAAATCAGAATATAAGTGAATACGCTCCAGAGCTTGTAAATTAAATACCAATTTGGTGTCCGCGCCGATATATTTCTTGGCAAGTTGAGATAGTTGCGGTCTTAATCTGGTTACATCAGTACCTGGTAAAAGACGTAAATAGGTGTAATAGTTGAAGCCACTCCAGCCATCTTCTTCCAAGCGCTCCTTTATGCTGACGATAGACATCAGCATCTCAAATTTATAGTGGGTGTTGGGGGCAATATCTTCAATAATGGCAGCTACATTGAATGATCTGTTAAAATCATTATGTATAAAAAGGGTTTCACCAACGGCATTTTCCTTGTTGAAATATTCAAGGGCCTTGGATTTCGTCAGGACCAGTTGATTGGGTTCCTGTAATTTAGCGGTACTTCCATACAGAACCCCATAGTCAAAAAAGTCAAGAAAGTTGTGGTCTACGCCCAAGACAAGTGGCTCTTGTAATAAGTCTGAATTATTTTTAAAAACAAGGGGACCGAATTTAAAGGTGGTAGTGTGACCTACCACCTCAGGCAGTTCTTCTTCCAAGGCTTGCCCCGAAGGATAAAAAGACATTGCGTCACGAACCCTTATTTCACCGCCAACGACTTGGTCTGATGTCAATCTGTAAATATTTTCGAAACCAGTAAACTGTTTATCGTAACTTTTTTCAAAAGTAATATAAGAGGATACCATAAGATAGGCCACAAGACCAAGTGCCAATCCGAATACGTTAATGATGGTGTAAAACTTATATTTTACAAGGTTTCTGAACGATATTTTAAAATAGTTGCGAAACATATGGATTGGTTTAAAAAATGAGATAAGGTATCAATGGCCATTGAAGAATTGTACCAATTATAAAGCTACCTCTAAAAATACCAATTAATCCAACCATAATTTTATAACATGCTGTTATTTAATATTTTACATGCTTATTCTTTTAAACCTAACCATACCACAGCATTGCGGATGATTTGTCCGTAATTACCTCCGGCTACATAATTTTCTTGTCGTTCGCCGGGCTGTAAAAACACTAATTTGCCAAAAACGCCATCGCCGTTATCATCAAAATATTTTATATGGCCCGAGGTATGTGGATTCGGTGTTCCGAATACCGTATGTGAAAAGAGGGGCATTATCTGATTGACCTCCCTACCAAAATTTGCACTGGGTTTAAATTCCATATTGGTATAAATTTCATCGTATATGGGGATGTTAGGGTAATGGGAATAGCTCGGGTTGCCGCTCTGTGAAGGAGTCGAAGTCCAATTTATAGGGCTTTCCACGGCATTCTGAAGTGTAATGCCATAGGTTGATATGAAATGTCCTAGGTTGGTTACTACCAGGTTATAATCGGTCAGGCTAGAACCTGACCATGTGGACGCCGCAGACGCTATTTCAAATAACTCGTCGGTAAGAATGGTCTTTCCGTTATCATCATATAGACCATGATGAATACCCAATAGGTTGCCTCCATTGTCCACGTATTCCAAAAGTGCATTTTGTAGGTTAGTGGTTACGCCTGTGGCCCAATGCTTGTAAAAAATGACCACATCATAAACACCCAAAAAAGCTCTGATTTCATCTACCGAATCTTCGTTATAGGGAAGCTCGTCCGTGATATTGACTTCTTCAATAACAAAATTAAAATCGTCAAAGGGTGAGCTATCCTCTAGCAAGTCTTGTAAATGGGTGTAATCTGCGGGTAGGTCATCGGGTAAGGTTCCAAAATTACAGGGAACATCATTGGTCGTTGTATTACTCACACCACAGTCTTCCGGATTAACTGGGCCACCATGAAGAATGAGGACCGAAACCGCACTTGAGAGTTCGGAAGCGTTAGGATGCGTTTCAATAATGTTCAATAGTGATCTGGCAGCATGGGCCACTGTTTGCGAATACCAATCACGGGTCGTTATAATTTTGTAATCACCAGTATTGGAACCAAAGGAGGAATGGGGGCTGGAAATGGTCACGCGATCAGAACTGCCAAAGGCCAAATCACCGGTTTCTTCACCACGGTAGTTCACATTGAGCAATTCTAGGTATTCGGCTGTCTCAGATTCCGGAAAACCCGTTGCATGACCCTCCTTTAGAATACTGTATCCCATAGCTTCCAAGCCTGGCCCCGAAGTGCCAGGGATACGCCAAAACGGAGCCAAGGAGGCACCATGGCATTGTGCAATGACCGGTTTTCCTTGTGACAGCGCATCCAAGGCCAAGGCATTCAATTTTTCTGCCGTGGCTTGTACCATTTCTGCAGGTATCATTCGATCTCCCGTACCTTGTGCTGCATATGTGCCATCAACGCGATAGTCTTGTGCCCCAGTACCTCCTACAACGACCAAGGCATCGTATGCCAACATATCGTCGACCTCTAGAATACTTCCGCTCACTTCTACAAAAGGAGGGTTTGGCAGCTCATTATAACTAGGGTCCCAAGTAGCGCCAAAGGATTCCTGAAATTGGGAAAGAAATGTGTCATGGCCTACGCTGGGTAGGGTTGTAGAAACGATGTTCCCAGATAAGGTATAGACTTCTGCGGGCTGTTCATTGGCGCTACGTACATCAACCGTATAGCCGGTAATTTCCAATGCCCTGCGCATAATGATATATTCCGAATAGTAGGCATCTTCGTGTGACAGGAACAGGAGTACATTTTTATCTGTTAGGCCGGTATCCGGTTCTGGTAAGAAACCTACGGTGACTTCGTAATCTTGTGTTGAACCGTCTTCTGCGGTGACCGTATAAACTACGGGATTCATGAAATCTTGAACTCCTTTTGGTTCATAATCGGCATTGGGTGACACTTCAATGGTCGGGGTTAGGGCTGATCGGTCAGCCCTAAAAGGAACAAAAGAGGCCACACTAAAAGTGGTCTGTTCTATATCGCCCACTACATCTTCAGTAAGCTCAGTATTGTCTTCTGCCCTAAATCCAAAACCAATAAGCACTTTATCTGAAGGTAAACTAAGCTCGTTATCGGACACAGTAGTACCATTGCCATCATCGGTATTGCATGAGTATTGGACGATTGCCATCAAACTGATCAGTAGGCATGTTAACTTGGGATGTTTCATAGTTTAAGGGTTTTATAGTAGTAAAACCTTCCCGATCCAGCCAAGGTAATCGGGAAGGGTGGCACCAACCATCAACCAACATCAATCCTTAATATTAAACAAGGTCTTTATTTCTGAGTAGGTCATTTTTGAGTAGTCTAGCTTTGCCGATTTTCCTGTGGTATCTGGGGCGCCTTCATCAATCAGTACATATCGGTAACTATCTAAAGCTGGCACAGGGGCCAATAGGGTCAAGGTCACTTGTATTGATAGTGCTCCCGGAGTATCAATTGCATAGGTATAGATTTGGCCATTACTGCTCGAAAAATAAACAGGGAGTTGATAAACCCCTCCATTATCCCTGCCGAACACTAAAATGATGCCATTGTCCATGATACCTTGGGTCAAATCAGGAGCCTCAATGGTAAAACGAGTAACCTCTTGCGTTAACGGATTGGGAAAGTCAGAGACAATCCAAGGGGAGTAGGTTACATTTTCGGTACCTTCAGGACCTTGTTGCCCAGCTTCGCCCTGAAGCCCTTGTTCGCCTTGCGGCCCAATGACCCCATCGGTCCCATCTTCTGGAGAACAGGAAACCAAGGATAGCATCAACCCTAAAACTAAGGTGATTCCTATATGGTAATACTTAAAATATGATTGTTGTTTCATCGTATGAATTCTTTTGGATTAATCCGTAATGCCCAAATGTTGGGCTACTTCTGAATAGCTCATTTTGCTAAAATCTTGTGCAGGGGCTTTACCTGTTTCCTGTTCTGTACCGGGGATGATGATATAGCGAACGCTTTCTATCAAAGGTGTTGCGGAGCTTATCTCCGCCCTGGTTACAAAAACACGAAGTTGATCGTCATCATTAACTGTATAGGAATAGACCTGTCCAGCAGCAGGCACTTCCAATGGTAATGGTATTATTTCTCCAGAAGTCAACTGAACGTAGGCCAATATGGTTCCGTTATCTTTAAGATCAGAAATAAAAAGGTCAGATTCGATATTGAAACCGGAAACACCAAATGGAAGTGGGTTTGCAAACTCTGATGGAATCCAATTGGAATAGAAAAAAGCAACGGTTCCCGTTGAACCGACCTCTCCTACTTCTCCCTGTTCGCCTTGCAGGCCTTGGGGACCATCCATGCCATCTTCCCCATCAGAACAGGCAGTGATGACCAGTAATAGCAAAATGGCGTAGAAATAGTTTTTTAAGCCATGGTATCTTTTGTGAAAATTCTTCATTATAATTTGTTTAAATTATTTCTAAGGTTAGTCTTGAATGCCAAAATAGGAGGCCACCTCTTCATAGGTCATCTTGGTAAAATCTTTGACCTCCCCTTTGCCCGAGGTTTCCGTGCCCCCTGGAATCAAAACATAACGGTATTCCTCAGCCAGTACGAAAGATGCCGTTCCTGGTGCAGGCCTATTAACGGAAATGGTCAGCTCATTGGCGGCCATTGAAAATTGATATTCTCGGACAACAAAGCCAGAGTCCAAACCAAAGGGTAATTGCCATAGGGTAAAACGTCCATCAATTTCAGTGTCCACTTTGGCAAATACCAAAACAATGCCTTCGTCAATGATGCGTGTCGTCAGCGAAGGTGCATTAACCGTAAAACTGCTGGTACCAACGGGTAAGGGGTCAGGCATCTGTGTGGGGAACCAATCCGAATAGATAACCGTACCCACCCCAGTTTCACCAATGGGGCCTTGGAGGCCCTGTTCGCCTTGCGGGCCTTGAGTACCATCTATGCCATCTTCACCGGAACAGCCGGTTAGGGCCACTAAACAACACAAGGGCAGGAGCAACAAAAAGGATAAACTATTTTTAAAATATCGTTTCATGGTATTGTTGTTTTGTAAAAAGGGGCCCACCTCTAAAAACAATTAGAGCACGTGAGCGCCTTTGTTTTATAGATTAAAGTAGTCCACGACCTCTTCATAGGTCATTTTAGTAAAATCCACGTTTGTACCGTTTTTTCCAGTTGTGTTGCCAGGGTTGGGAATGATAACATAGCGGTAATCATCGATTAGACCGCCGTTTTCATCGAGATCCATGAATTCAGTTATAGAGGACACAATAATCGTCAGCTCACCCAATCTTTGTTGAAAGCGAAAATCGAAGTTATTGTTAATGAGCGTTGGTAGTCGCTCCACAATTTGACTGCCTAAAGCGTCTTCAAGTCTACCGAAAACTAAGACTAAACCAGTATCCATTATCTGCTGGGTGATCTCAGGGGCTGTAATGACAAAACTGGCGGAAAAATCAGTTCCAAAATTTTCTTTAAGCTCCGTATTAATCCATTCTGAAACAAAATAACCTTCAGGCCCTGGCTCGCCTTGTTCTCCTTCGGGTCCTTCAGGCCCTGGGGCACCTACCACTCCTTGTCCCCCTGCAGGACCTTCAGGTCCGATAGGGCCATCTTCAACACTGCAACCCACCAGTAGTATCAAAAACAGCGACATGCATAATATGATGTAATAATCTAGATTTATATATCTTTTCATAAGTACGTTTATTTTATATTATTACCCTTTATATTTCCTTTTTTGTTTCCAGCTGAAAAGAGAAAATCGAGTACTTCCTTTTATCATTTTAAATAGGCCATAAGCTCATCATAGCTCATCTTCGTAAAATCCACGCTCTCGCTATTTTTTCCAGTAGCACTACTACCGGGGTTAGGTATGATAACATAGCGATAATCGTCTATGATTCGGGCATTTTCAGCAATTGGGTCAGTTTCTATGACTGAGGAAACAAGAATATTTAGCTCGCCAACTCTTTGTTGAAACCGAAAGCTATAGTAGTTATTGATAAGTGCAGGTAAGCTTTCCACAATTTGATTCTCAAAAGCATCTGTACGTCTACCGAACACTAAGACCAAACCGGATTCCATTATTTTTGCTGTAATCTCAGGGGCGTCTATAAAAAAGCCTGCATTGGTGGCCGCTGGATAATCTTCTTCAAACTCCGTTGGAATCCAACTGGAGGAAAAGTATTCCACGGGTCCAGGTTCGCCCTCCGCCCCTTGTGGTCCTTCGGGTCCGGCAACTCCTTGCTCACCTTGAGGACCTGCAGGGCCAACGGGACCTTGATCACCGTCTTTGGAGCAGGAAAATAACAAAGCGGCAATACATACTGTTATAACAATCGTTTTGAAAAAATTCATTTGTTTCATGATAAAATAATTTTAATTAAGGATTAAGTTTACTTGTTGGGAACTTGTTTTTTTTATAGCCAAATGGCATGAGGCCATCAATCTTTGATGTCAAAGAGTGCCGCAATTTCTTCATAGCTCATTTTGGTATAGTCCTCAGTAGCTGACTTTCCAGAATTGGATTGCCCACCCGGAATGAGGACGTAGCGGAAATCGTCAAAAAAGTCAAAGTCCGATACCCCGGCATAACTCGATACATCGATCCATAAAGAAGCAAAGGTGCCCCCTACCGTTAATCTTACCGAATATTCTTCCCAAATGGTAGCTGTGGTAAATGTGTGGGGTAATTGATAAATATCGTTTAAAAGGGCATTTATAGGACGACGCCCATATACCAACAGAACATCGGCATTAGGGGTAAACTCAGCAGCGTTTATACTTTCGAGTAACATGGAATCAGATTCTGAGGATTCAAAATCCTCCGGTATCCAATCGGAGTAGATGACATTGGCCGTGCCGGGTTCACCTTGGTCGCCTTGACTGCCATCTGCTCCATCTTGTCCATCTGCTCCTGCGGGGCCTACAACACCTTGTTCGCCTTGTGGGCCTGCAGGGCCAACTGGGCCTTGCTCACCGTCTTTGGAGCAGGAAAATAACAAAGCGGCAATACATACTGTTGTAACAATTGTTTTTGAAAAATTCATTCGTTTCATGATAAAATAATTTTAATTAGGAATTAAGTTTACTTTTTGGGAACTTGTTTTTTATAGAAGATGATTATATTTTATTTTTGAACACCGCTCACCTCAAGTTTGTTTGGACCAAAACTATTTGATAAAACCCTGCTGCTTTGTTCAATTCCGACCAATAGTAGCATCTAATTTGTTGATGATATGTTTATCTTTATGAATGGCCAAAATGTTGTTAATGAGGTGGTTTGTGCAATCCGATAAAAGGGAACCAAAAAAACGGATTCATTACCACTATTAATTCGACCATATGTCAGAACCAGATCGGTAAAGGCATCAAATTCTTCTATTGAAATCTCATCTAAAAATTGAGAATGGAAACTTCCAACATTACTTAAATTTTCATCAATCCATTCAGAATAAATTACATTGGCAGTGCCGTCTTCACCAGGATCTCCTTGTTCCCCTTGTGGACCCATGGGTCCTTCATTCCCATCTTTGGAGCATGACAACACCATTATTGTCACAATTAGAATCAAGCCAAGTTGTCGTACTATTTTTGTTGTTAAAATCATTGCTTACAGTTAATAGGTTGTTGAGTAGAAAATTGTTGTTTGTTTATCTGATTTTTATTTTGAACAACGCTCACCTCAAGTTTGTTTGGATCAAAACTATTTGATAAACCCCTACTTTTTTGTCCAATTCCGACCAATGGTAGTATCTATTTTGCCAATGATATGTTTATCTTTATGAGTGGTCAACTTGCTGTTATTTAGGTGGGTTGTGTAATCCGTACAGCTATACGGCCATTCATACAATAGTTACTGCAATTGGTCATATTAGTGGTAATTAGACGCAACCTAGGCCGTAATTTGAGATGAAACTGAACCAAAACATGATTCGAGCCATTATAATAGACGACGAACTGGCGGCCGTAAACAATTTGAACTGGGAGCTGCAAAAGTTTTCTAACGACATCAAAGTCGTTGAAACGTTCACGTCGCCTGTTGAGGCCATATCCGGCATCAACTATCTAAAGCCCGACTGTGTTTTTTTGGATATC
This sequence comes from Maribacter sp. 4G9, assembly GCF_002742265.1. Lineage (GTDB taxonomy): Bacteria > Bacteroidota > Bacteroidia > Flavobacteriales > Flavobacteriaceae > Maribacter. The sequence continues at coordinate 18,038 of NZ_MDGL01000039.1, forward strand.
GAAATGCCCGAAATGAACGGTTTTGCGCTGCTTAAAAAATTGGACTTCCGCAATTTTGCCGTAATCATCACCACCGCCTATAACCAATATGCCATTCAGGCCATTAAGGAAAATGCGTTGGATTATCTTTTAAAGCCCATTGATGGCGATGAGATCAAGGAAATCATTCAAAAGCTCAAAAATCATAGTAGCCCACAGCAGTTGCAGCAACAGTTTCAAGAAACCATAAAGGCCCTATCTACAGTGAACACCGTAAAAATGATTCAGATTCCCGTGAATGGAAAGATTGTGTTTATCAAAGTGGATGAAATCATTTATTGCCAGTCCGATGGTAACTATACCCGTATATTTCTGGATTCGGGGAAAAACAAGTACGTTTCTAAAAAGTTGAAGGAAGTGGAGGAACTGCTTCCGGAAAGTCTTTTCTTCAGAATACATAATTCGTATATCATCAACACTCTCAAAGTAATGGAATACTTCAAGGGAGACGGGTATGTAGTGTTGAGCAATGAGGAGAAAATTCCCGTATCCCGGATCAAGAAAGATGCCTTTCTGGAAAAGATGTCATTTTAAGCAGCATGGAAGGCAAATCGCATATTTTGGAGTTCTTGGAGAACAGCAGTCAAAATGGTCTCGGTTTTTTTGTTGTGGCCGTACTGTTTTATCTTTTTGTATTTTTTCTGATTCAGTATTTTCAACATCAAAAACGTTTTTATTTGTGGTACAGTCTATATGCCTTGGTCAATGGGGTAAGCCTTATGCGCCATGTCAAAGGCGTATTCTTCTCTGATTTTTTTCAATCTTCTGAAGGGCTTCGATTTTCCATAGATTTTCACTATCCCGCTCAATATCTAGGTACTTTTTTATTTACCTATTTCGTAGTGGAGATTATGCGGCTACGCGAGAATTTTCCAAGGGCTCTCAAAATCATAGATTACTATTATGGGGCGAGTGCGGCTCTTTACCTGATGTTATCAACGCTGTTCATTTTTGACCAACAAAACATGATGATACGCTATTATCATGCTTTTGTTCACATTCCTTTGGGATACGTGGTATTTTTTTGGACCCTTTATATGGTTTCTAAAAAGCGTATGATAATCAAGCCTTACATTCTTTCCGGGATGCTGGTTTTGGGTATTTCCTATCTATTACTCTTTCTGACCACCATCAAAGGGGTTACCGTTGATGATAATTACCTGTATATTTTTTATATCGGTATTCTGGTTGAAAGCCTCTTGTTTGCCCTTGCCATTGGTCTGGAGCAAAAAATGGTTTATATAGAAAATGTTGCCATTCAAAAAAAATTGGTATCCCAACTCGAGGAAAACCAGATTATAAAGAATGGTATCAATCGTGCGCTTTCTGAGAAGTTGGAGCTCACCAAGACCAACGTTCTAGAACTTTCGGAAGAGGCACAACGAGAGCGTACCGAAAAGTTGACCCTAAAATTTGAAAATAAGTTTTCACAATTGCGCTTGGATGCCTTGCGTAGCCAAATGAATCCCCATTTTATTTTCAATGCGCTTAATTCCATAAAAAGTTACCTCATAGAGAACGACCAAGAAAATGCAATTTACTACTTAGGCAGGTTCTCTAAACTTATTCGAAGTCTTTTAGAGAATTCAAGGAAAGAGGAAATTTCTTTGGCCGAGGAGCTTGATACATTAGAAGTGTACATGGAAATTGAAAGTGATCGCTTTAAAAATAATATAGATGTCACCATTGACGTCGACGAATCTTTGGACATAAGTGAAGTAAAGGTTCCGGTCATGTTTTTACAGCCTTTTGTTGAAAACGCCATTTGGCACGGATTGACCACAAAAAGAGGCAAAAAAGAGTTGAGTATTCTGGTCAACAAGTCGGAAGACTATCTTAACAGCATCATTATACGTATTAAGGACAATGGTATTGGCAGACAGGCCACATTGAAAAGAAATGCCCAAAACCCCCTAAAAAAGCAATCTTTAGGCCTAAAACTCATTGCGGATCGTTTGGAACTTTTTTCTAAAAAAAGCAATAGAAAGTATTCCTTCCAAATCAAAGATTTGGTCGATACCAACGGCAAGCCCGTGGGTACGGTTGTCAGTATTATAATCCCTATCACGAGCTTTGCTGTACTACAGAACACTAATAAAGACTAAAAATTAAAACAGATGAAAATAAATTGGTTACATGTATTGATGGTTTCCCTTTCAATTGCAATTGCAGGATATTTTATGGGTAATATGCATAAGACAGCCAAGCAATATGACCGTTTTGTCCAGGTCAAAGGCTTGTCTGAAAGAGAGGTGAATGCTGATTTAGCGGTTTGGCCCATAAATATTACCTTAACAGCAAATGATTTGATGTCGCTAAAAAATGATATAGAAAACCAAAACAAGGAACTCTATAATTTTTTTCTAGCACAGGGCTTTAAAAAAGTGGACCTAACCCAAGGAAGCACTACCATTAAAGACACTTGGTCAGATATATATGCCCCTAAGAATACTCAGTTCAGATATTTGGCAAAGTCAGAGTTTACAGTAAGGACCAAGAATATTGGTCAGCTACAGAAAGCACTTTCCGAATCTACCGAACTTATGACCAAAGGTATTTTAATTAGCTCTAAAAATGACTGGAGGCCCATTGAATATATTTTTGATGGTCTGAACGATATCAAGCCTTCCATGATAGAGGAGGCCACAAAGAACGCCCGAGAGGTCGCTGACAAGTTTGCCCTTGACTCAGAAGCCAAAGTAGGTAAAATACGAGTGGCCAAGCAAGGACTTTTTACGATAAGCGATAGAGATGAGAACACCCCACAGATAAAAGTGGTGAGGGTGGTCTCCACAATCGACTTTCAGTTGAAGGACTAGCTATCATAACAAAGGAGTTTTTGAACCCAAGAACATTTTACAGATACTAATGACGGATTTGCGTATACATTTTCGAGAATCAGAATGGGAATATCCTAAAAAAGGCGTTGCCCAAAAAGTCTATTCCTATGGTAACAGACAACTACGTTTGGTACGATTTGAAGATTGTTTTAGAGGGGAAGATTGGTGTCAAAAAGGTCATATAGGGTATGTTTTGGATGGTGAAATGGTTATAGACTTTGAGGATAGACTTGAGCACTATAAAAAGGGCGACGGAGTATGGATAGAGGAAGGTTCAGGTAGAAGCCACTCCGTTTTTATTGAAAAGAACAAGTTCGTTGAGCTAATTCTTTTTGAAGCTAAAAGCAAATGAAGGTCATTAGGAAATCAAAGAGAATGTGGCCTAGAATTGAAAAATAGTACAGAACTATGATAAAGTTAAGAATGGCAACAATAACCGACCTTGATTTGTTAACCCATTGGGATACAAAACAACACGTTATGGACTGTGATCCTAATGACGATGATTGGAGTTGGGAAATAGAACTTAACAGGAATCCTGAGTGGAGGGAACAGTTGATTGCGGAGGTAAATGGTAAGCCTGTTGGAGTGGTACAGATTATCGACCCCTATAAAGAAGAAACACGGTATTGGGGAACGGTAGGACAAAATAAAAGAGCGATAGATATTTGGATTGGTGAAGATGAAGACCTAAACAGGGGATATGGTACCCAAATGATGAAGTTGGCTATAGCAAGATGTTATGAAAACCGAATGGTAAATGGGGTTCTTGTAGATCCACTTAAAAGTAATAGAAAGGCACATAGGTTCTACGAAAGACTTGGGTTTGAATTTATTGGTGAACGCAAATTTGACGATAGTATTTGTTGCGTGTACGAACTAAAAAGAAAATCTAAGACATGATTAAAATATCCCTGTCGTCTCTTATGCTGCTGCTAGGAATTTTAGCCTATCCTCAGGATGAAGAAACATGGATGGCATTCAAGAATGAAAATTCACAGTTGATAGGTTTTCAGGATTCAAAGGGTCAAATTAAAATTGAGCCGAGATTCATGGGGTTAACAAGTGCCATAAAATTTGAAGATATCATTGCCGTAATGGAAGAAAACGAGCGTGGTTATGAGACCTACTATTTGACCAAAACAGGAAAAAAAGTTGGGAAGGACAGTCTATTCATCTATGATAATAGTGCTGATTGTGAGAGTGAAGGCTTTATACGGTTTAGGGATAAGAAAACGGATAAGGTCGGACTATTCAATAAGGATGGTCATATAGTTGTTCCTGCGGCATATGATTGGCTTTCAAGGGCGCAGAATGGATTCGTTTGGGGTCTGATGGGGGCAGAAAAGAAGTGTTTGGACAGCCATACTGAAATGGGTTGTGAGCACTATAGTTGGGAAGGCGGGGAGGAATTTCTAATGACAACGGAAAACAAGATTACTATAGTTGGTTTTAAGCATAGCAGAAGACTTGATATGTATTCTATGGCCATTGAAGATGAACCAACCGTGGCCACCACAAAAAAAAGCTTTAAGGGACTGAATGGCAAATACTACACCTTTCTTGATTTTGAGAAACACTTTGATGACTGGATGAAGAATAAATTAATTCCGCAGCTCAGGGTCAGGAGGGCACCTTACTTTATGTGCGATAGCATTACCTCATGGAGCAGGTCAAGCGGTTGGGTAACGGAACCTAGGAAGGAGTTTGGTTCCAAGCATTTTAAAAAACTGAAAAATCGCTTACTTCAAATAACAAAAAAAGGTACGGATTACTTCATAACCATAAACGGTCTGAATCCTTTTATCTATGATTTAACCAGCTTTGAGAAGTATTTTACAAATTGTGGAGAAGCTCGAATTGAAAGGTATCCAGTATTGACCCTGGTCATTAACGATAGTCCCGATGGTGGAAAGGGACAGGATCATTTTGATTTTTTAAAAACGGGAAATGGGTATCGTTTGATAGGTATTTCCCTTCAAAATGCCACGGAATGAACCTAAAGGTCAAACGCTTGATACTGCTTGCCAACCTTTTGGGCTTGCTCTTTCTATCTCGGACAGAGTTTGGACCTAACTGTTGGCGGTTATTGACGAGTAACGACTATGACATACCCATTGAAAGCTCAATGTTTCAATTTAAGGTTACCCAGATGAACACGGGGAGCGGTGAATATTGGCTTTACGGTGAAGACAATGAGAATTATTATACGATGATGGAAAAAGGGGATAATGCGCCATATAGGGCCATATCCAAAAGTGTGGCATCCAATATTCAAGGTTTTGAAGCCTTGGACTATACCACATGGAATTTAACCGAATAATAATTTCAAATCAAAAGTTATGAAATCAAATGTCAGATTAGTATTTGTTTCATTTTTTTTCTCATTTAGTCTTTTACAAACCAGATGTTCATCAGATAGGATTGAACCTATAGACTCTGAAAACCCAGCAGCCGAAGGAGATCAACCCCTAGCTCTAGAAGAACCCATTGATGATGTTGAAGAAGTCGGACTAGGGATAGCGGACATATCAGTTGTCGATTTTAATTTGCCCCCACAAGATGCGGATGGCTTCACCATCTTGACGCCTAATGAAAACAGTCGATTGGTTTATGTGCACGCCAGTGAAGGTAATGATGACACTGGCCAGGTTTATGAATCCGGTGATGCGGTTATTGGCGATGATCCAACAAACCCAAATGGTGAAGTGGCAGCCTTTGCCAGTGTAGCGGAGGCCTTTGCTCAAATGAGGGACGGAGAACCCGATTGGATGCTCTTGGCCTCTGGGGAGCATTGGGAAGAATCGCTTGATTTGAATAGAGGACGGTCTGCATCGGAAAGAGCTGTGATTACGGCCTATGGTGAAGGTGGGCGACCACAACTAAGGACAGGTACGAATAGGGGCATAAGATCCGGACAGCCAAGATTTGTCATAGTATCGGGGATAAATTTCTGGGCGCATTCGCGTGATGACGAAAGTGAATTTTTTAGTTCTTTCGCTGGAGAAATCGATACCAAGAGCTTTAGGATATTTACGTTTGCGAATGAGGCGGCAAAAATAGAGGATGTACTCATCGAAGACTGTGTGTTTAGATCTTATGTAACCGCCGAAATATTGGGTTCGACCGCACCGGACTTTCCTATGGAACGTGTGGCATTTAGAAGAAATATTTTTTCTAGAAACTATTCTTCAGGTATTGGGATTGTCCATTCACAAGGCATTTATCATGATGGGGCCGATGATAACGGCCAAGCTGTACTATTGTTGGAGGAAAATACCTTTGACCATAATGGATGGAGAATACAAGCAGCGTCCGGTCTTGATAATAATCCAGCAGAGGGTCAAGCAACAGGATTTAATCACAACATATATTTTTCGTCCGCAAAAAATGTAGTGGTTCAGGGTAATTTCTTTTTAAGAGGTTCTTCAGCAGGAAATAAATGGAGGTCGGATACCGAGGGGAACTCACACAATGTGTTGATCAACAATAATTTGTTCTTTGATAATGAAGTTTCCCTTAGCATTGGGGGAAATGCCAGTGATAGCTATAGGTTTCAAAATTTTGAAGTCATCAATAATGTAATCACGGACATGGGGCTATCAAGACCTACGAATAGAGAATTGGGTTGGGGCATTGATTTTAATGATGTATTAAATGGTATTGTCGATAACAACATCATCACTCGACAGGAAAACCCAGAAGTTACCACGGTTTATGCGATGGCTGTTTATGCTACGGCGGGATCTGAAGCAAGTGCACTGCAAATCAATAATAATATTGTACACAATATTAGTGCAAATCCTGCCACGACCCCAAATTGGGGCTCAGGCATGGTAAGAATGGGCGGTGATTTAATTGACGTTCAATTTGAGGATAATCAATTTTATTTTAACCGAGAGCGGTCCGGTACGCTTATAACCTATTTCTCGACGGATGTTAATTTTGGTGGCAATCAATATTTCAGTGTTTTAGAGGACGATAGATGGTTTGCCTTTAATGACGCATTTATGAGTCTTGAAGCATGGCAAAATGAGGTGGAAATGGGTGCTGCACTGCTAGATGTTTCCCAATGGCCAAACCCTGATCGAAATATTGATAGCTATAGTAGCGCTATTGGTCTAGGTTCGACCAATGAGGATTTCATTGATGCACTGTACCAACAGTCAAGAAATAACTGGGACTCCCGCTTATCGGCACCAGTTGTAAATGCTTGGATACGGGCAGGTTTCGGCAAATAATTATCGTATTTGATTTAGCTACTTTCACATCAGTCATTACTACTGTTCTAACATCTGACAACAAGAATGGTCATAGTTTTAAGGGTGTAATCTTATTTATGTTTAGAAACAATTAAAACAACTTATTAGGAATGAAAAAGCGAATAGAGGCTGGAATGATTCTGATAGCCTTATTTTCTTGCCAATACCATAACCAATTGAGTTCGGACAATGCCTTAACCAAAAGGATTGAAACTGAGTTTAAAACCGAATCGGAGGTAATTGATTTGACCCAATTGAATAGTTTCGAATGGAACGAATTGTTAATTCTTGGTCCATATTGTGTTATTGAACATATTGAAAAAGATTTGGACTTGGATTTGGACAATATTAGAGGAAATAGAATTGAATATAGTGATGATATCAACCTTTTGATTTTTCTAAATAATGGGAATTCGGTTAAAATCTCGGAGATTTCAAGAGGAATCGGGGATTTTACGGATTTGCAACGGATTATAGAAAGGGATAGGGGGCAAATTCGTAAAAACAGCACTTGGCCAGAATAAATTGGTGAAGTAAAGCACAGTTCGTATCCAATAGTTTTAGTCAACAATGTTGCTATTTTATAAAAAATATTTCATTGCTTTTTCACAAAGGATTTGTTGTAAATCAAATCTTACTGTCGAGAAATTCTACTGGTAAACCATTAAGGTAAAAATGCATTGGTTATATTTTTGATGTCAATAGTTGATATATCAATAAAATTTGTATATTTGACTAATGCAACGTATAGAAGATGTTATATTATTTCAGATAGACTGGACGAGTAAAGTTTCAAAGCAATACTCCCAAAGCGAATTTGACAGGTTAGGCCTCGGCATTACTGTGGAGCAATGGATTATATTGAAAATTGTTTCTGAGACTGCCACAATATCCCAAAGGGAATTGGCAAACAAATCCCATCGAGATCCAGCTTCCATTACCCGTACACTGGATATTCTTGAAAAGAAAGGATTACTTATAAGGCAGGCTATTCCAGATAATAGGAGGACCTATAATATTGATTTAACAAAAGAAGGGGAAAAGTTCATTAAAGCCAATATGGAATTGATAAATACACATAGAGCCAATAGCATTAAAGGTCTATCCAAAAAGGAGATAGGTTCGCTAAGCGAGATACTAAAAAAAATAAGAAAGAATATGAGTTGATATTTTTTTATGCATATAATTGATATATCAATAATTGATGAACTATGATAAGTATAATTCTATGAAGAAACTAGTTTTTATTTGGTTATTATCCATTACTTCAGAACAGTGTAGGGCACAAGACATTCCAAAGAAGGTAGTTTCCAAAAATAGAATGGAAGTGAGATGGTATTTTGAAAAAGACATAGTTCATTTTGAAATGACCGCACCAACTAAAGGTTGGGTGGCTATTGGATTCAATACGCATTCGGGTACTCAAGGAACTTATCTATTAATGGGAAATGTTATCAAAGGACAAGCTCAAGTTGTTGAATACTACACTTTAGCTCCGGGTAATTATAAAACTGTAGAATCATTAAGTGGAGTTCCACAGCTGAAAAATATTTCAGGTATTGAAATAAATAATAGCACAATGCTTCAATTTTCATTGCCGAAAGACTTCACGAGTACCTATCAAAGAAAACTATCTGAGAACATTGAATATACTATGTTGATGGCATATAGCCAGCAGGATGATTTCCAACACCATTCTATCATGAGAACTTCAATAAATGTCAAACTCTAATTATAGGCCAATGAAATAAAGTAAACATAGTTATTCCACAATCTAAAAGACGTAAACAATAAAACAAAAAATATGAAAAAAAACAATCTAATACTACTAGTATTTACACTATTGATAATTACAAGTTGTACTGCTCAAAACGATGATAAATCACAAATTCAAGAAGTTTTAACGAAGTTTTGCAAAGCTGGAGATGAGAATGATACCAAGGAATTGGCCACCTGTTTGGATGATAATTACAGAATTGTGATGAATCGTTTATTTGGTAGTACCGAGGTCAGTATTATGGACAAAGCCGTTTATCTAGATAAAATAAAAGCTAAGGAATTCGGCGGGGATTCAAGGACATTGACCATAGAAAATATTATCCTAAATGGAACAACCGCAAGTGCTAAAGTAGTGCTTAAAGGAACAAAATCGTCTTTTATATCCTTGATTACTCTGGTCCAGGATGCACAGGGGTATTGGAAACTTATAGGTGATATGCCCATAGTGCAGTAGATAAGACTGCTTCTGTTAATTTTGAGAAGATAGGTCCGTGATGATAACTCCATGGGCCTTTTTTGACTAAGTTTTGAACATTTCAGATTTCTAGATTTCATGATAGCACTACAGTAAATTAGTAACTATAAATTTGTGATTTTTATATTAAACCTTATACGGTACCGTACACGGTTTCTCTAAAATCAAACATGTAGAATTGGGTGTAAATAGGAAAAATCAGTTCATTTAATCTACCGTTTTATTAAACTTATGAACTTATCCGTGTTCACTAATTCTAAAAAGTTTATTTCATCGTACTAATTAATTAGTTTAATTTTTAACATTTAATTAAACTATTTCTATGGTTTTTGGATACGCAAGGGTTAGCACTGCAGTGCAGAGTCTCGATTTACAATTGGATGCTCTTCTCAAAGAGGGAATAACCCGTAAGAATATTTATACCGACAAGGTATCCAGTACCAAAGAAGAACGAAATAGTTTGAACAAGTTGCTCAACTATGTTCGTGAGGGTGATACCATTGTGGTCTGGAAACTTGACCGCTTGGCCCGAAGTCTTATTCACTTCACCAAGTTGATGCAAGAGCTGGACGAAAAAGGGGTTAAGTTTCGAAGTATTACCGAATCTTTTATCGACACTACCAAAAAGTCCTCCCAATCGGAATTCATCATCAACATTTTTGCCGCTCTCGCTCAACTGGAACGAGATATTATTATAGAACGAACAAAAGCTGGTTTGGAATCTGCAAGACGCCGTGGGAAGGTTTTGGGAGCGCCAAAAGGAATTAGTAAGAAAAATCAACAGAAAGCTGTACTTTGCGAAGAGTACTTCAAAGAAGGAAAATTGACGGTGTCAGAAATTTGTGAACGATTGGCTATTTCTAGAGCTACTTATTATAAGTATCTCAGATTTAGAGGGCTAAATAACAGTTTAAGACCATATTCAAAATAATTTGCATTGATAGAAAGTTTAAAATTACAGAGCGGGCTCAGCATAGACCTCAAACCGACTAATTTATTTATCGGACCTAATAATTCAGGCAAAAGTACCCTTCTCCTGGAAATACAAAACTTAATTACAACTGAATCTTTACTGAAGTCTTACACTCCCAATAGTCTTAAACTTAGCGAGGTTAGAGACTTTATTGAAAAGAGAGGCAAAAAGATACCCGCTCCAAGCGGCGGTTCATGGAATTACAAAACATGGGATGAATCAAAAAGTCTTATTGAGAGTAACTTTGATTTTATATCCAAACGCTTACATCGAAATAAATGGATTGATTCTACAACCATTTTAGACGGAAAGGCTCGATTGAGCATTATTGAGGATATGAATTATCAAGGAGTGGCCCCAAAAAATCCACTCAATGTGTTTGAAGTTTTGAGACATGATGATTCTTTACGTTCTAAGCTTCAATCCTATCTACAAAAGGTAATGCCAGAAAAATATTTTGCTCTTTGGAATCCTAATCTAAACAAGCTCTGTGCCTACTTATGTGATAGTGAGCCCAAAAATGATATTGAATACTATGATTCAATTAAAGCACATGATTTTTTTGAAAAAGACGCGGCCCCACTATTATCATACAGCGATGGCATTAAAGCTTACATTGGAATATTAATTAATTTAATCGCTAGTGGTAAAAGATATTTTCTTATTGATGAACCAGAAGCCTTTTTGCATCCGAATCTTTGTTTTCAATTAGGCAAAACTGTGAGTCAAATAGCAAGAGAAAATAATTATCTATGTTTTTGCGCCACACATTCTCCATTTTTTTTGAAGGGTTGTCTATCTCAATCGCCAAATAACGTGACTGTCACAAGACTTGGATATGAGAGTGGAGTTGGAAAAGCTAAAACTATAAAGCCTAAAGATATAAAGGCTATTATCCATGACCCTTTGTTAAATAACATTGGGGTGATTGAGGGTTTATTTCATTCTCGTGTTGTTATGACTGAAGGTGATTCTGACCGTGCATTCTATACTGAAATCAACAACCGGATGCTGGCTGAAACAGAGGATGGAATTAGGGATTGCATATTTATAAATGCTCAGAACAAGCAAACCATAGCTAAGGTAGTTTCATTATTCAGAAATATTGAGATTCCGTGCGCGGCAATATCTGATATTGATACTTTTAAGGAGGGAGGTACAAATTTTACCAATATTTTAAAAGCCTTGTCGATTAAAGGAGGCACAGCGGAAGCACTATCCATACTACGAAGTAGAACAAACGAAAACTTAAAGGTTGCTGCCAGAGGAGAATCAACTGATGAGAGGTCATTTGAAACTATCGAAAAAAGATTAACAGAATTCAAAAACAAAGGTAAATCCCCCTCCCTTTTTCTGGCAGCTCTACAGAAGTTGAATAGACCACCCGACTATAAGAGATTGGGTGGAGTTACGTTGTTGGAAGGCCAAGATTTTGATGATGCCTTGAATCTAATCGGACAACTTGCAAATAATGGATAGTTTGTGATTCCTGATGGCGAAGTCGAAAAATGGTTATTAAACTTGGATGCAGGAATTTCAAAAAATGGTTGGTTGCTAAGGATTTTCGATAAAATGGGATCAGACCCTAAATCAAAAGGATATGTAAAACCACCATCAACACTTGATGATGTGTGGTTGTTTATTGCGAAAATAAATCAATGGTTTCTAGAAAAGGTTAATTAATAGATTAAATTGGATAAAAAGCAGAAGGAACTTTTATTGAAGGAATTTCCCATTTTACTTGAAAAATTTAAATTGGAAAGTGATCGGGGCGTGGTCCTGGTTGTTACAGCAATGGTTGAAAATGAGTTGAAAGCACAATTGACTAAAAGACTCCTTGCTAAAGCAGAAGCACAAGATGAATTACTTTCTAATTCTGCAACATCTCCAATTTCTACCTTTAGTTCAAAGATCAATTTAGCATTTCGAATAGGACTAATTACTAATCCTGAAAGGACGGTTTTTCATCAGCTTAGAAAAATAAGAAATCGCTGTGCTCACGAAATTGATTCTCAACACTTTGGACAAAATCATTTTAAAGATCATATGAGGAACATTATAAATGCCCATCCTGATATTTGGGATATTATGAGCAAGAGATTAGTTCCATCTCAAATTGCAAAAGAGTATGAAGATGTTGAGCATTATTTAAACGAGTTAGGGTGGCGTGTTGCATTTGAAGCTTTCTTTGGTTTAATCATAGCACATAAACGCATCTCAAAACACAGGATTTTGCCAATAATAGCTCTTAGTAAAATACATAATTAAATAATCAAAAGTTCAATAAAACGATGAGTATAGCAAAACAAAAATTCAAACTTCCTAGGAAAAAGAAGAAGTTCTTGAAAAAGGGAATATGGTTATACCCAGCGGATGAAAATGGGGATTCACTTTCCGCTAAGCCGGCTATATACGAAAAGGACTATCTGGCTTTTAAAGAAGGAAGTCTTAGGAATCTATTGAACAGAAGCAAAAAGAAGACCAAAGAATTTCGCAAGAACTTGGATAAGGAGGTTTTTGTTTCTGATGAAATGTTGCTGACCTTTGTAAATGAAATTTTTTCTGATCGCTATGAACAGGATTCCTATAAAAGTTTGATTCGTGCAAAAAATAGTAAAAAAGCTGTAGTGGCATATTTTAATTTCTTGAACGCGTTTGAAATCTACAAGAATGGGAATGACTCCTACGCAAACATTTGTTGCATGTCAGTTGACTTGGCCATTGACCTACTGAGCTCAAAAAAGAAAAGTAAGTTGTAATATTATTATCGAACCCAGCTTTAAAATAGTGATAAATTCTAATATTTTAAGTATATTGGTCTAATTATATAATATAATTTATATCTAAATGTTAGACATTGTATACAAATATCAAGGTTTACTTGAAAATATTGATAGCTATATTGATGATAGTAAATTCAAAAAGGAGTATCTGATAGAACGACTTGGCGTTTCTCGTGCAACATTTTACAACAAAGTCAAGAAGAAAAATTTCACAGTTGACGAAATGGTTATCCTAAGCAACATTCTTTTTCCTGAAGAAGCTAAGGCTTTCGAAATTAAGGAGGCTCTAAGGGCAAGTCGGGAGGACAGTAAGAATGGAAGAATAAGAGATCATAAGGATGTTATGGGTGATGTACGTAAAAAATTGCGTGCATGAAGGTGATTTGGACTAGAAAAGCTGACAATTCATTCAACGGAATTGTAGACTACCTATTGGATATTTGGAACATGGAGATAGCGACTAGTTTTGTCGATACCGTTGATCATACTATCGAGCTTATTGTTAAAAACCCTGAGATGTTCAAGGTCTCCGAATATGATCAAATAAGTAGAGCGGCATTTATTACGAAGCATACTACAATGTTCTATAGAATATTGGATAATACAATAGAAATTGAATACTTCTGGGGGAATTTCGATAATCCGGAGAAAATAAATGAATTGCTAAAGTTTAAATAATGGATTATCAATCATATCGATTTTATGCTGTTTTCATTATGGGAGCGGTTTTGAAAGCATAAAATCAAAATTTTGGGAGTATCGCTCCTAAGAATCTTTTACCTTACACTAAAAAAATGAAACATATAGCTCTTAAGTTGTTAATTGCTTTAGTGATATTTTCTTCAGAAATACTAAGTGCACAACATTTTAATATCCACAATCCTATCATCCTCCCTGATAAGAGTCAACAATCCATGATAACACAACGTATCGGATATACGGACATCACTATACGTTATCATAGTCCAGGTTCTAGGGGAAGGGTGGTTTGGGGAGAATTAATTCCCTACGGTAAGGTTTGGCGAGCGGGAGCCAATGAGAATACCGTATTTACAATTACCAATGATGTAGAAATTAATGGGCAGAAGTTGCCCGCAGGTAGTTATGGCCTTCACCTTTTACCTGAAGAGAACCAATGGACATTTATTTTTTCAAAGAATCACACCTCATGGGGAAGCTATTTTTACGAGGAGGAAGAAGATGCATTGCGCATAACAGTTCCAGTTCAAAACAACTTGGATGAAAGAGAGTGGTTAAGTTATGATTTCAAGAAGAGAGAGCGTGATACGGCTTCGGTAGTCCTGAGCTGGGCTAGTAAAAAAGTGGAATTCAACATAAGTTTGAATGTTGATGAAATTGCCCTTGAAAACATTCGAAAACAACTTCGCTCAGATGCATATTGGGAATGGTTCAGCTGGTGCCAGGCTGCAGATTATTGTGCTGAATACAAAATAAACACGAAAGAGGCGCTTGAGTGGATTGATAAGTCCATTGAACTCCAGGAAAATTTCTCCAACTGGGATGTAAAAGCAAAGTTATTGAAACAATCAGGTAATCCAAAAGCTGCTGAAGCGGCGATACAACGAGCCATTGAAGTTGGCAGTGATATCTATCTGGAACGTTATGGGCGTAGACTTTTAAGGGAAGAAGACTTTGAAGGTGCAGCATATGTTTTTGGAAAGGCCATAAAGAAAAATGAAACTTACTGGAGGGCGCATTTTAATCAAGGAAATGCATTTAAAGCGCTGAAAAAAAACAAGGATGCCAAAAAATCTTATGAACTCGCCCTCAAATATGCCCCGATAGACAGGAAAGACCTAATGACCAAAAGCATAGAATCCCTAAAATAGTTTGATTATTACTTAAGAAGGCTACATAATCATAATGCTATAGCGAAAATTGGATATCAAAATTGGTCAAAACAATAAATCGTAGAGGTAACTTTTAAGTGGTTATATTTTGTACACGTTATCTTTTTCTGACATCGTTCTAAAAAATTTGAACCGCGAAACCGTCTCGGGCTTAAGAATATTGGCAATGCTATAAAAAATAGCGTTTACAATACAATACGCCCCTACCATACTGCCAAAGTAAAAACTATTTGAACTGTTAATGGTAATATGGTAGTCGCTATATTCAATTAAAGGAGATAAATCACTGTCCACTATTGAAATAGTTGTTGATTTTTTCTCCATTTTGGCAAGTTTAAGCGCCTTAATAGTCTGGTTTTGGCATTTGTCGAGGCAAATTGCCAAGACAACATCGCCTTTGGAGAAATGGGCCATGTTCAAGAATAGTTCGCCGTGGTATTCAGTGCTGGCATGTATTTGGGGAACTGCCGATCTGCATATCCGCTCCATATAATTGGCTACCAAGCCAATATGGCCCAACCCGATAATGTAAGTCTGTTTTGAGGCGATTATTGCGTTGGCTATTTTTTCAATCACCTCAAAATTAATAGTATCGTAAGTTTTCTGGAGCATCATTATGTCTCCCAGTATCGCATCTTGGGCAACCTTTTGTGGGTTAGAGTGAGCGCGTACCTCTTTGATCATTCCACTAAAAACTGAATCTACCCTAGTTAGCTGTACCTCATCCTTTAAAAGCTCCTTCAATTCATAAAAACCATTTAGGCCTATAGCCTTGCAAGCTTTTACTATGGTTGCTGGATTAACGCCCAGCTTATCTCCCAGCTCCTCCATTCGCATCAATACAACCTTATCTGGATAATCCAAAGCGTATTGGATAACCAACCTTCTCTTTTTTGAAAGTTTGGATAAGTCAATACGGTTTATTGTTTTCATAGGCTATGAGGACAAAAATATACAAAATACATTACCAAGAACTGTGTTATATAATAATTATTAATATTGCTTTTTTTTAAATTACCACATTAATATTGCATTTATTATATTTTTTCTTAAATTGTGTTAAATCCCATCTTATCATACCTAATACCACTTCAGAAGTTTTGAGGTTCCTACCAAGCAACTTGATTTATTATAACGAAGTATAAACTTCTAAAGCGTCCTTTATAAAATGTCTAAAAATAGGTGGAGCAACAAGTTTTCTTTTATCATCACAACCTCAGCGTTTGCGATAGGGTTGGGGAATATTTGGCGCTTTCCTTATGTGGCTGGTGAAGGAGGGGGCGCTGCATTCATATTGGTCTATCTTGTTTTAATGTTTTTAATTGGCATTCCTATTTTGACCATAGAAATTGCCTTGGGCCGTATGTCCGATACCACAATACTAATTGGTTTCGGAAAGATGGCCAAGAAATCCCAATGGAATGGAGTCGGTTGGTTAGGAACAATCGCTTGTATTTTAATAATGGGATTCTATATCATGATCATGGCGTGGATAGCAATTTATCTATGGGAATGCTTATCGGGCAAAATCTCTGAACTACCGATCAATAAAATTTCTGGACATTTTGATATCGTGGCTTCAAACTTACTAACTGTCATTGCGGTTATTCTTATCATTATGTTCATCGTATTCTTTGTTGTACGTCAAGGTTTAAAAGCTGGTTTGGAACGCTATTCCAAAGGAATGATGTTCGGATTGATTGTTCTTATGGTAGGTTTGTGTATTTGGGCCGCTACTTTAAATGGTGCTTCTGAAGGGTATCATTGGCTTTTGTCCCCCGATTTCTCCAAAATCAATTTTCCGATAGTTATGAGTGCTTTGGGGCAACTTTTCTTTTCGGTAGGAGTTGGTATGGCGGTAGCATTTGTTTTTGGAAGTTATACCCATAAAAATGAGAATCTTGTAAAAAGCACTACATGGATAGTTTTAGCGGATACATTTTTCGCACTTCTTGCGGGACTCATGCTGTTTCCAGCCATTTTTAGTTTTAATCTTGAACCTGATTCAGGACCAAATCTAATTTTTGTTACAATGGCCACTGTTTTCAATCAATTGGAACACGGCTGGGCAGTTGGCGCATTATTCTTTCTACTGTTGTTTTTGGCTGGATTTACCTCACTTATCTCATGCATACAAGGCTTAAAGGATACGTTCAAGGATAAATATTCCTTATCCGATACGATTGCTTTGTTATTTGTGATCGGTTGCATCACAGTGATAGCAATCTTGGCAGTTTTTTCTTATGCGGATAATCCATTGCTGCTATTCGGGAAAACGGTTTTTGAAACCTTGGATTATACAACGAGTAGCCTATTGTTGCCATTAAGCGGATTACTCATAGTGGTATTCGCAGGACACATTATTGGCTTTACTAAACTGAGGTCACATCTTACTGCCGAATCAAAAACGCTAAAGATCGGGGCGTATTGGAAAATCATTCTGCTATGGATATTGCCTCTGGCACTGCTTATCATTTTAATAAATGGTCTTTTGAATACTTAAAAATATAATGAGAGAAGAAACAAACGATAAAGTAAAAAGTACCATTTCAATTCTTAAAGATTTGATTTCGTTTTCAATCATTGGTGGCGAAAGCAACCTATCGATTGCAAGATATATAACGGGTATATTAAAGGAAAACGATATTGAATATTATGAGGTACGCGACACCGCTGAAAACAAAATGAGCATTCATTGTCGCATAGGACCAGAAGTGGATGGAGGAATCATTTTATCGGGACATATGGATGTAGTACCTATTGATGCCCAACCTTGGACAAAACCTGGTTTTTCGTTGACCCAAATCGGAGATAAACTCTATGGTAGGGGCACTTCGGATATGAAAGGTTTTTTGGCATGCTGCCTAGCCATAATTCCCCATTTTAAAAGGACAGTATTAAAAAAACCTATCTATCTGGCCTTTTCATACGATGAAGAAGTTGGCTGTTTGGCCACTAGTGAACTACTTCAATCTGTTAAATCAAAGTACAAGGAAAAACCACGTTTTGCCATTATTGGGGAGCCTACATCCATGCAGACGGTAAATGCAGAAAAAGGGGCAGCTTTTTTTAAGACAACAGTTTTTAGTAGTGCCGCACACAGTTCCGAAGTAAGAAAAAGTGTTAGTGCCATAGAAGAAGCTACCTATTTGGTCCAGTGGCTTTTGGCAAAAATGGATGGATTTATTGAACAACGAAATTTTGATGAACGTTTTAAACCTCCACATACAACTCTTCATATTGGTACAATCAAAGGGGGTTCTTCAGTCAATATTGTTGCCGACAAATGTGAGTTTGAGTGGGACGTTCGGAATGTTCCATCTGACGCAGTGGAAGATATTTTGGGTTCTTTTGAAGCGTTCTGTAAAAAGCGTATTGACCAAAAGCAAGAAGAATTTCCTGATTTTAATATTAACACCAGTGCTCAATTTTCAATAGTGCCAGGGCTTGATACTTCAAAAAATTCGGAAATCGTAAAGCTCGTGAATTCTTTTAGCGGAAATACCTCAATCAATGCGGTTTCTTTTGCTTCCGAAGCAGGTTATTTCTCCCAGTCAGGTTTTGAAACAGTGGTTTGTGGACCAGGAAGCATGGAACAAGGTCATAGAGCGGATGAATATATTGAAGTGGGCCAATTACGAAGTTGTATCGTCTTTTTGGAAAAAATTGCTGACTGGAGCAAAACAGATAACAAAGTAAAAAAGAACTATGAAAAAGTATGATGTCCTTATTGTAGGAGGTGGAATCTATGGAATTACCGCAGCAGTTGAATTAGCAAAGCGAAAATACAGCGTGGGTTTGATCAATCCAGATACCATTCCACACCACTTGGCAGCGTCTACTGATGTGACCAAAGCGGTCCGAATGGAATATGGTTCCGATATGGAATACTTTAAGATGGTTGAGATGTCAATAGACATTTGGCATGAATGGAACGATTTTTTTAATGAAAAACTATATCATGAAGTCGGTTTTTTAATGCTTTGCAAGGATAGCATTGAAAGTGAAAAACACACTTTTGAAAAGCATAGTTATCAAAATTTACTGGACGCCGGATACGAGCCAGATCGTTTGGATGCAGAAAGTATCAAAAAGCGTTTTCCAGCAGTAAACACATCGGAATATATTGATGCAAACTTCAATAGAAAAGCAGGATATGCCGAATCGGCATTAACGGTGCAAACATTGGCTGATTATGCACGATCGTTGGGAGTTGAAATTCATGAAGGACAAACCGCAGATAGCTTTCAGATTAAAAACAGCGTACTTACAGCGGTAAAGACAAAAGAGGGCCATACTTTTAAGTGTGGTCATGCCCTTGTTGCTGCTGGGGCACAAACACCATTGCTGCTCCCGGAACTTCATCCCTATATGAAATCCACAGGGCATCCAGTATTCTGGCTCAGACCTAAAAACCGAAATAATTTCATTCCCCCAAAATTCTCCGTATTCACCGCTGATATTTCAAATTCGGGATGGTACGGTTTTCCATTTTTGGAAAAACAAGGCATTGTAAAAATTGCAAAACATTCTAACGGTACCCCGGTTCATCCCGAAAAGGATGATCGACAAATTACCGATTCAGAAGTATCGGATATGCGCTCTTTTGTTAAAATGACATTCCCCGAATTGATCGATGCACCATTGGTCTTCACAAGAAGATGTCTTTACATAGATACCTTGGATGGGCATTTTTGGATTGATAATCACCCTGAAATAAAAGGATTGTCGGTCAGTACAGGAGGGAGTGGGCATGGACTGAAAATGGCCCCGATATTAGGTGCTATGGCCGCAGATATAGTTGAAGGTAAATCCCACGAGTTTTCCAAACGCTATAGATGGAGGGATTTGTCGGGTGATACAAGTCAGGTAGAGGAGGCGAGGTATGTAATTGACAGAAAATTGTAAGGTAAATGAAAGCAGGTAAAATTATACATAGGTTCATGGCTGCATATAATGAGAGGGATTTGGAAAAGTTCATTGGGTTCATGCATCCCGAGTTTACATCTTACTTATTTGAATCACAGCACTGTTTATGTTCTGGAATTGAAGATGCCAGAGCAGTATACCGTAAAAGATTTAGTGAAAACAAAGAACTTTTTGTGACCACTTTCAATAGAATGGTCAATGATAACATAGTTGTTGAATCACAGGTTATTGAAGGTTTTGACAATGGTAAAACCATCCACGCAATTGCAATTTTTGAACTTCAGAATGACAAAGTAAAGCGCGCATCCTTTGTAAGGAGGGAAATTCTTGCTGCCGATAAACTTTCAGTTTTGGTATAACCGCAAAGAACAAAAAAATGGAAAAGAACAAGTACTGCAACAAAGAAATACTTTTAGGGGATTTAAAAGAGGGTGTTATGCCAGCTTTTACACATGTTTTTAACTGTTACTTCGATGAATTGAACAGTTACATCTCAGTTATCTGCGGCAACCAGAATCTGGCACAAGAAATTGTACAGCAAACCTTTATCAAGTTTTGGGACAGGCGTAAAAAATTGGTTATTAAGGATAATATTAAGCGATACTTGTTCAAAATGGCATACAATCTCTACAAGGATTTACAGAAAAGGAATGTAAAGGAGCTCGGCTTAATGAAAGACTTGCAATATACCGCAATGATGAATCTTATGGAAAAAGACCCCGAAGAGACCGAAAGGAGATTGAAACTACTCAACCGAGAAATTGAAAGGCTGCCCAAAAAGTGCAAAACAGTCTTTTTATTGGCAAAAAAAGGGGGACTGGAATACAAAGAAATTGCCTTGCAGTTGAATATTTCCGTGAAGACAGTAGAGGTCCACATATCGAAAGCAATGCTACGATTAAAGAATACCCTTAATCAATAATAATATTTTTCCTTCATTTTACTAAAATTTTACGATTAATTCAAGGTTTCTTCAAAAAAGAAGAAAAAAAAGTAGGGGTTATCATTTTTTTTTAAGTCTAATCTATAAGAAAATCTTAATTAATTGAAGAATCACAGCAACATAGATGTCATCATTTCAAAATTTCTTGATGACCAAGCAACTGAAGATGAGAAGACCTTTCTTATTGAATGGATAAAGGATTCGGAAAACAGGGCTTATTTAGAGGGTTACTTGAAAACTGAAGTCTGGGTCAAGTATAGTTTCAATTCATCAGTTATTGAGAAACAGCTTTCCGTCTTATCAATAGTCACAAAGCCAAAAAGAAAAAAAGCGTACTCCAGTTTCTTAAAATATGCAGCCATTTTTATTGGAATCTTGGCTTCAACGGCCTTTGTTTATTTGTTTAAAGGTCAATCAGGCAATTATGTACTGGAGAATTCCATTTTAACGCTTGAAATAAATGATGGTGCATCAAGGTTTCTTTCTCTCGAAAATCAAGAGAACTTCACTTATGACAATAACTCAATCTTTTTAAAAGATAACGGATCATTGCAGTACGGAACCGGTAAGGAGTCGAGAATTCCAGAATATCATACCATACATGTACCGAACGGCAAAACTTTTCAAGTTCAATTGGCCGACGGATCGCAAGTATATATGAACTCAGGGTCAAAACTCACATATCCCAATGCTTTTAATGGTTTCAAATCAAGACAGGTATCACTAGTGGGTGAAGCATACTTCAAGGTTGCCAAATCCAATGTTCCATTTATTGTGAATGCAGATGGCTTGTCAACCAAAGTGTTGGGAACAGAATTCAACGTTTCGGCATACAAAAATGAGACATTCGAAGAGGTTACACTCGTTGAGGGATCGGTTGAGGTATTTGATAACAATCCAAAAGACACCCATACGTCATCAAGAATTATAGTTCCAAATCAAAGAGCAATAAAGGAAAAAGCAGGCAATGATTTGGCAGTTGATGAAGTGGATGTGAAAAATCGTATCGCTTGGATAGACGGTATCATTGTATTTGAGAAAGAGAATATCAATATCATATTAAGAAAATTGGAACGAAGGTTCAATATCAGCATCAAAAACAACTATGAAAAGTTGGATGAATTGAGGTATAGTGGACGATTCAAAGATGAGAATATTGATGATATATTAAAGACCATGCAAGCGCATACCAGCTTTTCATATTCAATGGAAGGAAACACACTAACAATTGATAACCCTTAATGATACAAGGCCTATGGAAACAAAATAGAGAGATTTAAACAAATACTAACTTAAACTGGGTATAAATGAAAAATTATTTATCAATTACCAAAATCAACTGGCCGATCAAAGTTTGCCTACTTTGTATCGTCATGCTTTGTTTTGCAGGTGCCCAAGCAGCTACTTGCGAGCAAAATGACACGGTCACTGTAAGTTTTAAGAATGTTGAATTGAAAAAAGTCTTTGATGAAATAGCCAAAAAAAGCGGTTATAACTTCTTCTATGAGGCTTCGGAAATCAATATCAACAAAAAGATTTCCATAGATGTGGCCAACACCTGTATCGATGATTTCCTTCAAGAATTGTTTGCAGATATGGATGTAAACCACCAAATCGTGGCCAAACAAATCGTAATTAAACATAGGGAGGTCAAAAAAGAAATTCCGAAAGTCAATAAGACAAAGAATGATGAGATTGAGATATTACAAACCACAATTGCGGGTACCATTCTAGATAATAATGGGGTTCCATTGTTGGGTGCCACCATTTGGGTCAAAGGTACCAATGTTGGTACCATCACTGATTTTGACGGAAACTTTGGACTAGTCGTTCCCGAAGGAGGAACAACCTTGGTGGCCTCTTACATAGGCTTTCGAACACAGGAAATCACAATAGGAAGCGAAACTTCTTTTACCATAACCTTAGAACCCGATGCGGCCCAGTTGGATGAAGTCATTGTGGTCGGTTATGGTACTTTGGCAAAAAAGAGGGTCACGGGATCCGTTATATCAATTGATTCGGAATCTATTGTTGAAGTACCGGCATTATCACCTGAGGCCGCTATAATTGGTCAAGTTGCCGGTGTTCAGGTTCAAGAAGTATCCGGGGAACCCGGGGCAGCTCCAAATATCAGGGTTAGGGGTTCAGGTTCCATCTCAGCAGGTAACGACCCATTGTTCGTTATCGATGGAATCCCTATATCTAGGAATCTCACCACATCAGTTATAGGAGGCGTTTCAAGAAGGCGTGCAAGTTTTCAACCCCCACCAGTAAACCCGTTGGCTACATTAAATCCAAACGATATAGAATCCATACAAGTGCTGAAAGATGCATCTGCAGCTGCGATTTATGGGTCACGGGGTGGAAACGGAGTGCTATTGATCACAACAAAAAAAGGCTCAACTACTGATAAGGGAAAATTTTCCTTCGACTCTTTTTTTAGTATTCAAACCGTAGCAAATAAAATCGATTTAATGAACTCGCAAGAACTCATCGATTTTACTAGGGACGCTAGGAATAACAATTACCTTTCTTCAGTGGAAGGGGCTTCAATCAACGACCCTATTGGTGAGGGTGACAGAGGTAATGTGAACTTTGAAATGCCCGAATCTTTTCTTAATTGGGACGGTACGGATACCGATTGGCAAGATCTGATTTTCAAAACAGGTATAACCCAGAGCTATAATTTTTCATACGCTTCGCCGATACAAAACAAGACAAGTTTTTTTGCTTCGGCCAGCTATTTTACCCAAGAAGGGATTTTGGAGAAATCGAATTTTGACAGATATAACTTGCTATTGAATCTAAATTCTCAATTAACGGAGAAATTGAATCTTGATTTAAGAGTTGCTCCAACAATTACGGAAAACCAAAGGGTACCTGCTTCGGCACCTTATTTTGCAAGGCCTCCAGGTATTGTATATTCTGCAATTGTACAGTCTCCCACAGTAGCTCCCTTTAATCCAGATGGTACGATCAACCAATTGAACAATCAGTCCTATCTGGGTGGCGGTACGACCACAGCCAGTAATCCATTGGCAATTACAGAAGCCATCGATGATGAAATATTTCAATTTCAAACTAGGGCATCGTTAGCACTGTCCTACGACATTTTACCAGAGCTTACGTTCAGGACATTCGGTGGTACCTATGTAAATCTGTTCAATCAAGATTTTTTTAGGGGAAATACTTTACTGTACAGAAATGCAACTGAAGGTGAATCCTATGCACAAGCCACATCATCTACCGAAGTAAACTGGGTATGGGAAAATACCTTGAATTGGGAAAAAGAAATCGGAAACCATTTCTTTAATGCAGTACTTGGTTACACAGCTCAAAAAGATAACATCACCATCAAGGAAGTCTTGGCGGATAACTTTCCAGATGATTTGGTGCCAACTATAAGTGGGGGGCAGGTTTTTGCGGGTAACGCAATTAAAGAACAATGGAGTCTGGCCTCTGCGTTATTTAGAATGAATTACAGTTTTAAGGATAAGTATCTTTTTACCGGAACGATTCGTTCAGATAAATCCTCACGTTTTGGCTCCAATAATCAAACAGGTTATTTCCCATCTTTTTCTGCAGGGTGGCGTTTAAACGAAGAAGACTTCCTCCAATCGATAGAAGCAATTTCTGAGCTTAAGCTAAGATTTAGTTGGGGAGAAACCGGAAACTTTGAAATACCGAATTACGGGGCCATTGGATTGTTATCACCAGACAATTATAATCTTGGTGGAAATGAAATCAACGGATTGATACAGTCCACGATTCCCAATCCAGAGTTGACATGGGAAAGATCCCAGCAAACGAACATTGGTCTTGAACTGGGGTTATTGGACAATAGAATATTTCTGTTGGCAGACTACTATACCACAAAAACGTCAGACTTGTTGTTGAATGTGAGTATTTCTTCTGTTTCAGGTTTTCAAACCACATTACAGAATTTAGGTGAAGTTGAGAATAGTGGTTTTGAGATAGCATTGCGAACTAAAAACTTTGTGGGTGATTTTTCATGGGATACGGACTTTAATCTTTCGACCAATAAAAATGAAGTATTATCACTCAACGAAAATAACGAGCCAATTTTCTCGGCCGGTAGTGCAGGGGTAAGACATGTTACCCGCGTTGGGGATCCCATTGGAAGCTATTTTGGTTACGTGGTAGATGGTATCTACCAGAATCAAGCAGAGATTGATGCTGCTCCAGTGGATACGCAAGCACCTGACCCTTCTCCTGGAGATTTCAGGTTTAAAGATGTAGATGGCGATGGTCAAATAACCCCGGATGATAGAACCGTAATCGGTAGTTACTTTCCCGATATTACTTGGGGGATAAACAATAGGCTAAGTTTTAAAGGAATCGACTTTAGCTTTTTGATTCAAGGTGTAGAAGGCAATGAGATATTGAACCTTACCGCAAGACACCTAAAGAATGGAGAGGCAAACTTTAATTCGTATGCCGTATTCAACAATAGATGGAGGTCAGAATCTGAGCCGGGTAATGGAAGCATTCCAAGAGCGGACAGGCAAACAGGAAACCATGGTAACAATAACAGGCCTTCTTCCTTTCAAGTAGAGGACGGTTCTTTTATTCGATTACGAAATGTTACGTTGGGTTATTCAATACCAACTGATAAACTTTTTGGAAATAGTATAGATAGATTAAGGTTCTATATAACAGGTACCAACCTATTCACAATTACGGACTATTTGGGATATAACCCAGAGGTCAGCAATATTTCTACCAATAGTTTAACTCCAGGGGAAGATTATGGGGCTTATCCTTTGACCAAGTCAATCACTATGGGTGTCAACTTAACCTTTTAATTAAAAACTGTAGAAGATGAAAAAAATAATCATATTACTAGTAACGCTGAGCGTAATTTCAGCCTGCAGCGAAGGTTTTACGGAGTTAGCTCCGATCTCGAACAGAAATGAAGCCGATTTTTTCAATACGGCCGATGATTTTGCTGCATCCCTTAATTCGAGCTATGCTGGGCTACAAGATGATGGAGTCTACGGAAGAGCGTATTGGACCATGTTCGAAATGCGCTCGGACAATACCGATCAGGGACCTGATGCCACGGGACTGGCAAGACAGTTCACCGAAATAAATGCATTTACCGAAGATCCTTTGAATGAGCAAATAGATGCAGGATGGAGTGGTTCTTATAGGGTCATTGCCAATTGTAACTTTATTTTGGACAGAATAGAACCCATAGAAATAGAAGCGACATTGAAGAACCAGATTATTGGTGAGGCACTCTTTTTAAGGTCTCTTATGTATTACCATTTGGCAGTTGCCTTCGGGAACATTCCCTTGCAACTCACTCCTTTTATTCCAGGAGATGAATTGGTTCAGGTAGATGCAAGTACGGTGTATGAACAATTGGTCTTGGATTTGGCAATTGCTGAATCAAATTTGCCTGTTTCCTACCCTGCAAGTGATGTAGGTAGGGCCACGAAGGGGGCTGCGGCCACTTTATTGGCAAAAGTATTGCTTACCATAGGTCAAGACTCTGATGCTGAAACTGTTTTACGCAGAATAATCAGCGATTATAATTATGAATTGGTTCCCAACTATGCAGATTTATGGGGTGCAGCAAATGAGAACAATGCCGAATCCATATTTGAAGTACAATTTATAAGTGGAGGTATTGGACAGGGGAGTGCATTTACAAATGATTTTTCACCAAGTTCAGATTTACAAACCGGTCAAGGTTTTGGAAGAAATAGGCCTACTGCAACTTTGGAAAATGCTTACGAGGTGGGCGACCTAAGATTCGAAATCTCCATGGGAACTGAATGGATCAATGTGGATGATGAAGTTATTGTTCAGAATTATGTAAGAAAGTATGAAAGCGATCCACCCACTGAAAATGATTCAGATATAAACTTTGTGGTATTTAGGTATGCAGATGTGCTGTTTATGCTGGCCGAAGCCTTAGGAGAATCAACGGAAAGCTATGGTTTGATAAATCAAGTCAGAAATAGAGCAGGTCTTGACCCGATCGATGCCAGCACGCCAGGTTCATTTGAAGAGAAACTTCTTGATGAGAGGCAAGTTGAATTGGCCTTTGAAAATCATCGATGGCCAGATTTGAAAAGATTCGGTGTGGTGGTCGAAAAATTGATTGAAGCAGAATCAGGGGTTATTGAAGCAGGCGACATCAGAAACCTGTTTTTTATACCACAACGAGAGATGGATATAAACCCAGATTTTATTCAAAACGATAATTAGTTGTAGTTAATTGAATTTGATTAGTCACCCTTTACTAAGATTTTGCCTGCTTATGCTTTCATAAAAGATGATAGTCAACAACTAAAATCAAATTCGTAAATAAAAGAATCAAACAATGAAAAAACTTTTAATAATTGTATGTATGTGTACTGGATTTTTGATACAGGCACAGGAGAAGAAAGTATTGAACATTATTGCCATTGGGGCGCATCCCGATGATTGTGACTCTAAATTTGGAGGTACTGCTGCCCTGTTCGCAAAAATGGGTCATAAAGTAAAATTCGTTTCTTTGACCAATGGTGATGCGGGTCATCAATCGCAAGGAGGCGGTGCGCTGGGTAAAAGAAGACGTGCCGAAGCCAAAAAAGCAGGTGAAATTCTTGGAGTTGAATATGATGTTCTGGATAACCATGATGGAGAATTGATTCCTACGTTGAACGTTAGACATCAAGTAATCCGTAAAATTCGCGAGTGGGATGCGGACATTGTTTTGGGGCTTCGTCCTAATGACTATCACCCAGATCATAGAAATGCAGGCATTGCAGTTCAAGATGCAGCGTACCTTGTTATTGTACCAAATGTTACACCTGACACGCCACCATTAAAAAAGAATCCGGTTTTCTTATATATGAACGACCGTTTTCAGAAGCCCTATCCATTTTCAAAAGATATTGCCGTAGTAGTGGATGAAGTTATCGATACAAAGGTCGAAGCGTTGGCAGCACATGACTCCCAAATGTTCGAATGGCTGCCCTGGGTGAGCGGTGCGGATATGAGTACAATCCCAGAAGGCAAAACTGAACGTTTCAACTGGTTGAAAAATAGATGGGCAAAAGAAAGAACATGGAACGAAATTGATACAAAAGCAATAAAGAAGTGGTATCCCGAAGCTGACATGTCAGACGTAAAGCATGTGGAATTTTTTGAAGTGTGCGAATATGGAAAGCAACCAACAGATGAGGAAATAAAACAATTATTTCCAATGGTCGGTAAAAAATAACTTCCAAAGCCAATAAACAGCCAAACGAATAATGGATAGCAAAAAAAAAAAAACAACTTCAAAAAAGTACTACCGTATCATAGCCTTGGTCATGTTGGTATTCTTTGTCATCTCTTTTATTACCAATATACTCAATTCAATAATTGTAGATGTAAAGAACAGTTTTGATCTTAGTTTAACAATGACCGGTCTTCTCCCTTTCGCCTTTTTTATAGCGTATGGGGTAATGTCCATTCCAGCTGGTTTTTTATCTGAAAAATATAGCGACAGAACCCTATTGTCACTGTCATTTTTATTTATGGCCTTGGCCTCCTTGGGTTTTGCATTTTTTCCGGGTTATGTGGTTTTCAGTATCACGTTGTTTTCTTTGGGAAGTTGTATGGCAGTATTGCAGGTAATAATTAACCCAATGCTAAGGGTTGCGGGTGGTGAGGAACATTTTGCCTTTAACTCTGTTTTGGCACAATTGGTATTTGGGCTGGCTTCTTTCTTGAGTCCATTTTTGTACAAATACGTAATAGATACGAATTCCAATGAAACGGGTTTGGCAAGTTTTATAAGGAGTCTGGTCCCTGAAAATTTACCTTGGGTAGGGCTCTATATGATTTTTTCAGTGATTACCATATTTCTTTTGGCCGTGGTCTTTTTTACTAAATACCCGAAATATGAAAAGAAAGAAGATGAGGTTGCAGGAGATAAAGAGTCGTATTTCAGCCTTCTTAAGAACAAATGGACTATTCTGTTCTTTTTTGGCATATTCTGCTATGTGGGAACCGAACAAGGTGTAGGTAATTGGATTTCCCAGTTTCTTAGTCAATACCATGGTTTGGATGCCCAAACTGTTGGCGCAGATACGGTGGCCTATTTTTGGGCTATGCTTACCGTAGGCTGTCTACTAGGTTTACTATTGTTGAAGATCATGGATAGCAGAAAACTTTTGATAGGTGCCACTGCTATCACAATGATTTTTTTGATTTTGGCACTTACCGGTGGTACCGAGGTTGCGCTTTTTGCCTTTCCCGCAATAGGTTTCTTTATCTCGGTAATGTGGTCCATCATATTCTCCTTGGCACTTAACTCAGTCAAGGAAAATCACGGATCCCTTTCAGGAATTTTATGTACCGGAATTGCCGGTGGAGCGGTTATTCCATTTTTAGTAGGCGCTTTGGGAGAGATTACAAGTCTTAAAACGGGGATGTTCTTTTTGCTCATTCCTTTGGCATTTATTTTGTCCATTGGCTTTTTTGCAAATCCACTGGTAAAAAACAAGACCATTCAGTTAAAAATTAAGCAGGGCAATCAATAATATGGAAGTGCTTGGTGTGGACATAGGAGGAACCAAAATCAATGCTGGTGTAGTAAAAGAGGGATTGACTACAAACCAGTTTTATATTGGGGTCGACAAAGAAGATTCTGAAAAACAGACTCTTGACCGTCTATTTGAATGTGTAGACAGCCTGATTTCTGATAATACAGAGGCAATAGGTGTTGGAGTGCCTGCCGTGGTTGATTCATTAAGGGGAATCGTTTATGATGTTCAGAATATCCCGGCTTGGAAAGAAGTATACCTTAAGAAAATTCTGGAAGAGCATTATGGCATTCCGGTTTATATAAACAACGATGCCAATTGCTTTGTTATGGGTGAAAGACTTTTTGGAAAGGGAAAGCAACACAAAAACTATGTTGGTCTCTCTATTGGTACAGGGTTGGGTATGGGAATTATTATTGATGGAAAAATTTATAACGGTGTTCTTTCCGGTGCGGGGGAAATAGGCATGGTACCTTATAAGGGCAGTATTTTAGAGCATTACTCAAGCAGCTTTTTTTTCACCGAAAACTATGGGTTGAGTGCTAAAGAAATTCATGATTTGGCAAAACAAGATAATGATGTTGCCTTGAAGGCTTTTTCTGAATTTGGTAAACATTTAGGTCAGGCTGTTAATACCATTTTATATCTATTGGCACCCGAAGCCATCATTTTAGGGGGCTCTATAAGCAAGGCTTATTCTTTTTTCCAAGAATGCATGCATAAGACAATAGATTCATTTGCCTATCCCGAACAAATAAAGGACTTAAAAATTGAGCTATCGGAATTAGCCGAATCTGCAATTTTAGGGGCAGCAAGTTTATGTTTTCAAAACATAGAAAAAATAAAACAAGAACAATAATTTTATAACACCGTATTCCTTATATGGAAATACGTAGTGTTGATCAAAAGATACTATAAATGAAGAACACAATACTGTTGATATTGATTTGTGCGTTTTTAAACGGATTTGCTTCGGAAACGAAAAAACTCGAAATCACGATTGAAAACAATGTGGAAGGTGCGCCCATAACACTGGGAATTCCTTTTCCAAAAGGAGAACTGTATTCTATAGATAATGTTCGCCTATTAAATTCAAATGGTAATGAGATACTTTGCCAAACTACAGAAGTATCAACTTGGGAACCAGCTGATGAAAGTATAAAATGGATATGGGTGTTTTTCTTTTCAGAAACAGAATCCGATTATATACTGGAGTACGGTGCAGATATTGTGGCTATGATGCCAAAAGAGCGGATAATTTCCACGAACAACATGCGCCCCCGTGGTGGTATCAAAGTAAATACAGGACCATTATCGTTTTCCTTGAACAAATTGGGAAATGGATTTTTGGACGAGGTTTATTTGGATTCCAATCAAAATGGAAAATTCGAGGACAATGAACTCATAGCTTCTTCTCCGAAGGACAATAGAGGAACCTTTCTTGATATATTGGACGATTCTGGTATCGATATTTCAAAAGCTGTCATAAACGAGGTGTTCAGGGAGAAAGGTTCAGGTCCCATGCACAAGATATTTAGGGTTGAAGGCACCTATGTTTATGGAAGGGCGGACAACAATCTGTCCCCGTTTACAATTAGGTTGCATACTTATGTAGGAAAATCATTTGTAAAAGTTTTACATACAATGACTTATACCGGTATTCCAGATAAGCACAAGAGACAAAAAGGCGAACACGCCAATATTGCGACGCAAAACAAGGAAATTTTATCCGAAGATACCGCAGATGATCCTGGGTGGACACAGCCGAACGACCAAATTGCAGCTTGCGGCTTACAATTAAAATACCATTTAGATGAAAAGACTGAAGTTTCGATGCCTTTGTTTGAAGGAAATTGGGATGCGCCATCATTCACGGAAAAAATAGAAAAACTCAATACCAATAAAAAAATAAGCTTGTTACAAAAAGGCCCAAAGAGAAATAAAGGAGAAAGTGCAAGAAGTTTGTTTACGGGAAAATCAAAAAAAAGAAATAATGCAAATGAAACTTCCACGGATAAAAATGCGTTCAGGGCAACGGTCTCCCAAGGCAAGGAGGTTATGACCGAATCACAAAGGGCCAAAGGATGGATCAATGTTTCTGATGGGACCAAGGGAATAAGTATAGGAATCAAGAATTTCTTGAAGGAATATCCCAAGGGAATCGAAGTGGACCCAAGCTCAAAAATACTGAAAGGAAATATCTGGCCCCTAGAAAATGGGCCTATGAACTTTGCTAGAAAAGATACCGAATTGGACGGTCAAATGCTCGGTAATTTTGCACAGGGCATTACAAAGACAACAGAGTTCCTTTACTATTTTCACACGAATCAAACTGATGGAGCTATTAACCAAAAGATGGATTACGTTATCAATAGTCCAGTAGCCCGTGTTTCACCTGAATGGTATACAGCATCAAAGGTCTATGGCAACATGGCGCCCTATTCTGATAAACATTTAGAATTTGAAAACAGTCTACAATACAAATACGAGTGGTGGGCATTCAATCAAAGAAAACAACCTTGGTATGGAATGTTTGACTATGGTGATGGAAAAACGTATTTCTTCAAAAACAAATGGGTTCAATGGACAAATAATGAACCTACTGTCGACTTTATGCTTTGGACCAACTTTATGAGAACTGGAAAAGCCGAATTCTATCACATGGCCGAAGCCATGAGTAAGCATACGATGGATGTTGATAATGTTCATTGGCCAAAAAAAAGATACTATCTAGGTGAGATAAACGATGCTATAGATTTTTGGGATTTTGAAGATGAACCTGAATCCACCCCTTATTTGGGAATTGGTCGAAGGCATGCAAACGAACATTGGCATGCCCTTTTGAGTGCCCATGTTTGGATTCAGGGATGGATTGCATCCTACTACATTTCTGGGGATCATCGCGCTTTAGAAGTTGCAAAGATGACCGGTGACAGCTATTTAAAACGTATATGGGGAGAACACGACTTAAGGGGACGAAGATTGTACCTGTCCGTGCTCAATCTTGTCGAGTTGTACGATGCCACCAAGCTGGACAAATATAAAAAGGAGCTGGACGAAAGGGTAGATTTGATGTTGACATTGCAAAAGGAACAGGGAGGAAACTTACTCTTGGATAGGTACGGATATAGTCAAACCTATGTTGTACAGGGTTTATACAAATATTATCAACTTACAGGTGAAGAACGTATTAAAAAAGCGCTTCTTAAACATGCCAGTTGGGTAAGGGACGTACCGCCTTTAAACCATGAAATGGAATCATATCTTGCCACTATCCATCCTCTATTGATAGGTTATGAATTTAGTGGTCACCAAGTATTTTTGGATGAAGCATTGGCAAGGGCCGAAATGCTTAAGGTAAAAAAGCTTCCAAAAGAAAGCAGCGAGTTCGATAGTGTGGAATCCTACAATGAAGAATTATTGAAAGTTTCCAACCTTCCCAAAAGCAATAAGGGTTTTACCAATTGGGAAATTAACCAGGGATTGAGAGTATTTGGATGGACCCATGCCTTTAACGTTCCCTATCTTTTATATTGGTTGGATAAAGCTCCATCACCTTTAACCAAGTAGAGTATGATTAAAAGAAGATTAGAAAACAATGTTAGCCGCTTTTTTGTTTCGGGAAGTTATAGCTGGGTGAGCAGAAAAGATAATGTCCCTCGGATAACTTTCAAATCCCTTGATATACGTGTCTGGTGAATTAATAACTGGCGGAGAGACTTTTACATCAACAATTAGCGGTAAACCAAAAGGAACTATTGTTATAGCGATTGGCATTAATGCTAACCCTGTTTTTAGTGATCAAAAGACGCGGGATGAGGATAATGATGATTATGACGAGAAATTAGCCAAAAAAGTAGATGATATTTACAAAAAAAAACAGTTGTACTATTGAAAATTTAAACCAAGTACATTTATAACTATTGGGGCAGATTAAAGTTGTGCAAGGCAGAAAGAACTATGGCGAAAAACTGTTCCCCAAGTCAAAAAAATGGGAATCAATATTATTGGTATGGGAATCATCTGAATATTCAGAAGAAATGGAGAATTGATGACGTTCATAGAACGTAAAGTCCACACCATCGCCAAATCTCAATACATCACCATCAAGCACATAGAGCGAGGAGATATTTTCCCGGGTATCATCCAACAAAAAATCTCGCTCAATGTCCTGAAAGCCCAGTTTTCTAGCCGAATTGTAAGAGCTGTTCCATCTAAAATTGAAGTTGTTAAAAGCATAGTTCCCATTTACAGTTGCACCATACCGCCGAGTACCAACCGAGGTTTCCGCATTTAGGTTAAGTCCCGCGTTTCTGTTCTTCAACAATACAACATTAATGATTCCTGAAATACCTTCACTCCTGTATTTTGCAGAAGGAGAGGTAATAATCTCGACCTTTGCTATTCGAGACGCCGGCAACTGCTGAATTGCCTCGTATGGAGTAAGCGCGGTTGGCTGTCCGTTTAAACCGAGACGTTATCACTGCCTCGTAGGGATATTGCACCATTAGAAAAATTCGTCTGAACCTCGGGAACCAGCTCAAAAACTTCGATACCGCTCATCCCTGACTTTTGCAAGTCGGCACCTAGATTGAAGACTTTTTTGGTGTTGGAAAAAGTAGTACGGTTTTTATCTTCAACAAGGACTACTTCCTCTAAAAGTTGAATTTCTGGCGACAACTCTATTTGGACAAAGTCTTTGTCGCGGAATTCATCAAAATCAACCTTCATGGTTTTAAAACCCACCGCTGAAACTTCCAAAAAGTCAAACTCCTCCTCTGAAAATTCGAATTTTCCCCTCCTCATCTGCGTTTAAGCCCAATATCAAAAGGTTGGACTGACGGATGGTAATAGTCGCAAACGCTATTGGCCTCTAAAATTATGCCCCTGTACCTCTGCTGTGCGCAAATCTGGATTGTTGTTACCATCGAGATTAAAAGAAACAATGCTTTCATGACGAATTAATTAGGAAAGCAAATTTTTATGTTCCTTTATAGGATTGCAATTTTAATCTGTTGATGTGGTAACTACATCTGTGAACGAAACCAACTCATATGTTTTTTAAATAATTTGTACCGAATATCCAGAAGGATAACAAGGAAATGCATTAATTGGGTTCCGCGACAACCGTTACAGTTAGTGAAGTTCTTTTAAACCAACCTTTTCCAAGACTATACTGAATTTTTGAAATGGTTCGAATAACTCGCCGGTTTTAAAAACTATACTACTGTCTTCAAAAACTTGATATTGTAAAAAAGGAAGCCTCTATTTTAAAATAGAGGCTTAATTTAATTTGAGTAAAATCTAATTTTCTTGTAAAGGCTCTGCCTTAAAACCTATTTTACCTAAAGTCTCGATCACTTTGTTTTCACTTGTACTCGTCAATATCTTATCAGGCTTTTCGGTGTCTACTTCCCAGTTTTTTATACCTTCTTGCTTGTCAAGGAATGGGGTCACTTTTGATACACATCCACCACAATTAATATTTGTTTTAAATTTCATTTTTTCCATTAAATAATTATCAAGTGGTGCAAATATTTGCTATATTGCACCATTTATTTTATTTATGCAAACCACTAGGAAGTCAATAACGTTTACGGACCAACAGGATAGTTGGATTAAGCTCAGAGTTGAAAACGGGGATTTTACAAACGATAGTGAATACATCCGTGAACTGGTCAGAAAGGACCAGGCAGAGAACATGAAACTCATGGAACTCAAACAAGCTATAGATGAAGGTATGCAAAGTGGCCGAAGCCCTTTGAAAATAAGCGATATTATCAAGAAGGTGGATAATGGGGAGCTATAATCTTTCCAC
This sequence comes from Maribacter sp. 4G9, assembly GCF_002742265.1. Taxonomy (GTDB): domain Bacteria; phylum Bacteroidota; class Bacteroidia; order Flavobacteriales; family Flavobacteriaceae; genus Maribacter. The sequence continues at coordinate 53,299 of NZ_MDGL01000039.1, forward strand.
TAGGGCTCAATTTGATGTCGTTGGAATTTATAAGTACGGAATAAAGTATTTCGGTATCGAACAGGCTGCTTCTTATTTGACCGAGCTAGAAGATTTCTTGGAAGAACTGGCAACACGTGGTGAACTGGCCAGAGATGCTTCGCCAATTGCCCACGGATTAAAGTTCTATAATTTCAAAGGCCATGTAATTTATTATTCATTTGATAATGTTGGTGAAATATACGTAGTAAGAATTTTAGGTAAAAGAATGAATTTCGAAGAACATTTGTAAGTTCAAAAAAACGATCAATGAAAAACACCATTCTCATACTATTTCTTTTGTACTTCTTAATAGGGTGTAGCGAACAAAAACCGAATCACAAAGATACGGTCAGTAAATATTACAATTCTTTTGATTCAGGCAAATACGATGAAATAAGAGGTATCCTAAATGATAGTGTCACGCAAATTAGCGGAGATTTCGTCACACCTTATACCCATCAAAGTTTTTATGAATTTTTTAAGTGGGATTCCATATTTAAATCGTCCTATGAAATTGTTGAATTGAAAGAAAAGAATAATGATATTATTGTAACCGTTGCCCAGGAGAATTTGAGAAATGAATTTTTAAGGAACAACCCTCTAGTGTACAGGGTCAGAGTTTCCTTTATTTCAGATAAAATCTCAAGGCTTGAGGACTTTGATTATATAGATGTTAATTGGGAGGTTTGGAATCAAAACAAAGATTCGTTAGTTAATTGGATAAAGAATAATCATCGAGACTTAGATGGCTTCGTAAATGATATGACTATGAAAGGATCTATGAATTATTTAAAGGCTATTGAATTATACACTTCTAATAAGGATAGTCTTCATTAAAGTATAAATAAACGATTGATTTTTTTCATCGATTGTTTTGGAAACAAAATATTTACCCCTTGCGGAAGTTGGTAAGTTGCCCTTCCAAGGTCGCAGGCAATCACCAACCTCCTCGGTTGGTATGCAAGAGCTTGTCTTTCGGGCATTCGAGCCCTTTAAGCCAAGCACTTGCGAGTTGCATTTTTATTTCAAAGTGAATACCATCATATGCTCACATGACCACATGACCATTGCTATATATGATTATATGAATATAGCATTGATTATAGGGGTATATGATTAAATATTGCTAGGACAATAGCTATATCGAATTGGTTATTTTCTCCGGTCGCTTCTTTTTTCGATACCCCCAAAACCATAGCATTAAATGTCTTGATTTCCTTTTTTTCTTCTCCCTCCCCACAAACACCGAAGCACCATTTTTCATGTAAAGCCCAAAGCAGGGCTTTGGGTCTTTGTGGTTAGGGGAAGAAAAAGACGTTTGTTAACTACCTTCGATTATTCTGAACATTGAAAATAAATGTTCTTAACTTTAAGTCAAAAAATGGACGAGAACCTTTTTTTGACACGGAAAGTAATAGGCTTCCGACGGGCCTTTCCTAAGCTGATTGCCCAGTGGGAGCGGCAAATAGGAAACGGTAACCATCATCCCGACCTTCATTTTTGTTTGGTCTTGCTGGATGATTTTCAATGGCTGAGCGCTTATTTACGTTATTTGGATTATCGCATTGATTTTGTCCTGAACGCCTATATTGTTCATTCCAATTTACGGAGAGATTTTGTCGATGTGGGTTATGACCAGTCCCTCGCCTTGGAATTGGCCAACCATGAACTTCAATTGATGTATGCGGCCCTGGATGATTCCGACACCGTAAGGCAAAATCCGAAGGCCAAGGTGTATTTTGATATTTGTGCGACCGGTCCGGGAATTGGCTAATCATGAAATAAAGTTGATTTAGAGATCCCTAAAGGATTCGGGAGGTGATTGTAGAAGACTCCAAAGTGAAGGTTTATCGTGATATTTTTATAGGCTTACACTTAAATGATATTCTAGGTATTATGGCAATATATTGATTTGGATATCAAATGATTCTTATCCCAAACTTTTCCAGTCGAAAATTCCAAAAGCACATATAGCTTATAGATGCTTCCCATTCCCTAGAAATTCCCTTACGAATTTTTTTCTTAGCAACCTGCTTTTGGTGTACATGATTTCATGTACACTACTCCCATTTTTATTTTCCAATCATCGATAGTTTAGCCAAAAATTAATCGGAGGTCACGAAGCAAGTTGTGTTTTTGCTAACAAAAACCCTACGCACTTCGTTTGAAGGTTGCTTTGTGATGCTCACAAAAAACATAAAAAATGGGAAGGCCAAAAAAAGAACCGACGTCGTTGAAAATAATACAGGTCAATATCAGAATGACCGTTGACGACTATATCAAGGTTTCCGATAATGCCAAGACCATTGGGCTATCAATTGCCGAATTTATCCGAAGAAAGGTCACTGAAAAGTCCCTTCCAAAGAAAAAGGTAAGTCCAACTGACCGAAAGCTTTTTGTCGAGCTGAGCCAGGTGGGCAACAACCTGAACCAACTGGCCAAGTTCGTCAACTCCGGTATCCGCGACCCGTACAACATCGATAAACAATTGGAAGAGGTAAAAAGGCTGTTGCAATTCCTTAAATCGAATATTTCGGGGAATGATAGGTAAGATAACCATAGGGAAGGATTTTTACGGGGTCTTGGCCTACAATGAAAAGAAGGTGAACGAAGGGGTCGGGTATGTCATCGATTCCAATATCGAATATTCCACGGCGGTCAATATGACCCAGGAATTCAATTTGATCAGGGAACTGCGCCCAGGACTAGGGAAGGCGGTCCTTCATGTTTCCTTGAACCTGCCCCATTCGGACAGTTTGAACGATAGGGACTTTGCTTCCATTGGGAATGACTATCTGGAGAAAATGGGTTTTGACAACAACCAGTTCATAATGTACCGACATACGGACACGGAACATGAACATATCCATATCATAGCCAACAGGGTAAGGTATTCCGGCAGACTAACAAGTGACAGCAACATCAAAAGAAGAAGCCGTGAGATACTCAACGGACTGGAGAGGAAATACGGGCTTACCCAAATCGCAGGTAACAAGAACGCAAAAAAACCACTTACCCAAAAAGAAATAGAGAAGACCCTAAGAACGGGAGATTTACCTATAAAACTTGTCCTTCAGGACAAAATAGGTTCGGCTATTTCAAGTGCGAAGGATACCACGGAATTTATCAAATTACTTGAACGGCAACATATATTCCCAAGATTCAACATAAGCAAGACCACGGGAAGGGTCTCGGGCATATCGTTCAATTATCGGGATGTAATATATAAAGGCAGTACGCTCGGTAAAAAATTCTCATGGAACAGTATAACCAAACACATCGATTATGAGCAAGACAGAGACCGTAGAACTGTACTATCGGCTAATGAAAAAGAACGAGGAACTCATCCTACTGGTGAAAGAGACCATGGAACGTCAATCGGGCCTAAACCAAGAAATAATGGAAGTACAGAAGGCACTGAAAATACTGCTCAACAATCAAAAGATAATCTGGAACAAATTAAAGGAACTGGAGTAGTCGAACCTTTGGTACAAGCTACGGATTGGAACCCATTTAAATTGGAACTTCTAGAAGGGAACAACAGGAAAAGGTCCAAAAGGAAGAAGAAAAGAAGAGGCCTAGGTCTATAGGAAACACCCTAAATGCAAACACATGAAAAAAAACGATAAGCTAAAATCCTTGAGACTGTCCTGCGCCGAAATCCAAGTGCTGGAAATGATACGGAACAAAAGGTTCCTGTCCATTAAGTTGATCATCAAAAATGGGGAGGTAGATGTAATCGAAGGTCTGGAAAGACTACAAACGGGCGAACGTATTATCGATATGTTGAAACAACACGATTTTCAAAATCTGGAAATCAAACAAAGCAATGGTAGGATTGTCTGCGTAAACAGGATTTTTAGAAAAAAGGTAGGTCATTCTTAAAAACCGAGGGTTGTTAACCGATGATTGATAAGTATGGGATAAAATGGTGTTCCCGCAAGGGATTCACAAGATTAAAAAAGGTAAATTAAAGCCTGCTATTACAAATACGGAAGTAACCTTCAGGACACAGGAGCTGCCGAGATGTATAGGTAATGTCAAATTCAGTACTTGAACCAAAGCAGAAAAAAGGAACATTCAATAGTACATGGCTCAAAACTTTTAATGGTTTTGAGGATTATTCGGAGGAAGAAGCTGAAAGAATTTTGGAGCAGCTCCGGGAACTCGCCAACATAGTTTGTCGCCATGTACAAAAAACGGGCACATGAATTTAGAGGTATTCGGTCAATTTGCGAAAAAGGAAAAGGGAAGGATTATCGGAAGGAACCAGACGGCGGTCATCTACACCCGTGTGTCCAGTAAGGAGCAATTCGACAACAATGCCAGTCTGTCCACCCAACTTAAATATTGCCAGGAATACGCACTCAGAAAGGAATTGGACGTATTGGAATATTTTGGGGGAACCTACGAATCCGCTAAGAGCGATGAGCGTAGGGAATTCCAAAGGATGCTGAACTATGTCAAAAGGAGAAAGAACATTGGCTACATCATCGTCTATTCCTACGACAGGTTTTCCCGTACTGGCGCCAACGGTGCCTATATCAGCGAGCAGTTGAAAAAGCAAGGGGTCGCCTTAATATCGGCCACACAGGAAATCGATGTGACCACAAGTGCCGGTACCTTTCAGGAAAACCTGTACCATATGTTCTCCCATTTTGATAACCAGGTCCGACGGGACAAGTCCATTACTGGAATGCAGGAAAAGCTTCGAAGGGGCCATTGGACCGGAGCTTACCCATTCGGGTATACCAATACCAATCCCGGTAAAGGAAAGACCCCAAATTTCGTGATCACAGAGGAAGGAAAGCTTTTAAAACAGGCCTTTTTGTGGAAGGCCAATGCCAATATGTCCCATGTTTAGATCGCAAAAAGGCTTAAAGAGAAGGGCCTTTGCATAAATGCAAAAAAGCTCACCGATCTTTTCAGGAACCCTTTTTATTGTGGACTTATTGTCAATCGGCTGATTCCGGGAGAGGTAGTCCAAGGAAAACACGAGGCCCTGATTCCAAAAGAGGTTTTTTTGAAGATACACGATCTGCTACATACTGGGGATTCGCCCAAAAAATATTCGTATGACGACGAAAACCTGCCTCTGAAACAGTTCGTTAGGTCTTCGGTTTGCGGTACGCCATACACAGGCTTTATAGTGCGGCAAAAGGGCCTTTACTATTACAAGAACCGACGAAAGGGAAGTAGGGAGAACAGAAGTGCCAAAAAGCTCCATCAGGAGTTCCTGAACGTTCTGGGCGAATATACGATTGTGGATAAAAAGTATATCGAACCCTTGACCGAAATCATTCACGATACTCTGATGGATAAAAATCAGGAAGCATTGGAAGACCAAAAAAGGTTGACAAAAGAACTGGATCAGGTAAAGGAGCGGAAAGGTACATTGGAAAGAAGGTTCGTTCTATTGAACGAAATTTCAAGGTCACAGTATGACCTTTTCATGCCCGAGCTAAAGGCCAAACAAAGGGAACTGGAAATGAAATTGGAGAAGGGCGGTATAAATAGTTCAAACCTCAAAAAGTCGGTAAAGATGGCACTCAATTATGCTTGTAACCTCCCTAAAATATGGGAGTTAGGTGATTTGGAAACTAAAAGGGCCATTCAATATATGGTATTCCCGGACGGGATCGGGTATGACTTTAAAAACAAGGCAGTTCAAACTTTTCGAGTCAATGAAATTTTCAGCGCAATCTCCTCATTTTCAGGTGACTCAAGGAAAATAAAAAACGGGAATTTCCACTCATTTCGTGAAAAATCCCGTTTAGTGACCGCGGAGGGATTCAAACCCCCAACCCTCAGAGCCGAAATCTGATGCGCTATTCAGTTGCGCCACGCGGCCATTTATCAATATATGAGCAAAAAACTCAAATATGCCATTAAGACTATAAAACTAAAACCAACACTCAGATGCGCTTTTCTCCCGATAGCTATTGGGAGCGCCACCCAGCCTTTATCTTAATCTAGGAACTTAATTTTTGCTTTACAATCGTGGAAATTAACTTCCCATCCGCTTGCCCTGCCAATTCCTTGGAAACGATACCCATGACCTTTCCCATATCCTTCATACCCGAAGCACCCGTGGCATCGATGGTTTGTATAACTACTTTTTCGACTTCCTCCTCAGTAAGTTGTTCCGGTAAAAATTGTTCTATCACTGCAACTTGTGCCAATTCCGGATCTGCTAAATCCTTTCTTCCTTGTTCTATAAAAATCGTAGCACTATCCTTTCGCTGTTTTACCAATTTCTGAACCAACCTGATCTCATCCTCTTCACTAATATCCTTACCGGAACCACTAGTGCTCTCCAACAAAAGAGCGGATTTGATGGCTCTCAAAGATTCCAAGGCCACCGTATCCTTGGCTTTCATAGCCACCTTCATCTGTTCCATTACCTTTGCCTGTAAACTCATCTATTGTGGTTTTTGGTCTGCAAAGATAAATAATAAACCCGAAAACAATGTTTGTTTTCGGGTTCAAAAGTTTATTAGGCTCAATACTAGTCCACGTTATCGTGTAAAAACGAATTGTTGGACCTTAATTGAATCTCATCATTGCTATCATCACTGAGGGTCGTTCTGGAAATTTTTTTTTCTCGTGGATTGTCGTTCAAATTGACGCCCTGTCTTTTATAAGCGGGTTCCTTTTCAATTTCATCAATATTGCTCAAACTATTTTTAAACTTATAATTATAGTTTTTCAGCGTTCTTTTTCTTTCATCTAACCGCTCCCTTAGCAATTCCTCAATAGGGGTTTCCATAGGGTCTACAGAGGTATCATGGTTCCTGTTTTCCCTAGATACCACGGTTCTTTTCTCAAAAACCAATTCATCTTCGATAATTTTGGGTTCGAACTCTTCAGCTTTGGATTTGGCGCCTGTCAGCCTATTCTCCAACTCCATATAGTCGTCCAAACTGTATCTGGTCTCGCCCTTTTTATTATACTCCAAAACAGGAATTACCTCTACGCTATCGTTCACGTCTAAATCCTTAATTTCATCATCAAAATTAAAAACCACAACGTTCTCTATTTCTTCCTCCTCCATTTGCTTACCAAAACTCATGGCGACTTGATCTTTTTCTTCCCTGCTATACTTCAAAACTTCCGGTTCCACCACTTCAATATCCCTAATTTTAGCCGTGGCATCAATGATAACAAAGTCGTCATCGGAAATAGCATCGGCAATTACTTCCTCATAAAAGACATTAAAGTTTTTTATATAATTGGTTGTAGGAATCAGATCAAAATCTCCTGGATCTAAAAATTGATATCGCTCCAGTTCCTTGTCCGTTTCTTCCTCCTCCTCTACTTCCAACGTGTGAATTGTACGCGAATCGGAAAGCAATTCCGCCTCTGCTTTTTGATTATCCTCCAGTGTATGGATTATTTTTTTTGCCTCGGTATTTACTATGTCATCCTGTTGTTCCACATTAAACCCCGTAGCAATAACCGTAACCGCTATAGCCTCTCCTAAGGATTCATCCTCACCTACACCCATGATGATATTGGCTCCGTATCCAGCTTCAATTTGAATGTGATCATTGATTTCTCCTATTTCATCGATGGTGATTTCTTGAGCTCCGGATACGATCAACAGCAATACATTCTTCGCGCCCGTAATTTTATTGTCGTTCAAAAGCGGTGAATCCAATGCTTTCATTATTGCTTCGTTGGCCCTTGCAGAACCTGAAGCAATGGCGGAACCCATTATGGCCGTACCACTATTGGAAAGAACGGTCTTGGCATCGCGTAAGTCAATATTTTGTGTGTAGTGGTGGGTAATCACTTCTGCTATACCCCTAGCGGCAGTTGCCAAAACCTCGTCGGCTTTGGAAAAACCTGCCTTAAACCCAAGGTTTCCATATACTTCCCTTAACTTATTATTGTTGATTACAATTAAGGAATCGACATTTTTTCGTAATTTTTCTATACCCAGTTGGGCTTGATCACAACGCATTTTACCCTCGAATTGAAAGGGCATGGTAACGATTCCAACCGTTAAGATATCCATTTCCTTGGCAAACTTGGCAATAACGGGAGCAGCACCAGTTCCTGTTCCCCCGCCCATTCCGGCAGTAATGAAAATCATTTTTGTGGTACGGTCCAACATGCCTTTGATATCCTCCATGCTCTCCATCGCAGCCTGTTCACCTACTTCAGGATTGGCACCAGCTCCCAATCCCTCCGTCAGCGATACACCCAATTGAATCTTTATGGGAACAGGACTGTTGTCCAAGGCCTGCGCATCCGTATTGCAGATAACAAAATCAACCCCATTGATACCGGCCTGGAACATGTGGTTTATGGCATTGCTACCCCCACCACCTACACCAATGACCTTAATGACATTGCTTTGATTTTTTGGAAGATCAAAAGAGATACTGTCAAATTCGTTGTGATTACTCATACTTATTTATATTACTGGTTATTATGTGCTTATTCTATTTTTTCTACTCGGCGTTATCCAAAAAATCCTTTAGTTTTTCGGACCACTTGTCAAAAACGGATTTTCGTTCCTTTTTTCTGGGGTTCGCCGTGGACTCCTCTTCAAAACCTGCCATTACAGGTTCTGCTTCTTTCCTTATAGTGTTAACATGCATGGCCGACTTCCTTTCTTGGTTCCTAATAGCATTCATTAGCAAACCTACTGCCGTAGCATATAATGGACTAGCCACTTCCTCATCAGAATCCCCTGCCAAATGCTCATTGGGATAGCCAATTCGCGTATCCATTCCCGTGATATATTCCACCAATTGCTTTAAGTGCTTCAATTGACTGCCACCCCCAGTTAGTACAATCCCCGCGATCAGTTTCTTTTTCTGTTCATCATGACCGTAATTCTTGATCTCTACATATACCTGCTCAATAATTTCCACTACCCTGGCATGTATAATTTTGGAAAGGTTCTTAAGGGTTATCTCCTTCGGCTCACGCCCTCTTAAACCTTGTATGGATACAATTTCATTGTCCTTGTTCTCCCCGGGCCAAGCAGAGCCAAACCGCACCTTAAGACTTTCGGCCTGTTTTTCTATAATGGAGCAACCTTCCTTAATATCCTCGGTTATAACTCCGCCACCAAAAGGAATTACGGCCGTATGTCGAATAATCCCATCTTTAAAAATGGCCAAATCCGTAGTACCGCCCCCTATATCGATCAAAGCGACACCAGCTTCCTTCTCCTCCATGCTCAATACGGCATCGGCCGAGGCTAATGGTTCCAACGTAATATTTCCCAAATCCAGACCGGCACTTTTTATACACCTGCCCACATTCTTGATCGAGGAAACCTGACCAACAACTACATGGAAATTCGCCTCCAATCGACCCCCGTACATACCAATGGGCTCTTTTATTTCAGCCTGGCCATCAACCTTATATTCCTGGGGCAGCACGTGAATTATTTCTTCCCCGGGAAGCATGATGAGTTTATACACCTGGTTACACAAAGAATCCAGATCATCCTCATTGATGACTTCCTCTGAATCCTTTCTGGTAATGTAATCACTATGCTGAAGGCTTCGGATATGTTGCCCAGCTATACCCACTACTACCGAACCAATTTTAAGCCCAGAATTGGTCTCTGCCTGTTCCACGGCCTGCTGTATGGATTTTATGGTCTGTGTGATATTATTAACAACTCCCCTATGCACCCCAAGACTCTTGGATTTACCAATCCCTAAAATCTCGATTTTGCTATACTCATTCTTTTTCCCGATGATGGCCACAATTTTAGTGGTCCCAATGTCTAAACCGACCGAATAATTTCCTTGTTCCATGTTGTTATATTTTAGTGCACACTACCTGGTTATTGAATTCCAAACTTACTTCCGCAAAGTCCTCCAAAGTGTTATCCTTGTTCGCCTTGGCATAAAAGGCCTTAAAGTTGCTGAACTTTGTTTCCAAATTTTCAATATCCCCTAAATTCACCACAAATTGATTCAGCCTGAACTTTAATTGATAATCATCCTCTGCCTTTACATGAATACCTATTACGTTCTTTCGTAAAAAATCGTCCTTGTTTATAAACTCCAAAATTTTGTATACATCCTCTAGGCTCTTACCCGTTATATTACCTGTTATAATAGGCACCCTAGCCGAATAATTTGATGAAAACGGCATACGTTTCCCTTCATCATCCAGATAGAACTTTGAATTCCCCTCAATGCGTCCGATGGGTTTGCGTTGAACAATTTTAGACCTTAGCTCACCGTCTATTGTGATATAGACCTGGGCACTTTTCACCATTTCATTGGCCTCAATGGCCTTTTCTATAGTATTCAAAACTATATTTTCTTTAGGCACATTTTCGAGCCGTCCATAATTTTGTATTAACAATTTATTAACCGCTCCCTCAGTGATATACAAATTTTGATCACCCAAAAATTCTACCTTGGAAACGACCACGTTCTTATCGCGGTTTCTCTTATTAGAAAATGCATAAAGCCCCATGATTACTGACACCAACGCAACTATTTTTAAATAATTCCAATTAATGCGCATACTCCAATTCCTTTTTTATTCTTATTATTTCCAACCCAATATCACCGGCGCCCATCATTACAAGCACTTCAGGATTTTGGGCCTTTATTTCCGATACCAGTTCTCCCTTTTCCACGATTTTCTTTTGGGGATTGGTCATCTTTTCCATAAGCCAAGCGGAGTCTATTCCCTCCATGGGCTCTTCCCTGGCGGGATAAATTTCCATGAGCAGCACACTTGAAAATTTTGATAGACTTTTTGCAAAATCATCGCCAAAATCCCTTGTCCTGCTAAATAAGTGCGGTTGAAAAATCGCCAATACCCTTTTATTGGGGTGCATTTCCATGATGGCATCGTACACGGCATCGATTTCAGTAGGGTGATGTGCATAATCATCAATAAGGACAAAATTCTCATGCTTAATCCTATAAGAAAACCGTCTTTGAACACCCTTAAAAGTTGCCAAGGCTTCAGCCAGGCGATACGGTGGGGAACCTGCTTGTATCGCCATGGCAAAAGCAACCAAACCATTCAGTAAATTGTGTCTTCCTGGCTTGTTGAACTTAACTCCGGTTATCGATCCATCCGGAGTTCCCAAATCAAAAATGTAGGCACCATGTTCTATTTTTATATTTCGGATGCAATAATCCGAACCATCTTCAATTCCATAGGTAATACCCGCTAAGGGCAATCCTTTTCTAATAAATAATTTCCCTCCCGGTTTTATTCTTTCCACAAATTGCAGAAAGGATTTTCTTAACTCCTCTGCATCCCCATAAATATCCAAATGATCGGCATCCATAGAAGTAATGCAGGCCACGTTTGGGGAAAGTCGTAAAAACGACCTATCAAACTCATCCGCCTCAACAACGGAATAATCCGTTCCTTCCAACAAAAAATTGCTATTGAAGTCCTCTGAAATACCTCCCAGAAATGCCGTCAACTGCGTGCCTGTTTCCTTTAACAAATGGGCAAGAATGCTCGAAGTTGTGGTCTTGCCATGTGTACCCGCCACTGCAAAGCAGAATGAATCCTTGGTAATGAGTCCCAAGACCTCGGAACGCTTTTTAATTACAAAGTCGTTATTTAGAAAATATTGATATTCCGAATGTGTGGTTTTTACCGCAGGCGTGTAGACCACCAAGGTTCCTTGGGAATTTAAAAATGGTTTTGGGACCAATTTTAAATCATCCTCATAGTGAATGGAAATGTCATGGCCGGATAGTTCAATGGTCAAAGGAGTTTCGGTCTTATCATAACCGGCCACCTCCTTACCGATAAATTTGAAATATCTGGCCAATGCAGACATACCAATACCTCCGATACCTATGAAGTAAACCTTATGTATGTCCTTTATTTCCATGTTGGCTAATTCAACAATTTTTCAATTTCGTCACAAATGTCCTTGGTCGCACTTGGCAAAGCCAAGTCCTTAATATTTTTGGAAAGCCTTTCCTGGATTTCCCTTGACTCGAAAACCGACAAAAATGTCGTTTCAAAGTTTTCGTCCAAATCATTTTCCTTGATCATGATGGCGGCCTCTTCGGCCACCAATGCTTGCGCATTTTTTGTCTGATGATTCTCCGCAACCACGGGCGACGGTATAAAAATGGTAGGTTTTCCTACCAGACAAAGCTCGGAAACCGCACCTGCGCCAGATCGTGAAATTATCATGTCAGCTGCCGCATAGGCTTTGGCCATATCATTTAAAAAGGCATGGACCTTCACCCTATCCGAATTTAGATTCTCATAGTCCTTAATGTAACCCTTGCCACATTGCCAAATCAACTGAAGGTCCAAAGACTTAAAAAACGCGAGATTATCCGCAATCAGGGCATTGATCCTTTTGGAACCCAAACTTCCTCCAAGCACCAAAAGGGTTTTTCTCCCTGTTTCCAGACCAAAAAACCGTAATGCCTCGCTTTTATCCTCATTGATGGCAATCAAATCCGCCCTAACGGGATTACCCGTTTTTACAATTTTATCCAATGGAAAAAAACGTTCCATCCCGTCATAGGCAACACAAATCTTGGCCACCTTATCCTTTAAAAGCTTGTTTGTGATGCCAGCAAAGGAGTTCTGCTCCTGAACCACGCAAGGTATACCTCTGCCCGAAGCGACCTTTAATAAAGGACCACTGGCAAAACCGCCCGTACCCACTACGGCATGGGGTTTAAACTTGCTTACTATTTTGCTTGCCTTGATCAAACTACTTATCAGTTTAAATGGAAACATTAGATTTTTAAGGGTCAGTTTCCGTTGTATCCCTGTTATCCACAATCCTTCAATTTTGTATCCCGCTTGGGGAACCTTCTCCATTTCCATCCTATCCTTTGCTCCCACAAAAAGGAATTCCGCATTGGGATGTCTTCGTTTCAGTTCGTCGGCAATCGAAATTGCCGGATAAATATGCCCCCCTGTTCCCCCTCCGGAAATGATAAACCTATAATTGCCCACTCAATACTTCTAAGGGGTTACTCTCATCAATATCCACACTACTTTCCTTGGTCTGTGCCGCATTTTTATTACTTGCACTCAAAATGATCCCGATGGCCAAACAAGTCATCCAACTAGAAGTACCCCCACTACTTATCAAGGGCAAATTTTGCCCGGTAACCGGAAACAACTCCACGGCAACGGCCATATTTATCAATGCTTGGAATACGATGGGCAATCCCACTCCCAAAACCAATAATTTGCTGAAAATGGTTTTACAACCATTGGCCACCACTACAATCCTGAATAGTAAAAACAGGTAAAAAAACATTAATGCAAAGCCACCTATCAATCCATATTCCTCAACAATGATGGCATAGATAAAATCCGAAGAACTCTGTGGCAGAAAATTCTTTTGTACGCTTTTGCCGGCACCTTTTCCCATAACGCCACCCGTTGCAATGGCGATTTTCGCCTTTTCTATCTGATAGGTACCTTCCGTATCTTCCGGATTGCTAAAACTATCGATACGGCTCATCCAAGTATCCACTCTATTTGGAAACAAATCAGGAGCGGCCTTGGCCACCAAAATAAAAAGGGCCAAACAAGCGATTCCCGTACCAACGATTGCAACCAAATACTTTAATGGGTATCCCCCCAAAAAACATAACATCAAGACCATGGAAAATATAATTCCCGCGGTAGAAAAGTTAGCCGGAAGGATAAGGACCACGACTAAAAATACAGGCAACCACAAAGGCAAGATACTTTCCTTGAAAGTGACCTTTATATCGCGCACTTTTGACAAATATCTTGCTACATAGATCATCAAAACCACGGCCGCTAAGTTCGAAGGTTGAAATCCAAACCCAACAAGCGGCAATCGTATCCACCTGCTCGCATTGGTTTCACCTGCCGTTGTTCCCTGTGCCAATACAAAAATCAATAGTACGATCACAATGGGCATGGCAATCAAAGAAAGTCCCTTGAAAAAATGCGTGGGTATTTTATGAACCCCGTATATAATCCCAAAACCTAAAAACAATAACAAGGCATGTTTCACCAAATGGCCTACCGTAGTACCATTACCTACTACATAAACCAGATTACTACTGGCACTGTACACTGGAAGAAATGAAAACAACGCCAAAAGTGCCGCTATGGCCCAAATGGCTTTGTCCCCGTTAATACTTTGTAATAGGTTTCGCACTATTTATAAATTTTTTACGCAATTCTTAAATTGATTCCCGCGGTCCTCATAGTTCTCAAAAAGGTCAAAACTGGCACAGGCAGGAGACAATAACACCGTATCGCCTCTTTCTGCAATTTTGTAGGCCACTTTTACCGCTTCCTCCATAGCATAGGTCTCCACCAATAGATCCACTACATTACCAAAAGTGTCCTTGATTTTTTCATTATCGACCCCCAAACAAACGATGGCCTTCACTTTCTCCCGCACCAAGGGCATCAACTCCTTGTACTCATTACCTTTATCCACTCCTCCAACTATCCAGACCACAGGCGTCTTCACGCTATCAAGAGCGTAATACGTGGCATTTACATTGGTAGCCTTGGAATCGTTTATATACTGCACATGGTGTATTTTCAAAACCTTTTCCAAACGATGTGGGGCCCCTTGGAAATTGGTAATACATTCCCTAATAGTTTCTTTGCGGATACCCACTAATTTTGCCACCATGGCAGCAGCCATTGTATTCTTTAAATTGTGTTGGCCTTCCAATGCTAAACTGTCTGTCATCATTTTTATAGTGTCTACTTGCGTTGTTATTTTAATTTCATTTTCTTCTATACAGGCTCCTTCCTTCAAGGATTCCTTCAAGGAAAAAGGGAGTAATTTGGATTTGACCGGGTGTTCCTCCAACCAATTGGCAATAACTTCATCATCAGCATCATAGATAAAATAATTCTCCCTTTTTTGGTTTTTGGTGATCAAGAATTTGGAGGCGATATAGTTTTCGAACTTATATTCATACCTATCCAAATGGTCCGGAGTAATGTTGGTAATTATGGAAATATGCGGTTTAAATTCCCGGATACCGTCCAATTGAAAACTGCTGATTTCCAAAACATAGTAATCAAAGTTTTCCTCGGCCACCATTTTTGCGAAACTATCACCAATATTACCGGCCATACCTACGTTCAAACCGCCACTTTTTAAAATATGGTAGGTAAGCATCGTAGTGGTAGTCTTTCCGTTGCTTCCGGTTATCCCTATGATTTTTGCATCGGTGTATCTACTTGCAAATTCAATTTCAGAGATAACGGGAATGCCTTTATTGACCAGCTCCTTCACTAGGGGAACAGCATCTAGAATTCCGGGACTTTTCATGACCACATCGGCCTTCATTATTTTTTCCTCGGAATGTTTTGATTCCTCCCAATCAATCCCAAAATGTTCAAGAACGTTTTTATATTTTTCCCTTATTTTTCCCTTATCGGAAACGAAAACATCAAATCCCTTTTTTTGTCCTAAAATGGCCGTACCCACGCCACTTTCACCACCACCAAGCACTACCAAAAAAGCCATCTATCTCACCTTAAGTGTTACAATGGTCACAACGGCCAACATAATGCCCACAATCCAAAATCTGGTTACGATCTTACTCTCGTGATATCCCTTCTTTTGATAATGATGGTGCAGGGGCGACATTAAAAAAATACGCCTGCCTTCCCCAAATTTCTTTTTGGTATACTTGAAATACGCCACTTGTGTCATGACCGATAGGGACTCCGCGAAAAAAATACCACAAAGGACGGGAATCAATAATTCCTTTCTAACGATTATGGCAATTACCGCGATTACCCCCCCAATGGTCAAACTGCCCGTATCTCCCATAAAAACTTGGGCCGGATAGGTATTGTACCAAAGAAAACCTACCAATGCCCCAACAAATGCGGTGATGAATATCAACAGCTCACCTACCCTTGGTATGTACATAATATCCAAGTATTCTGAAAAAATAATATTACCGGAAACCAAGGCGAAAACCCCCAGGGTAAATACTATTATGGCCGAAGTCCCCGCTGCCAGACCATCGATACCATCCGTTAGGTTTGCCCCGTTGGAAACAGCCGTCACAATTAAAATGATAATGGGAATGAATATCAACCAGGCATACTCCTTGGCCCCTTCTCCCATCCAAGAGATAAAACTTCCGTAATCAAATTCATTATTTTTGAAAAAAGGTACGGTGGTCATCGTAGACTTTATTTCCTCACCACGTACCTCCTCAACCGTAAACTGCTCCGTGATTATGGTCTTATTATGGTCGCGCATGGTTACCTCTGGATGGAAGTAAAGTACCGCACCTACCAAAAGACCCAACACCACCTGGCCTATCACTTTGAACCTTCCCTTAAGTCCTTCCTTGTTCTTTTTGAACACCTTAATATAATCATCGATAAAACCAATGACCCCCATCCATAAAGTGGTGAAAATCAACAAAATGATGTATATATTTTCCAATCTGGCAAAAAGTAGTACCGGAATAAGCGTCGCCAATATGATGATTACACCGCCCATGGTTGGAGTACCGGCCTTTTGCTTTTGTCCTTCCAGACCTAAATCCCTTATGGTCTCACCTACCTGCTGATTTTGAAGAAATAGGATTATTTTTTTACCATATGCCGTGGCGATAATAAGGGAAAGCAAGATGGCCATACCCGCACGAAAGGTGCTGAACTGGAACAGACTCGCTCCAGGCAGCTGGTATTGCTTCTCCAAATATTCGAACAGGTAGGTTAACATATATTTTTCTTAAGTGCCTATTTTTCGAAGGCCTGTAACAATTCCTTTACAATTTTAAAATCATCAAAATCAATGCGTTTGCCATTGGTTTCTTGATAGGTTTCATGGCCCTTTCCGGCTATTAAAATAATATCATTGGCATCTGCCAACTGGCAGGCCGTCTTTATGGCCTGTTCCCGATTTTCAATGGATAAAAATTTTTTTGCGTTCTGAGGTTCCACGCCACTTTCCATTTCAGCAATAATGGCACTGGGCGATTCCGTCCTTGGATTATCCGAAGTGAAAATTACCTTGTTGCTCATTTCCGAAGCGATATTGCCCATTACCGGACGCTTAGATCTGTCTCTGTCGCCACCACACCCCACAACGGTGATGACGTTTTCATTTCCAGTCCTCAACGTGTTGATTGTCTCAAGCACATTTTTTAAAGCATCCGGCGTATGGGCATAATCAACTATTGCCGTTATTTTATTTTTTGATATATAATACTGAAACCTTCCATCTACATTTTCCAACTCGCTCAACAATCGTAAAATCTCCAATTTTTCCAGTCCCAATA
This sequence comes from Maribacter sp. 4G9, assembly GCF_002742265.1. Classification (GTDB taxonomy): domain Bacteria; phylum Bacteroidota; class Bacteroidia; order Flavobacteriales; family Flavobacteriaceae; genus Maribacter. The sequence continues at coordinate 70,572 of NZ_MDGL01000039.1, forward strand.
GGTCGGCCGCCGCATAGATACAAAGCATGTTATAGGCATTGAAATGTCCTATAAGTTTTATCCATAATTCATTATCTTCAATTTTGAGCAACTGACCATCGAATTGGTTTTCCAAAATCTGTCCCCTGTAATCCGCATAATTTTTTAAGGCGTACGTGAACTTTTTTGCCTTGGTATTCTGGAGCATTATCAAACCGTTCTTATCGTCGATATTCGTAAGCGCAAAAGCCTTTTTGGAAAGGTTATCGAACAGTTTCTTTTTAGTGTCCCGATACTCCGCAAATGTTTTGTGGTAGTCCAAATGATCATGGGACAGATTTGTAAATATGGCCCCTTCGAATATTAGGCCTTCGGTCCTTTTCTGATGAATTCCATGGGAACTGACCTCCATAAAACAAAACTCAACCCCCGCATCGTTCATCAATCGTAAATGATGGTTGATTACTAGGGCATCTGGTGTGGTATGGCTCGTAGGATATTCTGTATCATCGATCATGATTTTAATGGTCGATAACAAGCCAACTTTATACCCCGCCTTTTTGAACAATTGGTACAACAGACTGGAAACTGTCGTTTTTCCATTGGTTCCTGTTACGCCCACCAATTTTAGGTTTTTGGAAGGAGTATCATAATAATTGGACGCCATGATGGCCAAGGCCTGTTGCCCATTTTCGACCTCCACATAGGTAACACCATCCATCATTTTTCTTGGCAGCTTCTCGCAAACAATCGCCCTGGCACCAAGTTCGACAGCCTTGTCCAAAAATTTATGACCATCTGTTACGGTGCCCCTGGTTGCCACAAAGGCATCTCCCTTTTGTACTTTTCTGGAGTCAAAGCATACCGAGACCACTTCGCAGTTTGTGGTGCCACTAACTGCAGAAATATGAACGCCGTACAATATGTCCTTTAATATCTTCACGATAACTCCAATACTATTTTTTTGACCTTCTTTAAATCGGTTCCCTTGGATATGGATTGATTCTTTACCTTTCCGTTCCCCTTCACCTCTACTTCCAGCCCCAGGTTTTCCAATATTGAAATAGCATCCATACCACTCATACCCCTTACATTGGGAACTTGCTTATATTGTTTTTGGATATTGGCATAATACCCCTGATAGGCATCCTCCAATCGAGTTTCCAATACTTCCTTAACATCCACCTCATCGATCAATGGGGATGTGGCATAAATTTTTTGCGCAATGGATTTAAAAACCGGTCCGGAGACATCGGCACCATAATAGCCCACACTTTTGTCCGGTTCATGTATTACAACAATGCAGGAATACTTTGGGTTATCCGCAGGAAAATATCCCGCAAAAGAGGAGATGTACTTTAGCTTATCTGGATCTTTGCTTACATAGTTTTTCTGGCATGTACCCGTTTTACCGGCCATGGAGAAATTTGGAGAATATAGACCGTGCCCGGTACCATGTTTCTTTTCCACCACATCCTTTAACAACTGTTGTACTTTTTTTGCCGTTTCCTTGGAACATATGGATGGGTTCAGCACCTCCTTTTCAAACTTTTTGACCGTTTTGTTCCATTCCTTCACCTCTTTGATCAATCGAGGTTTGATCAACTCTCCATCATTGGCAATGGCATTATAGAAAGCCAAGGTTTGGAGTGGGGTCATAGCCACTTCATATCCATAGGCCATTTGGGCCAGAGATAGTCCAGACCATCCTTTATCCCCTGGATACCTTAAGACCGGTTTGCCCTCTCCTTTCACGGGAAGCCCCAGTTGCTTATGAACATCCATACTCATGAGTCGGTTCACATATTTCTCTGGATCATCCTTGTAGTTATTGTGAATAATTTTCGCAAAGGCTGTGTTGGAAGAAACCTCGAACGCTTCCGATACAGAAATTTTACCATACCCCCCATTCTTGGAGTCCTTTACGTAATGGTTATAAATTTTCCATTTTCCCTTTTCAGTATCCACCACGGTACTGGTATCGATTACCTTATCTTCCAGGGCCGCTACCAAGTTCACCAACTTAAATGTGGAACCCGGTTCGTGGGATTCCCCAATGGCATAGTTCAAACGTTCGTAATACTTGCCATCTGTGGTCCTGCCCAAATTGGAAATGGCCTTTACCTCTCCCGTTTTGGTCTCCATGACGATAACGCTGCCATGGTCTGCCTTATATTTTTCAAGCTGCTTCAACAGGGCGTGGTGCGCTATATCCTGGATATTGATATCGATTGTGGAATAGACATCATAGCCGTCCTTTGGCTCGACAATGTTATCATACCCAATGGGCTTCCATTGGTTTTTGGCGATTTTTACTTTGGACCTCTTACCTTCGATACCGCTCAAGTATTCGCTAAAGGCACCTTCCATTCCAACTCTGGTATGGTATCCATTTTCGTCAACACGCTCGTAGCCCACACTTCTTTCCGCAATTTTACCCAATGGGTGCTCCCTTTTGGTATTCTGTTCAATGACAATACCCCCTTTAAAAGGGCCCAATTTAAATAACGGAAAGCCCTTTACAGCCATGTATTCAGAATAATCCAGGTTTCTAGCAATCAGGGCATACCTGTTTTGGTTTTGTCTGGCCTTTCTAAGTAATTGTTGGTAATACGATGACTCCTTGTTAAATAATTTCGCCAAGGCATCTGACAAGGGTTTCACATTCTCCTTAAAGTCCTTTTCACTTACCGTTACGGCATCAAAATGTATATTGTATTTAGAAACGGAAGTGGCCAATAAGCTTCCATCATCTGAATAAAGATTCCCCCTATTGGGAGCTATGGTAAACATTTTTGTGGTTCTGGTTTCGGCCAATGCCATATATTTTTCACCATCCACAACTTGGATGGAAACCAGCTTGAACAATACCGCACCTGCAAAAACCACTAGGCATGCCGCTACGATATAGAGTCTGGACAATATGGATTTATCTGTTACCGGCATTTCCTAATTAGAGGGGTTTAATGATTCTACCTTTATTTTCTTTGGTGGGGTTTCCGATGGATACAGACCTTTTTCCTGGACCGTACTTGTTATGGTGGACTCCAGTTTTAATTTCTGCAAATCTGAACGCGCATCAACAAATTCGTTTTTCAATTCCTTGACACTTTCGTTCAGGGCGGCTATTTTGTGTACCTTTTTATCGGCGCTATGGGAACTACTTATCATGATTGCCGCCAAAAAGGAGGTGAAGATGATGAACCTCCAGTTTTTTAGCGAATCCCCATCCACCAAGAACTTTCCCTTCAAAATGTCCAATATGCCCTTTTTAACTTTCATCATTCAAATTATATGCGTTCAGCAATTCTAAGCTTTGCGCTTCTTGCCCTATTATTCCTTGTTATCTCTTCCTTTTTTGGCACGATCAACGGTCCAACTTTTTTCAACGGAACATCGACGTTCCCATAAAAATCCTTTTCTGGCTCCCCCTCAAATTGACCCGACCTTATAAATCTTTTGACCAAACGATCCTCCAGTGAATGGTAGCTAATCACACTCAACCTACCCCCTATATTCAATAATTCCGGCACTTGCTCCAAAAACTCCCGGATAACGGCCATTTCTTGATTTACTTCGATACGAATCGCCTGATAGATCTGTGCCAAAATCTTATGCTTTTTATGCTCTGGCAAAAACCCTTTCAATACCTCTTTCAATTGTTGGGTAGTACCTATCGGTTCCCGCTCCCTTGCCGCTATTATGGTATTCGCAATGGCATTGGCATTTCGCAAGTCCCCATATTCAAAGAGCACGTTCCTTAAATCATCATAGGAATACCTGTTCACCACATCATTGGCGGAAAGCGCATTGCGCTTGCTCATTCTCATGTCCAACATCGCATCAAACCGTGTGGAAAAACCCCTTTCGGCTTCATCGAACTGATGTGAGGAAACCCCAAAATCGGCCAAGATGCCATCCACTTTTCGTATGCCATAGAACTTTAAAAACTGGGCGATATACCTGAAATTTTCACCGATCAAAACAAATCTCTCATCCTCTAGTCGATTCCTCTGTGCATCTTCATCTTGATCAAAGGCGAACAACTTGCCACCGCTCCCCAATCTTTTCAGTATTTCACTCGAATGGCCTCCTCCGCCAAAAGTTACATCCACATACACGCCATCCTCCTTGATTGCCAGACCATCCACGGACTCTTTCAGCAATACCGGGTTATGATACATCACCACCTGGCTTTTCGGCATATTTCACTTCATATGCCAACTGCTCCCGCTCTTCAGGAGAAGACTCTACATCCCCATCGTACGTAGCCTTGTCCCAAATCTCCAAATGCCTATCCATTGGAGACAATACCACATCCTTTTTAATATCTACAAGACCTATTACATCCTTGGGAATCAACAACCTACCCGCCGCATCAATTTCAACCTGCCTTAGGCCCGAGGTAAACTTCCTTTTGAACTCGCGATCTTTTCTACTGTCCCCCAGCTTTTCATTGAGTTTTTTAACCTCGGATTCCCACTCGTGCTTAGGATATAGCTCCAAACATTCATCGTAATAGGACTTTTTTATAAAAAAACCATTACTCAACATTGGAGCCATTTGATTCCTAAGGGACACGGGTAACATTACCCTCCCTTTGGCATCTGCCTTACAGTTATATACCCCTGAGAAATAGATTTCCAATATTGTTGGCCTTTCTTATACAACTCAAATATATAAATATTATTACCACATTTTACCACAAAAAACCACTTTGTTAATAAAATAGCGAATTTTTACATCAATTTTGACACAAGTTGAATCCAAATCACCACAAATAAGCGTAACGAACAATAACATCGTTCTCAAAAGATGTAGATTCCCAGGAATTTTGGAAGGCATATTAATGTTATTCTATTCTATCTAAATACCTATATTTGCCCAAATGTCAGAACCCGAGTAGATGGATGACGAAATAATCAAAGACGGGAAGTTCAGGTATATTGAAAAAGGGGAAGGAACCCCTATCATAATCCTGCACGGTCTTATGGGCGGCCTGAGCAATTTTCATGGCGTTACGGACCATTTCCCTAAAATGGGCTATAAAGTGCTAGTTCCAGAACTTCCAATATATAGCATGCCCATGCTCAAAACCAATGTAAAGAACTTTGCCAAATACTTGGAAAAGTTCATTGAGTTCAAAGGGCTTAAAGACGTGATTCTATTGGGAAATTCCCTAGGAGGCCATATTGGACTGCTACACACCAAATTATATCCTGAAATGGTAAAGGCCCTTGTCATAACAGGAAGTTCCGGACTTTATGAAAGTGCCATGGGCGATGGATACCCCAAACGTGGGGACTATGAATTCATAAAGAAGAAGGCGCAGGACGTTTTCTACGATCCAGAGGTTGCTACCAAGGAAATCGTTGACGAGGTCTATGCGACCGTAAACGACCGTATAAAACTGGTAAAGACCTTGGCCATTGCCAAAAGTGCCATACGCCACAATATGAGTACTGATTTACCGACCATGAATACCCCCACCTGTATCATCTGGGGCGAAAACGACACGGTAACCCCGCCAGATGTTGCCGAGCTTTTCCATGAGCTTTTACCGGATTCCGATTTGTTTTGGATCAAGGAATGCGGCCATGCACCTATGATGGAACATCCCATAGAGTTCAACACCATTTTGGAGGAGTGGCTACAAGCGCGTAACTTCTAAATCAACCTCAATGAAAATTAAGTCGGCAGACTTTGTTATGAGCAATTCGGATGTTGCCAAATGTCCCAATGAGCCACTGCCTGAATATGCCTTTATTGGAAGGTCCAATGTTGGGAAATCTTCCTTAATAAACATGTTGACGGACAAAAAGAACTTGGCAAAGACATCGGGCAGGCCTGGAAAAACCCAATTGATCAACCATTTTAAGATCAATGAAAATTGGTTTCTGGTAGACCTTCCCGGTTATGGATATGCAAGGGTTTCCAAAAAGGACAAAAAAACCTTCCAAAAATATATTACCAACTATTTCCTCCAGCGCCAACAGCTGGTATGTTCCTTTATATTAATTGATATCCGCCATAAACCGCAGCCCATAGATCTGGAATTTATGCAGTGGATGGGCGAAAATGGCATTCCCTTCGCAATCGTTTTTACAAAAGCCGATAAGCTAAAGCCCCTCGCAATCCAAAGACATGTAACCGATTACCTTCAACATTTATTAAATGAAGTCTGGGAAGAGGCACCACAATACTTTATCACTTCTTCTAGCAAAAAAACGGGAAGGGATGAATTGCTGGACTATATAGATGCCGTGAACCTCGAATATTTCGATGCAAGCAGAAACAACCCAATTTAGCGCCCAGCTCCGAAACGCTACTTTTTTAATTCTAACTTTTCAGCAAAATAATCACAAAAATCCTTCATAGTGGCCGTCATTTTTTCATCTTGGGTGGCCCTCATAAAAGTATCCGATAGCGAAACCAAGGTTTGGTGGAAGAAAATCTTCATTTCATCAACGGGCATGTCCTTCGTCCATAAATCTATTTTCAAGGATTCCCGGTTTTTGCTATCCCAAACGGAGAGCAACATGGCTTTGGCCTCTTCATTATCTATTCCTCCGTCCTCTGCGGACCATGATAGTTTTTCCGGTACCCGGTTCTCATCAAGACCTACCCTCAAGGTAATCTCCGACTCATGTAAATCTGACATCTAGCTTCTTGGTTTATAATTGGATTTTTTGAATATTTCCTCCTCGGGCATGGTCAACAACTGCTTCAGGTTCAACTCATTGTTTTCCATAAACGATCTTACGATTTGCCAACCTATGTATCTGCCCAGACGCCCAGGAGATTCATTGTCCAGCTCCAGACCAAATTTTGAAAAAGGTGCCGGATCTAAAAACCGTTGGTTCAATCGGGTTTCTGTACTGTACAGATATTCATTCTCCACAAAGTTTCTCCAAATGGGCTCTTCATTTGCCATGGCCCAATCCATTTCGTCCTCACTATACCCAATCTTAATCTGGTCCTTGGTGTAGGGCATTAGTTTATCTTTTAGATAGAGTTCCTTCCCAAAATAGATCATTCGAGCAAGATAGGTGCGGTCCCTAGGCCTTGGAACCACTTTTTTGGCAAAGGCGCTTGCCACATCGCTTACCATAAATTTTCTATCTAAAATGTTTGCTACGTAACGTTGAAAGCCGCCGTAGTATTTATGTTGGGAACCTAGATAGTTGTCCAATCCTATAAACAACAATGTATCAGCAAAAATAATCCTGTTATCATAATCAACATCATTGGTAACTGTAATAATCTTAGGGGTTTTCTGCTCTGGAAAGTAATATTTGATATGCCTGAACAAATCTGATAGTCCTTCTTCCTCATCCTCAAAACTATTGAACGTGTTGCCCACTTGTTGAAACAGTTCGACCTGAAGGGAATCTTTCATTTTGGCAACCCAAACACTATCCGGAGCAGGGAAGAGATATGGAAACATTTTTCTCAATTTGGGGAGACCTGCCTCACCCGATTCGGCGAACAACCTGTCAAATCTTTCTATTTTTAGGTCCATAGGAATTTTTGAAATATCCTCTTCGACCTTATCGCTGTCATTACATCCAATAAAAACGAGAAAATTGATAAAACAATAAAAATAGGTTTTCTCATACCAAGTATTTCTGGATACATTTTATTTTTAAACAAGGACAACTTATTTTTAGGCAAAGTTAATCGATCTAAACATATTTTATAAGCGTATGCAAACGGAAAAAGTTATCGATCACATTGTAAGTTGGCTCAAGGACTATGCATTGAATGCAAATCAAAAAGGTTTTGTCATTGGCATCTCTGGCGGAATAGATTCTGCCGTCACTTCTACCCTATGCGCCAAAACCGGTTTGGACCTGCTTTGTTTGGAGATGCCCATACACCAAGCCGTAAACCAGGTCGACAGGGCCTCCAACCATATTGATTGGCTACAAAAGAACTTCCCCAATGTGACCAGACAGCCCGTAAACCTTACCCCTGTTTTTGATAGCCTTGTCGCCGCTTTTCCAAAAGTGGAAAACGAGGAAGAACGATTTATGTCCTTGGCAAATACCCGGGCAAGGCTTAGAATGACCAGCCTTTATTACTTTGCCGCCTTACATAGGTACCTAGTTGCTGGAACAGGCAACAAGGTGGAGGATTTTGGTGTTGGGTTTTACACAAAATATGGCGATGGCGGGGTCGATTTAAGTCCCATTGCCGACCTATTAAAAACAGAGGTTTATGAAATAGCCAAAAAATTGGGTGTTAATGAAGAAATAATAAAGGCGGCACCTACAGATGGGCTATGGGGAGACGACCGTACGGATGAAGACCAAATTGGGGCCTCCTATCCTGAGTTGGAATGGGCCATGCGTATGAAGGACGAGGGCAAAACTATTGAAGATTTTACAGGAAGGGACAAAGAGGTATTTTCCATATTCATAAGATTCAATACCATGAACCGCCATAAAATGGAACCCATTCCCGTTTGTATCATACCAGAAACCTTGAAATAACCACTCACCTAAGAATCAAGTTAATAAAACGAATAATAAAGCCATTTTAAGGGCGTTAAATAAAAATAGTACATCTTTGTCTTCTAAATTTGATATTTTAGTCCTACATTGCATGTACTCTTTTTCTTTAATGGAAAAACAACCGGCCTAAACTATCTTGAAAAAACAACATAATGATAAAAGTTTTAATTGCGGATAATCATCCTATCATCCGTATGGGTGTTAGGAATGTATTGGAATCCGCGTCTGGTTTTGAAATGGTAGACGATGTTGCCACCACGGAAGAGCTTTTCGAAAAACTACAAAATGTAACCCCCGATGTTGTAATGCTTGAAATGGACATTCCCGAGATGAACGGAATTGCCGCTTTAAGAAAAATCAAAAAAGAATATCCCAACGTAAAGGTACTTATGTACAGTGGACAATCTGAGGATGTCTATGCGCTAAGTGCCATTAGGGCAGGGGCTTTTGGATATCTATCCAAAGCTTCCGATGTTGACTATATTCTCTCGGCGGTAACTAAAGTTAGTGAGGGAAGCATGTTCATAACCAATGAATTGGCACAAAGATTGGCATTTGATGAGGGTACGAAGAAACCTAGAAGGTTTTTCCGTAAACTGTCCACAAGGGAAATTGAGGTGTTAAAACTTCTGGCCAGTGGCAGAAGAAACAAAGAAGTCGCCCAAGGCTTGAATCTTAATGAAAAAACGGTTAGCACCTATAAGGCCCGTTTGATGAAAAAGCTGAACGTGGACAATATGGTAGATCTTCTACAACAGGCCAAAGCCCTGGAACTTTATTAAAATACAGATTAATATTATAAAGAAGACCCGCCATTAAAGCGGGTCTTCTTTATTTAGGGTATTAAGAAAGTACCCTATTCAACTTTTGGTTCAACAGTTTGTTAAGCTGTAAGTAATTCATGATTTCCTCCAAAATTTCCTTATTATCCTCTTTTGCATCTTCCGTTTCATTTTGTAGGGCCTGCATTCTTTTCTTAATAAGAAAGCAGCGCAAGGTTAGGATGGTCTCGCTTACCAGTTGGGCTATAACACTTCCTTTTTCTTTAGGATAAATATCCTTTCGCTCCCAATTGTGCAAGCTGTAACGTTCCTCTTCCATAAGGATGGAGGACACCTCATTTCCCAATTCCTGTTCCAATGCCGCAATAAAATCACTGACCTTAAAATCCTCGTTTTCGTTCAGGGCGGCTATCAATTTATAATAAACATCCCTAAAAGTAGGGTTTGCCAACTCTATCTCATCTTCCTGCAAATCCAAGTACACCTTTTCGTACACTTTTATTTCCAAAGACTCCGGTTCCAGGACCAAGTCCCCACTCTCATTTTCCTTTAACACCAGGTCCTCAAATTCTTCCTTCCTGTTGCCATACAACAAAAGACTTTCAATGATCTTGCGTTCAAGTTCATATTGGACATCCACTTTTTCGCCAACAGGTTCATTTCTGACTACATCAAAAGCTTTTTGATCTTGTTTTTCCTTTTTTAGAGCGTCTGCCTGGTCCTTTTTTCCAATTTGCGCCAAGGTGCTGAAAAGCACACCTTCTGAAATGTTCATGATCTGTGCACATTCCTGCACATAGATTTCCTTTTTTATCCGATCGGGAATTTTGGAAATGCTGTTCACGATATCTCGTACCGTATCCGCTCTTTTTATGGGGTCGTCCGATGCTTCTTTCACCAGCAAGGAAGCCTTGAACCTAATAAAATCCTTGGAATTATCCTTAAGGTACTGCTCTACCTCTTCCAATTCATTGTTCTTGGCAAAACTATCGGGGTCTTCGCCTTCTGGAAAAGTGCAGATACGGACATTCATGCCCTGTTCCAAGATCAAGTCTATCCCCCGTAATGACGCTCGTAACCCGGCAGCGTCACCATCGAATAACACCGTGATATTTTTGGTCAACCGGTTAACCAATCGGATCTGTTCCGGCGTAAGCGCCGTACCACTGGACGACACCACATTGTGAATTCCTCTTTGGTAGAACTGAATGACATCTGTATATCCCTCCACCAAATAACAATTATCCTCTTTGGCAATGGCCTGTTTGGCATAGTAAATTCCGTATAGAACCTTGCTTTTATGATATATTTCGCTTTCAGGCGAATTCAAATACTTAGCCGCCTTTTTATCGTTGGTAAGGATACGCCCTCCAAAACCCAAAACCCTGCCACTTAGGGAATGTATGGGGAACATGACCCTACCTTTAAAACGATCGAACTTTTTTGGGCTGTTTGGGTTGTTTGAATCCTCCTTTACTATGGTGAGACCGGTTTTTTCCAGATAATCCAATTGATATCCTTTGTCTAGGGCAGCCATGGTAAATCCGTCCCACTGATCCAAACAATAGCCCAAACCAAACTTTTGAATGGTATCTTCCGTAAAACCTCGTTCCTTAAAATAACTTAGCCCTATGGCCTTCCCCAATTCAGTTTTCCACAAGATGTCCTGAAAATAGGAACTGGCATATTCTGATACCAAATACATGCTCTCAAGTTCATTGGCCTGCTCCTTTTCCTCGTTGGATTGTTCCGTCTCCTCTACTTCTATATTGTATTTTTTGGCCAAATACTTTATGGCTTCGGGATAGGTAAAATGCTCGTGTTCCATTAAAAATGCCACTACGTTTCCGCCTTTTCCACTACTGAAATCCTTCCAAATCTGTTTTACCGGGGATACCATAAAACTAGGGGTACGCTCGTCTGTAAATGGGCTTAGGCCCTTAAAATTGGAACCTGATTTTTTCAATTGCACAAAATCACCGATCACTTCCTCCAAACGCGCCGTTTCATAAACTTGATCGATAGTGGTTTTGGAAATCATTTGCAACTGGTGTTTCTGGCTTTGGAATCTAGAATAGAATACCAAATGTATCAAAATGAAGTGAATTTTCTCCTGTTCAAATGAAAATGCGCGCACCTATATTTTTAAAACAGCACATATTCAAAAAAATGGAAACTAATGGTATCTTAGCTTAAACACTTTAATTTAAAAACCATGAAAAAATCACTTCTCCTTTTATTTTTCCTTTGCTTTTTGAATACCCTTTTCGCACAGGAAAACCCCAACACCATTAATACAAATGGGACCTATGAATACGATTTTGCACCTACGTATACCAGTAGCATGATCATTAGCCTTAACAACGTCTATTACGACGCTCAAACGGTCAGCTTGGAGGAACTAAAGAAAACATATTTGGATAAATTGCGCCAGGCAGGATTGGACACATCAAAACTAAAGGAAGACCCCTTATCCTATGCTTTGATGGGATATGAAAAGGACGGCATAATCCTAACCTATACGACAGATTCTTTGGAAGAGATACAGAATTTTCTATTGGTTATGTCCATGGGGGTATCCCGTTCCGAAACTTCCATGAAAGCAAGACTAACCGATAGCCAAATGGCGGACTATGCCCATAAAGCCTATGAAAACGCAAAACAGAAAGCGGAGGCCATCGCCAAAAAAATAGGACGTTCCGTAGGAAAAGTAATTTATATCAGCGACGGTAATAATGAAGAAATCAACGAATCGCTTTATTATGGCAATGCCGTTAAGAAACGCACCTATTATCTAAACGCTTCTTTTGAACTGTTGTAGACCCTAATTCTTATGATTCTTTTTTTTGGAACACGACCGGGTAAATCAGAAACCAAATTTCTCCAAGGTGTTTCTTGTCCGTACTGTAACCAAATGGGTACGCTAAGTGCTTTTATTTCTTCAAATTATTTTCATCTATTCTGGATAAAACTCTTTAAAATTTCCTCGTCAAAAGTAGTGGAATGCAACCATTGTAAACGTGTGTACTATCCAGATGAGTTTTCGGAAGAAATGAAAAGTGCCACAAATTAGAAAAGGGCATACCCAAGTGGCATGCCCTTTCTAACTCAAATAAACATTAAACCTGCATCTTTATAAATCGAATCTAAGGCCAAGCGATACGTTTCTTTGGTCTATGGCCCCATCTTTAAAAATGGGGTTTAGGTCATATTTAAGGTACAGCAGCACTCCATCAAATCCCGCATAGGCACTTAAACCATAGATAAGGTTGTTGGTATTGTAGTCCCGTTTCAATTTATCCTTGACACTACTGCCATCTTGTTCGTATTTCAGCTTTTGCCTCGTTCCGATATTAAAACCACCATAAGCACCTATTCCCAAGCGAAATTGATTTTGCAAGGAGTATCTTATGGTCTTATCCGTTTCCTTGAATTTTGAGGGGCCAAACTCCAAATGGAAGGGGAATACCAAATTATCCATTCTAAACTTAGATTTATCAAGCTCATATTCAAAGGTTTGAAGCTCGGCGTTCCCTTGATCGTTCAAAACAAAATATTGATTGTCCTTCATTTCAAGTCCGTTGAACTGGAAAGAAAACCCGTAGTTCAACCTAAGAAAATTGGTATTCTGAAAAACCCGTGTCCGCCATTGCCAGCCCATTTCAAAAAACCTGCTCCCGCCCAACTGGTACGGAGAATCGTTCAAGGATTGACCGTCTATAATAGCATTGTTTAATCCCACGGCAATAACAAAGTCAGAATACGTACGGCGATCATATTTTAAATCCCGTTTCCAAGTGTTCGTATTGAAAATATAGCTCTCGGCAGGTTTCCCTCCAATATCGATTCCTATGCGAATTTGACCTTCAGGTATTGAATCCACTTGAATATCGTTGAACAAAATCCCATCATTACGTTCTAGCAAAGAAATTTGATTATCGATAATCACGAGCCTATTCTCAATATTCAAGGCCCTTTTTTCAGCTGCCGCTTCCTTTAGTATTTTGGCTTCTTCTTCCGAAATGGAACCATCGGCTAAACGTCGGTTTATTTCAGCTACTTCAACTTTCAAGGCCTCCTTCTCCTGTTGCGTGACTTGCTCCTTTTGTGATTTTAAGGCCTCTACCTTTTTTGCATATTCCTCTTGGGCACTTATTGTGTTCACTACGCATATTGTAGCCACTACCAGTACAAATAATGTAATTGTTCTCATTTCTTTTGATTTTGATTTTGATTGACCCTTCGACTACGCTCAGGGCAAATGAATAAAACTCCAGTCCCTGTCCCTATAGTAATGTATAGAGCGAAGGAAATTTAGATTGTTTTGATGAATTAGTTGTTCCTGTCGGCCACGGCCGTCCTAACCTTCAGAAAACCGGCCTTTAAGGTTTCAAAAATTTGGTCCCGGAAGGATTGATCAAGTTCTTCCTCTACCTCGGTCAACAAGGCCATGGCATTGACCGAATTATCGTAATTAAAAAGCTTTTCCCTTAAAATTTCCTTTTGGGCGTTCATTAGTAGGGAGTCTACTTCGGCATCCGTTATTTTTCCATGTGTTTCTATGTCATTCACTTGGGCGATTACATCGGCAATTTTCGCATCCAGAATTTCCGTGGGAACCATGGGGATAATTTCATCCTCCAAGGACGAGTGGGGCGTATTCGCTACCGATGTACCTGTATCTATAACCGACTCGAATTGAGAGTTCAATGAAGGCTGAATATTTCCGTTCCTATTTCCTTTGGGTTCCTTAGTATCGTTTACCACAAGTGCTTCGGACTGTATAACTCCCAAAACTATCGAGTCTTTTGCTTCCTTATTTTGCTCAATAATTTTAGTATTCCCTGAATCAACAACCTTTATAGGTGCAGGGCCATCAATTTCTTCGGATTTAGTAAAGAAAAAAAGCGAGGTTCCTAAAAGGAGGACAATACTTGCTGCGATTCCTATCCAAAAATAGCCGTTCTTCCCTTGTTTCCTTGGTTCTTCCAATTGACCGGAAATCCTTTCCCAAGCAGCATCCGAAGGAGTAATCCTCCTTTCTTCCAATTTGTTCTTGATATGCGTTTCAAACTTATCTGGTTCCATATCCAATGATATTTTGTTGTTGTAACTGCTCTTGGAGCATTTTTCTGGCCTTAAATAGTTGGGATTTGGAGGTGCTTTCCGTAATATCCAACATTTTGGCAATTTCTTGATGTTTGTATCCCTCTACGGTATACAGTACAAAGACCATTTTATATCCTTGGGGCAAGGCGTCTATTAACCTTTGAATATGTTCGGTATCCAAATCCGATACTACTTCGGAGAAATTTGGCTGATTGTCCTCAAAAATGGCATCGTCATACACTACAAACTGCTGTTTTCTAAGAAAGGAAATACTTTCCCTAATCATAATTCTTCGTACCCATCCTTCAAAGCTGCCCTGAAACTTGAAGGACTCCAGATGATTGAACATTTTTACGAACCCTTGTATCATTACATCCTCGGCAAAGTGAGTGTCCTTTATATATTGCCTACAAACACTGAGCATCTTAGGCGCATGTTTGGCATACAAAACCCTTTGGGCTTCCCTGTTCCCATCTATGGCTTTCTTTATAAGCTGCCGTTCGTTTTTATAAAAGGGTATAATTTTCAAATCTTTTAAGGTCTTCTATTAAAATAGACGCATACAGATGCAATATAGTTGCCTGATTCTTAAAATAATTTTTAAATTATTTAAAATCAATAAGTTATATTACGAAAAAAAATTAAAAACCTTATTTTTTACGCTCCACAACGTAATTTACCATAAGCTCCAAGGAATCCCGATAATCCGATTTTGGATATTGATGTAGCAATGAAAGGGCTTCGTCCTTAAATTGGAGCATTTTGGCAACGGCATATTCCAAGCCCCCAACTTCCTTGACAAAAGCAATGACTTCCTTTACCCGTTTTTTATTCTTATTGTGGTTTTTGACCGAATTTATCAACCAGTTTTTTTCCTTTTTGGAGCAATTGTTCAAGACATAAATTAAGGGAAGGGTCATTTTTTGTTCCTTGATATCGATTCCCGTTGGTTTGCCAATTTTCTCTTCCCCGTAATCAAAAAGGTCATCCTTTATCTGAAACGCCATGCCGCACAATTCACCAAATTTCCGAAATGTTTCCACATCCTGACTATCGGGCTTTACGGAACAGGCGCCCAGGCTACAGCAAGCAGCAATTAATGTGGCCGTTTTTTGGCGAATGATATCATAATACACTTCCTCGGTAATGTCCAACCTTCGGGCCTTTTCAATTTGAAGCAGTTCCCCTTCGCTCATTTCCCTTACCGCAACGGAAATAATTCCGAGTAAATCAAAATCCCCGTTATCAATGGAAAGCAACAGTCCCTTGGACAATAGGTAATCCCCAACCAGAACGGCAATCTTGTTTTTCCAAAGTGCGTTTATGGAGAAAAAGCCCCTGCGCTTATCACTTTCGTCCACCACGTCATCATGTACCAAAGTAGCCGTATGTATCAATTCGATCACAGATGCACCCCTATAGGTACGTTCGTTGACTTCCCCATTGTTCAATAATTTAGCGGCAAGAAATACGAACATAGGTCGCATTTGTTTGCCTTTCCTGTTAACTATATAATAGGTAATCCTATTGAGAAGAGCCACCTTGGAAACCATTGAATCCCGGAATTTGGTTTCAAAAAGATCCATTTCCCGGTTGATCGGTTCCTTTATTTGTGATACTATTTTCAAGCAGTTTGGCTTAGAATTTCAAAATTAGGGAAAAGAGTTCAGTGAGCGGTAATTAGGGGGTGGGAATTAGGTGTTGGTTAAAGTAATAACTCTTCTCTTTTAGCTGCTTTCATATGTTTCAGGTTTCAGGTTCTATATGAAATCACTTTTAGCTAAAAACTTATAATTCTTAACTATAAAATTGACATTAAGAGGTCAGTGGTCAGTGGTCATTGGTCATTGGTCATTGGTCACAAAAAAACAACTTTCGCTTTTAACTTTTAACTATAAACCTTACGATTTATTTGCCAATTGACCACAGGCAGCGTCAATATCCTTTCCCCTTGATCTTCTAACGGTAACCGTAATGCCGTTCCTTTCCAAGGTTTCCACATACATTTCAATGGCAGTATTGGAAGCTTGCTGAAAATCCCCGTCATCAATGGGATTATACTCGATAAGGTTTACCTTGGATGGTGCAAACCTGCAAAATTCCACCAAGGCGTCCACATCCTTTCGTTGGTCATTGATACCTTCCCAGACCACATATTCATAGGTAATGCGACTTTTGGTCCTTTGATACCAATACACAAGTGCCTCTCTAAGGTCGGCCAAGGTAAATGTGGCATTAAAGGGCATTATCGATGTTCTGGTTTCGTCTATGGCAGAATGAAGGGATACGGCCAATTTGAATTTTACGGCATCGTCCGCCATTTTCTTGATCAGTTTGGGTACGCCAGAAGTGGAAACGGTAATTCGTTTTGGAGACATGCCCAAACCTTCTGGGGAGGTGATTTTTTCAATGGCCTTCAATACATTGTTGTAATTCATGAGGGGTTCGCCCATACCCATAAAAACAATATTGCTCAAGGGTCTATCAAAATACAATCGGCTTTCGTTATCAATGGCCACTACTTGATCATAGATTTCATCGGGATTCAAGTTTCGCATGCGTTTTAAGCGGGCCGTGGCACAGAATTTACAATCCAAGCTGCAACCCACCTGACTGGACACACAGGCCGTGGTCCTTGTTTTGGTAGGAATGAGTACAGACTCCACCACCAAATCATCATGCAGACGTACGGCATTCTTAATGGTACCATCTGAACTACGTTGCATTTGGTCCACTTGGATATGGTTGATCACGAAGTTCCTTTCCAACATATCGCGGGTCGTCTTTGACAAGTTGGTCATTACATCAAAGGAATGGGCGGATTTTTGCCAAAGCCATTCATAGACCTGGTTGCCCCTAAAGGCCTTATCCCCTTGGGAAACAAAAAAATCCCTTAGTTGGTCCCTGGTCAATGCCCTTATGTCCTTCTTCCTTGTTTCCATAAAAGGTGTAATACCATTCTCATTTTTGGAATGGTTTTATCGCTATCGACAAAAATCCCGCTTTTCAAAATAATGATAAAGCGGGACCCTTCTTATTTATCTCCTCAAAAGTTGGGGAAAGTTATCTTAAAATGAGCATGGCATCGCCATAAGAGTAAAACCTATAACCTTCCATAATGGCTTCCTTATATGCCTTTTTCATTAAATCGTGGCCCATAAAAGCTGAAATCATCATCAATAAGGTCGATTTTGGCAAATGGAAATTGGTAATCATCGAATTTGCAATACTGAACTCGTACGGAGGGAAAATGAATTTATTCGTCCAACCTTCAAACGTATTCAAGGTACGATTGGATGAGACCGCGCTCTCCAATCCCCTCATAGCAGTGGTCCCCACGGCACATATTCGTCTTTTCTTGGCAATGGCATTGTTGACAATTTCAGTAGCCTTTTCATCAATGATCAATTCCTCACTATCCATTTTATGCTTGGAAAGATCTTCTACCTCAACAGGATTAAATGTACCCAAGCCCACATGCAAGGTAAGTTCGGCAAAATTAACACCCTTTATTTCCAACCTTTTCAACAGATGTTTTGAAAAATGGAGTCCTGCCGTTGGAGCCGCTACGGCACCTTCATGTTTGGCATAGATGGTCTGGTATCTTTCCTCATCTTCCGGTTCCACTTCCCTCTTGATATATTTGGGAAGCGGGGTTTCGCCCAGTTCCCTTAATTTTCTTCTAAAATCCAAATATGCCCCGTCGTATAGAAACCTTAACGTTCTACCGCGGGAAGTGGTATTGTCAATGACCTCTGCAACCAAGGTTTCATCATCACCAAAATAAAGCTTGTTCCCTATACGGATTTTTCTGGCAGGATCCACCAAAACGTCCCATAGACGTTGCTCCTCATTGAGCTCACGTAAAAGAAATACTTCGATACGGGCACCTGTTTTTTCCTTGTTACCATATAAACGTGCCGGAAATACTTTGGTGTTGTTAAGGACCATTATATCCCCCTCATCAAAATAATCGATCATATCCTTGAACATTTTATGTTCAATTTTACCTGTTTTGGTGTCTATGACCATTAATTTGGACTCATCCCTATTCTCTGACGGATGTTCGGCCAATAACTCCTTTGGAAGCTCAAAATTAAAATTGGATAATTTCATGTATTTCTTTTTTATTGACCGCCAACACTAGATGTTTCTTCCCAAAAAATTATTTCAAAAGAATTTTTAAGGCCACTTCTTAGTATAATTTTTGCACCGCTTTTTGCGGCTGCAAATATACGAACCACAACAGGGGGTTGTCAAGTAAAACATCAATTATAATTCCCGCACCTTAAAATGTAGCTTTTCCAGGTCCTTCCAAAAATCGGGATAGGACTTTGTAACCACCATGGCATCGTTGATTACCAGGGAAGTCCTTAGTGCCAGGGGAGCAAAGGCCATGGCCATTCTGTGGTCGTTATACGTGTCTATGGCAACGTCCTTGTTTATGGTACGGGAGGCAATTAACGTGAGTGCCTTGTCAGTAACTGAAATATTCGCCCCTAATTTTGTCAACTCCGTATTCAATGCCTCCAATCTGTCCGTCTCCTTTATTTTGAGGGTATGAAGACCGGTTAGGTGACAACCCATTCCCAATCCAAAACACGTGACCGCGATTGTTTGGGCTATATCAGGTGCATTTGCAAGATCATGGTCAATAACTGAATTATGAGTATCCGACACTTTTTTCAACGTGATCTCATTTTTACCAAAGGAGGTCTCCACCCCAAAATCCGTATATATTTCCTGAAGAATACTATCTCCTTGTAAACTGTTCTTTTTATAGGCCGATAGGGTTATTGCAGAACCCACGTCCGATAATGCGACAATACTATAGAAATAAGATGCGGAACTCCAATCCGACTCAACCACCAAGGCAGTAAGGTTGACCGATGCTTTTGGTTTTACCAAAATCGTATTCTCTTGAAAACTAGTTTCAATTCCAATTTCGTTCAATAATCCCAAGGTCATATTTATATAGGGAACCGAGGTAATTTTACCCACCAGCTCCAACTCGAGACCATTTTCCAAACTGGGCGCGATCAGCAAGAGCGAAGAAATATACTGGCTGCTAATATTGGCCGGTAGGCTTACTTGATTTTTGGCAAGCTTTTTCCCTTTGATGCGAAGGGGCGGGTATCCTTCTTCATTTACATAGGAAATATCGGCCCCCAATTCGTTCAAGGCATCCACCAGTATTTTTATGGGCCGCTCCGTCATTCTTTTAGATCCGGTCAGGATTACGTCGCTTCCCTCCAAGGCCGCAAAGTAGCCGGTAAGGAAACGCATTGCGGTACCCGCATGGTGAATGTCCACCGTTCCCTTTTTTTGCATTAGCCCGTTTTTCATGACGTGGGCATCGTCAGAATTTGAAAGGTTCTGTATTTCAATACCGGGGTATAATGCCGATAATAGAAGTGAGCGGTTGGATTCACTCTTTGAACCCGTTATTTTGATCGTATCTTTAAGTACTGTATTGTTAGGGCCGGCGAGGTGGATTTTCAAGATAAATGGTATTAAAAACGAACGCCAAAGATAGTATTATTTCAACTTTTTGTTGTTGTGATGGCGATCATGATCGCGCTTTGTTTTCAAATCTAACTTTTTATCAAATGCCTGTTGTAAATCTACACCGGTCTGGTTCGCCAAACAAAGCACCACAAAGAGGACATCTGCCAGTTCTTCGCCTAGGTCTTTGAATTTATCGGATTCTTTTTCGCTTTGTTCCCCATATCTTCGGGCGATTATCCGTGCGACTTCCCCAACCTCTTCTGTCAACTGAGCCATATTGGTAAGCTCATTAAAGTAGCGTACACCATGTTGCTTAATCCAATCATCTACTGCTTTTTGTGCGTTGTCTATATTCATTATTCCTTATCTTTTGTATCCATTATAATTGTCACCGGACCATCGTTGAGCAGATCTACCTTCATATCCGCCCCAAAAATTCCCGTGCCTACTTTTTTACCAAATTCCTGCTCCAGTCTGGAAATAAATTTTTCATAAAGGGGAATGGCAATTTCCGGTTTTGCTGCCCTTATATAGGAAGGTCTGTTTCCCTTTTTGGTAGATGCGTGCAAGGTAAACTGACTTACCACGATAATGTCACCATCACTTTCCATTACGGATGTATTCATAACACCCAAAGCATCGTTGAATATGCGCAGGTTGATCACTTTACGGACCAGCCAATCAATATCCTCTTCAGTATCCTCTCCAACTATGCCTAGCAATATAAGCAGACCGTACCCAATAGAGGAAACGACTTTTCCCTCTACGGTTACACTTGCCTTGGATACGCGCTGAATGACCGTTCTCATTTTCTTTCCCCGTGAATGTCAATTCTATAATTCTCGTCTTCCCCCGTTATCATTTGTACATAGCTTTTATATCGGCTCCAGGAAACCTTGCCATCTTCCAAAGCCGTTTTTACCGCACATTGGGGCTCGTCCATATGAATACAATTATTGAACTTGCAGTCTTGTTTTAATTGAAACAGTTCAGGAAAATAGTCGCCTATTTCTTCCTTTTCCATATCCACAATCCCAAACCCCTTTATTCCGGGAGTATCGATAATCTGCGCGCCAAAACTCAAATCGAACATTTCGGCAAAAGTGGTTGTATGCTGTCCCTGTAGATGTTGTTGGGATATTTCGGCAGTTTTAATGCCCAGACCAGGCTCAATGGCATTGATCAAGGTTGATTTTCCCACTCCGGAATGCCCTGAAAACATAGAGGTTTTTCCGATCATCATCTCTTTTATCCTGTCTACGTTCTTTCCGGTCTTCGCCGATATTCCTATACAGGTATATCCAATTTCCCGATAGAGGGCTACCAAAAATTTTATTTCATTTTTTTCCGCGTCGGAGTAGGTATCAATTTTATTGAAGACCAGCACTGTGGGTACTTGATAGGCCTCGGCAGTAACCAAAAACCTGTCAATGAATATGGTATAGGTAGTTGGGTTGTTCAATGTAATCAACAAAAAAACCTGATCAAGGTTGGCAGCGATAATATGGGTCTGTTTCGAAAGATTGACCGATTTACGGATTATATAGTTTTTACGGTCTTCTATACTATTGATGACCCCCACCTTTTCCTCGCCTTTTTCGTCCAGTTCAAAATGGACATTGTCACCAACGGCAATGGGGTTGGTACTTTTTATCCCCTTGATCCTGAATTTACCTTTGATCCGGCATTCATAGAACGATCCGTCCGTAGCTTTGACGGTATACCAACTTCCTGTAGATTTATAGACTGTTCCTTCCATTTTGGCAATAACTCCAACTACAAAGAAACGATATTACTTTCAGAATCCATTTGTATACATCCTTTTCAAGAAGACAGGTATTTTATTGCAAAACCTACCATGTGTTTATTGTAAATTTGATTTGCATGAAAAACGAATGATTCATCCTTTAAAAACCAAAATCATGAAAAAAACACTTTACACCCTTTTCTTTACTTTTTTGGCGGTAATTGCTGCTCAAGCCCAAGAATTCAAAATTATAACAACCGTTGAATCCATCGTGCCCAGCGGTTTGGGAAGATCTAGAATTATTGATGGTAATGCGGATAGGGACTATAAGGAATTTGCAACCGTACAAACGGAAGAGGACAATACAAGGAACAAAGCGGACCGCTCAGATATACGGGTAAAGGATTTTGAGGAGACCAAACTCCTGAATTTTTATAATATAGCGGGAATCCGATTTCAAAATATTGCCGCCAACGATGCGCTCATTTCTTCCAAACTCACAGCCATGGCCGCGGAGGGTTGGGAACTCGTTTTTGTAACCAGTGGTGTTGAGGCCGATGCGGGTGACAAAGACGGCCAAGGAATTTTTATTACCCGTTTCGTTTTTAAAAGGTAAACCCTTTAGGGATTGAAGAACAATTGCCCCAAAAAATACATTTTGAACCTATTCCCAAAACGAACATAAAAAGCCCGGTCAATGACCGGGCTTTTTATATTATCCATTTACGATTTTTTCCTGATGGTTAATGGACTCTTGGTGAATTGCCTTGAACATTTTCAATATAAACTCTTCACTGAGTCCTTTGCTTTCCCCTTCCAAAATCATAGCGCCTAGAATTTGGTTCCATCGGTTGGATTGTAGAACGGCAACGTTTCTTTCCTTTTTAAGCGCTCCTATACTATCGGAAATCTTCATACGTTTTCCTAGGATATCGATCAGTTGATTGTCTATTACATCGATTTGGGCCCTTAAATTGCTCAATTTGGAATTGTATTCCGCCTCAACATCGGTCTCCTTTCTTATTTTTAAATCCTTCATGATTTGAACCAATCTTTTTGGAGTTACCTGTTGGGCAGCATCGCTCCAAGCGTTATCAGGGTCGTGGTGGGTCTCGATCATCAACCCATCGAAATTTAAATCCAAAGCGGTTTGGGAAACATCAAAGATCATGTCCCTTCTTCCCGTGATATGTGATGGATCGTTGATCAATGGCAAATCGGGAAATTTGTTCTGGAATTCAATGGCCATTTGCCACTCCGGGATATTTCTGTATTTGCTTTTTTCATAGGTTGAAAACCCACGGTGGATAGCTCCCAATTTTTTCACCCCTGCGGTATACAATCTTTCTATACCTCCCAACCAAAGGGCCAAATCAGGATTTACGGGATTTTTCACCAAAACGATCTTGTCCGTGCCTTCCAAGGCATCGGCCAATTCCTGCATAATGAACGGACTTACGGTAGATCGGGCACCTACCCAAAGTAAATCAACATCATACTCCAGGGCCAATTCAACATGTGCCCTATTGGCAACCTCTGTGGCGGTTTTCAGTCCTGTTTCCTCACGCACCTTTTGAAGCCATTTTAGACCCAAGGCACCAACACCTTCAAAATTTCCGGGGCGCGTTCTAGGTTTCCAGATACCTGCACGGTAATAATTTACATCGGTATCCTTTAACTCATGTGCGATCTTTAAAACCTGTTCTTCGGTCTCGGCACTACAAGGCCCAGCAATTACCAGCGGATGGTTCAAATGCATATCATCCAACCAGGATCTCATTTCTTTCTTGTTCTCCATTACTTCTTATTTATCGGTATTCCCTTTAATATTGATTTTATCTTGTTCGTATTGTTCATTTCGTTATAAATGCCATCAAAATCATCCACCAACAACAATTCCCTAAAATCCATCAGGTTCTGAATGTATTCATTTAAGGTCTCTATGACGTTTTCCTTGTTCTGTTCAAAAATGGGTGCCCACATGGCGGGTGAACTCTTTGCCAAACGCACCGTACTTTCAAAACCACTTCCTGCCATGTCAAAAATATCACGTTCGTTTTTCTCTTTTTCAATTACCGTCTTTCCTAACATAAATGAGCTGATGTGTGACAAATGCGAGACATAGGCAATATGCTTGTCATGGGCCTTGGGATTCATATAGCGAATGCGCATACCCAATAACTGATAGATTTCCAAAGCCCTTTCCTGCAATTTGAAAGCTGTCTTTTCCACTTCGCAAATAATATTGGTCTTACCTTCATATAGGCCATGTATGGCCGCTGAAGGACCGGAAAACTCTGTTCCTGCAATGGGGTGGCAAGCCAGGAAATTTCTTCTCTTAGGGTGGTTCGCCAATGCCTTACAAATAAGCTCTTTGGTAGAACCCGCGTCACAGACCACACAATCATCCTGTACGCCGTCCAATATTTTTGGCAATTCCTTCACCGTGGCATTGACCGGAATACTGACAAACACAAAATCGGCCTTATCCAAATCCTCATAAGTCGCCTTGTGTTCAATAAGGCCCAAGGCCATGGCCTCTTGCATATGTTCTGGATTGGCGTCGATTCCAAAAATCTTGGCCTCTGGCATTTTTGCATTGATATCCTTTACAAAGGAACCTCCTATCAATCCTATACCGATTACAAAAACGTTCATAAGCCTCCCCTGGCCCCTCCCAAGGAGGGGAATTTTGATGTTATTATCATTTTTTTCAACCTGTACAACTTCATTTTATTCAAATCTTGAAATAGCCTCCTGTATCTTCTCTTTTGTTACACATAGGGAAAAACGGATATACCCTTCGCCATTACTTCCAAATATAGTCCCCGGTGTAATGAAGATATCCCTATCGTACAAAATATTGTCTATAAATTCCTCTGCCGATGTTATACTTATGGGTAATTTGGCCCAAACGAACATACCTACGGCATCCTCATCATAACTGCAGCCCAATTTTTTTGCCAATTGAAAAATAAGTTCCCTTCGTTCCTTGTAAAGCTCGTTCAACTCACTATACCAAACATCCGAACTTTCCAAAGCGGTTATGGCACCCTTTTGTATGCCATAAAACATACCGGAATCCATGTTACTCTTTACTTTTAGGACTGCCTCCAAAAATTGTTCATTGCCCAAAACGAAGCCTACACGCCAACCGGCCATATTAAATGTTTTGCTCAGGGAGTTCAACTCCAAACAAATCTCTTTGGCTCCATCGATCGCCAGGATACTCTTAGGATGGTCGTTCAATACAAAACTATACGGATTGTCGTTGACCAATAAAATATCGTTTCTTTTGGCAAAAGCAATAAGATTTGACAACTGTTCCTTGGTAGCGGTAGCCCCTGTTGGCATATGTGGGTAACTTACCCACATCAATTTTACCTTGGTCAGGTCTTGGGCCTGCAAAATATCCAGATCAGGAAACCACCCATTTCCTTCCGTCAAATCATAATAAACAGGTTCTGCCTCCACCAATTTTGTAACCGATGTGTAGGTAGGATACCCCGGGTTGGGTACCAATACTTCATCGCCTTTGTTCAAAAAGGCCATACTTATGTGCATAATACCTTCCTTGGAGCCCATCAAGGGAAGTATCTCATTTGCCGGGTCAACCGCTACCCCAAATTTTCTTTTATAAAACGAGGCAATCGCATTGCGCAATTCTGGTAATCCTTGATAGCTTTGGTATTGATGTGCACCTTCCTCCAAAATGGCATTTTGGACCGTATGGATAACTGCTGAGGACGGAGCCAAATCAGGACTTCCTATACCCATGTTGATAATGGGCCTTCCCTTGGCCATTAGCCCCCTTACCTCCCTCAATTTTTTGGAGAAATAATATTCCTGAACCGATTCCAGTCTTTTGGCAGTTCGAATCATAACATGGCGTTTTTATATTCCCCTAATACCTTTATCTCTTCCAACATGATATTCAAAAGCGATTTTGCCTTATCAAAATCCTCGTATTTGTTAAATGTCACATCCACAAAAAAAGAATATTTCCAAGGCGTCTCGATAACGGGCAGGGATTGAATTTTGGTAAGGTTTAAATTACAATCGCTCATTACATTCAGTACCGTGGCCAAACTGCCGCGTTTGTGATCGGTCAAAAACCGCAACGAAGCCTTATTTATTTCCTCCTTGGGAAGTTCCTTGTTCTTTGTTTTTACAATGATAAAACGGGTGGAATTATTTTTAATGGTCTGTATATCGTCCGCTACGATGTCCAAATCGTATAAATCAGCTGCAACCTTGGGAGCAATGGCCGCAATATGCTTTAATTTTTGATCGTGTATGCGCTTGGCGGTTTCCGCAGTATCCACATCCTCCACTAGTTTTATGGACGGATAATCCTTAAAGAATTCCTTACATTGCAGCAATGCCATAGGATGTGAACTTACCTCCTTTATATCCTCAAATTTTTGCCCTTTCAACACCATGAGATTATGATGGATATTCAGATAATATTCGCCTATTATATGCAGGTTGTTCCTATGCACCAACGCATAATTGGGAATGATAGAACCTGCAATGGAGTTCTCAATGGCCATGATACCCTTATCCGCTTTTTTTTGTAATAATTGGTCCACTACGGCATCGAACGACATACATTCTACCAATTCAACGGCATCATCAAAATAGTCCTTGGCTACTTGATGATGATTAGATCCCCTAATTCCCTGTATGGCTATTCTTATTGGCACGACTTTATTCTAAAAAAAAAGTCCCGTTTTTCACGGGACCCTTCGTATTATATTATTTTCAACATACTACAACAGTCCCGTACCTCTTTTAAAAAAGAAGTAAAAATAAAAACCGTTCCAGAAATATTGCTTTGTCATAATCTTTAAAACCGCGGCTAATGTAATAATTATATTTAAATCGCAAAGAAAAGTTCCCTCACTTTTTTAAAAAATTGGAAAAAGTGTTGAAAATTTGATTTTAGCGAGAATCAAAACTTTAAGGCCAAACCAACTCCGGTATCGGAAGGGACTAACCTATAGGTGGTCTTTCCCAAACTATCGTTGAATTCCAAAATAGCATTTTTCTTGTTCTTGTTGGCCAAACAGTAAAAAATGGAACCTACTACGGCCGTACTTGCAAAACCAATGATGGGGGCCGTTGTATCATTGTCATTATTCTCACTGACCAGGTACCAAATACCAAAGCCCAGATTGGCCGTCGCGGCAGCAAAAGTCACTCCATACTGCTTTTTTGATTTAGACCAATAAACTTCCGAAGCCGGATTGGAATCCATGGCCATCCCGAATTCCTTCCAGGTCATTTTATCCTTGTCCTGATAAAACTCATCACCCCACATACCTTGAAAAACGGTAATCTCTTGGGCAAAAGCATTTTCCATTACACCTATGAACGCCAGTGCTATTGTAAACTGAAGTATTCTATTTCTTTTCATCTTTTAAAATTTATTATTATTGATAAGGTAAGATGCAATTCACCACTAATCTTAGAAAAAAATATTCTGATTAGATTGGCTCATTTCATATCTTTTTTGTTTAAAATTAAATAACATTAATTAAACAAAATGATGTTTGGTAGGCTTTAACACGTTTTTAATATGTTTCCGGAAAATCGATATACTCAAAAACAGGATTAATCACTAAAAATCAACCGTCCATTAAATAGTTCCTCAACCTCAACAACTTCTGGCCGATTGAAGGAAATAACATCACCATAACCCCGTATCACCCCAGAAATAGATTCTTGCGGATTTACCAATAGATCATTACTTCCACGGTGATTTAGGGAAATAGATTGAGCTGTCAATTCCTGGGCCTCAATCCTGGAATCTCCTGCGGCAATGGTCACATTGAGATTTTGTGTATTGCCCCGTAGCTTAAAATAGGCAATGCCATTTACGACAATACTTACGTTTTCTGTATTAAGATGTAAATCAAATTCCCCATCCGTAGTTTCCGCTTCGGGAACAACAAAACTTTCTGAAAACAGGGTCAGATTTGGATACGCAAGTACGCCATCGCTTTGTATGGGAAGGCCCGTACTACTTCTAATTTCTGTTATGTTAGGGGAGGTGACATAAACCGTTGTCAATCCGTACTCCCTAAAAAGATTACAACCATTTTCATTGCGTAGAATGAGTCGGTCTCCCTCTAGGGATACAGAAACTTCCTCCTTAAGATTTTTGCCTGTTTCCACTTCCACTTTTTGGACATCCCCTTGCGTAAGTACCAAGGCAACCTTTTCAAAAACCGTTATTTTGTTGAATTCAGGGACCACTATTTCCTCTCGTACCAAATCACCCGCCGTTTGTAAACAATCCGAAACATTATCTGAATTACAGGAAATAACGGCGATACTCAAAAGACATACGACCCTTTGAAGGAATGCACCGATCAAACCATTTTTAGTATGTTCCCTTTTTCCATCCATTCCTTATAACCGTATTCCAATGCCAAATTCCACAGCTTCCGCGGCAGCACCGTGTGATTTTAAAGTGATGGCACCAAACATTTTGTCTCCAAAATATCGTTTTAAGCCTATCCTATTATACATACGCCCTTCAAAATCAAACGGATAATATACATAATAGCCCAACTGGGTGATGACGGACATGCTATTGATAAAAAGTTCATGTCCCAAAAAGACCCCTACTCTTTTATAATCATCATCGGGCCGTACGTCCATCTCAGGAAATGACGTGCCCTGAAACCGAATTAACTCCTTCAAAAAATTAGAAAAGAACACATCCCCTCCCAGCTGAATGGCACTTTTCCTCCCCAATCGCTTATCGGCATAGGCCGAAAAAATAAAAAATCCATATTGCCCGGAACCTATAACGTCGCTTTCATTAAGTCCGCCCCTTAAAATTAAGTTGTAACGTATCGGCTCGTTTATCTTTTCCCTATCTGAAGTATTTATATATTCCAATTTCTCTCCACCGTCCAAATCATACGTTAACCCCAGGTTTAATGCAAACGTATTCGTGGAAGTATTGGGCGACCTAAAATTACCATTGGAATAATGGATGACGGAAACCCCGGCCTTTAAACCCAATCCCGAAATAATATTTTCCTTGTGATAGTTCAGCATTAGATAGGTGGAACTTAAAAAATCCGACCCATAGGCGTTGTTCCTAAAATTTTCCTCCCTGTCATAGGGATTAGTGGTATAAGCAATCCCCTGCCCTATCCTAAACTGGATATTTCTTTTAAGAAAGTAAAAATTGTAGTGTGCATACAGTCCAAAATTCCTGCCCAATGTAGCATTGTTCATATCCTGATAAACAAACGAGGCCCCGTAATCCGGATAGTTATACAGCTCCTCCCATTCTTTCGACCCATAGGTTTTGCGGTTGTAGCCCAAAATAAAACCACCGGGGTGGTTGGCAATTAGATGGGAAATATCAGGATTATGAAGTAGGATAGAGCCATAGAACTGGCTAAAATCCAAGGTATGTTTTTTGATTTCCGAATTTTGGGAAAAACATAGGGTTCCCAATAGGGAAATTAACAAAAAACATTGCTGTTTCATGGGGGTCAAAGGTAGTAAAGTTGGTTGTTAGTTTTTAGTTATTGGTTGATTGTATTTCCCAATCAAAACTGAAAATAGTATTTGTACCCCTTTAAAGAGTCCTATAGCTAAGCGTTTAACTCAAAAAACCTCTTTCGCAATGGCCTTAATATTATCTGATTTTCCCATGGAATAGTAGTGCAAAACGGGCACACCTGCCGCCTTCAATTCCTTGGATTGCTGAATGGCCCACTCAATGCCCACCTGTCGTACCTCTTTGTTCGTGGAGCAGGCCTCAACGGCATCGATCAAATCCTGTGGAATATCGATTCGAAATACCTGTGGCAACAATTGCAGGTGTCGCTTAACCGCAACCGGTTTTATTCCCGGAATAATGGGTACATTGATACCTAAATTCTTGGCGGCCTCCACAAATTCAAAATATTTTTGATTATCAAAGAACATCTGTGTTACCACGTAGTCCGCTCCGGCATCCACTTTTTCCTTTAGGCGCTTTAAATCGGTTTGTAAGGAAGGAGCCTCCAAGTGCTTTTCGGGATAACCCGCCACGCCAATGCAGAAATCGGCATTGTCGTCAGAGTTTATAGTCTCGTGCAAATACTGCCCATGACTCAAATTCCGGATCTGTTCCACCAATTCCTTGGCATAGCAATGTCCACCATCCGTAGGGGTAAAATATCGTTCCTCCTTCATGGAATCTCCCCTGAGGGCCATCACATTGTCAATGCCCAGATAATGGCAATCCACCAAAACGTACTCCGTTTCCTCCTTAGTAAAACCTCCACATAATAAATGTGGAACGGTATCCACATGGTATTTATGTTGAATGGAAGAACAAATCCCCACCGTTCCAGGTCTCATACGGGTCACCTTCTTTTCCAAAAGTCCGCCTTTGTCAATATACACATACTCTTCCCTAGATGTGGTCACATCAATAAAGGGCGGTTTAAATTCCATCAGGGGATCTATATTATCGTACAGTTCCTGTATGCTCTTTCCCTTAACGGGCGGTATCAACTCAAAGGAAAACAAGGTCTTTCCCTTGGCCTTTTCTATATGTTCCGTTACTTTCATTCTATTTGGTTGGTAGTTTTTAGTTAAGTGTTGATGGTAAATACATGAGCTGTTCTCTTACTTAACTCTTACTTTTATAATAATTGATAAAGCCGTTCAATAACTTTTTACAATTGGTAATTTGGTTTAATGTCTTTTCAAAATCTTTCTCGTGAACATATTTTTGGTCTAAAGCTAAATAAAGTTGTGTTTCCAACTCATAAAGTGAACCCCTTGAAATATACAAAAACTGAATAGTATCGGGAGCTGTTCTTCTACCAATACCTTCGGCTATATTTGACGGTATTGATATAACACATCTTCTCATCTGGTCAACTAATCCAAAATCTTCTCGTTTTGGGAAACCCAACAAAAGATTATATACATCCTTTACCAACTTACGACTCTCTTTCCATACATCCAATTCAGTATATTCCATATGTGCTTACCAACAACAAAAAACTATCAACTTTCAACTATATTTGGCGCGAGCCATTTTTTGGCCTTTTCAAAACTGATGCCTTTTCTTTGGGCAAAATCGGCAACTTGGTCCTCCTTAATTTTTCCCAGACCAAAATATTTTGCCTCCGGATTTGCAAAATAATATCCCGAAACCGATGCTGCCGGCCACATAGCCAGACTATCCGTTAGCTTTACCCCTATTCTTTCCTCTACTTGAAGCAACTCCCAAATGGTCAGTTTTTCCAAATGATCCGGACAGGCCGGGTATCCCGGTGCCGGGCGAATCCCTTTGTACGATTCCTTGATCAGTTCCTCATTGCTTAAATTCTCATCGTTTGCATAGCCCCAATAGTTGGTCCGCACCTCCTTATGCAAATACTCCGCAAAGGCCTCGGCCAAACGGTCCGCCAAGGCCTTCACCATAATGGAATTATAGTCATCCAAATTCCTTTCAAATTCGGCGGCTAGCTCAGCGGTTCCAAATCCTGTGGACACGCAAAAAGTCCCTATATAATCAATGATTCCGCTATCCTTCGGTGCAATAAAATCGGCCAACGCATAATCTGCAACGCCTTCCCTTCGCCGTAACTGTTGTCTTAGGGTTCTAAATACGTATGTATTTCCGTCATCCGTATTCCTGACCTCGATATCATCAGCATTTACGGTATTTGCAGGAAACAGCCCAAAAACGCCCTTTGCCTTCAATTGTTTCTTGTCCAAAATCTCCTGCAACATTTCCTGGGCATCGGCAAAGAGATTGGCAGCCTCTTTTCCCACGACATCGTCGGTCAATATATCGGGATATTTCCCATGCAATTCCCAGCTTCTAAAGAAAGGGGTCCAATCAATAAAGGGAACCAATTTATCCAATTCTTGATCTTCTATCACCTGTGTCCCCAGCATTTGAGGCTCCTTTATTTTACAGTTGTCCCAATCTATTTTAAATTTATTCTCACGGGCCTGCGCTATCGTTTTATATTCCTTCTTTACGGAACGCTTTAAAAACTTGTCCCTAAAGTCATCATAGTCTTCCTTAATTCTCATTTTGTAAGCCGCCGATGTTTCTTTCTGTAAAAGGTCGCCAACAACGGTTACGGCCCTAGAAGCATCGTTTACATGGACCACGGCCTGGTTATATTGTGGGTCTATTTTTACGGCCGTGTGCGCCTTACTGGTGGTTGCCCCCCCGATTAATAAGGGAATGCTGAAGTTATTCCGTTGCATCTCTTTGGCCAGATGCACCATTTCATCCAAGGAAGGCGTAATCAATCCGCTAAGACCAATGATGTCCACCCTATGCTCTACCGCCGCGGCAATGATCTTTTCTGGTGGCACCATGACGCCCAAATCGATAATCTCATAATTGTTACAAGCCAAAACTACACTGACAATGTTCTTTCCTATATCGTGGACATCCCCCTTCACGGTCGCCATCAATATTTTTCCATTTCCTTCGGAGTCCCCTTCCTGCGGATTGGCCAATTTTTCCTCTTCAATATAGGGCAACAAATAAGCAACGGCCCTTTTCATGACCCGCGCCGATTTTACCACTTGAGGCAGAAACATTTTACCGCTGCCGAACAAATCCCCTACTACGTTCATCCCGGTCATCAAATGCCCTTCAATGACTTCAATAGGTTTATCCGACTCTTGCCGGGCCTCCTCTACATCCAATTCAATGTATTGATCGATTCCTTTTACCAAGGCCCTTGTAATACGTTCCTGCAAAGGTTCCTCCCTCCAGGAATTATCCACTTTGCTTTCCTTGGCCTTACCTACAACAGATTCTGCAAATTCCAATAATCGCTCCGTTGCATCCTCCCTGCGATTCAACATGACATCCTCAACGTGCTCCAGAAGGTCCTTGGGAATATCGTCATAAACCTCCAACATCGTTGGGTTTACGATACCCATGTTCATGCCGGCCTTTATCGCGTGATACAAAAACACCGAATGCATGGCCTCCCTGACTGGATTATTACCCCGAAATGAAAAAGAAACATTACTTACACCACCACTGACACTACAATACGGTAAATTTTCTCGGACCCACTTGGTTGCTCTTATAAAGTCTAGCGCATTGAGTTTATGCTCGTCCATTCCCGTAGCCACCGGAAAGATGTTGAGGTCGAAAATGATGTCCTCTGGCGCAAAACCAACCTGATCCACCAAAATATCATAGGAACGCTTGGCGATTTCAATACGTCTTTCGTAATTGTCTGCCTGGCCTACCTCATCAAAAGCCATAACGATCATAGCGGCCCCATATCGCTTTATCAATTTGGAGTGATGAATAAATTCGGCTTCGCCCTCTTTCAGACTAATGGAATTAACCACACACTTTCCTTGCACGACTTGTAGTCCTGCCTCAATAATTTCCCATTTGGAACTATCGATCATGATGGGAACTCGGGCAATATCGGGTTCTGCAATGACCAGGTTCAAAAACTTGACCATGGCAGCCTTACCATCGATCAGTCCATCATCCATATTAATATCGATGATTTGAGCTCCTCCCTCTACCTGTTCCCTGGCAACATCCAAAGCTTCCTCAAATTTTTCTTCTTTTATCAGCCGTAGAAATTTCTTGGAACCTGCCACATTGGTCCTCTCCCCTACGTTAATAAAATTACTCTCTGGTGTCACCACCAAGGGTTCCAGACCTGAAAGCTTGAGGTATCGTTTTTCGTTGTTCGTTATTGGTTGTTCGTTGTTCGTTCTCATAATTTTTTGTGGTAATTAATGAATCCGTTCAACAATTTTTTAACCCGATCTATTTCTGTCATAATAGTAGTCATATCAGATCCTACATAATCCAAATCACTCGCCAAAATCAATTGTGTTTCCAGTTCGAACAATGAACCTCTGGCAATATGAAGAAAATGCACCGTTTCTTTTGCGGATTGTCTACCGCAGCCCTCTGCAATGTTTGATGGAACTGAAACTGCACATCTTCTAATCTGGGAAGTAAGCGAATACTGCTCATCCTTTGGAAAATTTGTTGTCAAAACGTACACGCTTTTTACCAATTCCCTTGCTTGTAACCATATATCTAATTCCTTATAATCCATTAAAATCCATCAATACATTTCTAGCAAAAATTAACGAAAAACGATTAACGGGCAACCAATAACGGTCTAGGCGCATAACCAGCAGCCAAATCAGCAATTGCTTTAATATGTGCGGGCGTAGTTCCACAACAACCTCCAATAATATTAATCAAACCTTTATCCAGATACTCCTTTATTTGACTCGCCATTTGTTCCGGATTTTGGTCGTATTCTCCAAAAGCATTGGGCAGTCCGGCATTGGGATGGGCCGATATTCCGAATTCACTTTTTTTGGAAAGTACCTCTAAATGGGGCACTAAGTCCTTAGCTCCCAAGGCACAGTTGAATCCTACAGTTAACAAAGGAATATGGGATACGCTAATAAGAAATGCCTCAGCGGTTTGACCCGTCAACGTTCTGCCAGATACATCTGTAATGGTCCCGCTTATCATGATAGGAACGTCTAAATTTCGTTCTTCCTTCACTTCTTCTATAGCAAATAAAGCGGCCTTACAATTTAAGGTGTCCGTTATGGTTTCTATCAACAATACATCTACACCACCATCCAAAAGGGCTTCTACTTGTTGCTTATACGCTACGCGTAATTCCTCAAAGGTAATGGCCCTGTAACCGGAATCGTTTACATCCGGGGACATACTTGCCGTTTTGTTGGTTGGTCCCATACTACCCGCAACGAAACGTGGTTTTTCGGGGTTTTTTAACGTGTACTCTTCGGTAACTTTTTTGGCGATGACCGCAGATTCATAATTCAAGTCATACACAAAATCCTGCATTTCATAATCCGCCATGGCGATGGTGGTACTGGAAAAGGTATTGGTCTCAATGATATCCGCCCCGGCCTCGAGATATTTACGATGTACCTCCGCCAAAGCTTCTGGTTGGGTAAGGGCCAACATATCGTTATTGCCTTTAACATCAATGTGCCAATCCTTAAATCGCTCGCCACGGAAATCGGCCTCCGTGAACTTATATTGCTGCAACATAGTCCCCATAGCGCCGTCCAAAACCAAAATTCTTTTTTGAATTTCCTCTTTTATATTGCTCATTTCTGTTTCATATTGGACGTTAAAAACTCCTATTTTAAATCAATTAAATGTAACGTAAGGAATCAAGAATAGTAATTTGGGTAAGCCTTTTGGGGTTATCTTTCCCGATAGCATTTGGGATAGAACGTAGCACCTACTTACCTACTGACCAAATCAGGCTAGACGAAGGGTTGCCAAGGCTTCAATGGGTCTATTCCCTCCACCTTTCTTGATAACAATACAGTTTTTAAAAGAACTGGGGCAAAGTAACGGCTCTACCCGTTCAAAACCAAATAATCATTTTTGTAAAGACCTTTACATAACAAAAAACCCTTCAATTAGTATTCTTGAAGGGTTTCTTAGTCGTTTTAAAAATTACTATGCTATACTTTGAACCACTTCTTTTTTAGCCTCTTTTTTGGAGCCGTCAAATCCTTCTACCCCACCCACGGTAGTATATTTCATAACATATCGCTTACCGGGATTGATGATTTGATAGGCATACTGACACATGACGGCAGCCTCATGAAACCCTGATAAGATCAATTTCAACTTCCCCTCATAGGTATTGACATCTCCAATGGCAAAAACTCCCGGTATGTTTGTCTGATAGTCCTTGGCATTGTTCACCTTTATAGCATTCTTCTCAATTTCCAATCCCCAATTTCCGATTGGACCCAATTTCGGTGAAAGTCCGAAAAGCGGAATAAAATTATCCACTTCTAGGTAGGTTTCACCCTTTTCGGCGTCGTTATGTTTGATGACCACGGCTTCCAACTTCTCATCGCCATATAATTTTTTAACCTCGGCTTCCGTGAATAATTTTATTTTACCCAATTTGGCCAATTCCGATGCTTTCTCAACAGAGTCCAAGGCTCCACGAAATTCATTCCTACGATGGACCAAAGAAACTTCGGCAGCCACATCTGCCAAGAAAATCGCCCAGTCCAAGGCTGAGTCTCCCCCTCCCGCAATAACTACTTTTTTGTTGCGATAAACCTCCGGGTCCTTAACCATGTAGGCCACGCCTTTATCCTCAAAATCCACAATATTGGAGATGGGAGGCTTCCTAGGTTCAAAAGAGCCCAAACCTCCTGCAATCACCACAACGGGAGCATGATGCTTCGTGCCTTTATTCGTGGTAACTATATAGGAGCCATCTTCTTGTTTTTCCAAAGTTTCCGCCCGTTCGCCCAAAGTAAATCCAGCTTCGAACGGTTTTATCTGTTCCATAAGATTATCCACTAGAGTACCCGCCAATATTTCCGGAAAAGCGGGAATGTCGTAAATCGGCTTTTTTGGATAAATCTCCGAACACTGACCCCCTGGCTGTGGCAAGGCATCGATGAGATGGCATTTTAGTTTTAGCAGTCCTGCTTCAAATACGGTAAATAATCCTGTTGGGCCTGCACCTATGATTACAATATCTGTTTTTATCATTTCTTCGTTATTCGTTGTTCGTTTTTAGTTGTTCGTTGTTTGGCTTTTAGCTTTTAGCTTTTAGCTTTTAGCTTTTAATAAAAAAACACTTTTCACTTTCCACTTTTTCATACTGATTTTTTAATTCTAAGAGCTGTTTCCTATGCCGAACCACCTCTCCAATAATAATGATGGCAGGGTTGGACAATTTATTTTTCTTTACTTCGTCCTCTATGTTGGAAATAGTTCCTACCCCTATTTTCTCGTCCTTCCGAGTACCATTTTGGATAATGGCAATTGGTGTATCGACCTTCCCTACCTTTTTAAAAAGAGAAACAATTTCGGGTAATTTTGACATTCCCATAAGAATGACCACCGTAGCATTACTTTTAGCTGCCAAAGCAACATCTTTTGATAATTTGTGTTGCTTTGTTGTTCCTGTAATCACCCAAAAACTCTCCGAAGCCCCTCTTTTGGTTACTGGAATATTTTGGTAGGCCGGCACACTTAGACTTGAAGATATACCAGGAACCATAACCGTTTCCAAACCATGACGGGCAGCAAATTCCATTTCCTCGGAACCACGACCAAATACAAAGGGATCCCCACCTTTTAGTCGAACCACGTGTCCGTGGGATTTGGCCCTGGAAACAATAAGCTCGTTGATTTGGTCCTGTTGAAAGGTGTAACAACCTTTTCTTTTTCCAACGAATATCATTTCTGCCTTTGGGGCATATTGTAAAAGCTCTTCGTTAACAAGGGCGTCATACAAAACCACATCGGCACTTTGAAGGGCCTTTATCGCCTTAACGGTAATTAATTCAGGGTCACCCGGTCCAGCTCCCACAACAGTTAACCTCCCTCCAGTATGGAAAGGAGTGTTTACTGTTGCTGCGATTGTTTTTTGATTGGGTTGTTTGTTAAACTGCATTTTAAACTTGCGCTAATTCTTGTTCCCTATACTTTTCAACGGTTTCTAAAAACAATCTTGCATTTTTCAAATAGGATGTGGCAAATTCTTTCGTTGGCTCATTCTTGTTTATTTGCAAAACCATGTTCTCAAAACCACCCGAAACCTCGATCCTACCGTCGGCAACAAACTTCTCGTCAAAATCCTTGAGAATACTGGCGTGGGTATTCACTTTGGTATTTTCTGACGTCAACAAGGCCTTGGCCGAATTGACCATGGAAGCATAGGCATAATAAATACTGGCTGCCCATTTTTCCTCTTCATATTTTTCTTGGGCATTCTTGATTTTTTCCTCACTTTCAAAAAGCAGTGTTGCAATCAAATCGATGACCACCCCGGCACATTCGCCTACACCAATGGCCTGCTCGTATTTTTCCGTATTCCCCCAATCGATGAAATCATCTGCTGTTAAATCGTCTACACTGGACAAATGGGTAAGAAAATCATAGAAATACATTTGTCCTTTTTCGGTATAATAATCGGGAAAGGATTTTCCATTGCCGTTCGCATCAAAATCATTTAATATTAAACGCAAGGCCTCGGGTCCTCGCTTACTTGGCACCTTTACTACCTTATCAGCAAACCGTCCATTTCCATTTCCATCATTTCCGCCGCCCAATAATACCTGTAAGGCAGGGGCTACCAATTTATCCTTGGTACGTACGGACATTCCCTGAAAACCAATATTGGCCATATTGTGCTGTCCACAGGCGTTCATGCATCCGCTTATTTTAATAACCACATCCGGATTTTCAATATATTGTGGATATTCTGCTTTTATCACCCGTTCCAATTCCTCCGCAATTCCCGTACTACTCGCAATACCCAGGTTACAGGTATCCGTTCCGGGACAGGCGGTAATATCCAAAGCCTTATTATACCCTGCTTCGGCGAAGCCTAGTTTTTTTAGTTCCGAAAAGAAAAAAGGAATGGCATCCTCCTTTACATAGGGAATCAATATATTTTGGCGCAAAGTCAACCGGAATTCCCCGGCAGCATATTTCTGCACCAAATCCGCCAATAATCTGGCCTTGTCCGTATAAAAGTCCCCTAGAAGTACCTTAATTCCAACAGCTACAAAACCACCTTGCTTCTGGGGTACAATGTTGGTAGACTTCCATTTTTCAAATTCCTTGATATCGTCAATTTCTACTTTTGGAGCTTCGAATTCGGAAACTTTTATCTTAGGGTATGCCAAGGCATCAATGGGATAGGTTTTAAAAGGAATTGCCTTGCATTCTTCATCGATCAGTTTTCTAAAACCATCCAAGCCTACATCTTTTAATAAGAACTTCATTCTGGCTTTTGCCCTGCTTTTTCGCTCTCCAAAGCGGTCAAAAACACGGACTACCACTTCCATCAGAGGAATTATTTTATCCGAAGGCAAAAACTCATATAACACATCCGCATGCCTTGGTTGTGATCCCAATCCCCCACCAAGCATCACCTTAAAACCTTTAATACCTTCATTGATTTTGGCAATAAAGCCGAGGTCGTGCATATAGGAAAGTCCAGTATCTTCATCCGAAGCGGAAAAGGATACCTTAAACTTTCGTCCCATTTCCTGACTAACAGGATTTCTCAAAAAATATTGAAAAAGGGCGTGTGCATAGGGCGATACATCAAAAGGCTCGTTTATATCGATTCCTGCGGTCTCGCTGGCCGTTACATTGCGTACCGTATTACCACAGGCCTCCCTGAGGGTAATATCATCTTTTTCCAACTCCGCCCAGAGTTCAGGGGTCCTGTTCAAGTCCACATAATGAATTTGGATATCCTGTCTGGTCGTAATATGGAGTCTACCTCTGGAATACTCGTCCGAAACCTCACAAATACGGTGCAATTGTTTAGATGTTACCTTTCCGTAAGGCAACTTAATCCTGATCATCTGAACCCCTGTTTGACGCTGTCCATAAACTCCCCTGGCCAGACGAAGACTTCGGAATTTCTCCTCATCCAACTTACCGCCTTGGAATTCATGAATCTTTCGTTCTAACTCCAGGATATCCTTTTCTACAATCGGATTTTCTATTTCTGTTCTAAAACTTTGCATTATTTATCATTGTAAATGAATTCCACACTCTCTAGTCTCAAGGGCCTTTACTGGATCAAAATATAAATCATTTTTTGGAAGTTCATACTTTTCCAAATAAGCATCTAAATCATCATCTGTCCAATAATAGAATGGACTAACTTTTAATATACCATTCTGACTGTAACTTAAAATATCCTTCGAACTTCTTAATTCAGTCTTCCTTATACGAATATTAGTAAACCAAATATCAGGTTTGTGTTCATTAAGAGCCCTTCTGAAAGGCTCTAATTTTACAATCTCAGAAAACTCTTCATGTTTAGGATCATCTACTGAAGGAAAACCTAGTCTGTACTCTAAGAATGCCCTTGTCTCTTTAGGTACGTAAGTGTTGAGGTTTAATCTAAATTTATTAACAAGTTGTTCAGCGTGATAATATGTTTCGGGTAAATTATAACCCGTATCACACCAAACAACATTTATGTCAGGGTCTATGCGGGCAAAAGTACTTAGTAAGACGGCAGAGTATTTACCGAAACTAGTTGTTACAATTCTTTTATCAGAAAGAGATATGGCCCAATCTATTATAGCTTCAGGTTTCTTTACCCTAAGAATTTCATTCCAGTACTTTAAATCAATTTTATAATTCATATACCCCATAGATTAAGTAGAGTTTTCAAAAATAGAATTTATATTTAATCTGTCACCAATGAAACCCATAAAAATTTTATTAACCCTATAGATTTAGTAGATTCTTAACAAAAGTGAGCAAAAAATAAGATATTCTCAACATGGATTCCTGTGAGCGTATCCTATTTTACTTCCTTGGGAGTATCGCAAAGAATATCTTGCAAGGTATTGTTTCGGTATACCGCCAAGGCACTGTCCCTAACTTGGAGCATCAGTTTGTGTACGGAGCAACGCGCTTCATCCGGGCAGTCGTCGCAGCTTTCATAAAAATTAAGGCTTACACAAGGTACCATCGCTATGGGACCTTCCAGTACCCGCATAACATCGGTCATGTAAATTTGGTCTGGATTCTTTAAAAGATAATAGCCTCCACCTTTACCCTTTTTGGAACTCAGGAAACCCGACTTGCGCAGACTTAATAAAATACTTTCCAAAAACTTCTGGGAGATGTTCTCATGCGCTGCAATTTCGGAAATCTGAACGGGCTTTCTATCTTTTTGGTTTCCCAAATAGGCCAGTGCCTTTAGTCCGTATTTTGTTTTTTTGGAAAGCATGACGCTAAGATAATTAAAATTAAGGGTTGAGGACTTAAAATGGAACCTTGGGCAATAGAAGTAAAACTCAAACAGGTAAAAAATGAGGCGAGGTAACCCCTTCATAGTGTGTATCTTTCCAATGAATACAATTAAGTTGATAAATAATGTTAATCTTACACGTTACTTGTTCCATTACTAGTGATTATTTCTTACCTTGAAACATCCGATTCAAAACAAACTCATTATGTCAAAATTCAGCTTAAAAATAAACGGAAAGACCCAAGAGGTCGATGTGGATGAAAATACACCCATGCTCTGGGTGCTTAGGGACCATCTCAAATTGGTGGGCACCAAATACGGTTGCGGTATTGCCCAATGTGGGGCCTGTACCGTTCACCTGGGAGATAATGCGGTTCGCTCCTGTCAATTAACGATTTCATCTGTGGGCGATCAAGAAATTACCACCATAGAAGGATTATCGGAAAACGGTGACCATCCCGTACAAGAGGCATGGCTCGAAGTAGATGTACCACAATGCGGATATTGTCAGGCGGGTCAGATAATGAGTGCATCGGCCCTATTGAAACGGAACCCTTCCCCTTCGGATGAAGAAATCGAAGCGGCTATGAACGGAAATATCTGCAGATGTGGAACCTATGTACGCATAAAGAAAGCGATTAAAACCGCCGCCTCTGCGACACAGAATGCATAACTCGAACCAGGTAAAAACTTAAAAAAATGACACTTGTAAAAACAAAAATAGGTAGACGTTCCTTTATTAGGACTTCCGCACTTGCGGGAGGCGGAATGATGGTTGGTTTTAGTTGGCTGGCCTCCTGTAAAATGACACCAGAAGAAGTAAACAGTCTTCCCAAGGAATGGTTTGAAATAAATGGATTTCTGAAGATAGGGGACAATGGTATGGTGACCATTATGTCACCCAATCCGGAAATAGGCCAAAACGTAAAAACGGCCATGCCTATGATCGTAGCTGACGAATTGGATGTGGATTGGAAAAATGTAATCGTAGAACAGGCGCCTTTAAATTTAGATGTTTTCCAGCGCCAATTGGCCGGTGGAAGTCAATCCATAAGAGCTGGATGGGAAGGACTCCGCATGGCGGGGGCTACGGCCAGAAAAATGTTGAAACAAGCAGCGGCCGCGGCTTGGGAGGTTCCAGAGAATGAAATTACCACCTCCAATGGAATGATTTATCACGAGACCAGCAAGAAATCGGCTGGATACGGTGAAATGGCATCCGCTGCTGCACTAATGGAGGCACCCGAAGAGGTGAACCTTAAGGAAATAAATGATTTTACGATAATAGGTACGGACCGATTAAATGTGGACGGACCAAAAATAGTTACTGGAAAACCACTTTTCGGAATCGATGTTCAGGAAGAAGGCATGCTAACGGCGATGATCATACATCCCCCGGCCTTTGGGAAGACGTACAAATCCATGGATGCGGAGTCCGCTAAATCCATGCCGGGAATTGTAGATGTATTTCCTGTGGAGGTGTATCCGGAAGGTGTTGAAAAACAATGGTCCGATGGTGGAGGAATCGCAGAATTAGTAGCCGTTGTTGGTGAAAGTACCTGGCAATGCATGCAGGCCAAAAAAGCGTTGAAGGTGGAATGGGAAAGCCCGTCCGACTTGGAAAGTACGGCATCCTACGAAGAGGACCTCGAGAAACTTATAGAGGCCCCCGTAGAGGCCCCAGCAAGAAGTGATGGGGATTTTAACAAGGCCATAAAAGGAGCTGCCAAAGTTATAGAACGCACCTACAGTGCCCCATTCCTGGCGCACAACACCATGGAACCCATGAACTTTTTCGCAAACGTAACTGCGGATAAGGCGGAAGTTAAAGGTCCGGTACAGACCCCTGAATTTTTGGAAAAGACCCTATCCTCCGTATTAGGTTTGCCCATTGATAAAATAGATGTTGGCATGACCCGTATGGGTGGGGGATTCGGGCGTAGGCTCTACGGACACTTTGGTGTAGAGGCAGCCGTTATTTCCAAAAAAGTGCAGGCTCCAATCAAATTGGTGTATACCCGTGAGGATGACATGACCCAAGGTACCTACCGTCCTGCCTATAAAGTAAGGTTCAAGGCAGGATTGGACAAGGACAACAACCTAATTGCCTGGTCCGTGAAGGGAGTTGGAACCAATGATGATTTAGTATTTGAAGATAGATTCCCTGCGGGTGCGGTAGATAATTATTTGGCCGAAAAGACAAGTCTGCAGACCAAAATTACCACAGGGGCATGGAGGGCACCTAGATCCAACTTTATGGCCGGTGCGGAGCAGTCCTTTATGGACGAGGTAGCCGAGTTGGCGGGTAAAGATCCTATCGAATTCCGATTAGAATTGTTCGACAGGGCCATAAAAGACCCCGTTGGTCCTCCTGAGAAAAACGATTATGACCCGGAACGCTATGCCGGTGTACTAAAACTGGTTAAGGAAAAATCCAATTGGGGTAATACCAACGATGGAAAAGCAAGGGGAGTTTCGGCATACTACTGCCACAATTCCTATGTAGCCCAAGTATTGGACCTAACCATGGATGGCAACAAACCTATGGTGGACAAGGTGGTCTGTGCCGTGGATTGTGGAATCGTAATCAATCCGATCAGTGCCAAAAACCAAATTGAAGGCGGAATTATAGATGGTATTGGTCACGCCACGTATTCTCAAATGACCTTTGAGGACGGGGTTCCCCAGCAACAGAATTTCGACTCCTATCATTTGATCAGGAATAGTGAGGCACCCAAACAGATAGAATCCTATTTTGTGGACAATGGTATAGACCCCACCGGACTGGGAGAACCTTCCTTACCACCGGTCATTGGGGCATTAGCAAATGCTATGTACAAGGCTACAGGAAAACGTGTTTACAAACAGCCCTTCATCCTCGAAAAGGAAATAGTGGGATAGTATATAGCTTGGCCTAAAATCGCTAGGTATTGACCGTTACGACCCCACGGCCGTAATTGTAAAAAGTGTTATCAAGGAATCCTTGATAACACTTTTTTTACTGAAATCTATATTTCGATTTTTGAAAATGGGTTTAATTCAATTCATCATTCGGTACTCCTGAGGGGTATATCCTACCTTTTTCTTAAAGAGTCTTGTGAAGTGCTGAGGGTATTTAAAACCAAGGTCATAAGCAATTTCACTTAACGATTTATCCGGGTCGAATATTTTATGT
Source organism: Maribacter sp. 4G9 (assembly GCF_002742265.1). Taxonomy (GTDB): domain Bacteria; phylum Bacteroidota; class Bacteroidia; order Flavobacteriales; family Flavobacteriaceae; genus Maribacter. Next base: position 114,200 of record NZ_MDGL01000039.1, read on the forward strand.
TTTGCAATTTGAATCAAGGTATCCTGTATATGTTCGTTGGCACTTTTTCCCGTTTCTTTCTTAATCAGGTCTCCAAAATAATTGGGGGATAGATGTTGTTCCTCTGCAAAATAACTGACCTGTGGTGTCCCCAATTCCCTTGCTTTTCCTGATTGGATATAAGAATTCAAAGAAGCCTCGAACCGCTGTATTATATTTAAATTTTCCCTTTCCCTAGTAATGAATTGTCTGTCGTAGAAACGAACGCAGTACTTCAAAAATAGCTCAATGTTGGCGACCACCAAGTCCTTGCTATGCTTGTCTATCCCTTGCGATAGTTCAGTTCGAATCTTCTCGAACAGATCCAAAACCAATCGGCGTTCCTTTTGGGAGATGTGCAATGCTTCATGGAATTGATAGGAAAAAAATGAATAGTCGGACATGGTTCTTCCCAAGTTGGTACTCCATAGTAAATCTGGATGAAATAACAGGGCATGCCCCAACGGTTTAAAGTCTTTATCAATATGTCCCACGTTCACTACCTGACCGGGTGAGAGGAATACCAAAGTGCCATCCTGGTAATCATAGTTTTGGCGACCATATGTAAGGGTACATCCCTCGCCCTGTTTTAAAAAAACACCGTAAAAATGATATCTCACGGCTTCTGCCTGTTGCACATAGGTCCAAGTTCCTTCCGATAGGTCATGAACACTAACAAGTGGGTGCAAGGTTGACAGGTTAAATTTGGAACAATAGTCATCCACCCTTATCAAATCCTTTATGTTGGACATCCTTGAAAACTTTTGCCTGAATTTAGTTCATGTTTTGTGAACAAATGATTTAAATGCTTGGAATCCGTAAAAATGGTAGGTAAATCCGTAATTGGGGTAATTTTTTCATCTTTATAATTTCATAGGTTTGGAAAAGGTGATTTTAAAATCTACATCAATTAATAAAAATAAATAATGAGAACATTTAGAATAGGACTTTTTTTAGGAATCCTTAGCGTATCTGCTTTTGCGCAAGAAGCTATTTTTCCCATGGGGGCAAAAGCGAAAAACGTTCACCATTCCGGTGATATTTGGCTTGCGCATGTTGTAGATACTGATAAAACTTTTAAACATAATGTGGCACAAGCGGTTTCAGCACCTGGAGCATTTCTCAATTGGCATTTACATCCAGACGGCCAACAATTGTTGGTCACTAACGGGGTTGGTTTTTATCAGGAAAAAGGCAAGGAAGTACAAGTGATGCGCGCTGGTGATGTAATCAAATGCCCTCCCAATGTAGAACATTGGCATGGTGCCACTCCTAAAAGTGCGGTAACCTATTTGGCAATAGGTGGCCCCACACCTACTATATGGACAGATGAACTGAGTGTTGAGGATTATAATAATATACCGCTTCCTGATATTAACAATACAAATCCTGAAAATGAGATCAAGGAACTTTCCAAAGCCAAATGGCAATGGATGGCCGATAAGGATGTGGACAAATTGGAAGACCTATTTCATGACAATGCCAAGTTCGTCCACATGGGTGGCACGTGGGGAAAGGACCGCGAAGTAGAAATCATTAGAGGTGGGTTCATCCACTATAAAAAAGCCGATGTCCATGAAGTCATGGTCGAAATTTTAAATGATAATACCGTTATACTTTGGAACCAAATTACACTCTTGGCCGTAGTCGGCAGCAATGAAGTAACCAATTCCTTTATGGTTACCGAGGTTTATGTAAAGGAGAATAACACATGGAAACTGGCCGATCTGACCTTTAGTAAACTACTTAGCCCTAATTAGGTAGAACTAAAATAAAATCAGTAAATTAAATTCAGAATTAAGCAAAAATTATATAATGGCAATATTCAACTTAAACATCAACGGAGAAACGAAAGAAGTCGACGTTGACCCGGCAACACCTATGCTTTGGGTGCTACGTGACCATATCAATTTGGTCGGAACAAAATATGGCTGCGGCATTGCACAATGTGGGGCTTGCACGGTACATTTGGGTGACAATGCGGTACGTTCTTGCCAGTTACCTGTCTCGGCAGTTGGGAAGCAAAAAATCACGACCATTGAAGGACTGTCGGAACATGGCGATCACCCCGTACAAAAAGCTTGGTTGGAAATCGATGTACCCCAATGCGGATATTGCCAGGCAGGGCAGATAATGTCAGCTTCCGCCTTGTTAAAAAGAACCCCAAATCCATCGGACGAAGAAATTGAAAGCGCTATGAACGGGAATATCTGTAGGTGTGGAACGTACACGCGAATCAAGAAAGCAATAAAAACAGCCGCTAGTTCGGAAAACGTTTAATCAAAAAAATTAGGAGATGGCAAATCTAAAGACGCATATGGGACGTAGGGCCTTTATCAAGAATACAAGTTTGGCAAGTGGAGGTTTGGTACTTGGCTTTAGTATTTTAAACTCCTGCAAATCTGAGCAGGCAAAAGAGATGGCTGTCAGGGAAATGCCCAAAGAATGGTTCGAGATGAATTCGTATCTGAAAATAGGTGATAACGGGGTTGTGACCATTTATACGCCCAATCCGGAATTCGGTCAGAATATAAGAACATCTATGCCCATGTTGGTAGCAGAAGAGTTGGATGTAGATTGGAAAAATGTACTGGTTGAACAGGCGCCCTATCATGCAGACAAATATGGATTTCAATTTACGGGGGGCAGTAGGGGAATAAGTGCCCGATGGGAGCCGCTTAGAATGGCCGGAGCAACCGCAAGACAGATGTTGATAGCGGCGGCGGCAGAAACCTGGCAGGTACCCAAGGAAGAGGTTACCGCAGAAGCAGGAGTTTTGCAACATGCAGCCACTAAAAAATCGGCCGGTTACGGAGAAATGGCTTCAGTTGCAGCAACACTTACCGTACCCGAAGAAGTACAACTAAAAGAGGTAAAGGATTTTAAACTGGTCAGCCGTTCGCAAAAAAATGTAGATGCAAAAAGCATTGTAACCGGTAGGCCTTTATTTGGCATGGATATTCAAGATGAAGGAATGTTGATCGCCATGATCGAACATCCACCAGCATTTGGTTTGACCTTAAAATCAGTGGATGGTGAAGCGGCCAAAGCCATGCCTGGAATTAAGGATGTGGTTACGATCAAGAGTTTTAAGGATGGATATGAAAAAGGCGGTTTCGACACCAATGCATTTCCTGAATTGGTTGCGATAGTGGGCAACTCTACTTGGGAGGTGATGCAAGCTAAAAAGAAATTAAAAGTGGAATGGCAACCCATTACCGCCTATTCAGAAACAATCGCTGGGTTTGGTGGAAAAGAAACAATCAACATACCCGCAGGACTGGAATCTACCACGACCCATAAATCACAGATGGAAGCACTTGCCGCAAAACCGGGAAAAGTTGTCCGAAAAGATGGAAATCCAGAAGTAGCCTTCAAAAATGCAACAACGATTTTGGAAAGAAGTTACTCAGCGCCTTTTCTTGCTCATAATAACATGGAGCCCTTGAATGCTTTTGCCCATGTAGCGGGCGATAAGGCGAAAATTGCAGCGCCGATACAGATTCCGTCTTTGATCATCCCTACCATTGCTAGTAGTCTGGGAATACCGAAAGAGAATATTGAGATGGACCTTCCAAGAATGGGCGGTGGTTTTGGCCGCAAGGCCTATGCCCACTTTGTGGTGGAAGCGGCCCTGATTTCACAAAAAGTCAATGCTCCTATCAAGTTAGTATATAGCCGTGAAGACGATATGACCAATGGTATTTATCGCCCATCCTATCACGCAACCTATCGCGCAGCTTTTGATGAAAACAATAATTTAACGGCATTACATGTGAAGGCTGGCGGAGTGCCGGAGAGTCCATTGTTCGCCAATCGTTTTCCGGCCGGGGCCATTGATAATTATATGGCAGAAGAGTGGACCATTGATTCCAACATTACCATAGGTGCCTTTAGAGCTCCACGATCTAATTTCATGGCCGGTGCCGAACAAGCGTTCTTGGATGAAGTTGCTGAAACCATGGGCAAGGACGCCATTCAATTTCGCTTGGACCTGCTAAAACGCGCCAAGGAAAATCCTGTAGGCGAACGGAATGATTATGATGCTGATAGGTACACCGGAGTCCTGGAATTGGTTCGTGAAAAATCGGCTTGGAAAGAAAATGATGCAACAAAACATCGAGGAGTATCGGCCTATTTTTGCCATAACTCCTATGCGGCGCATGTACTGGATTTAAAGATGGAAAACGGTAAACCCGTAGTTGAAAAAGTAGTTTGTGCCATTGATTGTGGAGTGGTGGTAAATCCCGATGCAGCAACAAACATGGCAGAGGGGGCCATTACAGATGGTATTGGTAACGCCTTTTATGGGGAATTGACCTTTCAGGATGGGGTGCCACAGAAAAACAATTTCCACCAATATCAAATGATCCGTATTAACGACGCGCCAAAGGAAATCGACGTACATTTTGTACAGAATGAAATAGACCCCACAGGTATGGGAGAACCGCCATTTCCCCCTGTTTTTGGAGCGGTGGCCAATGCTTTGTACAAAGCAACGGGCCAACGGCATTATGAACAACCATTCATAACTGACAAACCCCCTCTGGTTGGATAACTTTATCTAAATATTCTATGGGATACCAAAAAGAAATTTTATCCTTTGTGACAACAATGATTTTCTCTTTTTCGGGGCTAGCACAGGTAAGTGATGATGCAACAATAAATGAAAACATGATGGTCAGGATTGCAGCCCTAGAAATATATCCTGAATATTTAGAGGAATATAAGGCCATTTTAAAGGAAGAGTCCAAAGCCTCTGTGCGTTTGGAACCGGGTGTAATTTGCATTTATCCCGTGTACCAGAAAGAGCATCCCAACCAAGTTCGTTTACTGGAGATCTATGCAGATACCAATGCGTACCAATCGCATTTAAAAACCCCGCATTTTCTGAAGTATAAAACGGCCACCCTAAAAATGGTGAAGCACTTGGAACTGATCGATATGGAATCGATGGATCCAGAATCCATGCCATCTATCTTTTCCAAGTTAGAAAAAAAACATTAAAATTAAATTTCATGTCTACTGTAAAAACTAAAATAGGGAGAAGGTCCTTTATCAAAAGTTCGGCAATGGCCGGTGGTGGCATGATGCTCGGTTTTAGCTGGTTGGCTTCTTGTAAAATGTCCCCAGAAGAGGTGAACGCATTACCGAAGGAATGGTTCAAGATCAATGGTTATTTAAAGATTGCCGATAATGGACAAGTGACTATTTTATCTCCAAATCCGGAGGGCGGTCAGAATGTAAAAACATCCATGCCGATGATCGTTGCCGATGAACTGGACGTTGATTGGAAAAATGTTATCGTGGAACAAGCTCCCTTGGATACTGCGGCTTTTACACTGCAATTTTTAGGTGGAAGCCAATCCATTCGTAGGGGTTGGGAAGGCCTACGGATGGCCGGTGCTTCGGCAAAGGCCATGTTGATTGCGGCCGCTGCGGAAGCTTGGCAAGTACCCATGGAAGAACTTACGGCTGCCAACGGAATTGTAACACATGCAGCTAGTGACAAAAGCGCCACCTACGGGGAATTGGCTTCCGCTGCAGCAACTATGAAGGTGCCTGATGAAGTTCAATTAAAGGACATCAAGGATTTCAATATCATAGGAACTTCCCATAAAAATGTGGACGGACACAAAATCGTTACCGGAAAACCCTTGTTTGGCGTAGATACTTATACAGAGGGTATGCTGACCGCCATGATAGTTCATCCCCCTGCATTTGGATTAAAATTAAAATCCATTGACGACAGCGAGGCCAAAAACATGCCCGGCATCAAGGATGTCTTTACCATTAAGGTATTTAACGACGATTATGAGAAGGCCTTTTTTGATACGAGGACCTTCAATGAAGTGGCGGTTGTTGTTGGAAAGTCCACCTGGGAGGTAATGCAGGCCAAAAAAGTATTGAAAATTGAATGTGAGCCCATAGAAAGTACGACAGAAAGTCGGGACCGGTTTGGTCGCAAATGGCAGGAACATACGCCTTCAGATTTGGAAAGCACCTCCAAACACTATGCGGAGATGGAAGCCATCGCTTCCAAAAAAGCGACGGTAAAACGTAGGGACGGCAATCCTGAAAATGCCTTTAAAAATGCGGCCAAGGTTTTGGAGGCTACCTATACGGCCCCTTTCTTGGCCCATAATTGTATGGAGCCCATGAACTTTTTTGCCGATGTTTCCCAGGACAAGGCCTTGCTTATTGGCCCGTTGCAAAAACCCGAACTAACGGAGCAGACCCTTTCCGCACGATTGGGCATGCCCGTGGAAAATATCGATATTCAAATGACCCGTTTGGGCGGGGGCTATGGCCGAAGATCTTATGCACATTGGCTCGTGGAAGCGGCCCTTATTTCCCAGAAAATGAAGGCCCCCGTAAAACTGGTGTATTCCCGTGAGGACGATATGACCAATGGTATCTACCGTCCCTCCTACAGGGCCACCTATCGGGCAGCGTTGGATGCCGATAACAACCTCATCGGCTTTCATGTAAAAACGGGTGGAATTCCTCAGAGTCCCCTGCATGAAAACCGTTTCCCAGCAGGTGCCATTGAAAATTACCTGGCGGAAGATTGGACCATTGACACCAACTTGACCGTAGGTTCCTTCAGGGCGCCTAGCTCCAATTTTATCGCATGTGCAGAACAGTCCTTCCTGGATGAAGTGGCCGAAGCTATTGGTAAGGACCCGATTGATTTTCGGTTGGAATTATTGGAACGTGCCCAAAACGACCCAGTTGGGGAAAACAACGATTATGAGGCCCACCGGTATGCCGGGGTTTTGAAACTGGTCAAGGAAAAATCCGGTTGGGTGAATAAAGAGGAAGGACTATCCCGAGGGGTAGCCGCCTATTTCTGCCATAATTCCTATGCCGCCCAAGTATTGGACCTGACTTGGGAAAATAATGAACCGGTCATTAAAAAGGTAACCTGTGCCATCGATTGTGGAATCGTGGTCAACCCGGATGCCGCAACGAATCTGGCCGAGGGCGGAATCGTGGACGGCATTGGAAATGCACTCTACGGGGAAATTTCCTTTAAGGACGGTGTGCCGGACCAACGGAATTTCGATACCTACCGCATGATCCGCATGAGCGAGGCACCCAAGGAAATCAATGTGCACTTTGTGGAAAGCGACATCCATCCCACGGGATTGGGAGAACCTTCCTTCCCTCCTATTTTTGCCGCTTTGGCGAATGCCATGTACAAGTCTACTGGAAAACGCTCGTACAAACAACCCTTTTTAAAGGAACGCGAACTGCTTGGGTAATCCACGGATACTTCCTAGAGATTAGAAAACAATAGAAAAGGTGCTTCTCTGTCCAAAGGCTGCACGGTGCCGATTTCAGAAAAACCCAGTTTGGACAACAATTTTTGAGATCGAACATTATTCGTTGTTGTCACCGCCATAACTTCTGTAAAGTTCAGTTCCAATACACCATATTCCATGACGGTGCGGCATGCTTCCAGCATGTAGCCAAAGCCTTCATATTGGGGCAACATGGCAAAACCGATATCCGGGGCATCCAGATAGTCCCTTTTAAGAAATCCGCAGATTCCAATGGGTTGGATCGATTCCTTCAACGAAACCTTCCAAAGTCCGAAGCCATTATGCCGATACGATGCCAACAAACTCTTTTCGATGTACGCTTCGGCATCCTCCTTGGTTTGTATACCCCGGTCCCCGATGTGTTCCAACCAGGTGGGACTGTTCAAAAGTTGAAAAAAGAAATCGGCATCCGCGATAGTCGCTTTATCTATAATTAATCTAACGGTTAACAACTCCATTTTACTGCCTTTTAAATCGTTCTAAAGTAGCTTCCTCCTTTTTAATTAGTTCATAAGTAATATATTTAGAGGTGCCAAGATGGAATGGAAACCACATTAAACACCAGAGGAAAATAATGTTTTGGTACAATTGATTCCGTTCAAACTTGACCCAGTCCCTTTACATACTGCGCAATATATGCCTCCTTATGTTTGAGTTTATACTGAACGATGTATCTAGGGTGATCAAAGACCACAAAGGAATCAAATAATTGAGCCTCCTCATTGATTTTCTTAAAAAACTGGGCGTTCTTCTTTCCCAGGATGTAACATACCGAAGTATCAATGCCAAAGGCTATTTGTTGCCGTAGTGTTGAAACGATAAATTCCTTGGTGGATTCAAACAATTGTGGGTAATCATAGTAATTGCAATTGACCCAATTCCCTTTTTTATTTTTTTCAATAAATCCCAACGGACAGATGGAATTGATGTAAAACTTGCTGTAAAATTTTTCACTACCGCCATAGGCCCTGATCATATCGTATACAAAGACCGATGAGGGCTCGTGGGTCTGTAGGGATGCTGTTTCAATGCCACATGCCTCTGATAACCGTTTCGTGTCCGTAAAGGGAATACCCGTGGCTCCGGCTCCCAATCTTCCAGGGTTGATCCCCAAGATTATGTTGCGCGCCTGGGTATCGCTAAAAAATTTGGTGTAGAATTGTTCCAGAATTTCAAGCACCACTTCATTTTCCGTAAAGGGATTCATCACTTGGATGTTTTCTCCTAAGTCATCATTAAACGATAGGTTTTTATGAAAGGAGATTACTTTTTCCGCAAACGTGGCCATGTTAAGATGATTTTGGGCGACAAACTACAAAACGATACGCGATTCCCCAAAGCGACTTGGCATTTGGAATTTGAGATTTGAGATTTGAGAGTTGAGAGTTGAGACTAATGGACTACTTATTTTTCTCCCCAAGACGCTCCACCTTTCGCAACCATTTTTCCCGAAAAGATTCCTTCGAAAGCCGAATGGGGCCAATGGCGGTAATCCTTACGGATTTCACACCAATGAACTGCATGGTCAGCTTTTTCATGGCCGTATGGCTGGGACTCCCATTGAACAACCTATAATACCAGGGGGGCTGGTCCATGGTACAGATGATTCTTGCCGACTTTCCCAAAAATAACCTATCCCACCACAGGGAACCTTCGCGTTTTTTAAAGGCAAAACCCGGCAAGAGCACCCTATCCAAAAAACCTTTCAAAAGGGCAGGGACCGAACCCCACCATACGGGATACACCCAAACTAGGTGATCCGCCCATTTCAAACACTCTTGGGCCATCACCAGGTCCAGTTCCAATTCCGTGCGTTTTCTATAGCCAAATGCAAGATTGGGATTAAAGGTCAACTCTCTAAGGACGAGTTCCTTTACCTCTGCACCGGAGGTCAATGCCCCCTTTTTATAGGCCGCTGCCAGGGCAAAGTTGTAGCTTTTATTGTCCGGATGGCCGTTGATGATCAGTATTTTCTTGGGTGGCATTTTTTGGTTCTTAATTGGGTGAAACGATGGCCCTAAATGTAGTCAAATACAAGTTTGTTCAAAAAAAATTGAAAAAGGCTGCGGAACAATTTTTATTGTTTTTCAAAACCGAAGCCTAAAAGCTCGCATTTAACTAGGTTCTTGATAAAACTTTTCGCTTACTCTTGGGTTGCAGGCCTATTTACTGTTTGCCGAGTATACCCAAAACTAAAAATACGCCATTATCAATAGCAAACGGAAACGGTATTGGCGAGAACAGGCAATTACTCATAGCCATTGTGCCTATTGCACAACTTCTTTTTTAATCAAATTATGAATTAATAGCAGTTTTGAAAAATAACATACACTTAAAAATCAGGAAAATCCTATTTTATTAAAAATTTAGACTTGTGCAACGGATACCATTTATTAGCAACTGCGTTTTCTAACATTTAATGCTTCTGTCCAATTTATTTTTGGTCTGTCTTTTGGATAGCCGATTTCAATTCTATACTTTTTTCTATCATTCGAAAAATCCCACCATTTTTTAGAGTAGTCTCTATTTTTGGCAAAGTCAACAACCAGCCTAAATTGGTCTTCGACACAAGGGTCAGTTTTGTAACCTTTCTTCTTTTCATATTGGTCTGTCAATTCCGCACCACTTTTTCCATTCAAGTCCTCAATTCTGTAATAACCTAGAAAAACCAAATCTTTTGCGAATTCAATTCCGATTGACGGGATTTGTTGAAAATCGGCTAAAGCAAAGATTTCCTTTGCTCTGATTTCTGACACATTTAGTAATACGGCTAGTTCGTCAGAAGCATATTCTAAAATCTCGGACTTCTTTATTTTGTTCTTTCGCAGATTTTTTCTTTCTGTTTCGGAAAGTTCCAATTTTATGTTTTTCTTATTTTTCATAATCCTAAAAACTATTCTTTTAGATTGAAATATGGATTGTAAATAAGTCCGATTACATTTCCGAATGGGTCTTTTAGCGTTGCAGTCATCATTTCTCCACCAGGATTATAAGGTTTTTCATTTTCCGTTGCTCCTAATGATATAAGTCTGTCATAAACTTCTTGGATATTCTCAACTCCCCAATATGAAACAACACTTTCTATTTTTTTCCCTTTCGTTCCTTCTTCTGGCTGAAGTCCCAATTCGTAGCCACCAATATTAAACCCGACATAATATGGTTCGTCAAAATATGCTTTCGTTTCAAAAGCATTCGCATACCAATCTCTTGCTTTTTCGATATCACCAACTTTATAAATAGTGGTTCTTAAACCTAAGATTGATGTTTTTTCCATTTGTTTTTCGGTTTGATTGGTTGCATTTTTTTCTTGAGAATAACCAAATTGTACTAATAAAGTCATACTTCCGATGAGTATTGTTCTTTTCATAATTTTTGTTCAGGTTGTTGCTAACGAGAGGGCTACGCGCAGTGCGGCCTTGGATTTTGGTTTTGTCGTACTAAAAGTACGTAATAAACGAAAAGACAATGGTGGCCGCGCCAAATTGCGTTTAGCCGGTGATGTGCTGCGTTGAAATGGCCGTGGCGGCGTCTTTGGCGGCTAGGTCCTCTCATCCTACGGATTATGCAAACTGGTATAGCCTCGCTAGCACAAGCGTCACGCTTGTGATCGGGCCAGAGGCACGAGCAAGGAAGCTCACAATCAAAGTAGAATGGCCCGTAACACAGAACAATGTAGGTGACCTTGCCCATGGCAGGGATCACATCGGTTAGCAAGTGGCCGGGCCTATTATAGCTTATAATCATACAGATGCCGGTGAACGCCGATAACGGTGTATCACATATAGGATGCCGAGCAAGTTATATGGTATTGAATGGTTGATAATCCTATCGGAATTATCAACGATTCAACACCCCAAAACCATCATTATGAAGTAATTGAAAAATAAATACTAACTTTAGAGAACTGGACTAGGGCTTTTCATAGGATACATTGTTGTACACTGGCTTTTCTTTCCGCAAACTTGCTAGCGTTGGCAGAAGACATACTCTTTTGCAATTTTTGGCTTTAGCATTGGCTGGTGCGAATTGCAAATGTGTATGGCTTAAGCTGTGGCTTCTTCAACTATTTTAATTTCGCCTTCTGTCAGTCCGTACAATTCATAAACCATTTGGTCTATTTCACTTTCTGTTTTGTAAATTTCTCTCTTTATATTTTGAGCTTTATCTTTTTGTTCATTAAAATACTGCATCCATTCAGCCTCTTCGCTTAAATTTAATTCACATTTTTGTTTTTTTAATTCTTTTAAAAATGAAGTGGTTTAAACTTTTATTTTTTTCTTTTTCTTGAATTTTTTCAACGCTATCGCAATGAATGCCAAATAGTTGAATCCTTTCCAGCTTTCGGTGGTCGTATCGAACCTGTTGAGCAGGGAACGGTAGCTGTCCATCCATGCATTCGCCCTTTCCACGGCATATCTTTCATCGTATAGGTC
>NZ_MDGL01000040.1 GCF_002742265.1 Maribacter sp. 4G9
AACGCCGATAACGGTGTATCACATATAGGATGCCGAGCAAGTTATATGGTATTGAATGGTTGATAATCCTATCGGAATTATCAACGATTCAACACCCCAAAACCATCATTATGAAGTAATTGAAAATTAAATACTAACTTTAGAGAACTGGACTAGGGCTTTTCATAGGAGCCATTGTTGGCATACGTTTTTATTCCGTCCTTTTAAATTCTATTCCGTTTTTATATACTGAAAATACTGTTCGTATATTTTCAATATTTTCCAATGGGTTTTTAGATAGAATTACAAGATTCGCTTTCTTTCCAATTGCAACTGAGCCATGAGTATTTTCAATTCCAATCGCCTTAGCATTGTTCAAGGTCGCAGCTTTTATCGACTCAATATTTGTCAAACCACATTCGTTTAACAGAATAATTTCATCCTGTACCCACTTTATATTTGAATTAAAATCTGTTCCTGCTGCTATCATAACTCCGTTGTCATAAGCAGCTTTAGTAATTCTTTTGGCCCAACTGTCCATCGCGACCAAATCCATTTTGCCTGCGGCGTTCGATAGCTGTTTAGTTGGATTCGTCTTTTGAGACTTTGTATCTTTGTTTGGCTTTGAATTACGTAATTTCATACTCCAAGCTGAAAGTGTTGGCTCAAAAATAATATTGTTTGACTTCATTTTTTCAAACAACTCCATAAATTCAGGGGCTGATACATCAGTGTTTTTAAAGTCTTGAAGTGGTACGGATTTTCGTATTGACTCATTGAAGGATAATGGCATATTTTTTTCCAATTCAAAAATCATTCCTATACTATGTGATAACACATCAACGCTGGCGTTAACGGCATCTGATGGTTTGCTGGGAAAAATACTCGAATGGTATAATTCCCCCCATTGTTAGGACAATAAATCTTTAAAAATAAGTTTAATGATGATGTTGAAAGAGGGGGGTCCGGGGGGAGACTCATAACCTGCCCGATCTGTTGAAAACCCTTTTTGTCCCTTTGGTACCATCATGCCACTTGTTTCTTGCCTTGTTGATAAATTGTTGATGGGGTTTCTT
>NZ_MDGL01000041.1 GCF_002742265.1 Maribacter sp. 4G9
AACGCCGATAACGGTGTATCACATATAGGATGCCGAGCAAGTTATATGGTATTGAATGGTTGATAATCCTATCGGAATTATCAACGATTCAACACCCCAAAACCATCATTATGAAGTAATTGAAAATTAAATACTAACTTTAGAGAACTGGACTAGGGCTTTTCATAGGAGCCATTGTTGGCATTAGTATTTTATTTATCAATATTGTCTATATCATTCATTAATCTTTGTGTACCTAATGCTGATTTAGCTTTTTGATACATCAATGAATTATTATCATTACCTAAAACGAAGTCCGCTGCTATAAGTCCATATGCAAGTGAACCTTTTGCACCAACGCCAGACATTCCACCAATAAGCACAAAACTAGAATCAACTTCTATGCTATGGTTTATTGCCTGACTGACATAAGGTATTTCAGATTCTGTTAACGAATAAACACAAGAATAGCCCTTGGCAAATTCCAAATCAGTAGATTTTATTGGCAAATCTAGTTTAGCAAAATAATCCGCAGTATTTATTTTACTCCATAGTATTTCCTGCTCTGTCAATTCCTTTTTCCAAACTCTATCCAAATCTTCAATTTCTGTCCGCAAAAAATGTCCACCAACTTTCAATATAGGTCTATTACTTTCATCATATTTTTCAATCATAGAATAGAATATTTCAGAATTAATATATGCAACAGGATAAGAAGACCGTAGTCTATTTTTTTGTTCACTTGTAAGGATGTTGTATTTATCCGATTTTATTTTTAAAAATGAAAGAAATAAACGCTTTGGATTTATCAAATCGCTAAAATAAGGTGCTACATCTTTTACCAAAGTACCATTATAAGGTCCAGCAGCGGCTACTACCTTTTTGCTCAATATGGTTTTGTTTGTCCCTGTTTTGGCATCTTTAATCTTTATTTTATAAACTCCATCCTCTTTTTTTAAACTGGTAACTTTTTGGTTGTAGTTTATTCTATTTCCCGATTTCCTTATTCCTCGATGTAGTTTTTTGATTAACACTTTAGGATTAAGGGTGCCAGTGTATTCTTTATATTCGCGAATAACCAATGTGGTATCTGAAATTTTCATTCCAAATTTTTCTTCTGCTTCCTCTTTATTTGATGCATATTCATATCTATCTAATTGTCCATCAAGCAAATTTTCAACATCTTTTAATTGGGATTGAGAATAGACGTAAGTAACTGGTGAAGTAGTGTAAATGTCTTGCATTGAGTGCAATTCTTGTAACTCTCCTCTATTAAGAAAATCAATCAAATGTTTAGTTTCTTTTACCGAGGTTTGCTGTAGAAATGAGAAAATGTCTTCTTTTGGACCTAAACTTCTTGAAATTCTTGCTTCTCCGAGACTAGAGCCAAAAGTGTAAACTGAATCTTGCTGTTCAATTAACAAGATATTTTGTCCATATTTCGAAAGTTCCCATGCTGTTGAGCTACCCATCAAGCCTCCACCAATTACAACGATATCTTCTATTTTATCTTCCGTTGAGCATGATATTAGAGTTAGTATAACGGTTAGCAGTAATATAAGACGTTTCATAATCAAGTTTTGACTTTATTGCTCTTTGTTATACTTTTTGAATACATTTTTAGGAATATGCATAGTCACCAACATATTTGGTAAATCAACAACTTCGGCAATTTTTAAATCCCCAATAAGTGAACAAAGCATATAAGCCTCTTCTTGTGGCATATCATATGTCTCTGAAATATGTTCTACCATATAACGAGTAGCTTTTTTTGCTGCCTCATCTATAGTCGTTGCGAAGCCTGTTGTAGCATAATAATCTTTCGATTCATATTCGGGTTCTGCTATTTTCTTGTTTTTTAGAACACTTAATCTAAAACGTATACGCATATCACATTCTACTGCTGTTCCAACAACTTCTCCAAGGCCTTGAACAGCGTGTGCATCTCCAATAGAGAATAATGCTCCTTTCACGAAAACAGGAAAATATACAGTTACGTCTTTAACTAAATTTGGGTCATCCATATTCCCTCCATTAGCTCTTGGCGGAAAAGTTGTCAGCATCTCTTCTGTATTTGGCGCAACACCCATTACTCCTGCGAATGGTCTCATTGGTATACTTATGTCATCAGAAAAATGGACAAGATTATTTTCTTTATCTAGCTTATATGTTTTAAATCCTTTCGCTTCTGTTTCACCTGCTAAAAATCCAAATTCTGGCCCCATACCAGTCCATCCCCAATCACCAGGTTCTAAATCCAATAATTCAACTGCCAATACATCCCCAACTTCTGCATCTTCCACATATATTGGTCCGGTTAAAGTGTGGACTTTATCCATATCCACTTTTTCAAAATCCTCTAATGTTGAATTTATGTTCAATTGTCCACCAGTTGCTTCTAGCGTAAATGCTTCAATTACACTTCCATTTGGAACTTTGATTTGATGAGGGATAGAACTACTGAATTTATCATGACTTTTATCAACTGTAATTGTAAAATCAGGTTCAAGAATAGATTCGGTTGCGACTGATTGATTCAATTCAACCTTTTCGTTGCATCCAAAAATTAAAATTATAATTAGGAAGTTTAGTACTTTTCTCATGTTCAGTTATATTAATGCCAACGGTCGCGGCTAAACGGCGTAGCCAGCTTTTGCTGGATATGAACGTTTTAGCCATTGTGTGTGCCCAGTATGGGCATCTTTATCTTATAGCAATATAAGGATTTATTTAGAGGGTGTAAGTCCCTTATGCGCTGGAGTAACGTCTGGAAGCATTAGTAAGTCGCAAGGGTGGTAACCGCGAGGTTACACCTGAAGAAAGCGAGACTACAAAACTCGGTACTGACGAACAGGAACCGTA
>NZ_MDGL01000042.1 GCF_002742265.1 Maribacter sp. 4G9
CCTATACTGAGGACTACTATTACTGAAAAACGTCTAAGAAAAAGAGGTTACGAAAGTATGCTAGCGTACTACCTTAGTGTAAAGTTCTGATATAACGAACCGCCGTGTACGAGACCCGTACGCACGGTGGTGTGAGAGGCGCAGTCCGTTCCTAACTAGGGGCGGACCCGTCTACTCGATTGTAGCCAGTTTTTATTCTTCTTTGTTTTTTAAAATTTCTTCAACTTCTCGTTCAACTTTTTCCTGTTCCAATATTTTGAATTGCTTTTCTTTTAATTTCAAATTCTTTTCAGTTTCTCTGAATTTCCGCAATTCATAACTACTCATTCCTTTGGTTTTTCTATTGGAAGGAAAATCCGCAATTCTGACTAATTCATTTGAGTCAGGGTCAACATAAAACTCTTTAGAGATATGGATATTCCAATCATATGGTTCATTGGGATTAAGTAGTAAATATTTCTGTTCTCTTTTATCCCAAAGTCCGTCTTCCCGTTTTTCGATTAAATCGGCAACAAACCATTTCAAACAATCCTTATACTCGCTTAAGTTACTTGGTATTCTTTCCGAAACTTCTTTTTGTACATCATTCCAATTGGAACCATTTTTACCTCTCAAGAATCGAATGAGTAGTCCATAATTTATTTTACTATTAAAGAATTTAAAACTTTGTCCCATTCCCTCAAAAGTTGGCAATTCGTCCCAGTTCTTATTCTTTTTCGAGTTTCGGGTATCTGAGTAGTCACCATCATTCACATATCGTCTTTTACTTCCCGAAGTTTTAAGTCGTGAAATCAGCCACCTTTTGTTATGTCTTTTTCCTTTATTGCTCATTTCTCAAATTGGCTACAACGCAGGGCTATGTGAAGCCACGTTACGGGTTTTAAATTTACGCAACTTGTTGGGATAAATTTAAAATACGTGTTGAACGTGGCCAGGTTGCATATAGCCGTTGATATGTACAGTTTTCCTCGATGGCGCCTAAAGGTGATAGGTTTGATGGCCCCTCATCCTACGGATTATGCAAACTGGCATGGCCCTGCGATGATGTACAATTCCCAAGGGGCGGGAATTGGAGCCTTTGGCGACAATGTAGCGACTTGGGTTCACCTTTAGGTGAATTGTACATCATCGGTCTTGTATATGAAAAGTAGCGGATTTTACGCACTAACTTTTCGGATTATAACTGACTGTTAATTTATTCATTTTCTATTGATTAAGCGACTAAACCGCTATTTTTTATATACGTTGTTGTAAGCTGGCTTTTTTCAGTTCAGCTTGGTTTTCAGCGTTTGCGAGACATACTCTTTTGCAATTTTTGGTGTAGCGTTGGCTTGAGCTAATTGCAAATGTGTATGGCTTATGTGGTGGCTTCTTCCACAATGTTTATTTCTTCTTCTGTCAATCCGTACAATTCATAAACCATTTGGTCTATTTCTCTGTCCGTTTTATCTATTTCTGTTTTCAACTCCTCTGCTTTTTGTTTCTGCTCATTAAAATATTGCATCCATTCTGCTTCTTCGCTAATTGTAAGAGAAACTGAATTTTTATTTAATTCAGATATGAATTCTTTAAAGTCTAATTTATACCAAGCATTTATTTTTCTGTTATTTTCAATATTGTCAAATTTGGACTCTATTAAGTAAATTGAACCGCTTAATATTTTTTGAAAGTTCTGATTAAGTTCCAATAGGTTATCAACCATTGTATTAAATTTTTTCAATATCAATTCCTCTGAACTTAATTTAATAGGAAGTATTTCAAGAAATGTTTTTGAGATATTAACAGTTAAGTTCGAACGATTTGAGAATTTAATAGCGTAGTACCAATTAATTAATTTCGAGTTTATTAAGGCAAGAAAAAAGCTTAAATATTGTTCATATTCTTTTTTTGGGACTAAATTGTTTACTGAATTAAAAGTGTAATATTGATTTCTGTCAATAGTTCCTGTTAGTGGCATTAAACCACCACTAATTCTTTGTATTATTATTTTATTACTTAAATAGATTTCTTCTTTTCGTGCTCGATTTAAAAGTTCTCTATCGTATAATATATAATCATTGGTTTCTCGAATTCTATATCTGGTAAAAGATTTACCGTATAGTAAAGGTTTGTATTTATCGTTAAGTTTAGAGTTTGTTACATATTTGTTTTTATCGCCATCAATGCCTGGTGAAATGAATTTGAAAAAGTCACCAAGTTTACTTTCTACTTTTTCTATCTTTTCAATTATTTCAATATCCTCTTCATTTACAAGAACATTTAATACATATTGTTCGTTTTTTAAGAAAAATGATTGAGGAACTTGCGAGTATTCACAATTTTTTGAGAATAAATCAATCACGCTCTTGGTAATATTGATTTTACTATTTTTAGTAAAATGAGAGTGTGACATTATAACTGTAGAAACAGTTGCGTCTGAAAAAACTCCCTTGCCCAAATCTACTATTTCGTTAATAGTGGATTTTTCAAGAAGGTATTTTCTTATGGCTTCATAAGGCGTAGCTCGTAAAATATTGTTAGGAATGATAAAACTCTGATAACCGTTTTTATTGAGTATTTCTATTGACTTTATAATAAAGATGGCAAACAGATTTATTTTACCTTTTTGAATATTTAAACCTTTAGATGTTGTTGATATTGAGTTTTCAAGAACATAATCTAAAATATAATTTTTAGATTCTTCCATAAACTCTCCTGTTCTTGTGAAAACATATGGCGGATTTCCGATTACCACATCAAATCCACCTTTTGAGAATACTTCTGGAAACTCATTTTGCCAATTAAAAGCTTTGTCTCCTGCAACAGTTGGGTCGTCTATTAAACTGTTACCACACTTAATATTGTTGTTTAAAGACGTTAGTTTTCTACCTTTTTGTGCAGTTCTCAACCAAAGCGAAAGTTTAGCTATTTCAACGCTTTCTTCGTTGATGTCAACTCCATAAATGTTGTTCTCTAAAATGGCGTTTTCCACTTCGCTCAATACCATTGCATCTCCAAATAGTTTGGCTTGTAATTCATCAATATATTGGTGTTCCGCTATTAGAAATTCTAATGCTTGATTTAAAAAAGCACCACTTCCACAAGCTGGGTCACAAATCGTAATTTGCAATAACCATTTTCTGTAATCGTCTAACTTTTGAGATAGCTTTTTTAAGGTTGTTTTTTGACGTCCTTTACGTTCTTTTTCGTATTCGGCTTCTTGTATGTCAAGTTCGGTTTTCTTTTCCTCACAAAGTTTACCAACTGTGTTATCTACAATGTATTTGGTAATGTATTTTGGCGTATAAAAAACTCCGTCTTTTTTACGTTTGGTCTTGCTTTGTTCAGATGCAACGCCTTGAATTTCTGCTTGGATTTCGTCAATGTCGTTTAACGAATGTTCAAAGATGTGTCCGAGAATATTTACGCTTACTTCACTTTCAAAATCATAGTTACTTAAATTAAGCGTGTGTTTGTAAAGTAAGTCGTCATTGATTTTGATATTGTCTAAAATTTCGTCTGGTGCAAAAAGTCCACCATTATAGGCGAAAATATCGTGTTGCTGTCCTTTGTGTCCTGTGTTCATATAACCGAAATACTTTTTAAATCGGTCGTATAAAGGAAAATACTCGTCATATTTATCTCGCAAATCAGTCCATTGATTTACGATGGAACGAATTGAGTTTGGTGGCAATAACAATCTATCTTCCGCAAAAAAGATAAATAGAAAACGGTCGAGAAGTTTTTGTGTTTTCTTGAATAGCGTTAGTTTGTCGTATTCGGGATTTTCTTTTTGGATAGCATCAAAAATCTCGTTTCTAAAAGAAGCGTAATCTTTGTAAAGTTTTTTAGTGACATTCTCTTCTTGCGTTAAGGATTCATCCTTAATCTTTTTTGGAATGTCTTTTAAAAGATATTCTGATGAAAGACAAAGCCACAGAATGTCAAAACGTTCTTTTGTAAGTTGAAATAAATTAAATTCCTCAAAGTCAACTGCATTGTCAATGTAAAAACGCAACTTTTCAAAGTTGGAAGTAATAACATAATTACAACCTGGTTGGTTGTTTTTATATCCAAATGCTTGGGTTTCTACTTTGCTTAAATCGGTTGTGTTTGTTCCTTTCAGTTCAATTACTGCAAGTGCTTTTTCTCCTTTTAGAATTGCTCCATCTGTCTTTTTTGAGCCTTTTATATTTTTTAATTCCGTTGTCAGATTAAATTCAGGCGTTGGGTTTTTGACGTAGCCCAAAACATTTACGAAAAGGTCAATCAAGAATTCGCCTTGATATTGTTCCTCTTTGGAATTTCGTATGTTTTCTTGGATGGTTGGATTATGGAAATGGCTTGTAAATCGCTCGTAGGCTTCATTAACTTTTTCGGACTCCAATCCTTTTAAATATTTGTTTAGAACAGAGTTCTGAAATAAGCTCATATATATTTTATGTTTTTTCTCAAATTTAATGTTATTCCGAGCGTTGGCAAAAAAACAATGTGTGCGTTAGCACTCTTTGTTTTGTGCGGTTGGCTCTTTTTTCAGCTTGCTTACAACGGTCTCGTATAACCGTCAGTTACGGGTTAATATGCGTTAATTTTCGGTTTAGCACAGACTTTAGCAATTCCGAGTGGATTCGGACGTAGTCGAATCCGCCGTAATTGCGGTTATACTTTGTTGTACCCAGTTTTTTTTCTTTTCATAATTTCAAATATTCCCAATGTCAGCATCACAATTACTAAACCTTGTAAAAAGAATATTCCAATTCCATAAGACGCTGATTCCATTAGTCCTGTGTTCCAACTTTCAGTTCCGTAGTCTCGATGAAAACTTGTTATAATTATTACAAATCGTTCAAGATACATTCCGCTTTTCATTCCAAACGCTACTAAAAGAACGTACCAAAATTTCGATGCTAATTTTTCAATAAATAGAGTCAAGGGTAAAATTAAAGCACCTAAAAACATTAGCCAATATGCCCAAGCATAAGGTCCAGTTGCTCGATTAATAAAAGCGTATTCATTTGGGTTTTCCGCTGTTACCATTCCAATCAGATAAACAATGAATGTAATTAAAGTATATGCAATTATTGTCCAACGAATTAAATTCAGAGCTTTTTTCGTTTCAAATCGGTTTTTAAAAATCAGATTGACAAGCATTAATATCAGAATTATTGGAATCAGACAATAAATCAGATTCGCATCAACAATTTCAATAATCCTTTCGTATAATTCCATTTTTGTTTTCGTACGTAGCTCGTCAAATTGGGTACAACACATAAATATCTCTGTATTTATGCTATTTTTTTACAAGATACCATTTATTGCCAATCCACTATATACAAAGGGATAAATAATTTTTAGGGGTCAGGCATTTTATATATCAATTGCGTACTTTTGAAAGTGTTGATATATAAAATGCACGTATATGGAATGGTCTGAATATAAGTGGGAACCTACGGAACATAGGAACAAAAACGTCATCCTGATAAAATTCAAGTATGACGCAAAGCTCATTGAGGGGTTAAGGCAAAGGTTCCCCTCCGCCAAGTGGAGTGCCACAAAACGATCGTGGTACCTCCCAGACCTGCCATCCGTAAGGCGGGAAATTGGCATAAAGGAAAAAAATACTGTCAATCTCAAGGTACCATCGATCCACGTCGTAAACCAAAAGGCCTATGTGAACATGCACCGGCAATTAAAATTAAAGGCCTACAGCCCTAACACCATACGGGTGTACCTTGCTGAGTTTGCGCACTTACTCCATCTATTGGATGATTATCCCGTACAGGACCTATCGCCCAAAAGGCTCAAGGATTACTTTCTGTACTGCGTAAACGTGGAGAAAATGGCAGAGCGTAAGATGAACGGTAAAATCAATGCCATTAAGTTTTTCTTTGAGCAGGTACTCCACAGGCCAAAAATGTTCTTTGATATTCCTAGGCCAAAAAAACCAACTACCCTGCCAAAGCTCCTAAGTAGAACAGAGGTGAAAAAAATATTGCGCGTTACCATCAACTTAAAGCACAATATAGCACTACAACTTTGCTACGGTATGGGGTTACGGGTCTCAGAGGTGGTCAACCTCAAACTGGAGGATGTGGACAGTAAACGTATGATGGTGCGCGTTTCCGTCGCAAAGGGCAAAAAGGACCGCTATGTGCCCTTACCGGAATCTATCCTGCCAAAACTTAGGGAGTATTATATCACCTACAAGCCCAAATTATTTCTTTTTGAAGGACAGTACGGCGGCCCCTATGCAAAAAGTAGCCTGCAACAGGTATTTAAAAATGCGCTAAGGAAAGCGGGCATAAAAAAGACCATTGGCATACACGGCCTTAGGCATAGCTATGCCACACATCTATTGGAAAGTGGGGCGGACATGCGGTTTATCCAAGAATTGTTAGGTCACAATTCCATAAAGACCACCCAACTGTACACCAAAGTGACCCCAAGAAGTATCTCCAAGATAAAAAGTCCGTTGGATAGTCTATAGGTAATATATGCCAACTTAAACAATGTAGTTATTCGGTCACATATCCCTTTTTAAAGACCGATGGATTCTCGCCCGTTATCTTTTTAAAACTTCGGTTAAAATAGGAAAGACTTTCAAATCCGCACTCAAAACACGCTTCGCCCACATTCTTTCCCATGAGCAATAGGCGTTTGGCCTGACTGATACGGTACTGGTTTAAAAAGGAAACAAAGGTGCTGCCCGTGGTCTTTTTAAAATAACGACAAAAGGCTGGTTTGGTCAGCCCGCAGAGGTCGGCCATTTCATCCAAGGTTATTTTTTCCTGATAGCGCTCGTCAATATGTGCATATATCTTTCGCATACGCTTTTGTTCCTTGTTTTTTAGCTTGTTAACATAAGGTGTTTTATGTAACAGTTGAAACTCCTTGCTTTGGGAGAGGCGTTTTAGAATGTTCAATACGGATATAAAGAACTCAAAAGGTTCCAATTGATACAATTGCTTCAATAGCGCACCCACTTCTTCCTTGGTCTTACCATAAAAGGCAACCCCATATTTGGATAGATCCAAAAGGCGGTCCAATTGCTTCAGTTCCGGATAATCCCGTAATACATGATCCTTAAAACCGGGTTTTATATGCAGCACCTCCTTGCGGTACGATGTTGTGACACCATGGTCAAAATTCAAATGGGGAATGTTGGAGCCTATGAGCACAAGGTCGCTGCCCTCAAAATTGGATATATGATCGCCCACATGCCGTTTGGCATCGGCACCTTCTATATAGACCAGTTCCAGTTCCGGATGAAAATGCCAATAAAATAGGTGGCTCAGTTTAGGGTCGTGCAATAACCTGAACGGACTTTTAGAATCGGGCGAAATGGTTTCCAGTTGTACTTTCATCAAAATGAATTTCTATTCCGAATATAACTAAATTGACACTTAAATAGATGTGAACATATAAAAATGGTAATATAGTTCAAATATAGATTAATATTACGGTAGCCGTGAGCATTCTTTCATACTAGTTTTACCTAAAGATTCAGACAAACATAAATACGATACAACATGCAAGAATCCAAAGAAAAAGTAGCAATGGGGAATATGGCCCATCAGGATATTCCCGGCAATCCGTCCACCGCCACGAGCAGTAAGCAAAAGCTTAACGACCGGTCTAATGGAGAACCGCTTCGAGTGCTTTCCGAGTCCGATTGGGAGTTTTGGAAGCATAACGGATACATCGTCATCAAGAATGCCATAACAAAAGAACAGGCCAAAAAGACCGCCGGATTCCTTTGGGAATTTGATGAAAAGGATCCCAATGACAAAAGTACCTGGTATGCCCCGCCACGGGCCGAGATGAAAATGAAGGAACTTACCGGTACCGGTATGGTAGAAGTCTATAACCACCAATACCTTTGGGACAATCGTCAGACCCAAAGGGTCTACGATGCCTTTGTGGATGTTTGGGGAACGGAAAGACTATGGGTGACCATTGATCGTGCCAACCTAAATTTTCCGCAGCGCGAGGGCGAAAACAAAAAAGGGTTCATCCATTGGGATTACGACCCGGAAACCAAACCGCAAAATGTACAGGGTGTTTTGGCACTTGCCGATCAAACCGATGAAAATATGGGTGGCTTTCAGTGTATTCCTTGGTTGTACCGAAATTATGATACTTGGAAACTGACCCAACCCGAAGACCGAGATCGTTTTCAACCCGATATTTCCCATTTGGAGGATAAAATTGTGAAGGTGAAAATGGAAGCAGGTGACTTGCTGATTTTTAATAGTACCGAGCCGCACGGGATTCGGCCCAATAAATCAGGGGATAAAGTACGTATAGCCCAATATATTTCCATGATGCCTGCCGAAGAGGATAACGAAGCCTTGAAAAATTGGAGGATAAACTCTTGGAAAAACAGGGTGGCACCAGAGGGTTATGCATTTCCCGGGGATCCTAGAAACTGGGAACAAACGAGATACCAAACCGCCAAATTATCGCCGCTGGGAGAGAGATTATTGGGCCTAAAGCCTTGGTAAGTTGCTAAATCGTTAATAATCATGCGGTTTCTGGTCGCTTCGTGGAATTAATACTATTTTTGCGCCCTTAAATTAATGAGGCGTGCGCAAGTATTTGAATTTATTTGATTTTAAGCAAAAGGTAGATTATAAAACCGAAATCCTATCCGGGTTAACCGTGGCCTTGGCCTTGGTTCCAGAGGCTATTGCCTTTGCCTTGATTCCTGGATTTTCTCCCTTAACCGGTTTGTATGCCGCTTTTGTCCTGGCCTTGGTGACTTCAATTTTTGGAGGACGACCGGGAATGATTTCCGGGGCAACAGGGGCCGTTGCGGTAATTTTTGTAGGGTTGATCTTGGAGTTGAAACGGAACTTTCCTGGGATTGAACCTGAAACTATTTTGAATTATGTCTTTGCTACGGTTATCCTGGCCGGGGTGTTGCAGATAGGTGCCGGACTTTTAAGATTGGGAAAATTTATCCGATTGGTACCGCACCCGGTAATGTTCGGATTTGTCAATGGCTTGGCCATCATCATATTCATGGCCCAGTTCCCAAATTTTTATAATAAAGCTACAGGCAATTTACTGAGCGGAACTCCTATGTACATTATGTTGGGATTGACGCTTTTGACTATGCTGATAATTTGGGGCCTTCCCAAATTGACCAAGGCCGTTCCATCTTCCTTGGTTGCCATATTGGTAGTTTCAGCTATCGTATTAGGTTTTGGTATCGATACCATGCAAGTGGCCGATATCATGGCAGAAGGAGAGAGTATCAAAGGAGGATTTCCACCGCTTTCCATTCCCCAGTTGCCCTTTACGTTAGAGACATTCAAGATCATTATTCCCTATGCGGCCATCGTTGCGGGAGTCGGACTTATAGAAAGTTTGTTGACGTTGAATATTATTGATGAGATTACTGAGACCCGCGGTAGCGGAAATAAGGAATGTGTCGCCCAGGGAACGGCCAATATTTTGTCCGGTTTCCTTTCGGGTATGGGTGGATGTGCCATGATCGGTCAGAGTTTGATAAATACCTCGGCCGGGGCTAGGGCCCGATTGTCCGGAATTACGGCGGCCGTGATGTTGTTGGTCTTTATCATGTTCGGCTCCAGTTTGATCGAACGTTTGCCCATGGCGGCCTTGGTCGGGCTAATGTTTATGGTGGCCATTGGAACGTTTGAATGGGCCAGCTTTAAGACCTTTGGCAAGATGCCCAAATCCGATGTCGTGGTAATGGTCCTCGTTACCTTGATTACGGCAATCACCCACAATTTGGCCGTAGCCGTGCTATTAGGGGTAGTCATTTCTGCATTGGCCTATTCTTGGGAGAACGCCAAACGCATCCGTGCCAGAAAACATGTGGATGAAAATGGGGTAAAGCACTATGAAATTTATGGTCCCCTTTTCTTTGGTTCTACCACGCTTTTTGCCGAAAAGTTCGATGTGCCCAATGATCCTGATGAGGTCATTATCGATTTTAGGGAAAGTAGGGTGGCCGATATGTCCGGTATAGAGGCGCTGAACAAAATCACGGAACGGTATGCCAAGGTTGGAAAAAAAGTGCACTTAAGACATTTGAGCAGGGACTGCATCCGATTGCTAAAAAATGCCGACGAGATTATTGATGTGAATGTGATGGAAGACCCAACCTATAAAGTTGTTGTAGACAAGGTTTAGGTGTTCTATGCCATGTATTCGGCATATAGATAGCCAAGGAGGAAAAGTATTAGAATGACGCTCAGAACTGTCACCCAAAGGTTATGAATGTTATCTTTTTTCGCCTGTTTTCGTATCCTATCCTTTATTATCTGCTGTTGAAATGGGGTAAGTTCCTTAAACTTCAATTTGGTTGTACTAGTCAGGTCCTCATATTCCGCACGTATATCCCTAAAGGTGCGCCGCTTTTTCAATAGCGCCCTATTGGCCCTTATTACCTTTACCGCATCCAATGAAAACCCTCCGCCTCCCATAGTTGTGTTATTACTCTAAAAATAGGCATTTTTGTTACCATTGTAATTTCAATGTATCCAATACGTCTATTTAAGGGTTTGACGTGAATAAAATAGCAAGAAAGTGAAAATATCAAAATTTAAAATCAGTGATGTTCTTTTTGTTGTGTTCATTGTGTTGTTGCTAATACCCCAGACCAGAACCCCTATCATGGTTTTGGTCAACAAGGTAAAAGTGGAACTGTTTTCACCAGGTGCAGTATCAGCAAAGGAACAAATACAATTAGAGCCCTTTATCTATAAACTTGAAAACTTGGATGGGGAATCGGTCAAGGTCAAAGTGGGTGACGGGGATATCACCTTTATAAGTTATTGGGCCACTTGGTGCCCGCCGTGCATCGCAGAACTTCCCAGTATAGAAGCCTTGTATCAGGATTATGGGGACAAAATAAATTTTGTGATGATATCCAATGAAGACCCAAAAAAAATAAGGAAGTTCCTGGAAAAGAAAAATTTTGCCGTTCCAGCGGTCATTCCAAAAATGGAAGCCCCTGAAGAGCTCTATGAAAACACAATCCCCACGAATTATATTATAGATGCGGCCGGAAAAATCATCATCAAGCAAAAGGGAGCTTCGGACTGGAACAGTGAAAAAGTAAGACGGGTCTTGGATGCATTGATTGCAGAGCGAGACAGTACAATGCATAAAAAAGCCCTTTCCAAATAGTAGAAAGGGCATCAAAATTTTTATTCAATAAATTTTCTATAGCGTACGCAGATACTCTGCAACGGCTCTTGCATCTTCCTCTGAAAGGTTTTGATTAAGCATAATGGCATTATTATATTCCTTCAACAAGGCCTTGGCAATGGGGTCTTCCTTAAGCATTCCATCAGGATTTAATATCATGTTCATGACCCACTCCGGACTCCTTCTTTCATACACCCCTTTTAAGGCAGGTCCGATCATACGCTGTTCCGCCATATGGCAAGCTGTACAAATAGCTTGGAATTTTTCTTCCCCGGTGGCCGCCAAATCCGCATCAATTTCATCCCCAAACGTTACATTCTTGATTGGGCCTACACCTTTGTTGTCCATATCCACAGGAACACCGCCGGTGGTCTCCGTAGCCTTAACTTCCTCTTTCTTGGAACGGTTCATTTCAAACCCGTCCTTTTTTTCTTCTTTTTTTTCGCCACAGCTCATGACCATAGCGCCAAGGGCCAATACGGTGAGTAATTTTCGCATTTCTTTTATGATTTTAATCTTAATTAATTTTGGAAGGACTAAGATATGAAATTTTATTTGTTGGGGCTGATTTTTATAGGTCTCCCTATCCTTCAAAAGTCCTAAAAAATTCTAAGGACCGTAATTCCGTATAGGTAGTATTCCTAGGGCCATGAAAGCCAACATGCCCTCCATATTTTGGAATTTCCAGGTGGAGGTTTTTATTTTCTTCGGCTTCCTTTACAGGATAACAGGCTTCGCCTAGAAAGGAATCGTTTGCTGCATTTACGATGAGGCAGGGAACAGCAATGGAAGGTAAAAATTGAAGACAGCTGCTTTTGGCATAATAGTCCATGGCATTGGCAAACCCATGGGCCTTGCTGGTATAAATGTCGTCAAAGTCCTTTAAGGTCTTAACTTTTTTGATGTCTTGCTTTGCGATTTTATCGGGAAAAAATTCCTTTTTTATTTTTAGTTTTTCAATGAGGTTTCCCTTGAACCGATTTGCATACAGGATATTTTTAAACTGTAATAATTGGCCCAAGGAATCCGCCAGCTGGCATGGTACGGAAATGGCCGCTGCTGCAACGATTGCTGAGTGAATCAACTCATTTTCCCCTAAATATTTCAACAACAGGTTTCCGCCCAAACTAAATCCATAAAGATAGATTTGACTATGTCTATCCATCTCCAGCAAGTGATCGATAACATCCACTAGGTCTTCCGTAGCCCCGGAATGATAGGAACGATACATTGCATTGGGTACGCCGCTGCATCCCCTGAGATTTATGGCACATACATCAAAGGAATTAGTACTTAAAATTTTGGCCGCACCTTGAACATAGGCGCGTTGTGCGTCCCCTTCAAGTCCGTGAATGATGATACATACCTTTTTTGAAGGTTTGGTGGCGTAACTCCAATCCAAATCCAAAAAATCACCATCTGAAAGTCGGATTCTTTCCCTAACCTGGTGCAGACCCTCTACTTTCCGGATCAATCCGTTATAAATGGTCGAAAAATGACCGTGCCTGAACAGTAAGGGAGGATTGTAATTGGAAGTAATGAGGGGCATATTGATTACTTCGGATAGATTTCAAGCACTTTGATCTGTTCCTCGATGGCCTTTTTGAATTCTAATTTAAGGTTGGCAACCAGGTTTGAAACGGGAAGTGTATCCTCAATGGTTGCTACTCCTTGCCCGGCGGACCAAATGGTTTTCCAGGCCTTGGCCTCGGTATCCAATTCCTTTCCAAAATCTATTTTTGTATCTTTTTTTAAATCCTCATCGGTTATTCCCGCAGCCTTTAAGCTTGCTCCTAAAAAGTTGGCATGCACCCCAGATATGGCCGCTGTATAGACCACATCGCTTGCCCCGGCCTTAATTATCATTTCTCGGTATTCGGGAGTGGCTTTGCTCTCTTCGGTATTGATGAACCGTGTACCCATGTAGGCCAAATCAGCGCCCATTTGCAAAGCGGAGGCAATGTCCCTTCCTGTACTTATGCAACCCGATAGAAGGATGGTTTTGGTATAAAACTTTTTTATTTCCGAGACCAGGGTCATTGGATTTATGGTTCCTGCGTGGCCTCCTGCTCCAGCAGCCACCAATATCAGGCCATCCACCCCGGCCTCTGCAGCTTTTTCGGCATGTCTTTTTTTAATGACATCGTGGAAAACCAACCCGCCATAACTGTGAATGGCGTCCACTACTTGGGAAACCGCCCCCAATGAGGTAATGATCAAGGGCACTTGGTGTTTGATGCACAATTTCAAATCGGCCTCCAACCTGGGATTGGTTTGATGTACGATAAGGTTGACCCCAAAAGGTGCTGCTTTTTTTCCCGTTTCCGCTTCATATTCCTTCAGAGCTGTTTTAATTTCGACCAGCCACTCCTCAAAGCCCTCGCTGGTACGTTGGTTCAATGCGGGAAATGTACCTACGATGCCATTTTTGCAACATGCTATCACCAGTTTTGGCCCCGAAATAAGGAACATGGGTGCGGCGATAACCGGTAAGGAGAGTTTTTCTATAAATGGAGCTTTTGTTCTCATGATATTTTTTGTTGATTTGAAAATTTAATTAAAAAAACGGCACGGTTCTTTATCGTTTACCCAAAACTATGGTATTTTTATGAAGTATTATGCGCGCATAGCAAAAAATGGATGGGAATGTACTTAAAAGATTTTGAAATTAGATGGAGCGATGTGGATGCCAATAGACATTTGGCAAACTCGGCCTACCTAAATTATATGAGCCATACCCGTATGGCCTTTTTAATGGAAATTGGCTTTGACCAAAGGACCTTGGCCGTGCATGAAATTGGCCCAGTAGTCTTTTATGAGCATATCTATTATTTCAAGGAAGCCTTTCCTGGGAAGCCTATCAAAGTTTCCATGGAAATTATGGGGATGAGCGAGGATGCCAAATTTTTTGAATTTCATCATAATTTTTATAACCATAAAGGGGAGAATTTTGCCCATTGTGAAATGATGGGCGCTTGGATGGATCTAAAAACCCGTACGCTTACCGGACTTTCGGACCAATTTTTAAATACCTTCAAAAGTGTGGAAAAGGGAGAAGGATTTAAGGTATTGACAAAGGAAGATACCCGTAAATTTTCGAAAGTGCCCAAAAACCTGTAGTTTTAAAAGTAAGAATTTAGCAACATTCTTCCCCCGGGATTGGAGTTTGTTCTTGTAAGATTTAATTTATTAAATTTATCTTATGATAGATCAAGCAGAGGAGTGTTCCGAAACGGTTTATTCAAAATTCCGCAAACTAGTTATTACCAAAGCGATACTACCCGGCACACCTATTAGTCAGACCAAACTTTCCCAACTCCTTGATACCAATGTAGATTGTTTGAACTTGGCCGTGAAAAAACTCCGTATGGAGACTTTGGTAACCTTAAATTCCAATAAGGAAATCATGGTAAGGGAAGTAGGGACCAAGGAAATCATCGATATTTTGGATTGTAGGATTGCCTTGGAAACAAAAGCTATAGATCTTTTTACTAAAAGTGCTCCCCAGGCAAGAATAGACGATTTAAGAAACTTGATGGTGCCTTTTGAAAAGGGTCCGCAAAATGCGTACGTCTTTCAGAAAATTTACCGCATTTTCCATGAACTTATTGTCCATAACTGCGGTAACGACCTGTTGATAAAGCTATTCATGCAATCTAAATTTTGGCCTTCTTTAGAGCTTTTGGGGTTTACTAGGCCCCTAATTGAAATATTACAGGAGCATTTGGACATTGTTTCGGCGATTCACAACAGGGATGCCAATAAAGCGGCGGACCTTATGCAACAGCACTTGGAGCAATGTAAATTCTCCATATTATAGGTGGATTTTTTAATCCAAGAACTTTGCCCTAACTGGTTTTCTATTTGCCAGGTACACCCCTGCCAGTACTAGGAATGCGGCCACTATTTTTATAATACTCAAGCTATCCTTTCCCGTTCCCAAGGCGAAAAGAATTCCAATAAGGGGTTGAAGATATGTAAAAGCACTTACTGAGGAAGCTTTTAACTGGGTTAAGGCGAAAACGTTGAACAAATAGGTGAGAAACGTAGTGCCTATGATTACAAAGGCAATGGAGGCGTATGCTTGTGGGGGTATCATAGACCATTGTATGGCCTGCACCTCACTCAAGGTTATAGGCAAATTTATTATGACGCCAATGGTGAAAAGCCATTTCATCAAGGTAAGTGGATGGTATTTTTCAATTAGTTTTTTAACAAGAATGAGGTATGTACCGTAGGCAGTGGCATTTACAATTAAAAGGATATTTCCCAATGGAATATTGGGAGCATCCATACGTACCTCCGCTCCCATCAAAATCAATAGTAGGGCTCCCACAAAACCCATAAGAATCCCCATGGCTTTTTGCCATGTTATTTTCTCTTTGATCAATAGGGCGGACAGTATTACTACGATAATGGGCGTAACGGTTACCAAAACGGAACTATTGATGGGTGTTGACAACTGAAGGCCCTTGAAAAAGGCCAGCATATTGATGACCATACCAAAAAACGAACAGACAAAAAGTCGGCCCCAATCCCGTTTTGCTATTTTTTGCTTTGGTCCAAACAAGGAGAAAATCCAGAATAGTACTGCAGCACCGGTTACCCTGAGCATTATGAAACCAAAAGGTTGCACATAATGTGGCATAACGCCTTTGGCAATGGTATGGTTGAGGGCGTATATAGTCGTGGCTCCTAGGGCGGCCAGTATGGCAAGGGTCCTTCTATTCACGAATGAATGGCGTCTTTGGCCGTTTCTATGGTCTTTTTACTGTTGCCAATGAAAATTTCATTGTCCACCACGATAACAGGTCTTTTTAGAAAAGTATAATGGTCAAGAATCAGGTTCTTATAATCCGTTTCCCCAAGCTCTTTTTCATGTAATCCCCTTTGCCTAAAGAGCATGGCCCTCTTACTGAACAGTGCTTCGTAACTATGGGATAGGGAATACATTTCTTCCAATTGATCTTTGGTAATAGGTTCGGACTTTATGTCCTGAAGTACAAACCCGTCCAAGGGTTCAAGATCCTTTAGAATTCTTTGGCAGGTATTACATGTGCTCAGGTGGTATACTTTTTTGCTCATGACATATCAAATTGTGGTACAAAGAAACCCAAATCTATTTAATTGTACTATTTTTAGGTATCATTAAAATAGCATCGATTTGAATAGTCAGTTAGCCCTTACCTTGCAAAACAGGAGACATTTGCACCAAGTATTGACCCAAACCCCCAAAAAGGATTTGTTGAAAATACCCGATGGTTTTAGAAATAATATCTGGTGGAATATTGCCCATGTAGTGGTTACCCAACAAATATTGGTGTATAAGTTCAGTGCACTTCAGATGAGGGTTCCAGAAGAACTGGTTGAAAAATTCATGAAAGGTACCACTCCAGATGGGACTGCCACGGACGAGGAAATTAAGATGGTCGCAGATTTTTTGATTTCCTCCATTGAATGGACCAAACAGGATTTGGAGGAAGGACTCTTTAAGGAGTATAAGCCCTATACGACTAGTGCCGGTTTTCATTTGGAAACTCTTGGGGATGCCATCAATTTTAATCTTTTTCACGAAGGGTTGCATATGGCAACCATCATGACCCAAAAAAGACTCTTGAAGTAAGATTCCTAAAAAGTTTGTGGTATAAGGTATTGTTGGATCTCCTCAAAGGGCAAGTTCAAAATTATGGGGCCATCCGCATAGGACGCTACTTCATATTGTTCGTAGAATAACTGTAGTCCTTCGTTGGTAAAACCTATATTCTCGGGGAGGTAAAATACATCGTCCTCGAACATGAATCCCGTACTGTTAATGGCTTGGGACGTAGGAATATTTTCTTGTTCCCTAAATTTCGCTTCGGCAAAACCTTGAAAATCCACTATATCCTTAAACAGTTCTTCATTGCCAAGTTCGGCGGCTTTTGTTTTATCAAAGTTCAAAAAGCGGGTACTGCCATATCCATGGGCACCGCCCGTAAAGAGATAATAGTCCAGTCGAATGGTCAATATCCTGTCATTTTCATAGGTTACCGCTCCGTTTATCGAGGCTTCCCATAGGGTGGATTCCTCCGGAAATTTCTCTCTTAATTTGGTATATTCGTTCTGGAACGATTGTATGGCGGAATCGATGGAGTTGGCATTCACTTCATCGTCATACTTTAGGATGAATATAACCTCTTCCCTCAAAGTATTATTGATTACCTCGTCCAACTTCTTGTTTCCCATGGCCTTGGGTACGGAAATTGTAACCGTCGCACAATTGCTACAGAGCTCGTTGTCAAAAACTGAAGTCTCAAAGATCAGATTCTTATCTTCTCTGCATCCAATAAAAATAAGTGTTAATAGAAGAATTGAAAATGTATATTTCATGGTTTTTTGTCAAGATTGGACAAATGTAAGGCTTCGTTGTAATCCCCAAAAGATAACGATACATTTGTAGGAATAATTATAAGAATGGCTGCCAATAAAATGAGATTTAACAGTAAGGTAATTCATGGAGGTCAAGAACCCGATAAGGCCTATGGTGCTGTGATGCCCCCTATTTATCAAACAACGACGTTTGCCCAAAGTTCGCCCGGCAATCACAAAGGATATGAATATTCCAGAAGCGCCAACCCCACTAGGACGGCACTGGAGAACGCTTTGGCCAGTATTGAAAACGGAAATTTTGGCCTAGCCTTTGCCAGTGGACTGGCCGCAATAGACGCGGTGTTAAAATTATTAAATCCTGGGGATGAGGTAATTTCAACAAGTGACCTTTATGGAGGTAGCTATAGATTGTTCAAAAGGGTTTTTGAAAACTATGGTATCGTTTTTCACTTTGTAGGAACGGAGCATGTTTCCAATATCAAGGACCGCATCACTGAAAGGACAAGATTGATTTGGTTGGAAACACCAACCAACCCCATGATGAACATTGTGGACATTGAGGCAGTTTCCCAATTGGCAGAACGAAACGAGCTTATTTTGGCGGTGGACAACACCTTTGCCACGCCGTATTTACAAAAGCCTTTGGACCTTGGCGCCCATATTGTCATGCATTCCGCCACTAAGTATCTGGGAGGGCACAGCGATGTGATTTTAGGGGCTTTGGTGGTAAAGGACAAAGAATTGGCCAAAAGACTATATTTTATTCAAAATGCCAGCGGTGCCGTAAGCGGTCCCATGGATAGTTTTCTCGTGCTACGGGGAATCAAGACTTTACACGTGCGTATGCAGAGGCATTGTGAGAACGGGAAAGCCATTGCAAATTTTCTACGAAAGCACCCCAAGGTGGAAAAAGTCTATTGGCCAGGGTTTGAGGACCATCCCAATCATGAAATTGCAGGGAAGCAGATGACCCAATTTGGAGGAATGATTTCCTTTGTGCCCAAGGGGAACCAATATAGCGATGCCATTAAAATTGTGGAGCGCTTAAAACTGTTTACGTTAGCGGAATCGCTGGGCGGTGTTGAAAGTCTTGCCGGACACCCTGCGAGCATGACCCATGCCAGTATCCCAAGAGAAGAGCGGGAAAAGATCGGTATTGTAGATGCATTGATACGTTTGAGTGTGGGAATTGAAGATGTTGACGACCTTATTGAGGATTTATCGCAAGCCATGGAATAATGGCTCATTTAATGTAGTGTTTAACAGGAAACCCTATTTATTTTTCAGGGATATCAAATGTTTGTCGCTAAAACCATAATTTTTAATGTATTATGAAATATTTAGGTATATAATTATAATAATAGCATAATTTTGCCGATATATTTTGAATTCAATAATTTAAATCGACGTTAATGAGCTCAATGAAAGCAAAAATAGATGCATTTATGGATGAGGTGAAGTCCCGTAATGGACATGAACCAGAATTCATTCAAGCCGTTCAAGAAGTGGCGGATACGGTAATACCTTATATTGCCGATAATGATATATATAACGGTAAGAATATCCTCTTAAGAATGGTGGAACCGGAGAGACTGGTTTCCTTTAGGGTCGCTTGGGTCGATGATGCGGGCGAAATCCATGTAAACCGTGGATATCGCATACAAATGAATTCTGCCATTGGACCCTACAAAGGCGGTTTGCGCTTTCATCCAACGGTAAACGCAAGTATTCTTAAATTTTTGGCTTTTGAGCAAGTTTTCAAAAATAGTTTGACCACCCTTCCCATGGGAGGTGGTAAAGGAGGGTCGGATTTTGACCCCAAAGGGAAGTCAGACGATGAGGTAATGCGTTTCTGCCATGCCTTTATGTTGGAACTCAATAGGCACATAGGTCCCAATACAGATGTGCCCGCGGGCGATATAGGTGTTGGTGCTCGGGAAATTGGGTACTTGTTCGGGATGTACAAAAAAATCCGAAATGAGTTTACCGGGGTTTTGACCGGTAAGGGTCTTTCCTGGGGCGGTTCCAAAATCCGTCCAGAGGCTACCGGATATGGTACCGTTTACTTTGCCGAAAATATGTTGAAAACCAAGAATGAGAACCTTGACGGTAAAACCGTCGTAATTTCTGGATCAGGTAATGTAGCACAATATGCCGCTGAAAAAGTAATCCAACTAGGTGGTAAGGTCGTCACGCTTTCAGATTCCGGTGGCTATATCTATGATGCCGATGGTATCGATACAGAAAAGCTGAAATTCGTTATGGACCTAAAAAACAATAAGCGTGCACGTATTTCTGAATATGTTAAGGAATATCCCAACGCAGAATATAGAGATGGTAAGACTCCATGGGACGTGAAATGCGATATTGCCTTGCCATGCGCCACCCAGAACGAGTTGAATGAAAAGGATGCCAAGAAACTATTGGACAACGGATGTATCTGTGTTGCCGAAGGGGCCAATATGCCATGTACCGCAGATGCCGTACATGCCTTTCACAACGCAAAAATCCTTTTTGCCCCCGGAAAGGCTTCCAATGCAGGTGGCGTTGCAACCTCAGGGCTTGAGATGTCTCAAAACTCCTTGCGCATAAGTTGGACCCGAGAGGAGGTCGATGAACGCTTAAAAGGTATCATGTCAGATATCCACGATTCCTGTATCGAGTACGGTATGGAGGAAAATGGCTATTGTAACTACGTAAAAGGTGCCAACATCGCCGGTTTCGTAAAAGTGGCGGATGCCATGTTGGCCCAAGGGGTCATTTAAAGGAATATATTTTATTGTAAGGCCCATCCTTTTTAAGGATGGGCCTTTTTGTTAGGTAAAAGATCAGTTTGGATAGTAGCATCATATTTTATCCTATTTTTATGCCCTAAAACAAGGGCTTGCTATTCAATTCTTTTGAGTTTTTGGTTTTTCTGATTGTTGTCTTCGGGCTCTATTGGTTCGTTTTCAACACCAAAACCAAGCATCAGAATATCTTACTGTTATTAGCGTCCTATAGCTTCTATGGATGGTGGGACTATAGGTTTCTGTCCCTTATTTTCATATCCACACTAGTGGACTATGTAGTAGGCCTACAAATTCACGGAACCGTTAAAGCATCCCAAAGAAAAGTATTATTGGGAATAAGTCTGGCCTTTAATATTGGTCTGTTGGCATTCTTTAAATACTTCAATTTCTTTGTGGATTCATGGATCCAGGTATTGGATAATCTAGGATATCTCACACAGAATACATGGTCGTTGAACATCATACTTCCCGTAGGGATTTCCTTTTATACCTTTCAAACCATGTCCTATACCATTGATGTATATCGAAAGAAACTGGTGCCAACCAAAGACTTTATTTCCTTTGCGGCCTTCGTTTCCTTCTTTCCCCAGTTGGTAGCGGGGCCCATAGAGCGTGCTTCCAATCTGCTGCCACAAATATTGGGAAGAAGGAACTTTTCCTATGAAAAGGGGATGCAGGGATTACGGCTTATTTTATGGGGCTTGGTGAAAAAGGTTGTAATTGCCGATGTTTTGGCCCTTAAGGTAGACGATATCTTTGGCAACTACCATGACTTTGGTGGTGGAGTCCTCTGGTTGGGAGCCGTCTATTTTGCCATTCAGATCTATTGTGATTTCAGTGGATATTCTGATATCGCCATTGGGGTTTCCAAATTGTTCGGTATAGAATTAATGTCCAATTTCAAGTTTCCCTACTTTTCAAGAAATGTGGGTGAATTTTGGCGGAGATGGCATATTTCCCTGTCCACATGGTTTAGGGATTATCTTTATATCCCGCTTGGGGGTTCACGCATGGGCAAATGGAAATCTCTTAATAATGTATTTGTAATATTTTTGATCAGTGGACTGTGGCACGGGGCCAATTGGACCTTTGTAGTTTGGGGGGCGGTACACGCACTGTTGTTCGTTCCCAGTTATATTATGGGGCGAAATAGAAAATATACCGATGCCATTGTTGCGGAAAACTCCTGGTTTCCCACCTTAAGGGAATTCGGTGAAATACTGCTTACCTTTTTATTGGTTGTTTTGGCATGGGTGTTTTTCCGAAGCGAATCATTGGCATCCGCTTTGGAATACCTGAATTTTATGTTCACCAAACTGGATTTTCCACCGATCTATAAAAATGGTCTGTACAGTGTAGGTTCCCTGCTCTTTTTGGATTGGATCTTTAGAAAGGATGAACGTCTCAATTTTACTTTTTTAAAGAATATCAACAAAAAAGTGTTGGGTATTGCGGAAGTAGCGGTTCTGATAATAGTGGTATACCTAATTAGTTTGAATACCAGTTCAAGTCAATTCATTTATTTTCAATTTTAGATGAAAGCATTTCTCAAAAAGACGGCAATTTTTGGTTTGACGGTGCTAGCATATTTTTCTGCTACAAGCGTGTATAATTACACGATTGACCCTTATGGAATTTTTGGAAACAGAAGGGAATTCAAGGGTATACGGCCCAATGAACACAGTTTAAAAACCAATCATGTACTGCAAAACCCAAATAGGTTCAACAGTTTTCTGTTTTCCAATTCCAAAGGAGGCGTACTGCATGTAAACCAATTGAACACTGCGGCATCCACATGGTACAATATGACCTATTCATTAGGTACTCCAGAAGAATTCTATAAAAGCCTGTTGCTTTTTCTTGAGAACGATGTGCAAGTGGATAACATTATTTTAGCTATGGACGAAGGGGTTATCTACGAGCGGGCGAGCGCCCATGAGAACGACGCCTCTCGAAAGTTCGTGAACCTACAGGAAGATAAAATCCAATGGGAGTTCCTGTTCTTGCCCATTTCCATCAAGAAAATTATGGGGACCGATTTGGACAAAAAACATATTGAACACGATATATATACCGATGGCAATTACTACGCAAATAATGCTTATGAAACGGATTGTAAGCTTCATGAGAATTTGGAGATCCTAGATATTCCCGATGCAGCACCCACTCGTCCGCTGGATTTTTCTTCACAAATTGAAATTCTTAAGAAAATCAAACTATTGTGTGAACAAAGAGGTATCAAGCTAACCTTTCTGGTACACCCCAATTCCTATGATAATTATATCAGTTCCACGGAAAGGAGGATACAATTTGGCTATCTCTTGGATGTACTTGAAAATAATGGTTTTGAACTCTTTAGGCCATACGGTGCAAAGCTATTGGGTGTAAGCCCTTGTTACTGGTTGGATAAGCACCACTACACCAAAAATATTGGGGATGTAATTTTAAGTGAATACGCCCAGCAATGGATGAACAGAGCCATAAGGCAGTAAAGGATATCTTTGTAAAAACCTTTTTTAATGCAGGTAACCACCAAGGCCATTGTTTTGACTTCCATTAAATATGGGGACACCAGTTTGATCGTGCGTATTTATACGGAATCAGATGGTCTTAAATCTTATTTGTTAAGGGGCATTTTGGCTTCAAAAAAAGGAAAGGTAAAAAAAGCGTTGTTCCATCCGCTTTCCCAACTAGAAATAGTCGCCAACCATAGAAATAAAGGCTCCTTGGAAAGTATAAAGGAAGCAAAAATCCACTACCATTATCAGAACGTCCATAACAATATGGTAAAAAATGCCATGGCCCTGTTTCTGGCGGAAATGCTCGCCAATAGTATCCACGAGGAAGAAAGTAACAAGGAATTGTTCCGGTTTCTGGAGGCATCCTTGCAGTGGATGGATATCCATACGGAAATATCCAATTTCCATCTCTACTTTTTGCTACTATTGACCAAGTACCTAGGGTTTTACCCAGATTTGGAAAAGGTGGATGCCCCGTATTTTGATTTGTTGGAAGGTGAGTTTATCTCCACCACGTCCTTAAATCCCATGCTTCACGGTGAAAATATTTCGTATTTCAAATCCTTTTTAGGCATAAATTTTGATGCGATAAGTACGATAAAAATGAGAAAAAAAAACAGGCAGGAACTCCTTCAATCCTTGGTTTTGTATTACGAATTGCATTTGCAAGGTTTTAGAAGACCAAAATCATTGGCAGTCCTAAATGAGGTGTTTAGTTAGTATGAACAGATTTTTACCCTTACTTTTTATTTTATATGGTTGTATAGGGTGGTCCCAACAAGTGATTGTCCTGGATGATGATACCCATGAGCCCATCCCAAATGTGGCCGTGTTTAACCCGGATAAGACCAAAATAAGTGTGACCGATTTCAACGGAAATTTTAATTTCACCCCTTTTTTAAACGAGGAGCGATTGATTTTAAGGCATCTGAGTTACGAAATAAAGAAGCTAACGCGTCTTCAGATAGCCAAAAATGGGTACAAGGTATTCTTACTAATGAAACCTGAGCGACTGGACGAGGTGGTCATGTCCGTCTCCAAGTGGGAACAACAAAAGAAGGAGGTTCCCAACAAAATCGTTTCCATAGATGCCCAGACCATTGCGATGAATACGCCACAGACTTCAGCGGATCTTTTGCAGAGCAGTGGCAAGGTCTTTGTCCAAAAAAGTCAGTTGGGAGGAGGGAGCCCTATGATAAGGGGGTTTGCCACCAATAGGCTGGTGCTTTCCGTGGACGGGGTTCGTATGAACAATGCAATATTCAGAGGCGGAAATTTACAGAATGTCATATCCATTGACCCCTTTAACATCAGGAATACCGAGATCATTTTTGGTCCTGGATCGGTTATTTATGGAAGTGATGCCATAGGCGGTGTGATGAACTTCTACACCAAACAGCCTACGTTGAGCCAAAAGGAAACTGCTGAAATCTCAGGGAACGCCAATTATAGATTCTCCTCGGCAAATACAGAAAATACGGTTCACGCCAATGTAAACATCGGCAAGGAGAAATGGGCGTCCCTGACCAGTTTTTCTTATAATAGCTTTCAGGATTTAACAATGGGGAAGCATGGACCGGATTCCTATTTGAGGAACTCTTTCGTTAAAACCCTAAATGGGGAAGATATCCTGGTGACAAACGAAAACCCAAGAAACCAGGTCCTTACGGGATATGACCAAAGCAACTTTATGCAGAAATTCCTTTACAGACCCCATGTAAACTGGGATTTGAACTTGGGAATCCATTACTCGGAAACATCGGATTATTCCCGTTATGACAGGCTTATAAGACCTTCACGCGATGGTCAAGGATTAAGGTCGGCAGAATGGTATTATGGTCCACAAAAATGGTTCATGGGCAATATGCAGTTAAAAAAGAAAGGTAACGGAAAATTGTACGATGGACTCAAACTCACCGCAGCCTACCAATTTTTTGAGGAAAGTAGGAATAACAGGGATTTTCAAGGTACCGTATTAAATACCACGCGCGAAAAGGTGGATGCGTTAAACCTGAACGTGGATTTTGAAAACAAGAAAATTGGGAATTTTAAACTGTATTACGGCGGGGAGTTTATTTTTAACAAGGTTGGTTCAACAGGTATGGACACCAATATTATCACCGGGGAAATGGCATCTGCAGCGTCCAGATATCCAGACGGTGCCACTTGGAAAAGTTTGGCAGGCTATCTAAATGGCGAATACAAGGCCAAGCCTAATTTCATTTTAATGTCCGGTTTACGGTATAGCCATGTTTGGATAGATGCGTTCTTCGATCGTACTTTTTATGAGTTTCCTTTTGAAGATGCCAACTTAAGTACCGGGGCGTTAACTGGCAGTTTGGGTTTTAGTTGGTTTCCAAAACAAAGTGTTCAGATAACCTTTAACGGCTCCACCGGATTCAGGGCTCCCAATGTAGATGATATAGGGAAAATATTCGATTCGGAACCGGGTTCCGTGGTAGTGCCCAACCCAGACCTGGAATCTGAATACGCGTACAATGTAGAGTTGGGAGTTCAAAAGAATTTTAAGGATAAACTTGTATTGAAAGGAGCTTCCTTCTATACCTATTTGGTAGATGCCTTGGTCCGAAGGGACTTTACCTTCAATGGCTTAAGCCAAATTGAGTACGGAGGTGAATTGAGCAATGTTCAGGCCATACAGAATGCCGCAAAGGCCTATGTGTATGGTTTTGAGTTTGGATTGGACGCATATTTGTCAGATCAATGGTCGCTTTCGTCCAATCTTACCATTACCGAGGGGATTGAGGAGGAAGAGGACGGTACGGACTCACCGGCAAGACATGCGCCACCTACTTTTGGTGATTTCCATGTAAAGTGGAAGAAGGAGAAAATATCCACTGATTTTTTCCTGAATTATAATGGTGAGGTAGCCAATGATCAATTGGCGATATCTGAACAATCCAAGGATTACATCTACGCCAAGGATGAAAATGGAGATCCTTTTTCACCATCTTGGTATACCCTAAACTTTCGCTCCCAATACGCCATTGCGAACAACCTCAACGCAACGCTAAGTTTGGAAAACATAACCAATCAGAGATATAGGACCTATTCTTCCGGAATTGTGGCACCGGGAAGTAACTTGATATTGGGTATAGGGTATAATTTTTAATATAAAAAGACCCGTCAACCGGGCCTTTTTTGTTTAGAATTCGTGTGCTTCCTATTTTAAGAAAGTGCAGGTTTTTTTACTGTGAAATTTTATCTGCTGCTTCCTTGGTGGCGTCCTTTACGTCCTCACCAATTTTTTTCGCTTTGTCCATAGCCTCTTCGCCGGCCTCTTTTGCGGAATCCAAAGCATCCTCTCCTGCTTCCTTGGCAGAGTCAATGGCTTTTTCTCCTGCCTCTTTCATGCTTTCTCCAGCTTCCTTGGCTTTATCCATGGCGTCTTCGCCAACCTCTTTTAGGTCGTTTCCGGTTTGCTCCAAAGATTCTTCGGCTTGGGTGGCTGCGTCTTTCGCCTTTTCTGCCGTTTCCCTACAGGAAATAAAAGAAGTGCTCAAAGCCAAAACCAATACGGTGCTTACTACTAATTTTTTCATGGTGTTAATTTTTTAGTGTTTGTACCCGTATATACGAGGGAATACCCTTTTTGGATCAAGGGACTTGTATTCTCTTTTGGGGAATTTTCTATTTGAGCCATTTCATGGCGGGGTAGGGCCACAGTTCCAACTAAATTAATTAATTTTGCGGGCTTAAAACCCAGAACCATAAGCATTTCGTATGAAGTTCGCAGAATATAAGGGATTAGACTTGCCTAAAGTTGCAGAAGAAGTTTTAAATTACTGGAAGACCGCCAAGATTTTTGAAAAGAGTATTTCTTCCAGGGAGGGTAAGGAAAGCTATGTCTTTTTTGAAGGGCCCCCATCAGCGAATGGAATGCCGGGTATCCACCATGTAATGGCGCGGACTATCAAGGATATTTTCCCTCGCTATAAAACAATGAAGGGCTTTCAGGTAAAAAGAAAGGCCGGTTGGGATACGCACGGACTTCCGATCGAATTGGGCGTGGAGAAGGAACTGGGTATTACGAAAGAAGATATTGGTGTGAAAATTTCCGTAGAGGAATATAATGCAGCCTGTAAGAATGCGGTAATGCGCTACACGGATGTTTGGAACGCCATGACCGAGCAAGTTGGGTATTGGGTGGACATGGATGACCCTTACATTACCTACAAGTCCAAATACATGGAATCTGTTTGGTGGTTGTTGAAACAGATTTATGAAAAAGGACTTATATATAAGGGGTACACCATACAGCCGTATTCTCCAAAAGCGGGTACTGGATTAAGTTCTCACGAACTGAACCAGCCAGGCACCTATCAAGATGTTACGGATACCACCGTAACGGCCCAATTTAAGGCTGTGGAGGAAACCTTGCCAGACTTCCTTAAAAATGAGGGAACCATTTATTTCTTGGCATGGACAACAACACCGTGGACACTTCCCTCCAATACGGCTTTGACCGTTGGTCCCAAGATCGATTATGTACTGGTAGAGACCTATAATCAGTATACATTTGAACCAATGAATGTCATACTTGCCAAAAACTTGGTAGGTAAGCAATTTGCAGGAAAATATTTTGAGGTTTCGGAAAAATCGGATTTAATCCCCTATGCGAAGGAGGACAAAAAAATTCCGTTCTATCAGGTAAAGGAATTTAAGGGAATTGACCTTGTAGGGATTCGATACGAACAGCTTTTGGATTATGTACTTCCTTATGAAAATGCTGAAAATGCGTTTAGGGTCATTAGTGGGGATTTTGTTACTACGGAGGATGGTACGGGTATAGTACACACGGCCCCAACCTTTGGCGCTGATGATGCCTTTGTGGCAAAACAGGCCGTTCCGGAAATACCTCCCATGTTGGTATTGGACGAAAATGCGAACCTTGTCCCGCTCGTAGATTTGCAGGGGAGGTTTAGACCGGAGTTAAAGGAACTTGGCGGAAAATATGTAAAGAACGAGTATTATGAGGAGGGGGAAGCCCCGGAGCGTTCCGTTGATGTGGAGATTGCCATAAAACTTAAAGAGGAAAACAAGGCTTTCAAGGTTGAAAAGTACGTTCACAGCTATCCCAATTGCTGGCGTACCGATAAGCCTATTTTGTATTACCCTTTGGATTCCTGGTTTATAAAGGTTACGGATATTAAGGACAGGATGTTCGAGTTGAACCAGTCCATCAATTGGAAACCCAAGGCAACTGGCGAAGGAAGGTTTGGGAACTGGTTGGCGAACGCAAACGATTGGAACTTATCCAGGTCGCGGTATTGGGGCATTCCTTTGCCCATCTGGAGAACCAGTGATGGTAAGGAGGAACTGATAATCGGCTCTGTTTCTCAATTGAAGTTGGAAATGCAAAAGGCCATGGAAGCTGGCGTTTTGGAGAAGGATATTTTTGAGGACTTTGTGGTAGGGGATATGTCCGAAGAAAACTATGAAAAGATAGACCTGCACAAAAATATTGTGGATCAGATCACCTTGGTTTCGCCATTGGGGAAACCCATGAAAAGGGAAAGTGACCTGATCGATGTTTGGTTCGATAGTGGTTCAATGCCCTATGCGCAATGGCACTATCCCTTTGAAAACAAAGAATTGATCGATGCGGGAAAGACATTTCCGGCAGATTTTATTGCGGAAGGTGTAGATCAGACACGGGGTTGGTTCTATACCCTTCATGCCATCGCTACCATGGTGTTCGATTCCGTAGCCTATAAAAATGTGGTTTCCAACGGACTCGTACTGGACAAGGAAGGTAAAAAAATGTCCAAAAGATTGGGCAATGCTGTAGATCCATTTGATACGATGAAGGAGCATGGTGCGGATGCTACGCGATGGTATATGATTAGCAATGCCAACCCATGGGACAACCTTAAATTTGACTCGGAGGGTATTGTTGAAGTCAAGCGAAAATTCTTCGGGACACTTTACAATACGTATTCATTTTTTGCCCTGTATGCCAATATTGATGCCTTTTGCTTTTCCGAGGAAAATATACCTGTGGAGGATAGGCCTGAAATAGACCGATGGATTCTGTCCGAACTTAATTCGTTGATAACCTTGGTCGACGGGGCCTATGCAGATTATGAACCTACAAAGGCCACACGGGCAATTTCCGATTTTGTGCAGGAAAACCTCAGCAATTGGTATGTTCGCCTTTGTAGGAGGAGGTTTTGGAAAGGGGACTACCAAAAGGATAAGATCGCAGCGTACCAAACACTCTATACTTGCTTGGTAACGGTGGCCAAACTTTCAGCGCCAGTGGCCCCGTTCTTTATGGACAGACTTTATATGGACCTGATCGCGACAACGAAATTGGAGCCTTTTGAAAGCATACACTTGGCAGATTTTCCAACATCGGACAAAAATTTGATAGACGTGGCCTTGGAACAAAAGATGCAAAAGGCACAAACCATTTCGTCCCTAGTC
This sequence comes from Maribacter sp. 4G9, assembly GCF_002742265.1. Taxonomy (GTDB): domain Bacteria; phylum Bacteroidota; class Bacteroidia; order Flavobacteriales; family Flavobacteriaceae; genus Maribacter. The sequence goes on from NZ_MDGL01000042.1 coordinate 29,294, forward strand.
CTGTCTATCAGGCAAAAGGAAAAGATAAAGGTTAGACAGCCACTTCAAAAAATTATGATTCCAATTTTGGACGAACAGGACAGAATGGATATTTTGGCAGTATCGGACTTAATAAAGTCGGAGGTAAATGTTAAGGAAATAGAACTTTTGGACGATGCCTCTGGGGTTTTGGTAAAGCGCATCAAGCCAAATTTCAAGACCTTGGGACCAAGGTTCGGTAAAGAAATGAAGCAAATCGCAAACGCGATAAATGCTCTAAATCAGAAAGATATCCAAAAAATTGAACAAGAAGGCGAATTAACCCTTCAAATAGAAAATAAAAACATTATTTTACAGTTTCAGGATGTAGAGATAAGTTCCCAGGATATTGAGGGCTGGTTGGTGGCCTCATCCGGCAAAACAACGGTCGCATTGGATATTACCATCAATGAGGACCTAAAGAAGGAAGGTATCGCGAGGGAACTGGTCAACAGGATCCAGAATTTAAGAAAGGAATCTGGTTTTGAAGTGACTGACAAAATTGACATTAAGATGCAGAAGGACGGTCTTGTAGAGCAGGCCGTAACCAGTAATCTTAGTTATATAAAGGCGGAAACTTTGACAGCAGAATTGAATTTTGAGGAATATTTAGAGAATGGCACTGAAATTGCCTTCGATGAAGTGAACACTAAATTGTTTATTGCAAAACATTAACGAGATGGCAGAAGATTTAAAAGTTAGATACTCGGACAAGGATTTGGCGGAGTTCAAGGAATTGATAGAGGAAAAAATAGAAAAAGCAAAAAGTCATTTGGAGCTTCTTAAAAGCTCTTATATGAACGATGGAAATAATGGAACGGACGATACGTCCCCTACGTTTAAGGCCTTTGAGGAAGGTTCCGAGACTATGAGCAAGGAGGCGAATACCCAATTGGCCATTCGCCAGGAAAAGTTTATCAGGGATTTGAAAAATGCCCTTCTAAGGATAGAGAACAAAACCTACGGTATTTGCCGAATCACCGGCAAACTCATAAATAAGGAGCGTTTAAAATTGGTGCCACATGCCACCTTGAGTATAGAAGCCAAGAATATGCAAAAATAATCGAAACGCCTTCCGGGGCGTTTTTTAATGGTCCGTTTTGAAATTATTTCCCTTAGTTCTTCTCTTGATAGTAGCACAGGTTGCCGCTCAAAAGAAGGTGCACAAAGTTTTGTTGGGCGAATCCGTAAAGTTGATACAGGTCAACGCGGAAAACTGTTACGAGGTCATTTTGGAAACTGGCGATAACGAGGAAATCGAGGTAGATGCCCAAATGGACGGGGAATATAGTGAGGACCTACAAATGAATTTTTCCGAAACAGGAAATACTTTGGTACTTGGGGCAGGATTCCAACCAAGTTTTGTAAACCCCAATGACAAGTTAAGTGCCCACAAGGTGGTTTCCATTGCATTGAAGATAAGGGTACCATCCTATAAAAATGTACAAGTGTACGGTAATAGCGCCAGAATTATCGCTTTTGGGAATTATTCAAATTTGGATATTACCCTTTCCGATGGAAATTGTGAACTACATAATATCTCGGAAGAAGTGAATGTAAGGACCCAAAGTGGCAATATAGTGGTATATGCCAATAGGGCAACCATATCGGCGGAAACAAAATATGGCCAATATCAAAAGGACACTATCCCTAATGGCTTCAACCGTTATAAGTTAAATTCGGTTACCGGAAATATCATACTGAACAAAACCGAATAATATTTCTATTTTTGCGCCGTTGAAAAGCTCATGAACCTAAAAAAATCCATTTTATTAATAGTATTGATCCTCCTCATAGACCAATGGAGCAAAATATACATTAAGACAAACTTCGTATTGGGTGAATCTGTTGATGTCTTCAGTTGGTTCAAAATCCTTTTTATTGAGAACGAAGGCGCGGCGTGGGGAGCCAAACTAAGCGATGTGCTCCCTATTTCCGATGCTACGGGTAAGCTGGTCCTCACCATTTTCAGGTTGTTTGCCATTTTTGGGATCGGCTATTGGTTGTTCGATGTAATTAAGAAAAAATCCTCAAAAACATTGATAGTTGCGGTTTCCTTGATATTCGCAGGGGCCTTGGGAAATATATTGGATTCTGTTTTTTACGGTCTCATTTTCGATGACAGCTACAATCACGTAGCCACCTTGTTGTCCGACGAACCTTATGGAAAGGTCTTTTACGGTAAAGTTGTCGATATGCTCTATTTTCCTTTAGTGGATACGACCTGGCCGGAATGGATGCCCTTTTTTGGTGGTAGTAATTTTCGTTTTTTCGAGCCCGTCTTTAACATTGCGGATACGGCCATAAGTACCGGGGTTGGAATTTTATTGGTTTTTAATAAAAGGGCATTTGGAAAGAACGAGGAGGAAGAGACGGTAGTTGAAAGTTCAGAAAAAACCGAAAATCCTCAAGGGGCCATAAAAGAATAATTTTTTTGGGGAGTTACACAGTAATCCAAAGGAACATCTCCGGGAAAGGCATCGCTTATTAAAGGTTCCGCTTCAAAAAAACTGAGCCCCACTTTTAAAACATCTGGTTTACAGCTTGCCAAGAAGTTATCATAAAAACCTTTGCCATAGCCCACCCTGTGTCCATGTATATCAAAAGCCAATAAGGGAATGAATACCACATCCATTTTATTTGGTTCAACCTTTATGCCGTCCACCGGTTCCGGAACGCCCCAAGAATTGTTTTTGAATTTGGTGTTATCTGTGAGTAAGAAGTGCTCTAATACGTTCTGCTGTACTTTTGGGACGACGATATATTTATCCTTTCCCTGTAATATGGACAATAAATTGATGGTATCCACCTCATGTTTTGAAGTTATAGGAAGAAAAAGATGGTAATAATCTTTTGACCAAATAGGGAGTTCCAATGCCTTGTTGGAGATGTCAAGACTTTTTGCTGCAATCTGACTTACGGAGAGCTGTTCTCTAAGGACTGAATATTTTAAACGCAAATCTTTCTTCAACATAATTGAAAAATGATTTGAAGTACCTTGGGCACTATTTAATCTTTTCCTGCCACAGCAAAGAAAACTTTAAAAAATAACATTAAGATGAGGTAGGTTCCGAGTGTTATAATGTAGCTTTCCATATAGTAAACAAAAAGTATTTGAGGTTCTGTTTCAGTTTAAATGTAAGTAAAAAAATTATTAAATCTCCTTGAAAAGCGCATTTTTATCGTTAAAAAGCATATTTTTATAGGAAAATTAACAGATAAGAGAATATAAATTTCATCTAAAATAATATAATTCACTAATAATCAACATTTTAAATAAAACCATATATAATCAATCCTTTCATATTCCAATATGACAAACTACCGTTAATTTTTTGAACAATTCCAACTATTGTTTAGCCACCACCCTCTATATCGTAATTCTTTTTTTTTGTAGTTAAAATGCCTATAAATTTTTAGCTGTTTCAAGAAAAGCATGTAAATTCAAATCCATCGATTTAAGAATTAGTTCAAAAGTAGTATGTCCCAAATTCCTATTGACGTCCAATTAACCGCACTGCCCAATGGACCGGGCGTGTATCAGTTTTACGACAAGGACGATAAAATTTTATACGTTGGGAAGGCGAAAAATCTCAAAAAGCGGGTTTCGTCCTATTTTAACAAAAATCATGAATACGGGAAGACAAGGGTACTTGTAAAAAAAATAAGGGGCATCAAACACATAGTTGTGCCTACGGAGTCAGACGCACTTTTGCTGGAAAACAATCTGATCAAGGAATACAAACCACGCTATAATGTTTTGCTCAAGGATGATAAGTCCTATCCGTGGTTGTGCCTAAAGAATGAGCGGTTCCCAAGATTGTTTCCCACAAGACGTGTCATTAAGGACGGTTCTGAATATTATGGGCCATATACCAGTATGAAGACCGTTAGAACGCTTTTGGACCTCATAAAAAGTGTGTACCCGCTCAGGACCTGTACGTATGATCTGTCCGAAGAGAAAATTAAGGCAGGCAAGTATAAGGTCTGTTTGGAATACCATTTGGGTAATTGTAAAGGACCATGTGAAGGTCTTCAGAGTTCCGAGGAATATAACAGGCAAATTGCCGATATAAAGGAAATCATAAAAGGGAATTTTAAGTCCTCTCTTCAATATTTCAAGGGTCAAATGAAATCCTTGGCAGAGGAGATGCGTTATGAGGAGGCCCAGCGTATAAAGGATAAGATCGATGTTCTGGAAAATTACCAAGTAAAGTCTACTATCGTTAACCCAAAAATTAGCGATGTGGATGTATTTACAATAATTTCCGATACTGCCCTGGCCTATGTGAATTTTCTTCAATTGTCCCACGGATCTATTATCAGGTCCCATACCATGGAGATCAAAAAGAAATTGGATGAACCCGATGAAGACTTGCTTCAATTGGCCATCGTGGAAATTAGGCAGCGATTCAATTCGCAGTCCAAGGAACTTTATCTTCCTTTTGATGTTGCATTGGATGCAACCTTAAAAATAACCGTACCAAAGCTTGGTGACAAAAAACGGTTGCTGGAACTTTCTGAGCGTAACGCCAAATTTTTCAGACAGGAACGGTTTAATCAAATAAAGATCATTGACCCTGATCGACATACCAATAGGATCATGGCCCAAATGAAGAAAGATTTGAAATTGTCCGAAGAGCCCAGGCATATAGAATGTTTCGATAACAGTAATATACAAGGCACCAATCCTGTGGCGGCCTGTGTCGTCTTTAAGGATGGCAAACCAAGTAAGAAAGACTACAGGCATTTTAATATAAAGACCGTAACTGGACCGGACGATTTTGCTTCAATGGAGGAAGTTGTGTTCAGAAGGTATAAAAGGCTTTTGGAGGAGGAGGAACCCTTACCCCAATTGATAATAATTGATGGGGGCAAGGGTCAGCTCTCCTCGGCACTGAAAAGTTTGGATGCTTTGGGGCTTCGGGGAAAAATAGCGATTGTAGGTATTGCGAAGCGGCTTGAGGAAATATATTTTCCTGGGGATTCCATTCCGCTTTACCTGGATAAAAAATCTGAAAGTTTGAAGATTATCCAACAATTAAGAAACGAAGCTCACAGATTTGGTATAACTTTTCATAGAAATAAAAGGAGCAAGAGTGCTATCAATTCAGAATTGGAAAATATTGAAGGGGTAGGTGAAAAAACAGCACGGGATTTGTTGAAAAAATTCAAATCCGTTAAGCGGATCAAGGAAGCTTCCTTGGAACATTTAACCGAAGTAGTGGGTGCTTCCAAAGCAAAAAAAATATATGGTGCGTTTCATTGAATCAGAAATATCGGCACGATGGATAAACAAGGGTGCTGTATGGCTCCTAATGTTTCTGTTTACTTTAAACTGCCTAGGTCAAAACCTTCAATCAAAAAAACAGAAAGTTGGACTCGTGCTCAGTGGGGGTGGTGCCAAAGGATTGGCGCATATTGGGGCCTTAAGGGTAATAGAGGAAGCGGGCGTAGAAATTGATTATGTGGGCGGAACCAGTATGGGTGCCATTGTGGGCGCATTGTATGCCGCAGGATATACGGCGGATCAATTGGATTCTATTTTTAGGGCGACGGATTTCGTCGCTTTGATCCAGGATAATCTACCCAGGAACGCCAAGACCTTTTATGAGAAAGAAGATTCCGAACGCTATGCATTGACATTGCCTTTTGACAATTTTAAGGTCAGTGTACCCACCGCATTTTCTGGAGGGCAGAACATTTACAACGAACTTGTCAGGTTATTGTACCATGTAAAGGACGTAAATGATTTTTCCCAGCTTCCGATTCCTTTCGTCTGTATTGCCACGGATATTGAAACAGGCGAGGAAGTTGTCCTGGATTCAGGATACTTGCCCCAGGCCATCATAGCCAGCGGTACCTTACCATTCCTGTTTGAACCCTCCAGTATTGACGGCAGGGTCTTGATCGATGGTGGAGTAGTCAATAATTATCCAATTGATAAAGTGAGAAATATGGGTGCGGATGTAATTATAGGTATTGACGTACAGCACGATCTTTCCAAGAGGGACGCTCTTTTGTCCGCAACGGAAATATTATCACAAATCAATAATTACAGGACCGTAAGGGACATGGTGGGAAAGTCCAAAAAAACGGATATTTATATAAAACCGGATATTGAAGCCTTTTCAGTAATAGAATTTGACAAGGCTGACGAGATTATTGAAAAAGGGGTAACAGCGGCAAAGGAAAAACTGGGTGATCTTAAAGAGATTTCAAGCAAAGGGGCCGTGGTTAGATACCCAATAGACTATAAGGGCCTCAACGACTCCATAACGATCAATAGATTGATCATTAATGGTAACAACCAACATACAAGGGGGTATGTAAAGGGAAAGCTTCGGTTTAATTTGGCAGAACCAATTACGTTTAAAAAATTGCAGCAGGGAATTAGCAATTTGACAGCTACCGGTAATTTTACCACAAATAGGTATAAATTGGTCTCTAATGGTGCCGGGGAGGATTTGATATTGCGATTGAACGAAACGCCCAATACCTTGTTCATTAGGTTGGGCGCGCACTATGACGACCTTTATAAAAGTGCCGCGATAATTAATTTCACAAAAAGAAATTTGGCCCTACAGGATGATGTAACCTCTTTTGACCTTATTCTTGGGGACAATGTCAGATACAATTTTCAATATTATGTGGACAAGGGATCCTATTGGAGTTTTGGATTGAACTCACGATTCAGTGCCTTTACGCAGGACATAAACTTTGCTTTGATACGTCAAAATTTTGATGTACCCTTTGGAACGAACCTAAACAGCTTGAACCTTGATGTTTCTGATCTTACCAATCAATTGTACATTCAAACGGTTCTCAGGGAAGAGTTTGCCTTTACGCTGGGAGCTGAATATAAATATTTGAAATACAGCACACGAACCATTGAACCTTTTTCCGGGGTAGAGGAAAATCTTACTAATACCGCTTCGGATGATCGGTTCTATTTCGAAAATGGGAGCTTTGTTAGCGTATTTGGAAATTTAAAGTTGGACACCTATGACGATAGGTACTTTCCAACTAGGGGATTGTATTTTGATGGGGATATGCATTATTATATTCTTTCATCGGACTTTAATCAGAATTTTAAGGATTTTTCGATTTCCAAGGCAAAAATAGGTGCCGCTTTCCCAATACTTAAAAATCTTTCAATGAACATTGAGACCGAAGGTGGCTTTAAATTGGGAACCTCAGGCGTGACTACCTTTGATTTTGTTTTGGGAGGATTTGGGACGGACCTGATCAATAATTTCACCCCATTTTTTGGATATGATTTTTTAAGTCTCCCCGGTAATAGTTTTGTAAAGGCTTATGGAAGGCTCGACTTTGAATTCTACCCCAAAAATCATTTGCTTTTGGCGGCCAATTACGCCAATGTGGAGGATGATTTATTTAGAACGGGCGAATGGTTTACCGCCCCGGATTTTTCCGGGTATGGAATTGGATATGGGTGGGAATCATTTATTGGGCCAATACAGGTACTCTATTCTTGGTCCCCAGAGGCAAATAGTTCAAACTTTTTTTTCAGTATTGGCTATTGGTTTTGATTAATAAAGCGCGGTATTTGGGGCAATTTTCTTAAGGGATTCATAAATCTGAACCTCAAATGTGAATTACTGTTAAGTTGAAAGTTAAAGTAAGTTAAAACCTACCCTAGTAGAATAGTATGTTTTAATTTTACCGACGTAAGGGGTGGTTCCCTTACAACTTTAAGTATTGGTTTTTCATAATTTAAAGTTTGGTTGGTTATTTAGGAAAAGCCCAGTTATACGACTGGGCTTTTTTTGTGCAATACTTTGGAATAAATTTTGTTTAAGTTATTGTAAGGACGTTTTTCATGAAAAAGGGAATAGTATTTTTACATAAAATTAATCATATGAAAAAGGTGTTGGTCATACTACTTTTAATGGGTACGAACATTCTATCCTCACAAGCACGGCAATCTGCCTTTAAATCTGGGGAATGGCTCAAGTTCAGAATGCATTATGGTTTCCTGAACGCCAGTTATGCTACCCTTCATGTAAAAAATGCCACCATCGATTCCATTCCGGTCTATCATGTTGTAGGCCATGGCGAGACTACCGGATTTGCAAGTATTTTTTTTAAGGTGGACGATACCTATGAAAGTTACTTTGACAAGAGAGATGGCAAGCCCTACAGATTCATTAGAAAGATAAATGAAGGGGGGTATACCAAGGATGTGGAAATCAACTTTGATCATACCAATGACAAAGCCGTACTTAATGATAAAAAAAACAATAAAAAGTTTAATTTTGACCTTCAGGACAGTATACAGGATTTAATTTCCGCCTTTTACTATTTAAGGAACAATTATAATCCCGAAGACTTAGTTGTTGGTGAGGCCATTGACTTGAAAATGTTGTATGATGATGATGGTGTTTTCAATTTTAAATTAAAATACCTAGGGAATGAGATAGTCAACACCAAGTATGGAAAGGTGGAATGTCTGAAGTTTAGGCCCTTTGTGCAATCCGGCAGGGTCTTTAAGGAGCAGGAGAGCTTATCTCTTTGGGTTTCCAATGACGATAATCGTATTCCTATCAGGATTAAAGCAGATTTAGCGGTTGGTGCCATTAAGGCAGATTTGGATGGTTATAATGGTCTAAAGCATCAATTCAAGATATTAATGGATTAATTTAGAATGGAGGACAAGGAGCGGGTCAAATCTCAAATTTTAAAACTTGAGGAGAAGTATAGGGATTCCGGCCAAGATCTTAGCTCTTACTTGGATGGGTTATTATATCAAAGATATTTGACCTATTGGGATTATATTCACCTAGATACCCTTTTAAGCTTACAAGTACCAAGAACACATTTCCCGGACGAGGAAATCTTCATCATGTACCATCAGATAACCGAGTTGTATTTTAAACTCATTTTGCACGAGCAAAAACAATTGGTGGACGACAAATCCCAGAACCTTGATTTTTTTGTAGAAAGGCTTCGGCGAATAAACAGTTATTACACGGCACTTATTTCTTCCTTTAGTATCATGATTAAGGGTATGGAGCGGGAACAGTTTCTTCAATATAGAATGGCCCTTTTGCCCGCAAGCGGATTTCAGTCGGTACAATATAGAACGATCGAGATTTATGCCACACCGCTTGAAAATTTGGTTCACGAATCCCAACGGGAACAGTTTTCTTCGAACAATACCGTAGAGGAACTTTATGAAAATATTTATTGGAAAAAGGGCGCTACGGACGTTACAACGGGAGAAAAAACCCTCACCTTAAAACAGTTTGAATACAGATACACTCCTCGATTGGTGCGTACGGCCAAGCAATTATTAAACGGTACCATATACCATAAATACGTAGCTTTGCCAGAAGCGGGCAGGAAAAATAAGGAATTGCTTGAAGCGTTAAAGACAATGGATTTGAACGCGAATGTAAATTGGCCGTTGATGCATATGGGTTCCGCCCACCGGTATTTGGGAAAGGATTCGGGTGATTTGAACGCTACCGGTGGTACAAATTGGAAGGATTATCTACCTCCAAGTTTTCAAAAAATAGTGTTCTTTCCAGAGATATATACGAAAGAGGAATTAAACGAATGGGGCAAACAATGGGTGGACCATATATACAACCCCAATAAAATAAATACTTAGACTCATGCGAAAATATTGGGGCATAATATTTACGTTGGTTTTGTTAGGGGCATGTCAAGAAGAAAAGGTGACAGTAGATCATGAAGCAATAAAGATAAGCCCAATTGAAGACCCTATAATTACCCGTTTTGGATTTAATTTCGAGGACTTTAGCGTGCATCAGGATACTATCAAATATGGCGATAGTTTCGGCGAGTTGATGTTAAAAAATAAGGTGGAATACCCTAAGATAGCAACAATCTCAGAAAAATTTCGGGATACCTTTGATGTTAGAAGAATTAGGGTGGGAAAACCTTATCTGATATTAAAAACCAAGGATACTACAGAGCAGGCTCAAGTCTTCATATACCAAAATAATCCCATTGATTACACCGTAGTGGACTTTCGGGACAGTGTACAAGTATATAAGGGTAAAAAGAGGGTAAAGTATGTAGAAAGGGAAGTTTCCGGAATCATAGAGACCAATTTGTCAGAGGCCATTTTGAATCAAGGAATAGATTACAGTGTTACGCACAATCTCGCCAATGTTTTTGCTTGGACAATAGACTTTTCAAGACTTCAAAAAGACGATAAGTTTAAGATTATCTTTAAGGAAAAATATATCAATGATACCGTTTATGCGGGTACAGAACCCTTAGTTGCTGCATTTTTTGAGCATAATGGAGTGCCCCTTTATGCATTTTCCTTTGAAGGTGACTCTTTAAAAAATCAAGTGGACTATTATGATCATGAGGCAAATAACCTTAGACGGGCCTTTCTTAAGATGCCTGTAGAATTTGGTAGATTATCATCTAGATATAACTTAAAACGAAGAATTCGCTACTATGGCTATAAAGTAAGACCGCATAAAGGTACGGATTTTGCCGCACCTATTGGAACCCCAATACTTGCCACAGCAGACGGTACGGTAACAGAATCGACCAGAAGGGGCGGTAATGGGAAATATGTAAAGATCAGGCATAACGAAACTTACTCCACTCAGTACCTTCACATGAAAAACCAAAATGTTAAGAAGGGGCAGTTTGTGCGTCAGGGCGATGTCATAGGATGGGTTGGAATGACCGGAAATACAGGAGGTCCCCATGTATGTTATCGCTTTTGGAAGAATGACAGACAAGTAGACCCCTTACAAGAGGAACTACCACTGGCGGAACCACTTGCCGAGGCTTTGAGACCGTATTACTTCGCATATATAGAACCTATAAAGGAACAATTGGACTGTATAGTCTACCCAGAGAGGATTGAAGAAGATGATTTGTTAACACTTAATGAACTAGATGGCACTAAATAACATTGACCCAACTACCACCAATGCTTGGAACAAACTAAAGGATCATTATAACACCACAAAAAACCTCCATATAAAAGAGCTGTTCGATAAGGATGAAAATCGGGCTCGGCAATTCAGTATAATTTGGAACGATTTTCTTTTGGATTATTCCAAAAACAGGATTACCACGGAAACCGTACAGTTGCTTTTGGATTTGGCCAATGAGGTTGATTTGAAGGGGGGCTTGACAAAGTATTTTAACGGTGATGATATTAACCAAACCGAAGGTAGGGCCGTATTGCATACGGCTTTGAGAGCCAAGGAAACCGATGAAATTTTTGTAGGTGGCGTAAACGTTGTTCCTGAAGTATATGAAGTAAGAAAACAAATCAAGGCTTTTTCGGAGTCTATTATTAAAGGTGAAAGTAAGGGGTATACAGGAAAGAATTTTACAGACGTTGTAAATGTTGGTATTGGAGGTTCGGATTTGGGCCCAGCCATGGTTACCGAAGCCTTAAAATTCTATAAAAACCATCTGAACCTTCATTTTGTCAGCAATGTGGACGGTGATCATGTTCACGAAGTATTGAAAACCTTGGATCCCGAGACCACTTTGTTCGTTGTGGTTTCCAAAACGTTCACTACACAGGAAACCCTGAGCAATGCCACCACTATTAAAAAATGGTTCTTGCAACATGCTACACAAAACGATATTGCTAAACACTTTGCTGCGGTTTCCACGAATACGGAGAAAATTGCCGAGTTTGGCATTTCAGACACCAATGTTTTCCCTATGTGGGATTGGGTAGGGGGAAGATTTTCATTGTGGAGTGCGGTGGGTCTTTCCATAGCCCTTGCTGTTGGATATGAAAACTTTGATTCCATGTTACAGGGAGCCCATGAAATGGATGTCCATTTCAAGGAAACTGAGTTTAAGGAGAACCTCCCGGTTTTGATGGCACTCTTGAGCATTTGGTATAATAATTTCCATCACGCCGAAACAGAAGCTATCATTCCGTATACCCAGTATTTAAGCCGATTTTCAGCCTATTTGCAACAGGGAATCATGGAAAGCAACGGTAAGAGTGTTGGTAGAAATGGGAAACGGGTCAACTATGAAACGGGAACCATTATATGGGGAGAGCCGGGCACCAACTCACAACATGCTTTTTTCCAGTTGATACACCAGGGAACCAAACTTATACCTGTAGATTTTATCGGCTTTAAAAAATCCTTGCATGGGGATACCGACCATCATAATAAGCTGATGGCAAATTTCTTTGCCCAAACGGAAGCTTTGATGAACGGAAAAACCCTTAAAGAAGCGATTGCAGAATTGCAAGAAAAGGGCGCCCCTGAAAAAGAGATCGAACAATTGGCTCCCTTCAAGGTTTTTGAAGGCAACAAGCCTACAAATACCATCATGATAGATATCTTGACACCCAAAAGCTTGGGGGCATTAATCGCCCTTTACGAGCATAAGATTTTTGTTCAGGGCATTATTTGGAACATCTTTAGTTATGATCAATGGGGCGTTGAATTGGGGAAGCAGTTGGCGGGGACTATTTTAAAGGATATAGAGGGTGATAAAATTGCGCCACATGACAGTTCTACATTACGACTATTGCAATATTTTAAGAGTTGATCTGCACTATTCTTATTTTGAAATATAAGTTTATAACTTCTTCATAATCAGTATTTTTTTCTTATTTATTGTAGTAAATTTAACACGGTGATTTAACGTTCCCTTAACGTTGAAAGTCTAAAAATACGAGATTTTTGCACCGGTTTAAAAACTAACAAATACAAGAAAAAATGAAAAAAATCTACTTTGCAATTGCGGCTTTTTTATTGACCGTGACTGCCTTTTCACAAGGGGTAACTACCTCGAGTATGCAGGGTACTGTCTCGGATGAGGCCGGGGAATCATTATTTGGAGCAAACATTGTTGCGACCCATACCCCATCTGGAACGGTTTACGGAGCCATTTCAAACGAAGATGGAAGGTTTTACTTACCTAATATTCGTGTTGGGGGGCCTTACATGGTAAAAGTTACCTATGTTGGATTCCAGGATAAGACTTTTGAGGGGATAACCCTTGGTTTGGGACAAAGTTATAACCTTAAGGTTACACTCAATGAAGGAGTTGAGCTAGAAGAGGTGATCGTTACTTCGCAAAGAGGGGAGATCATTGACCCGGACAGGACAGGACCAACCACAAACCTTTCAAGGGAAAAAATTGATGCTTTACCAACTATCAGTAGAAGTATCAATGATTTTACAAGGCTTACCCCACAATCAAACGGCACCTCGTTTGCGGGTACCTCAAGTCGTTTTAACAATTACACGATAGATGGAAACATCTATAACAACAACTTTGGACTTGGATCTGGTCAATTTGCAGGATCAAACCCAATTTCTTTGGACGCCATTGAGGAAGTACAGGTAAACCTAGCTCCATTTGATGTACGTTTGGCTGGTTTTACAGGTGCATCTGTAAATGCCGTTACTAAATCAGGGACAAACGAGTTCAAGGGATCTGTTTATTACTATTTGAGAAATGATCAGATGCAGGGCAATAAGTTAAGAGGTCTAGAACTTAACCGAGGAGACTCACAAAATGATATAAAAGGTGTAAGTCTTGGTGGTCCTATTATCAAGGATAAACTCTTTTTCTTTGTTAGTTATGAAGAGGAACAGGAAGCCGTACCAGGTTTTACTAGGCAAGCTTCGAGAGGTGGGTTAACTCCAGATGGTTTGCTTATTTCCAGGGTGCCAGGCTCTGAATTGGATTTCATTAGTGAAAGCATGCAAAGTCTTTATGGTTACGAAACGGGGCCTTATGAAAATTATCCTTTTGCTTCGGAGCAGACAAGATTCAATGCAAGATTGGATTATAACTTGAATCAAAACAATAAGTTTTCGTTGCGTTACAATAGATATAATTCTTCCGAAGATGTAAGAATTAATGGGAATTCCAATCGTTTTCTGCCAACAAGATATAGAAATACTAGCAGACAAGGAATTGAGGCAATTACCTTTGCCAATGCCAACTACACCAACGATCGTTTGGTGGAATCCCTGGTAGGGGAGTGGAACTCCAAAGTGGCGGACAATATGTCCAATCAATTGAATATCGGTTACACAGCAATCAGCGATCCAAAAAGAGGGATTCCTGGTGGACAAGACTTTCCATTTATCGAAGTATTGGAGCCAGACCCCTCTGGTAACTTATTGTACTATACTGCTTTGGGTAATGAATTGTTTACGGTAGGAAACCTATTGGAAAACAATGTTTTCAACGTAACCAATAACTTCTCCATATATTCAGGAGACCACACATATACTATAGGCGCAAACTTTGAGTATATGACCTTTAAAAATGCCTTTAACCCTGTATTCAATGGTTTCTACAGGTTTACCAGTTATGACAGTTTCGTAGAGACCGTTATAAATCGTACTCCTGGAGCTTATCCAGATGCCTTTGCCAAGAGTTTTGCATTGGACGGTTCAACAACTCCTCCGGTAGATGAAACCAATTTTGGCCAGTTCGGTATCTATTTCCAAGATGAGTACCAGGTAAACGACAACTTCAAATTAACAGGAGGTTTACGTGTTGACTTTCCTTTCTATGCAACAGATATTCCAAGGAATGACCTTTTGGATGATTTGAACAAGACCTTTACTGATGGAGATGGAAATACGTTTACTCCAGATGTAAGCCAGTTTCCTAAGGTTAGACCACTGTGGTCTCCAAGAGTGGGTTTCAACTGGGACGTGAACGGGGAAGGTAAAACCCAGGTACGTGGTGGAACCGGTATCTTTTCAGGTCGTATTCCTTTTGTATGGCTAAGCAACCAGGTAAATGGTTCTGGTGTTGTTCGTGGAGGATTAGGTTTTGAAGGTGATGAAGTTGTAGACTTTTTAGGGCCGAACTATCAGTTTAATCCTGATGTTACTTTTGGAAACCCAACCAACCCAGGCCAGACCTTGTCCAATGAGTTGAATTTGACGGATCGTGAGTTTAAGTTGCCACAGGTTTGGCGAACCAATATTGGGGTAGATCATCAATTGCCATGGGGCATTACAGGTACATTGGATTTCATTTATTCTAGGGATGTTTCTACACCTATTGTTTATAACCCTGTATTAAGGCAGCCCGATGGTACTTTGGCAGGTCCCGATCAACGTCCCTATTGGGATGGAGGATATTCCAATGATGACGATTTCCGTAATGTGTTCTTGTTAACAAATGCTGATGAAAAGGCAGACTACTATTCATTTACGGCCCAACTTCAAAAGCAATTTGATAATGGTTTTTATGCCATGATCGCTTATACAGCTTCCAGAGCTAGGGATTTGGATGCTTCTGGAGGTTCTCAGGCAGGTTCATTATGGACAGCTACCGTTCAGGAAGATAGGAATAATCCAAGACTAGGATTTGCCTCTTTCGATCAACCAAATCGGTTTATTGCCAATTTGAACTATCAAACGGATAATACAACTATAGCCCTATTTTGGCAAGGTGGGGAAAATGGAAGGTATAGCTACACATATTCTGGAAACTTTGGGGATAACTCCAATAGGTTAATATATATTCCTAATGACGCTTCTGAGCTTAATTTTGAAGAATATACGGCCGGTGGGGTGTTTATTTCAGAACAAGCCCAAATCAATGCATTGAACAATTATATTGCACAGGATGAATATTTGAGTGAAAACCGCGGAACTATTGCCGAAAGAAATGGCGCAAAATTACCATGGGTCAATCGTTACGATTTAAGAATCACAGAAGATATAAATCTGACAAAGGACAACAAAAATAAGATTCAATTGTCTATGGACTTCTTAAACATTGGCAATATGTTCAATTCGGATTGGGGCGTTCCTCAATTCGCGTTGCAAAACAATATTTTGAATTACCGAGGTAGAAATGCCTCAAATGAGCCAATCTATAGATTAAATACGGTATCTGGAACTTCTGAGTTGCCTAGAGAGAGTTTTAGGCCTTCTACTAGTTTAGGAGATACCTGGAGACTACAGGTTGGAATCCGTTACCTTTTCAACTAATATTTAGTTATTTAATTAAAGCCCCGCTTTTAGCGGGGTTTTTTATGGCTAAAAATCATTATTTTTAAAATTCATTTAAAACAATAGTATGTACGAAACCATTCAAATGCTACATTCCTATCTGGCCTATGTAGCCTTGGCAATATTGATTATTGCCGTAATAAATCCCATTAGCGGATTGATTAGCAAAAGGGTTTTCACTATGAACAAGGACCTTCGATTAAGTTTATTTACCCTAATAATCTGTCACATCCAATTGTTGGTGGGCCTTTTACTTTATTTTATCTCCCCTAGCGGATTGAGCGCTATCCAGGAATTCGGTATGGGCGGACTAACTTCTGCAGCTCGATTATTGGCCGTTGAACATCCTTTTGTAAATATTCTTGCAATTGCTGCTATAACCATTGGTTGGTCTAGACACAAAAAGTTTGTAGAAGGCGATAAAAAGTTCAAGAGTATAGCCATTTTCTACGGTATAGGTTTGGTATTAATTTTAAGCAGGATTCCATGGAGTCAATGGTTTTAAGGAAAGTAGGGATGAAGAACTTTTTAGTACTTATAATTGCCGTCATTTCCTGTAATGCTTTGAAGGCCCAGACAGTTTCTTTATTCAATGGGAAAGATTTGGAGGGGTGGGAAGTATTTGGTACCGAAAAATGGTATGTAGAAGATGGATTACTAATATGTGAAAGTGGCCCCGATGCGGGTTATGGGTATTTGGGAACAGAAAGGGAATATAAAAATTTCATACTTGATCTTGATTTTAAACAGGAGGCTGATGGGAACAGTGGGGTTTTTATTAGATCCAGTGTTGAAGGAACCACGGTGAGCGGTTGGCAGGTAGAGGTCGCACCACCAGGCAAATTTACGGGAGGTGTTTATGAATCCTACGGAAGGCAATGGCTAAAGAAACCAAAACTGGAAAAGGATGCGGCGCTGAAATTTGGGGACTGGAACCACATGACCATTAAAGTGGATGGCAAACAAATAACCTCATGGCTAAATGGTACGGAGATGGTTTCCTTTAAGGACCGGATAATTGGTAAAGGAGAAGGTTCCATACTGCTTCAAATTCACGATGGTGGAGGTATCAATGTTAAATGGAAAAACATCGAATTGACCCCACTGGATTAAGGGGTCAATTATGATATGCTATACTACCTATGTGATTTATGATAATCGGAAACAAAACGGATCCTACTTTTATAGGTATGGGAACCCATTACTTCTAAATTTTTTTCTGGATTTAATTGTTTTGGTATGAAATGGGTTACGTTTTGTTTGTTGGTCTTTATTAAAATCCTGTAAATTACCTAATGGTATTTGGAATTTGGTGCTTGGGATTTTTGAACAATTATTTCTAGTTAAATTTCCCTTTACTCTTGAAGTTCCCTGATCAAATGAAGATAGACAGGGAAATGGTCACTGTAGCCCCCAATATAACTGCCTCCCGCATAGGTGCGTAGCGGGTATCCTTTATACATACCTTTTGGGTCGATAAGGTACGGCGGGTTGAAGATATTCGCTTTCCAAAAATGATATCCTTCTTTGATCTTGACAAGGTTGGCACTTAGGTACAGTTGATCGAATAGGTTCCATTGGTCCCTGTAGGCCAATGAACCCACACCTTTTTTAAACAATTTTTCCATGGGGCCAAAGAGGCCCATGGAATCGAGTTGTTTTTCTTTCCCTTTTACCTTTAGTATTTTTTTTAAGCTGGGACTGATCGGGTCGTCGTTGAAATCGCCCATACTGACAATCTTTGCGCTGGAGTCCAAATACCTGAGTGAATCTATGATTCTTCTGTTTAATTCCGCAGCTTTCAATCTAAAAGGCCTACTTCTTAGTTCCCCGCCACTTCTAGACGGCCAATGGTTCACGATTACATACATCTTTTCGTTGTCCAATAGCCCCTCAACAACCAATTGATCCCGTGTATAGTCCCTAAAACCTTCTTCATTGGTCAAAAGCAATCTTCTGCTCACAAAGGAAATAGGTATGAAAGAAGATTTTGCGTAAAGGAGGGCGACATCTATTCCCCGTTCATCGGGAGAATCGAAATGTACAATACCATAGTTCTTTTTTTTAAGCAAGGGATGATTGATCAAATCCTCAAGAACGTTTCGGTTTTCCGCCTCGCAGACACCTAGTAGGTCGGGACCCGAGGGTGTATTGTCCGAACCAATATCGGATATAACCTTAGAAAGGTTCTCAATTTTTTTCCAATAACGTTCGTCGGTCCAATGGTCCTTTCCCGTAGGCGTTCTATCATCGTCATACACCAAACTGTCATTTTTGGTGTCGAACAAATTTTCAAGATTATAAAAGGCGATGGTCCGTATTTGGTACTCCTTTTGCTCTTGTCCAAAGCCAAAAAGGGTGTACCATAGGGCACATAATAAGCTCACTTTCTTCATAGGTGTAATTTTAGTTAACGCCTTTATTTTTGAACATTAACCTATGGTAAATTTAATCTGTTCGCCCGCTTTACACCCCTACTTGAGGGAACATTAAAACCGAAATATATGGTTTTTAAGCAAAAAAAAGAGTTAAACCATTGTTTTTAAATATATTAGGATTCCATTAATTTTTTGCACTAACCAACCACCATGTACAGGGGCATATACCTTATACTGATTTTTGTCTTTTTCAATACCACATTCGGACAAACAGGTTATTCCGTCTCCGGCACTGTTTACAATGAAACCAATGATACGCCCATTGAAGGTGCCAAAATTAGTATTGAAGGAGATGGTTTGGAAACTATGACAAATATGGATGGGTCGTTTTTGTTGCGGACCGATTTGATCGGGGAATTCATTCTAAGGATTGCCTATCAAGATTACGAATCCAAAAGGATTCCGGTGGTCCTCGACGGGAAGGAACTGGACCTAGGAAAGATAATTTTAAAAAGGGACATCTCCTTTGAGCAGCAGGATAATCTGATTACCCTAACCGATGCCGAACTATTGGATGATGAGTCTACCTCCAATACTTTAGGGCTTTTACAGGCGACCCGGGATGTTTTTCTAAGTAGGGCAGCCTTTGATTTTGGTCAGGCTTTTTTTAGGGTACGTGGTTATGACGCCCAAGAGGGAGAAGTGCTCTTGAACGGAGTCACCATGAACAAAATTTTTGATGGACGTCCCCAATGGAATAATTGGGGCGGGCTCAATGATATAACAAGAAACCAAGAATACACCAACGGACTTGACGCTTCAGACTATACCTTCGGAGGCATTTTGGGGAATACCAATATTGATTTAAGACCCTCCAAGCTAAGGCCGGGAACGCGGATTTCTTCATCGGCATCTAATAGGACCTATTCGGGCAGGTTCATGGCGACCTATAATTCGGGAGTCAAGGAGAATGGATTGGCTTACGTACTCTCCGGCTCCAGAAGGTGGGCGAACGAAGGTTTTTTGGATGGTACGCTGTACGATGCCTATTCCCTAAGTGGCCAGTTGGAATATAAGGTCAATGAGCATCATAGTTTTTTACTATCCGGGATAGTAACGACAAATAGAAGGGGCCGGTCTTCGGCCCTTACGGAAGAGGTATTCCGTTTGGCAGGAAAGCGATACAACCCGTATTGGGGACTTCAGGAAGGAAGGATCAGGAATTCACGTGAGCGCTATATTTCAGAACCCATGTTCATCCTCAATTATTTTTATAATGCCGAAAAATTGAACCTCTCCTTTGGGACGGTATACCAACAGGGAAGTCATAAACGTAGCAGACTTGGCTACTATAACGCCCCTAACCCAGACCCCACCTATTATAGATACCTCCCCAGTTTTTATGTCAATAGTCCCATAGGCGCAAACTTTATCAGTGCAGAAATGGCAAGGAATAGTTTCCTGCAAAATCCACAATGGAATTGGCAAAATGTTTATAACGCCAATGCCAATTCTTCCTTGGGAGGTAGAGCCGCGTATTTACTCTATAGCGACGTGGCTGCGGACACCCAGTTCACGGCCAATTTAAACGGAAATATTCAATGGAGCCCTAACATAAAACTAGATTTTGGTGTCATGAACCGATACCTAAGATCTGAAAATTTCGCCGAAGTGGACGATTTGCTGGGGGCGGAATTTCATGCGGACATCGATCCTTTTTCCGATACCAGAAATGACCTAGGTTCTGATTTTGAGAGGCGAGACGGTGATATATTTGGATATCATTTTGATTTTAAGGCTTCTGAGTTTAGGGCCTATTCACAACTTTCCATTGATTTGAACAAATGGAAACTGTTCATGGCAGGGCAATTTAACCAGAGTACCTATCAAAGGATCGGTGAATTTCAAAATGAAAGGTTTCCTAATAATTCCTTTGGTCCAAGTAGGAACATTGCCTTTTCAAATTTTCGGTTCAAGGGAGGCCTTACCCGTGCCATAACGGGGAGGCATTGGGTGTCCATGCAAGGAGCCTTTATCAAAAGGGCGCCTTTGCTTCAAAATGTTTTCGTGAACCCTAGGGAGTCCAATGCCATCGTACCAAACCTACAAACGGAAACCATTTCAACTTTGGATGTCAATTATTTTCTTCGCCTTCCAAGGCTTACTGGGCGTATAACCGGCTATTATACACGTTTTCAAAATCTTACGGACGTAAACTTCTTTTTTGTGGATTCTGGGGTGGGGTCCGATTTTGTTCAGGAGGTATTGACGGATTTGGACAAACTCCATTTGGGCACGGAATTGGGGTTGGAATACCAAGTTTCCCCCACGGTAAAGGTATCGTTGGTTTCCTCCATTGGCAAGTTCATCTATGCCAGTGATCCCTCGGTGACCATTAATTTTGACACCGCTTCGGCAGAAGAGGACCTTATAAATATTCAAGGATTCCAAGATCTGGGACCCGCTAAGATAAAAGGCTATAAGCTGGGACAAGGTCCACAACAGGCCTTTGCCTTCGGCATAGAATATCGAGATCCCAAATATTGGTGGGTAGGTGCCACGGCCAACTACCTTGCCAACAATTATGCGAATATTTCTACAATAACGAGAACTGACAGCTTTGTTTTGGATCCGGAGACCGGGCAGCGTTTCCCCGATGCAACAGCGGAAAACGTAAATGCCCTATTGGAACAAAAACCTTTGGATAAATTTTATCTTTTGAACCTGGTGGGAGGAAAATCCTGGCTTAAAAACGGTAAGTACCTTGGAATTTTTGCCAGTGTTAACAATGTGTTCGATGCCACTTTTAGAACGGGAGGTTATGAACAAAGTAGAAACGGAAACTTTGGTCAGTTGAGACAGGACAATCTGAGTGGCAACCCTTCCTTTGCCCCAAAATACTGGTATGGATATGGAAGGACCTATTTTTTAAACATAGCCCTAAGTTTTTGATGATGGTATATTTTTCAAATACAGGATATAGGTTCATTAATAAGGGCATACCATTGCTTATGGCATTGGCCATTTTTGCCTGTGTCAATAACAAGGATTTTGAGGTATTGAGACCTTCGTGTGATGCAACTTTAACTGCGAACACAGGATTTCAGGAACTTAAGGAATACTATCAAGGGGAGACGGTCCAAATACAGGAAGATTGGGTTATTGAAGGCTATGTAATCTCATCGGATAGGGAAAACAACTTTTTCAACGTGCTGTATTTTCAGAATAGTCCAAATAACCCCAACGATGGTCTTCAGATTGAAATTGACATGCGGGATTCCCATCTTTTTTATGAGGTTGGGGACAAGATTTTGATCAAGCTGAAAGGTTTGTATTTGGGAGTTTCAAGAAATCAGTATAAAATTGGGGGCGTATTTACTTCGTTTGGGAATGTCTCAGTGGGGAGATTGCCCTACAATCAAGTCTTTGAACATGTCTTTGTTGCCTGTGAAGGATTTACCACTGTGACACCTGATGTCTTAACAATTCCGGATGTAAGGGATACTAATGCAGGCACATTGGTGCAACTGGAAGATTTGGAGTTTTCTATGGATGAACTGGGCAGGCCCTTTGCTGAAAAAGAGGAGGAAACGGAGCGTATACTAGTGGATTGCGAGGATAATGAGTTGGTATTGTTGAATAGCGGTTTTGCCGATTTTCAATCCGTTTTATTGCCTGAAAATAGAGGAAGTATTACGGGTGTTCTTGTGAAGGATGGAAATGATTTTAAGTTGGTCATTCGGGATTTGGACGATGTAGACTTCAAGCAGGAGAGGTGCGAGGATTTCGTGGATGAATTTACCGCCAATTCCATTTTCTTTTCAGAATTGGCGGACCCCGATAATAATCCTGATGCCAGGTTTGTGGAAATTTATAATTCGTCTACAGAGTCACTATCCTTGAAGGGTTGGCAAATCTTACGGTATACCAATGATAGTGAAACGGTGAGCTCCTCAACGGATTTATCGGGATATGTTATTGATGGGGAAAGTACGTTGTTATTATCGCCCAATCCATTGGTTTTTGAACAGGTGTATGGCTTTCCACCCAATGTGGATGCGGGCACCAACTCACCGGCAGATTCCAATGGCGATGATAATCTCGTCTTGGTAGATCCCTTCGGAAAAATTATAGATACGTTTGGGGTGCCCGGTGAGGACGGTACGGGTACCGTTCATGAATTTGAGGATGGCAGGGCCCAAAGAAAGTTGGAAGTATTACAGGGAAGTCCCGTATATCAATTTTCACAATGGGAAATATTCAATGATTCTGGGGATGCGGGTACCATAAACTTGCCCCAATTGGCCCCTGGAGACTTTACACCAGGCATTAGGTAGTCACCTTACATTAAATTGTTCAAAGCTTTTTCAGTTAACGGTTTTATCAGATAGGACTCAACGCAACAAAAGGATTTTGCCTTGGCCAAGTTTTCCGGACTTACAAAGGAACTAACAATATAAACCTTTACCTTCTCACGTTGGTGTTTCGGTATGTTTTCAAACTCTTTCAAAAAGGCCCAACCATCCTTGTTGGGCATATTAAGGTCTAGAAGTATTACTTCCGGTAAAGGGATGTTTTCAATTAGCAGTCCCACCAAACTATCAATAGCCTCTTGCCCATCTGCATACCAAAGAACGTTTTCACAAAACTTTATGTCCTTCATGAGTTTTTTTATGTTAAATGCAAAAAACTCATCATCATCAATTATACAACAACTAGTAATCTTACTCATGAAAGGAATTATTTACCCAAATGGTTTTCTTGAAATTGATATCTAAGTAAAAATTATTGGTCAATTATAATAGCTACTATTTAAGGTTAAACAGTATGTTTTGGACCCCATTAATATGTAGTTACTATAATCAACCATCTAAAATTTTGGGTAAAGCTATAAAATAATGGGTTGATCTTGACTGATAATAGTCATCTTTTAGTTTTTAAGGTTTGTAAAACATTTTCCAGGTCATTGGGGGTAATGGGTTTTAGGATATACTTATTGACAACTTTGTAGTTTTTTACTTTTTCCAAATCCCTAGGGTTTACGGAGGAGCTTAAAATATAAATGAGGGTCCCATAAAATTTATCACCGTGCAACTTAATAAATTGGTCTAAAAACTCCCATCCGTCCATGATCGGCATATTTAGGTCCAAAAAAATGACGTCTGGGATTTTTTTCCCTATTGTGCAAATTTGATCTAACCCCTCCAGTGCTTCTTGCCCATTGCTATATACGATAAGGTCTTCATAGAAATCGGTTTCTTTCATAATTCGCTTGGTTCCATATATAAATATGGGATCATCATCTATAATACAACACCTTCCAACTTTATTCATAACTAAGATTTCACTTTTTATTCGCTTGTAAACGTTTTGTTTTTGTCTGGTCTACTTTTTTTGCAAAATGGGAACTTCCATTTTCCTTTTTTATCTCGGAAAAAGGTTTATTAGTGTTGCCTATTGAATTTACATTGCTATTTCTTGAAAAATGACAACAGAATACACTTTTGCCGAAATATAGGTCGCTTCTGATTCAAATTTAAATTCAAGTGCTTGGTCAGGTTATAGCCCATGCTAAAGGATGGGGCACAAAGTAAAAAAAAAGCAATCAAAACACACAGTGATATACGCAAATATATATGCTAACTTATCGGAGCCCACCTTTGTGTAAAGCAAATTTTAATTTTCCATGGATGTATATTGTAGATCCGGTAGGATTTATTTTTAAATATTATTTGGCCTTTAGAGCGTTTTTACCAAATAACTTCTGGCATTTTACTGTTTTTGTAGTTTCTATATTGGCAATTACTCCGTAATCTCTTTTCTTTAGTTTTAGTTCCGATTATCTTTGTCAAAAAGCTTTTTTGCAATCAATATGGTTGCAGGTGTTATTTGTTATAATGGTTATGTTATTTAATTGGAAGCGCCTATTTTTTGAACCTGAACCTACATTACATTCAATCCGGTATTCCAAAAAGATACTTTTAAAAAGGTTTAATATAAAATAGGAGTTTTCACCGAGTATTTAGCGTTTATTAAGTAGAAAATGTTCCCTTTAGTAAAAAAGGATGATTAAATGTGCTACAAATTAGGACTGATTATAGAACGTTTACCTCATAGGTATTGCCAGTAATATAGGTTGTGAATTTAAAATAGTCCAGCGTTGATTATATTGTAACTAATCAGTGCTGATAAAGTTGTCAATTCATTTGGATCCTACGAAAGATTATCGGATCTTTCGGTTATCGAAAAGGATAAGTTCATATCGGAGTTATTGGTTCGTTTGGAGAATCTTGAGCGTGCGAACCGTCGTTTGGCCGACCGTGTTGTTGAACTTGAGGGACTTTTGGTCAAGT
>NZ_MDGL01000043.1 GCF_002742265.1 Maribacter sp. 4G9
CGATGCGGTGATGAAATCCGTATATTTGGCAACAAGGGAGGCCACCAAGAAGTGGTCCATGCCCATCAGGAACTGGGGCATAATTTTAAACCAGTTCCTTACAATCTATGAAAAAAGGGTCAGACTTTAGATAAAAGTCCAACCCTCGTTATTTTTAACTTACACACTTGGTGGGATAGTGTCCCACAAGATGTAATTTACCAACATAATTTTCCAAACATCATATTAAATGGTCTATCTCAGCAGTTTGTCTACGTGCTTCCTAAATTTGTTTTAGGTGATAATGAAAAATTGATGTTAGAGCTTAAGGAATTGAATGGAAGTAGGAAAGTGATTTTGGAAGATAATCTTTAATAAGATTCTTTCAATAAAAAAGACCAAGCTGAATCAGCCTGGTCTTGTAATATTCAGTTTAAGCCTATACATTCAAAATGAAAATCTTACGCTTTTCATTTTGAGGTGGTTCTTTTGGAAAATGATTTATTCTCCTTTAGATTGAATTGTGCTCGCAACCGCTGCATGTCATCACTTACTTTTCGCTCTATAACTTTTGCATAAATCTGAGTCGTAGCTATTCTAGAATGACCTAATAATTTTGAAACTGTCTCAATGGGCATACCATTACTCAGCGTTACCGTTGTTGCAAAAGTATGTCTAGCGATATGAAATGTGAGGTTCTTTTGAATACCACATACATCTGCTATTTCCTTTAAATAGGAATTTAGCTTTTGGTTAGTGATTTTAGGGAATATGGTGCCTTGTGAAATAGATTTTTTATTGCTCTTATATTTTTCAACAATTTCAAGTGCTTTTGGTAATAATGGAACTCGAATAGGCTTAGTTGTCTTTTCTCGACGATAATATATCCAAAGTTCGCCATCTATTCCAATACATAGGTTTTCTCCGGTCAGGTTAATTACATCGATATAACTCAAACTCGTATAGCAACTAAAAACAAACAAATCCTTTACCAGCTGAAGTCTAGTTGTTGCAAAGGACTTTTCTTCTATTGCTTGAAGCTCTAACAAACTTAGGAAACCTCTTTCGTTCTTGATGAATTTGGATTTGAACTTGACGAAGGGGTCGCGATTAATCCAACCCAATTTGATGGACAAGTTTACCAACTTCCTAAATCGCTCAATATGCTTCATCACCGTATTATTCCCCATTCGTTGTTGATGATCCTCCGGGATATAACTTCTCAGGTACTTTTCAAACTGCGTTATAAAGTTATAATCCAGTTCTTTCAGATACATATCGGAGGTTTTATAAGATTTTAACAGGAATTTCGAAATGTAGCTTTGGGTAGTATAATAGTTCTTTTGGGTACCCCATTTCAATTTACCCTTCATATCCTCATTATGATAGGCGATAATGTCCAAAATGGAATGATTGTTTTCATCCTTTCCTAAGTATCGAGCTTTAATAGCCTGCGCGGTAATTAACTTGTTACCGGCCATCAAATCCCGATAAGAATTAAAAAGATGGTTATAGGTTTCGTCCAAATAGCTATTAAGTACTTTCGATTTTTGGCTAGTCCCTTTAGCTCGGTTTTTATGTACGTCCCAATCCGAGATCAAAACTTTTCGTTTTAAACTGATGACCGCCCGTTTGCCGTTTACCGTGATTCTAGCATAAAGTGATGCCCGATTGTCCTTGACTCTGGAAAAATCTGCCCAGAAAAGAATACTGAATGTTGAAGATGTCTTCATGATTTCGTCTTTTAGTTAACATTTATTTTGTTATCAGACGAAAGTCAAATCACTTATAAAGATACATTTATTTAGTCAACGCATTTAGCGTTTTAACAAATAGGTCAACACTTTTACAGTTTTAAATTTGTTGACCGATTTGTTGACGTTTCTATTGGGGTTAAATGATTTGTTTTGATATCCCTAAAAACGAAAAAACCTGATAATCATACGATTAACAGGTTTTTGTTATAGATTGATACTATAATTTGTCGGGGTGGCAGGATCTGAGATTCTACCCTATTCCCTTATAAATCAATATTTTACAATTTGATTTTCACAATAGGACACCTAAAAGGACACCTATCGCAGCGCTTTGACGCTTTCGTTGCACAAATATAATAAAGACATTCAGATGATGGCAAACTGGTTCAAATTTTATGTGGTAATAAAAAGTATCGCAAAAAGTTTTATTTTCGGGTGAATTTGTGAAATTCCAGTTATAAAAACACAGAGTATGATTAAATTATTACATTTGTATATGTATAACATAATACATATATGAAAAATTTAATAGCGGCCACCTACGCTCCAATGCAACCAAATGGAGAACTTAATTTGGACATCATCGAAGCATATGGTGATTTTTTGAAAACAAATAAAGTCGCTGGCGCCTTTGTAAATGGCTCAACAGGAGATTTTGTTTCACTAAGTACCTCAGAGCGAAAGCAGCTCATAGAGGCTTGGTCAAAAAATAAAACTGAGGATTTTTTTCTAACGAACCACGTGGGACATAACAACTTGCGTGAAGCTCAAGAGTTAGCGGAACATTCTGAAGACTTTGTGAATGCTATCTGTGCCCTCCCTCCTTCCTACTTCAAACCAAAGACACTAGATAGCTTACTTTACTATTGTTGCGAAATTGCAAAGAGCGCACCTAGTATACCGTTTTACTATTATCACATTCCAGTCCTGACAGGTGTTGATTTTCCAATGATTGATTTCATGGAAATGGCAGTTGATACAATCCCGAACTTCGGAGGAATAAAATATTCCCAATACAATATAACTGATTTTGCTAAATGCTTACATTTCAATCAAGGTTCGAAGAACATCCTTTTCGGTGTAGATGAAAAACTGGTAACTAGCCTACCTTTAGGGGCTACAGGCTGGGTTGGTAGCACCTACAACCATTTGGCCCCACTCTATTATGAAATCATTTCTTCATACCACAATGCCAATTTGGATAAAGCAAATGAACTTCAAGATAAGGCGGTTTTTTTCGTTGAAACTTTGGATAAAATTTGCGGTTTCAATGGCGCTGGAAAGAGTTTCATGAAGCTTTTCGGACTCGATATGGGCCCTAGTAGATTTCCACACAATACTATGACCGACCAACAATTGAATACTGCAACTCGGTCTTTAGATCAAAAAGGTATCCTACCTTATTTTGGTCAACCATTTTCTTCAATTACCTAGAAAACTTTCCAGATTGATTTAGTTCACCTTCCTGCAACCAGCCGGGTTTCTTACCAATGCTATTAAAAAATGTTAAAGATTTTTCTTTTTTAAATGCCTTATGTATAACATAATACTTTTTATAGTATCTTGCACCAAATTATCTAACTAGTATTAACTCAAACCAATAGGATATGATATTATCTGAAAAAATCTACAAGGTTGAAAAACCAAGACCGAAAGATTCGTCTTGTCTTGCCTTTAAACAGAGAGCATCAATGCTTCTTATAGCATTCGTACTTTTATTTTTTGGGACAAATGCATTTGCACAAGAACAATCAATAACTGGTATTGTTACAGATACCGAAGGAGTTCCATTGCCTGGAGCAAGTGTTGTTGTTCAAGGTACTACAACAGGAACACAAACCGATTTTGATGGCAACTATACCATTGATGCGAATGTGGGAGACGTTTTGGTATTTAGCTATTTAGGGTTTGATACTCAGGAAGTACCTGTTTCTAATGAAGCTGCTATCAATATTACGCTTGCCCAAAATACCGCAATGTTAGATGAAGTTGTAGTAACCGGTTATGGCTCTCAATCAAGAGCGAAATTAACAACTTCTGTTTCCAAATTAGATACAGAAATTTTGGAAGCCTCTACAAGGTCAAATGCAGCAACTGCTTTGCAGGGTACTATCGCAGGTTTGAGAGTAACGAATACTACGGGGCAACCTGGGGCGACACCTCAAATAGTTTTACGTGGAGGTACAAATTTTGATGGTACTGGCTCTCCATTGATATTAATTGATGGTATACCTGGTTCATTTTACGCATTGAATTCAGACGATATAGAGTCTATTGAAGTTTTAAAAGATGCTGCCGCAACTGCCATTTATGGTGCGAGATCTGCAAATGGGGTTATTCTGGTAACAACGAAAACAGGTAAGGTTGGAAAAAGTTCTATCAACTATAGATATAAGTATAGCATGAATGAGGAAAGAAATGACCAAAAGTATCTTAGCGCTGCGGATTTTCTTAACTATAACCGGCAAGGGCATGCCTATTCTGAGCAAGCAAGAGGCAACCCAAATTTTATACGTCAGTTTATAAATGGGGATAACTCTTTTGGAATAGGTGGTAATACAACCAATTCCCCCTTTACTACACAACTATTAACCGCTGACAATCAATATTTGTTAAACCAACCAGGATGGAATTCCATACCTGATATTTTAGACCCTAGCAGAGAAATTCTCTTTTTTGATAATAAAAATGTTGGTGATCGGATATATCAAGATAGTGAAACCCAAGATCATTATATATCGTTTGATGGAGGAAATGAAAAAGGAACGTACTACCTAGGTTTGGGACTTCTGGATAATGATGGACTTATTTTAGGCTCTGGCTTTAAAAGATATTCAGGGAAGTTTTCGGGATCCTACAGGGTTTCGGATAAATTAAAAGTGAACTCTAATATTTTATACACGCATTCTAATTTAAGTTTGAGTCCATTAGGCAACGACGATACGGTGTTTAGAAGATTCCAAGGTCAGGCACCTACTTCAAGAGATTTCGACAATAACCCAGATGGTACTTTTTCAGATATTTTCACAGTTGGTCAAAATCAAAGCTTTGGAAACCCACTCTATTACCAGGATAAATTTGTTAGAAAAAACTTGGAACAGCGATTGGCGGCCTCGGTAGGAATAGATTGGAATATTGCCAATAACTTACTTTTCTCTTTGAACGGTAGTCATTTCACTATAAATAACCATAATGAAAATTTTAATCGAGCCTATCGAGTAGGTAGCAATGAAGGTCCTTTGCGAACTGCCCGTGAGGCTTCGGTTCAATTAGAACGAACTCTAAGAAATCAGTTGACCGCCACTTTAAATTACACTAAAAAATTCGGAAACCATAATGTTAATGCTCTAATTGGAGCAGAATATTTTAAAGATAACTTCTTTATTTCAGGTGCTGGAACAAGAAATTCGCCAACAGATTTAATTGAAACACTTAACGCGGGTGCTGAAGCCGATGGTATTCCCTTTAGTTTTGAATCCGAATATTTAATCACATCCGCTTTTGGCAGATTGCTATATGACTTCGATGATAAATACTTACTGGGTTTTACCTTTAGAAATGATAGTTCATCTAGGCTAGGTAATAATAAGAGTGGCTTCTTTCCAGGCGCATCTTTTGGTTGGAATGTTCATAACGAGAGCTTTTTCAATGATTCTTCAATAGGAAAAATAGTTAGTAGGTTAAAGCCTAGACTAAGCTACGGTGTAAATGGTAATCAGGATGTTTTAGGAGGTATTCAAAGGGTATTTGGCTATGATGTACCTAACAACTATCGCGTTTTTGGAGCATACGGTAGTCAAGGCGTTTATAATGGGCAGACTGGTTACGCAAACTCACTCTTACCAACATTGGATTTGCAATGGGAAAAGTCAACAACCTTCAATGCAGGTTTAGATATCTCGTTTTTTAATGAAAGACTTACATTTATAACAGACGTGTACTCAAGGGATATCAAAGATAAACTAGCCGATCTTACATTACCTTTTTATACTGGATTTAGCGCAATAAAAACAAATAATGGAACCATTAGAAACAAAGGTTTTGAATTACAAGTAAATGGTGACGTTATAAGAAACGATAATTTAACTTGGAATGTAGGCGCTACTTTTACGAGGAACAGAAACTTTGTTATTTCATTACCAGAAAACGATAATGATTTAAATAGACAAAACGGAACCTTAATCTGGAACCCAAGT
This sequence comes from Maribacter sp. 4G9, assembly GCF_002742265.1. GTDB lineage: Bacteria > Bacteroidota > Bacteroidia > Flavobacteriales > Flavobacteriaceae > Maribacter. The sequence continues at coordinate 5,933 of NZ_MDGL01000043.1, forward strand.
ACAGGACAAGAAGAATGGGTAGGTGGTTTTCAAGAAGGGCAGCGTTCTGGGCATGATCTTGTTGTTGCCTTTGAACAGGAACGCATTTATACGAACCAAGCAGATGCCGATGCTGATAATGGAATAACCGATGAATTTGCACAGGCAGCCAGTAGAAATCAACGTTGGGCGGGAGATTCTAAATGGGTAGACCAAAATAATGATGGTATTATAAATGGTTTAGATAGAAAAGTAATTGGGCGCACCACCCCAGATTTCATTGGCGGATTGACCTCTAGTCTTAATTACAAAAACTTTAGATTATTTGTTAAGACAGATTTTGCTACTGGGCATTTAGTGTGGAACCACATTAGAGCTAAAGGGTACGCACAAACACAAGGTAACTTAAATCAACCCATAGAAGTATTACAATCTTGGACTCCAACCAATACGGATACAGATTGGCCTCGAATGGTTTTTGTTAATGATGCGAAAAATGTCTGGAGAGGAAACGAAGGAAGGGATTTTAGAGATTCCAATAGCTTACAAAATGCTGGTAGTAGTCAATTTTGGGAAAAAGGAGATTATTTGGCTTTACGAGAAGTAACCCTAAGCTACGATGTTCCAAAGCAATATTTCAACGATGTCATTCAGAGGCTGAATATTTATGTGACGGGTTCTAATTTACATTATTTCAAAAGTATGAGCGGTGATACTCCAGAAATTGGAGGTGTACAATACGGAGCATTTCCAGTTCCGAAAACGATTACTTTAGGATTAAACGTAACATTTTAAATTTTAAAAAAATGAAAAAATATCTATACATAGCATTGATCACAATTACTTTGAGCTCATGCGAGAAGCAGCTTGACTTAGAAAGCCCAAGTGAATTGACAACAGCTGGTTTTTGGGATACCGAAGAAGGAGCTAGAACTGCCCACACAGGATTGTATGCAAACCTAAGATCATCTGGAGAAAACCTTTGGTTGTTAGGCGAAATGAGAAGTGATATTTGGGGAGGGCGAACTTATGAGTCTGCCTCTAATACGAACTTGATTGAGTCTAATTTCACAGAAGCTACAGCACCTTTTGGAGGTTGGGCAGGACTGTATACCAGAATACATAGAATAAATGACTTTTTAGTAAATGCCCAAAATGTAAGTTTTATTAACGAAGCTGATAAAAATCATATGCTCGGACAAACCTATGGACTAAGAGCATTATACTACTATACTTTGTTAAAAACATGGGGAGAAGTGCCAATTATTCTTGAACCTGTCGGGGCAATAGACCCTTCAGACTTAAGCAAACCAAGGTCAACACAGGAAGAGGTAATGAGCTTAATAAAGTCAGATATAGAAGCTTCTTTAAACGCTTTTGGGTCAGATAATAGTTTTTGGGCCGGCAATAGAAATTTCTGGTCGAAGGCGGCAACCTTGGCATTGAAAGGCGATGTTCATATTTGGTCAGGTAATTTACTCGGCGGAGGAGCATCAGATTTCAATACCGCAAAAGCGGCCTTGGAACAAATCGCAGCCTTAGAGGTTACCTTAGCAGAAAGCATCTCCGAGCTTTGGGGTGTGGGCAATGACGGTAATAGTGAGTTCATTTTTGCGCTGCAATACAAGCAAGATGAAGCATCTAATTTTTACAATAGTCTAACAGGAAGAAGCACAGAAATTAATCCTCAGTTTGACGACAAAGGATCTTCGATGATTGATTTTGTTATTGCTGGGGCTAACAGATATGGTCAGTCAGAAAAGACCATCTTATTATTAGACGACAATGAGGATAGTCGTAAAGATGCCACGTTTATAAGGCTATATATTGACGATAATGGAGGGGCAGGATATCCCAACTATAATGAACCGGCATATTTTGGTTCCGTATTCAATAAATTTTTGGGGCAAGTGATTGGTTCCGAACGCATATTTGAAAATGATGTGCCAGTTTATAGATATGCAGATGTATTGCTGATGTTAGCCGAAACAAAAAATCTGCTAGGCGAGGACCCTACAGATGAAATTAATCACATTCGTGAAAGAGCTTTTGGGGAAAATTATGTTGAAGCTACCCACGGCTTTACCAATGGTTCACAAGTAGATAATGCCAATGCCATATTAGATGAACGTTATAAAGAATTCGTAGGCGAAGGTAAAAGATGGTGGGATTTAAGAAGAGCGGGTGATAGTTTTGTAATTGACAATGTGAGCTTTTTAAATCCTGGGGATGAATTTAAGTTGCTTCTGCCGATTACGACTGACATGATTGGTAGAAACCCAGCATTGGTGCAGACACCTGGGTATTAACTATGGAAAATAATTGTTGAGCAAAATAAAAAAGAACTTGGTTGAGTTTGTTAGAAAAAGGTCTTGGTCTTGTTAAGCCAGGGCCTTTTTATTTGATACCATTTTTTTTAAAAGCATTATCGAAATGTGGCTCCAAATGCCGGCGCATAGCATTTCGAAATGTTTCCGGGGTGCCCACTTTTAAGTTTTCAAGCAACATTCGGTGCGTAACAAATTTTCCACCAGAAAAATGATAATCATCAAAATCTTCGTTTTTAGTCTCCTTTAAATACACATATTCGAAAACCGGTAAAAGCAAGTTCTGAAACCCTTGTAAAGTTATGTTGTTCGACATTTGATAGAGTTTTCCATGAAACGCAACTTCCTTGTCTAAGGCAAATCTGATTTTCCCAGGGCTGTTTGCTTCCTCCGCCTCAACAATTTTTTCCAGTTCCTTCATATCCTTCGGATCCCTATTTTCAAAAAGAAAATCCGCCATTCCCATTTCTAAAATTAGGCGCAGTTCAAAAAGTTGTTTTAACGTATCCTCTCCAAGTAAAGTTGGATCTAGAATTCGCGAAAAATTATTGATGATGTCGGGTTGTTTCAAGATCATTCCCCGATGTTTTCTGGACTCTACCAATCCTAATGTACGTAAGCGTAAAAGGGCCTCACGAACTACTGTTCTGCTTACGCCAAGCGATTCGGCGAATTCCAATTCCTTAGGTATGGCATCTCCAGGCACAAGATTATTTTCCTTAAAAAATGCCAAAAGCCTAATTTCTACCTTGTCCACAAGGGAGCCGGTGTCCATAGGTTCCAATTTTTTGAACTTCTTCATCTATTTAATTTATTTTCGCTAGCAAGGGCATGGTAAAAGAGATAATAACCTTGGCTAGTTTACGGTAAAAATAAGGATTGTAATTTTCTTTTCCTGACCAATACCTAGACGGGCATATATTCTATGCGAGAACCGAGGTAATTTACGCATTTTTACATTAAATTTGTATTATGTCATACATATATTATGAAATACGCTGAACGCTATAAGAATGCCTTACTCGGTGACGTGATTCCCTTCTGGGAGAATCATTCATTGGATGATATAAACGGGGGTTATTTTACCTGTTTGGATCAAAAGGGAAATGTATATGACACCGACAAATTTGTTTGGCTTCAGGCAAGACAGGTATGGACATTTTCAATGCTTTACAACCAGGTAGAGCAAAAAGCTTCCTGGTTACAAATGGCTAAATCAGGCGCTGACTTTCTAAAGGGCTATGGGATGGATTCAAAAGGGAACTTTTATTTTTCCCTTAGCAAAGAAGGAAAACCTTTAGTCCAACCTTATAATATCTTCTCCGATTGTTTTGCAGCAATGGCATTTGCCCAGTATGCGAAAGCGTCAAAAAATGAAGAATTTATTGCATTGGCCAAGAATACTTATTACAATATATTAATACGCAAGGATTTCCCGAAAGGAAAATATGAAAAGAGTTCAGGCAAAAGGCAATTGAAGAACTTTGCCCTTCCAATGATATTATCCAACCTGGTATTAGAGTTAGAAGATATCCTGGAGCCGGAAGAAGTAAAACAAACAATTGATTTTAGTGTTAATGAGGTCATGGATGTCTTTTTACAAAAAGATTCTGGTTTGATCTATGAAAACGTTCTACAAGATGGCTCGTTGCATGACAGTTTCGATGGTAGACTCATCAATCCCGGTCACGGAATTGAAGCGATGTGGTTTATGATCGATATCGGAGTACGCCAAAAAAACCAGGCCCTTATTCAAAGGGCAACCGAAACCATCATCCGGATTTTGGAATATGGTTGGGATGAAGAATTTGGAGGTATTTTTTATTTCATGGATGCGAAGGGCCATCCGCCACAACAATTGGAACACGACCAAAAATTATGGTGGGTACATTTAGAAGCATTAGTAGCACTGGCTAAAGCCTGGGAACATAACCCGGTTAAAACAATCAAGTACTGGTATCAAAAAGTTCACGAGTATGCATGGTCACATTTTCCTGATCCTGAAAATGGCGAATGGTATGGGTATCTTAACCGACAAGGTGAACCATTACTGACCTTAAAAGGCGGCAAATGGAAAGGATGTTTCCACGTTCCAAGAGCCATGTTTCAATGTTGGAAATCATTTGAAAAAATCGAAGCGAAAAATAAAATCTAAATAAGAATGAAAAAATATACGCTATTTGTAGTAGTAGTATTTATTGCTTTTTCCATGTACGCTCAAGACAAAGTGTATCAAATGGCGAAAGGAATAAAAAGCCATCAAGATTTATTTAATACATCAATGAATGATGAGGTTTCTTGTTATAGAATTCCTGCCTTAATTACAGCACCCAATGGCGATCTCATCGCTGCTATTGATGAACGGATACCTTCTTGTGCCGATTTGCGGGGTAGTGATGACATTAATATAGTAATCCGCAGAAGTAGCAACAACGGCAAAACATGGGGGCCTATAGAAACTGTTATGGATTTTCCGTTAGGGCAGTCCGCTTCAGACCCTTCTCTCATTGTTGATGATGTTACCAAAGAGATTTTCCTGTTCTATAATTTTATGAACCTGACAACCGAAAAAGATATCTACTATCTGCATGTCATGAAAAGTTCTGATAATGGAAAAACCTGGAGTAAACCAGTGGACATCACCTCACAAATCGCAAAACCCGAATGGCATAAAGATTTTAAGTTCATTACCTCAGGTAGGGGTATTCAAACTAGCAACGGAACGCTATTGCATTGTATGGTGAATTTGAATAGTGGCATGCACATTTTTGGAAGTAAAGATCATGGTAAAACATGGTTTTTTATCGACACCCCAATAACTCCGGCCGATGAGTCAAAAATAGTTGAATTGGCTGATGGAAGTTGGATGGTCAACGCCCGAGAAAATAAAGAGGGCATACGCTATGTTCACACTTCTTCAGATGAAGGTAAAACCTGGGCTACGAAAGGAGAACCCGAACTAATCGACCCGGGTTGTAATGCCAGTATAATCAGATTCACAGCGATTAAGGACGGTTATGAAAAAAATCGCCTGCTGTTCGCAAATGCCAAATCCGAGAAAGGCCGAACTAATTTGACTGTTCGTGTGAGCTACGACGAAGGAAAGACATGGACAGAAGGTAAAACCGTTTATGAAGGCCCCTCGGCGTACTCTTCATTGAGTGTCCTGAAGAATGGAGATATCGGAGTGTTTTTCGAAAAAGACGAATACACAAAAAATGTATTTGCAAGATTTAGCCTAAAGTGGCTAACGGATAAAAAAGATAAGTACAAAAAGCCTCGAAAGAGAAGATAGTATAAATTCTAATTCGGGATATTCAAAAACGGAACACCATCAAAAAATGAACAGTATAAGAATTTTAATATCATTTCTTCTTCTCTTACTGTTCGTTTCGGTAGGTAATGGGCAAGTAGTTCCCAAAACAAGTAGTACCGACTTGCCTAGTCTACCATCTCAGGTGGAAGGAAATCCTTCCTTGGGATTTGCGGGTATGATAGGTGGCTCGCATAACAATGTGATTATAGCGGCCGGCGGGGCAAACTTCCCGGAAGGGCTACCATGGGAGGGTGGCAAAAAAGTATATAGCGATAAAATTTATGTTCTAAAAGACGGGAAATGGCAATTATCAGAACAAACCTTGCCCTCTCCCCTCGCCTACGGAGCTTCCGTGTCCACTCCCGAAGGAGTTTTGGTCTTGGGAGGAGAAGATAAAAGCATAACCAGCGATAAGGTTTTTCTACTACGTTTCAGTACATCGACTAATGAAATTGAAATTGTGGACTATCCGCCCCTTCCCGAACCATTGGCGTATTCGGCTGCGGTACTTGAAGATGGTTTCGTTTATCTAGTCGGCGGTAAAAATTCCAAAAAAAGTGTCAATTCATTTTATAGGTTGTCACTAAAGGAAAAGTCGAAATGGGAAAAATTGAAAGACTTTCCCGGTGCTCCGAGGGCTTTACATGCTATCGCCATTCAGGATACCAAAGACTCCAGAAAATTATTTGTTATTGGAGGTCGAAATCAAATGGCTGGAAAAAAATCAGAGACTTTTACCGACTACCTTTCGTATGATTTAAAAAAAGGTAATTGGGCAGATGAGGGCGAAATAATTATTGACAAACATTCTAGAGTTTTAATGGGTGCTTCAGTCGAAACTATGGGTTCGATGCATCTGATGGTTTATGGCGGTTCTGATGAAGTATTGTTCGACCAACTCGAAAACATCGGATTAGCACTGGGCAATGCCCAAAACGATTCGTTAGTTGCACAATTGACCGCAAAGAGGGATAAAATTCTCAACACCCATCCCGGCTTTTCGAAGGATATTCTGAGCTACAATGCCATAACCAAAAAATGGTTTGTGTACGATAGACTTCCCGATAAAATTCCGGTTACGGCACTTTCGTTTAAAAAAGATGATGAATTTTTCATCGTTTCAGGAGAGTTATCCCCCGGAATACGAACACCAAAAGTGCAGAAGTACAAAATAGGTGAAGAGACTAAACCCTTCGGAGCAATCAATTATACGGTCATGGCACTTTACCTTTTGATTTCATTAGGTATTGGCATTTATTTCATGCGGAAACAAAAATCGACTGAAGACTATTTTGTAGGTGGAGGGCGTATTCCTTGGTGGGCATCCGGGCTTAGTGTTTTTGGAACCTTGCTGAGCGCTATTACTTTTATGGCGATTCCGGCAAAAGCTTTTATAACGGATTGGTCTTTTTTCTTCCTGAATATTACCGCCATTCTGATCACTCCGGTAATCGCGTTTATTTTTATTCCATTTTTCAATAAGCTCAAGATTCGAACAGCGTATGAATATCTCGAGGACCGTTTCAATTATTTGGCACGGGCTTTTGGCAGTCTTTCCTTCATTTTATTTCAATTAGGCCGAATCGGGATTGTATTGCTATTGCCTTCGTTGGCTATTTCGATAGTCACAGGTATACCTGTAGAAAACAGCATTCTTTTAATGGGAGTGCTTTGTATTCTGTACACCACTTTTGGAGGTATTGAAGCTGTAATCTGGACGGATGTTTTACAAGTCGTTGTGCTTATGGGTGGAAGTATATTAGCCGTAGTTTGGATCATGTTGCACACCGAAACTTCTTTTGGTGAAATGATTACCTATGCCCAAGAGCGTGATAAATTCAATATCACGAATATGGAATTTGATTTTACGGAATCTACCTTTTGGGTAGTCTTCATAGGCGGTCTAGCTTCGGCCATGGTTACCCAGGGTACCGACCAGACTATTGTACAGCGGTTTTTGACAAGTAGCGATGTAAAGAATTCACAAAAAACCCTCTATACCAATGCGGTTCTGACCCTTCCGGCGACTATCATCTTTTTTGGCATCGGAACCTTACTCTTTATTTTTTATTCGGAAATGCCCAATGCCTTATCTCCGGCGATTTCGAACAATGATTCCATTTTTCCTTGGTATATCGTAAGGGAATTACCCGTCGGGGTTTCTGGTTTATTGGTTGCCGGAATTTTCTCGGCGGCCATGTCGAGCATAAGTAGTAGCCTGAATTCGGTATCTACGGCCTATTGCAATGATTTCCATCAACATTTCAGGCCTGAGACGACGGATACGAAATTGTTGAAAATAGCTAGAATTGCCACGGTCGTGACTGGCGTATCCGGAGTACTCTTGGCACTATGGATGGCGAATTCCAACATCAAATCACTGTGGGATGAATTCTATAAATTTCTAGGATTGTTCACAGGAGGTCTGGGCGGGATGTTCCTTTTAGGGATGTTAACCAAAAAGGCAAATGCTACCGGAACCTTAATGGGCTTAGTTGTAAGTGCGCTATTGATTTGGTACATCAGCGTTTTTACTGATATCAGCTTTTTGATGTATGCGTTTTTCGGAGTAGCTTCCTGCTTTATTTTTGGGTATCTTTTTAGCTTGATTTTTAAGGATAAAAAATAGTATATAATTTGAAATACAAGATTGGTATTTCTTATCGGTCAACCCCCTATTCAATATGGACACTAAAAGGACATTAACTCTCATTCTTTTTTTATTATTATTTAGCTGCAAGCGAAATGAGACAAATAATACCAGCAGTTCCAACAATATAAACCATCTTCTTTTTTCTCAAAATATTTTAAATTTTAAAGGAGTACCAAAAACCAAAGCAGATCGTGATATGTTAATGTTTTCCGATAACGGTGCATGGTTTGCCTATGGTCTTCAAGATTCCGAAATTGCTTTGGCAGGTTTTTCGGGTCCCTTTCTAATGACTCAAGAAAACGGAGTTTGGATTAGCCCTAGTTTGACACAATTGGAGCTTTCAAATGACTCCAATGACTCAAATTTGATGGATTGGGAAAAAGATTTGGTTCAGCAGAATAGTTTTTCCAGCCATCTCGAACAAACTTTTGAAAACGATAATTTGCGAGTAGAACAGCAATTGGTTTTTGTTTCGGGACATACTGCCCTACAACGTACTACGATTACCAATAACTCCGATGTGGAAATTACCTTGAATTCCAATTTTTCAGGAAATTTATTCGCTACGGGAGTCCAAGTTTTTAAAGAAAATGGTCTGATTAAATTGGAATCGTCTAAAAGCGATGCTATGGGTTATGTACAATTACGCAATATGCCCAATGATATCGTTATTCAGGATAGTTTGTCTTTTGAGATTAATTGCCGGTCCTTGGTTTTACCTTCCAAGAAATCAAAGGAACTAATAGTCACGCAAACTTTTATATTTCCAGAATATTCTTGGGATAAAGAACGCCAGCTCATTTCTCAAATCGATTTTGATTCCGTTTTACAGACCAGAAAGTTGGAAAAAGAAAATGAATTGACTTCATTAATAGAAAACAGAAAAGCCAATTTTGAGAATGATAAATACGCCGAGGTTTTGGCCAAAGCGCAACTGACCTTGCAGAACAACTGGCGTATTCCGGCTGGGGAACTAAAGTACCAAGGACTTTTCCCCAGCTATCAATATGAATGGTTTCATGGGTTTTGGTCTTGGGATTCTTGGAAGCATGCGGCAGGGCTTTCGTACTACAACCCATCATTAGCCAAAGATCAAATGCGCGCCATGTTCGATTTTCAGAGGGAGGATGGTTTTATCGTAGACTGCGTTTATAGAGATACAACCATAGAGGCACATAACTATCGGGATACCAAACCACCGCTTTCAACCTGGGCGGTAGCTAAAATATTCAAAAAGGATTCGGATATTGATTTCGTAAAAGAGATGTACCCCAAATTGAAGAAATATCACTCCTGGTGGTATGATAAACGTGATCATGACCAAGACGGAATATGCGAGTACGGTTCTACCGATGGAACTGTATTGGCTGCAAAATGGGAAAGTGGTATGGACAACGCCATTCGTTTTGACAATTCAAAAATTTTAAAAAATTCGGAAGGGGCATATTCCCTTAATCAAGAAAGTGTTGATTTGAACGCCTATTTATATGCTGAAAAATTGTACTTGGCAATGTTAGCCAAGGCTTTGGGTAAAACGGAAGAGGCCAACACCTATCACACCGAAGCCAATACGTTGAAAAAAAGCATTCAAGATCAATTTTATGACGCTGAGGACGGTTGGTTTTACGATACAAATTTGGAAGGGACAAAGTTTATAAAAGGAGCGGGTAGTGAAGGTTGGACGGCTCTTTGGGCAACTGCGGCCTCTCAAGAGCAGGCAGAGACTATTAAAACCAAAATGATGGATCCGAATAAATTCTTTACCAAAGTGCCTTTTCAGACCATGGCTAAAGACCACCCAAAATTTGACCCGATGAACGGTTATTGGCGAGGTCCGAATTGGTTAGACCAAGCTTATTTCGGGGTAAAGGGATTACGTAATTACGGCTTTGAAGAGGAAGCAGACAAGGCTACAATTCAAATATTAGAAGGTGCCGAAGGAGTTTTGGGCAAAGGGAAGTCCATAAGGGAAAATTATCATCCCGTTACGGGCAAAGGTCTTGAAGCCCAAAATTTCAGTTGGAGTGCAGCACATATCATTATGCTCTTAATGGAAGACTAACATGGACTACACCAAAATAAAAATAGACCCTCAACAAGCGGAAAGTATTGCATTTGACCTTTTCAATATTAAAGGAAAAGCTACGCCACTTCCCGGGGAAATCGATTTCAATTTTAGAATCAAAGTTGAACATGAGGAAGGCTATATCCTCAAAATTTCACGACCCGATGAAAGTGAAAAATACCTCGATTTTCAGCAACGATTGTTACGGCATGTCGAAAAGCAAGGAAAAGATTTGATTTATCCTAGTGTGGTCAAGGACAAAAAGGGGAAACTCATTTCATCGTTTATCGATGATACCGGAAACCGTAGAATGGTGCGCCTGTTGACATGGATATCAGGAAGATTGTGGAGCAGTATAAATCCTCAATTGGATGACCTAAGATATAGCCTAGGGGAGCAATGTGGAAAACTGACCCATGCTTTGCAGGGTTTTGTACATCCGCAGGCGCATAGGGAATTTGATTGGGACATTGCCCAGTCCCTTTGGACGAAGCAAAAACTCAATCTGTTCAATCAAGGCGAAAAGGAAATCATTGTTTCGTTCCAAAATAGATTTGAAGCGATTCAAAACACCTATTCCAATCTCCGGACGGCTGTAGTTCACAATGATGCCAACGATAACAATGTTATTGTTTCAGAACAACTGCTCAATCCAAAAGTAAAGGCTGCTATTGATTACGGAGATTCCGTCCATACCCAAATTATCAATGATCTGGCCATAGCCTGTGCCTACGCCATAATGGGCCAAAACGACCCCTTGGATGCAGCCCTTCCAATTGTTAAAGGGTATCACTCCACATTTCCTTTGGAGGAATTGGAATTAGAACATCTTTATGATACAATTGCCATAAGGTTAGTCATTTCGGTTACCAAATCGGCTATAAACAAGCGTAAAGAACCTGATAATGAATACCTGCTTATAAGCGAAAAACCCGCTTGGCAACTACTTGAAAAATGGTATGCCATCGATTCCGATTTTGCGCATTATCAGTTTAGACAAATCTGCGGATTTACCCCGCACCCAAATGAACCCAGGTTTAGAAATTGGACCGACCAAAACAATTTTAGTGTTACAGAACTATTTCCTACCCTCCAAAAAGATAAAATTCATTTGCTCGATCTTAGCGTATCGAGCAAATGGTTGGGGCATCAACAGGATTTTGACGACCTAGAACTGTTTAAGTATAAGATCGACCGACTGCAAAAAGAGCATCCTGAAAAAATTCCGGCCGGTGGGTATTTGGAGCCGCGTGCCGTTTATAATTCTTCAGCTTATGATAAATTTGGAAATAGCGGAAGTGAAAGTCGAACCATACATTTAGGTATTGATTTTTGGCTGCCAGCAGATACACCAGTACATGCCATGTTAGATGGAGAAGTCATTACTGCAGTAAACGATGCGGGCGATAAGGAGTACGGTGGGCTGGTGATCTTGAAACATACCATCGGAAATTTACAATTCTATTCCCTGTATGGGCATTTATCGCTTGCTTCATTAGAAGGGAAGGCGGTCGGGCAACTCATTAGAAAAGGTGAATGTATCGGTTATCTGGGAAATTATCCCGAAAACGGAAATTGGGCACCCCATCTCCATTTTCAGATAATGCTGGACTTGCTCGGCTACGAGATTGATTTTCCGGGAGTTGCCTATTTCAATCAAATCGATGTTTGGAAAAGCATCTGTCCCGACCCCAATCTTTTATTTAAATCGGAAGCACTTTGTCAACAAGAAGTAATTCCAAATGATACCTTGATCCGTTTCAGAAAACACCATTTGGGCAAAAGCCTAAGCCTTCAATACAAGATTCCGATTAAGATGGTCCGCGGATCAGGCCAATACCTAATTGATCAATACGGGCGAAAATATCTGGATACCGTTAACAATGTAGCCCATGTAGGTCATGAGCATCCTGCTGTAGTCAGGGCTGGGCAAGAGCAGATGGCCTTGCTCAACACCAATTCCCGCTATTTACACGACAATATCAACGAACTCGCCGAAGAACTTTTGGAAACTTTGCCGTCTGAACTGAATGTCCTTCATTTTGTGAATTCCGGAAGCGAGGCCAACGAACTGGCCATCCGCATGGTAAAAGCGGTCACCGGCGAAAAGGATATTATTGCCTCGGAAATTGGTTATCATGGTAATTCAAATATGTGCATCGACATCAGTTCGTATAAGTTCGATGGAAAAGGCGGCAAAGGTGCTCCTGAGCACACCCATATTTTTCCCTTGCCCGATGCCTTTCGGGGAAAATATCGCGGCGAAAATACAGGGGCAAGGTATGCGGAAGAAGTGCAAAAGCAAATCGAAACCGTCCATGCAAAAGGGCGTGGTGTAGGAGCATTTATTATCGAACCCATCATTAGTTGTGGCGGACAGATCGAATTGCCCGAAGGTTTTTTGACCCAATCATACGAATACATAAGAGCGGCCGGAGGTCTTTGCATTTCTGACGAGGTGCAGGTTGGTTGTGGCCGTTTGGGTAAGACTTTTTGGGGTTTTCAGTTACATAATGTGATGCCCGATATTGTGACCATTGGCAAACCCTTGGGCAATGGGCATCCCCTGGCCGCGGTCGCCTGCACGCAAGAAGTCGCAGAAAAATTCGCCAATGGCATGGAATATTTCAACACTTTTGGGGGCAACCCGGTATCCTGTGCCATCGGTACGGCGGTACTCCGAACCGTAAAGGAGGAAAATCTACAAGAAAACGCTTTACGCATCGGTGAATTTTTAAAGCAAGAACTAAAAAAATTGGCGGAAGAATTCTCCATAATCGGGGATGTCCGCGGCCAAGGTCTTTTTCTAGGCTTTGAATTGGTGGACACAAAAATGAATCCACTTGGCGACCATGCCGATTACCTGGCCAATCGCATGAAAGATCACGGCATTTTAATGAGCACGGATGGCCAAGATTATAATGTGCTAAAAATTAAGCCCCCCATAATCTTCACAAAAGAAAATGCCGAGGAGTTACTATTTTACCTAAGAAAAATTCTCAGCGAAGATTTTATGCAAGTCTATTGATTAAAATATATTTTATGAACTTGAAATATGCCCTTATTATTTTCCTTTTATTCGTATTTGCAAATTGCAAACAAGACCCTTTATCCGAAGTGCCCGAACAAGTCAATCACTTCAACCATAAAATATTTGAAGAAAATAAATTGGCTCCCAGAGCGACGTTCTTTTCTTTCGAATCTGATGCCATTTCAGATAGGGAAAACTCAAAACGCTTTTTAAGTTTAAATGGCGACTGGAAATTTCATTTTGTAAAAGACCCCAAGGAACGTCCTACCACGTTTCATAATATGGGTTTTGATGACAGCAGTTGGGATACCATTCCGGTGCCATCTAATTGGGAAGTTGAAGGCTACGACCATGCTATTTATTTAGACGAACGCTATCCCTTCACGACCACATGGCCCGATGCGCCGACCGACTACAATCCGGTGGGCACATATCGTAAAGAGATAGATCTTGACAAGGAATTCTTGTCCGAGGACGTAATCCTCCATTTTGCCGGAGCGAAATCGGCTATGTATGTTTATATCAATGGTAAGTATGTGGGCTATTCCCAAGGCAGCAAAACCCCGGCGGAGTTCAATATCACCGAATACCTATCCGAAGGAAAAAACCTGATTGCACTGCAACTATTCCGTTGGAGCGATGCCAGCTATTTAGAAAGTCAGGACATGTTGCGTATGAGCGGTATTGAGCGCGATGTGTATCTCTATGCACGGCCCAAGGTTTTTGTATCCGATTATTACGCCTATTCGAATCTTGACGATACGTATACCAATGGAATATTCAAGGACACCGTTTTCCTTCGGAACGACTCGGACAAAGCAGCATCCAGAGCCATAACTATAGAACTCTTGGATGGTAATACCACGATTTTCAAAACCAAGGAGACCGTTGAAATTCCGGCCGGTTCGAGTGTCGATTTTACAGCTGAAACAACTATTGAAAACGCAAAACAATGGTCGGCCGAACTTCCACATTTATATCGACTTTCTATTTCATTGGAAGATTCCGAAAACTCGAAAAACAATCAATACATCAAACGTAGCACAGGTTTTAAAAGGGTAGAAATCAAGAACAGCCAAGTACTTTTTAACGGAAAAGCCATCTATATTAAAGGGGTAGACCGGCATGAAACCGATCCATTGACCGGGCATGTGGTCTCCAGGGAATCCATGGAAAAGGATATCAAACTGATGAAACAGAATAATATCAATGCCGTTCGTAGCGCCCACTACCCCAACGACCCCTATTGGTTGGAACTTTGTGATAAATATGGACTTTATGTCGTCGATGAGGCCAATATCGAGAGCCATCCGTTGGCCATTGACGAGAAGACCCAAATCGGAAATGAGATGAGTTGGTTGCCCGCCCACTTGATGCGTACCCAACGCGTGTACTTTCGCGATCGAAACCATCCTTCCATTTATTCTTGGTCACTGGGGAACGAAGCAGGTGAAGGTGAAATTTTCAGGACAACTTATAAATGGTTAAAAGAACAAGACGACAATAGAATCGTGCAATATGAACCCGCGGGGAAAGAAGATTATACCGACCTCTATTGCCCCATGTACCCGAAATTCGAATACCTTATTGAGCATGGTGAATCGGATTCTGATAAACCCTCTATTATAATCGAATATGCCCACGCTATGGGAAATTCGGTCGGAAATCTTCAGGATTATTGGGATATCATCGAAAAATACCCCAACCTACAAGGCGGTTTTATTTGGGATTGGGTGGACCAAAGCCTGGAGTTCAAAGACGAAAACGGTAAGCCCTATTTTGCCTACGGCCATGATTACCACCCCGATCTACCGACGGACGGAAATTTTTTGAACAATGGTCTGGTGAATCCCTTCCGAAAGCCAAATCCGCATCTTTATGAAGTAAAAAAGGTGTATGAGCCCGTTCAATTCAATTATGTAGGAAACGGAACCATAGCCATCGAAAATAAAAACTTCTTTGCCGATGTTTCGGATAAAGAGGTGCACTTAAAAGTCTTGAATAATGGCAGAGAAGTGTATCAGCAAACCAAAACCGACCTGAATGTCGCCGCGCGGCAAACGAAAACCATTCAGTTCGAGAACGTTCCCGATATTTTCATTCCCGAAGAAGAATATATTCTGGAAGTTAGCCTAATCCAGAAAAATGAAACGCCTTTGGTTCCAGAAGAATATGAAATGGCTTGGGATCAGTTTGTTCTTAATGAGGGAGCAAGACATGTCTCGGCCCTTCCTAGTAAAACGCCATTGCAAATAGTTGCTTCCGGTGAGGATATAGAAATAAAAAATGATAAAACAAACCTTAGAATCGATATCAGGACAGGGGAGTTAATATCGTGGGCCTTCGAAGGAAAAACGGTTACCAACCAACCTATTCGGCCTAATTTTTGGAGGCCCCCGACCGATAACGATTTAGGGAATGGGATGGACAAATGGGCCAAAATATGGCAGGCGGCTACTTATGGCTACTCTGCCCAATTAACGGAGCAGCCTGCAAAAACTAAAGATGGCGTTTCGTTCAAAGTTGCCTACACCCTACCCCATTCCGAAGCGGATGTTAAAGTAGATTATGAGATTTTACATAATGGAATTTTGAATATCAACTATCAATTTAAGCCGAAACAAAAAGAGCTACCGAACATTCCGAGATTGGGAATGTATTTGACACTTCCAGACTCGTTTACTGAGATATCTTGGTACGGCAAAGGCCCTGCGGAGAGTTATTGGGATAGGAAAACAGGGATGAAAGTGGGCATCCATGAGGGTAAGGTAGTGGAACAATTCCATAGATATATGAGACCCCAGGAAACCGGAAACAAGACTGATGTTCGCTGGATGCAGGTTTCTTCAGATGCATTGACCTTGGAACTTAAAAGTAAGCAGTTGCTGAACGCCAGTACTTGGCCATTTGCCATGAAAGAAATCGATTTCAACAGCGAAGATGCGGGTATTTCTGCCTCCGGATTGGTGCCAGTTACCAAAAAGCATGGTGCGGATATCAAAATCGGAAACAGCGTACAATGGAATATCGATTATTTGCAGATGGGCGTTGGCGGTGATAATTCTTGGAGAGCCCCTGTACACGACGAATATATGATACAGCCTAAATCTTATGACTATTCGTTTTCGATACGACCGATGTTGAATTCTGATTAGGTGGATAGCAACTGATACGCCTCAACTAAAGAACAAAACAAGCACAGTTCTAAACGAGGTGGGACCAACCATTTAGTATGATTCAATTATGAAAAACCACATTACACTTAAATCTATTCTTCAATTTTTCTTGGTATTAGTAATGGTGTCTTGTAATTCAGAAGAGCGAAGTGAATTAACTGATATTGTATTGCCGTTAATTCCTCAACCCAAAGAGGTCAGGGTTTATGAAGGCTCTTTTATCTTGAGCAATACGACAAAATTGGTTTTTAAAACTGAGGAACAGGAAAAAGTAGCTACATTGTTTAATAGCCAGCTTAAAGATCTTGTAGGATGGAACTGCCCTATTGGAAAAGAAACTGCAGTAAAAAATACAATCGAGTTGAGTCAAGTGGACTCCCTCGCCAATGAGGCCTATCAATTGGATATTTCCGAATCAAAATTAACAATTAATGCCTCTTCAGAGGCGGGGTATTTTTATGCCTTTCAGACCATTTTGCAATTGACTCCTGTTTCAGGAGCTAACGTACAACCTGAAGAATTGAAGCTGGACCAGCTTAGTATTGAAGATGCTCCCAGGTTTGAATGGCGGGGTGCTATGTTGGACATTTCAAGACATTTCTTTGGTCCAGAGGCGATAAAGCAATTGATAGATCAAATGGCTGCGTATAAAATGAATCGGTTGCACCTTCATCTAACCGATGATACCGGTTGGCGCATTGAGATCAAAGAATATTCTAAACTTATCGAAATTGGTTCACGTGGCGATAAGTCAAATCCAGATGGACCGAAGATGTATCTTACCGAGAAAGAAGCCCGCGATATCACAGCATATGCCAATGCAAGGCAGATTGTGATAATTCCTGAAGTGGATGTTCCCGGTCATTCGGGAGCTGTTGAAAGAGCATACCCTGAATTTAGCGGGGGCAATAACACCCTCAACATTGCCAATGAAGATGCCATTAATATGATAGAAACCGTAGTGCTACGGTTGGCTGATATTTTTAATACCGATTATGTCCATTATGGAAGCGATGAGGTTAGACATCATAATTGGGACGGCCGACCAGATATGCTTGCAAAAATGAAGGAATTAAAGCTCAAAGATCAGCATGAGTTTGAAGGGTGGTTCGATCGCAGAATGGCAGATTTTATCGTTGCATCAGGTTTAAAACCAATTGCTTGGGATGAAGCTTCCGATTTTGGCGTCAACATAGCGACTACTTTGCAATGGTGGAGAGGAGAATATCCTGAGGTTTTACATACCGCCGCTGAGCGTGGTTATCAAATTATACTCTCTCCGGTTGATTACCTGTATTTGGACTATCCCAGCGACTTAAAAGAAGCTGGTGCCAATTGGGAAGGCCTGCACAACGGTCCAAATTCAATGGAAGCATTATATCGATGGAAGCCAATTCCTGATACATTTAGCGAAAGTATGTCCGATCAAATTATCGGAATTGAAGCAGGCATCTGGACGGAATTCATCGATAATCAAAAACGGTTGGAATATATGACATATCCGAGGCTATTTGCCGTAGCAGAAAAAGGATGGACGGTAGAAAATAATATTAATTGGAGCTTGTTTCAAGAACGACTCACCACTCAATATGCACGCATGAAAGCAAAGGGCATCAATTCCCGAATGCCTGACATTACAATTGAAGAACGCAAAAAAAGTCAACCTGAAGCTTTTGAAGGGCCGATATCTGAATGATTGATTGAAGGTAATTCAAAGTAGTTTTCTAATTTGTTATTCGGTCATTATTATCTTGAAGAAGTATTTTGTTTTTTATAGCTACATTTAATTATAACTAAAAGATTAAGACATGAAACCTAACCAACTTTTTCAAACATTAGCAATTGTATTCGTTTTAGCCTTCATTGGGTTTCCATTTAGTTGTTTTGCTCAAGAGTCTAAGGAAGAGGAGAAGATACTTTATTTGGGATATGGATCAAACATGTCAGAAGAATACATGAAAGAGTATGCACCAAGTTTGGATTATGTGATGAACGCACAGCTTCCTAATTACGAGATTCAGTTCAGGAAGTATTCAACGAACATGAAAGGTGGAATCAGTAGTATTATCGAAAAGCCGGGCGGAATGGTTTATGCGGTTTTATATTGGATTTCAAAAAAAGAAATGGAAGCTTTAGATATCTTAGAAGATGTACCACTAGGGATTTATAAAAGAGAGACTTTTCAAGTACTTGGCGATGATGGAAAATGGTATGCCGCAGATCTATACAGAGTTGCCAACCCAAAAGGCCCTTATACCCCTTCAAAACAATATTTAGATATTATGATTGCCGGTGCAACTGAACATAATATTAATAAAGATTGGATTACCCGGTTGAAAAAAGCCCGCGCGGAATTGGATTAAATAAGCCTTCCCATACACATTTTTAGGTTTTCGTTCTGTTTTAATGGAATCAAGTAGAAACTATCCTCGCTTAAAAAAAGATTCCTTTACGAAGGGAATATACCTTGGACTACGCTCTAAAATCCAATAATTCAAACAACTTCTTTAAATATGGAGATGTGTTAAACTAAAAATAAACCTTCTGAAATTTGTTTAGTTAGGATTCCTTACTATATTTGCAATGCACTATTGCATAAACTTAAAAACAAAGTCAAATGAGTAAATCAATTTTTTATCACGCGGGATGCCCTGTATGTGTAAGCGCAGAACATGACATCGTTAACCTAGTCGGATCCGAGAATGTTGAAATAGTCAATATTGGAGAAGACAAATCTAGAATTAACGAGGCTGAAAAGGCCGGCGTTAAATCTGTCCCTGCTTTGGTCACACCTCAAGGCAATGCACTTCATATCAATTTTGGAGCCTCGATGGCTGATGTAAAAGGCTAATTTATTTAACTCATAAAGTTAGGATTCCTAATTTTATTTAGTGATTCTGACTTTATAAAATAAGAACAAAAATGAAATCAATCGTATTATTATCAGCTTTGATGCTTTTCGGCATAACAATAAATTGCTCTGCCCAGGAAAGCGAATATAAAAATGAAGACTTTACTATTAAGGAAGTTAGTGTTACGCATAACGCCGATTTGGGTGTAACACTATGGCAAATACAAGTAAACGGTACAGCAGGAAAAACCACGCCTACAAAAGTGGGGCAATTAGATGGCGCACCGGTTTTAGGGTATGTTTTTCCAACAAGTTTAAAGTCCACCGATGTCGGCTTTAATCAAACCGAAGGTATTGTAGCCCTTGCCCTGACTTCGCATCCCGATTTTGATGACACTCCCCTATGGGACGAGAATAATGACAAAATCTATGACAATGATGGCGTGATATGGCATCCGCATTGGGTCATCTTACATGAGGATAAAAGGGTTGCGGGCGGCCTTTCGGTCAAACAGTTTAAAAAAGCAGATGAGACCGTCGTGCTTCCACCAACAAATCCCGGAATGCCTATGTATATGGATTCCCCTGGGTACCCGGTAACTACTAAAAGTAGTACAATAAAAGTGGTCGTACCCGATTATCGTATGAACAATAGAACCGATTTCAGTTACGATGGCGTGACCGCATTTATGAAAGTGAATACCAGTAAAGAGGATTTGCCCATGTTGGGGGTTTATGAGGTTTTTAGTGTTGCTAGCGGAGACCTATCTTTACCTTATAAAGTAAAATAAAGAAAATGAAAATTTCAGTTTGGGATACCTATGTACAAAGAGAAGACGGGCGCAGAATGCACTTTGATATCTTAGTGCCAGATCATCAAAAAGATGAAAAAATCGTATTCGGCTTTGGTATGGAATACCTCAAATCAAAATCAGTAGAAATTTCAGAGTTGACCACCGAAGAATGTCGTTTCTGCCATATTGAGCAGGCAACGGATGAAATAGCTGAACACATTGCCAAAAAAGGCTATGATATTCTAGAAATGGAAAACTGCGATTAAATTAATTAGGATTACTAACTTTGCCTGTCGGACAAATTCTGGCAGGTTTTTTTATGATAGACAAAAGCGTTTTCAATCCAACCCAGCAGCAAAAGGACATTTCCAGTAAAATAGTGGCCGGACTTGAGCGGATTTCAGAAGTATTCAAAGTATTACTTTGGGAGAAGGCCAAGACCGTAGGGCTGAGCCCTATCCAGATTCAGATACTTATTTTCATTGCTTTTCACAAGCAAGAATTATGCAATGTCAGTCATTTGGCCAAAGAGTTTAACGTCACCAAACCAACGGTAAGCGATGCCATTAAAGTTTTGGATAGGAAGGGAATAATAGTCAAAGATTTTTCATCTACTGATAGTCGAAGTTACTCCATACAATTATCCCTTTCTGGCAAAAAAATGGTAGCTGAAACCCATGACTTTGCCAACCCTTTAAAATCTCAAATCGACGATTTTGAACAGAAGGAGTTGGAGGGTCTATTCAGAACGGTTAGTGAATTGATTTATAAGCTGAACCGCCATGGAATTCTAACGGTGCAAAGAACCTGTTTCGGATGCAAATTCTATCAAAAGAATAATAAAGTAGATTACTGCAACCTTCTGGACAAAGAATTATTGAATCAAGATATCCGATTGGACTGTCCTGAATACCAGGAGAAAAATAGTGCTAGCATTTCATAAATTTGGTTGAATTATTAGTGAACTAAAAATAAATGGTTCCTTTTACCTGCCAAGAAATTTTATTTCTACTGTACGAGAAGAGGTGAGTACAATAAAAAAGGAACTTACATTGTTTGGAAATATTTATAGTGCCCAAGCGTATTCATAGAAGGTCATTAGTTTTGGTTATCAAGCTATTGTATTAGATGAGTTTCATGAACCGGCCAAGCAAGAAAAATTAAAGTACCTCTAATTCGCCCGACTCCAAGGCTTCTTTAAAATCTACCGACACTACGGGGTGACTTCTAAAGAAACGGTTACCATCCGTACGCTTGATCTTTACTTGTCTTGTACCATCTTTTTTTTCCTTTATCGATGTTACTACCACTTTTGCTCCCTCCACTCTTTTATAATTGGCGATACCGCCCCTTTTGATAATGAAGTTTGCTCTAGGGAAATTGATGTGTTTGTATGTATTTGTCTCCGGTTTACCGATTTCAAAAACATCTCCGACTTGAACATCGGCTGCCGTTTGGTCTACCGTAGTTTGCGCGTTTAACATACTTACTGAAAATAATAGTGCAATTGCATATTTAATCATAACAATATATTTACGGTTTATATATATTTATAGTGGCATTGATTGCCAAGCTTAACTTACTTGTTTGTGCTACTACCTTTCTGTTCGAATTATTATCTCGTTATTGTATTTTGTTAGCTTTCAGTATCTATGGCAATTACATTTAATATCATTTGTGTTCGTGACATAAAAAGCAAATGGCATGTTCTTAAAACATAGTTCACAATTATCTAAGTAACCTCATAAAGACACGTCAGTTCTTTTACGCGCTCTTTTAGTTTTGCTTCGGCTGTTGTCATAAAGTAAATTCTTCAACTTTCTAATTATACAAAGGTCATTACTATTTATTGAATTGGGTATATGAATGTCTTTTATGTTTTTACAATCCCTGCTAGAATAAAATCAGTCAACTCTTGTTCTATAATTTCAGCGTTGATTTTTGACTGGGGATTAATATAACTAAGATATACCCAACGTAGGCTAGACATGACCGTATGTGTGGTAATTTCTATATCCACTTTCCTAAACTCATCCTTTGTGATTCCTTCTTTAATAATTGTTTTCACTTTATTTTCATAGTCTTCTCGGCGATTTAAGAACACCTGAAGCCTTGGCTCTTTTAAATTACGCCATTCATTGGCAAGCAGCGCTTGCTCAAAAGGTCTTTTGGCCGTGATTTGAATGTAGGAGGAAATAACTAATCTTAATTTTTCTTTTGGAGTATGGGTTGAGCCTAAAACTAAATCAATTGAATCGTGAAATTCATCTTGAATGCTGAAGAGATAGGTTTCCAATAAAGACTGCTTAGAATCTATATAGTTGTAAACATTGGCAACATCGAAGTTGAGCTGCTGTGCGATGTCGCGTATAGTTGTTGCTTTAAACCCTTTTTTATGAATCAGTTCAAGCGCTACGTTTAAAAAACGTTCTCTTTTTGCACTTTTCTTCATTTTGATAAATATAATGTTAGTAGGATTAGCGAAAAGTAATGAAAAATTTGGTTTGTATCTACAAATGAATATATTTACATCAACAATTGTTGATGTAAAATAATAATACTTATGACCAATACTAAGATTGAATTTCCAGAAAAACTAATGGCATGCTGGCACCCAGTTGGATATAGTCATGAAATCAAAGCAGATTCCCCATTTGGCACTTTTCTTTTGGACGAACCGGTAGTGGTGTGGCGAACATCTGATGGCGAAGTACATGCGATGCGTGATGTTTGCATTCATAGAGGAACTGCTTTGTCTTTAGGGTGGATAAAAGACGATTGCTTGGTTTGTCCCTATCACGCTTGGCAATTCGATAAAAAAGGAGCCTGCGTAAAGATTCCGCAAGATCCGGAAGCAGAAATTCCTAGTAAAGCAAAAACTCCGAGTTATCAGTGTCAAGAAAAATTTGGATTAGTATGGGTTGCCTTAAAAGAGCCTGTTTACGACCTTCCTGATATTCCGGAGTACGAAAATAATGATTGGAAATTGGTCAACACGGGGCCATTTGATTGGAAAAGCGATAGTTCAAGACAAGTAGAAAATTTTACAGATTTTGGTCACTTTCCTTGGGTGCACCCAGGACTATTAGGTGACCCCGAAAGGCCTAAAGTGCCAGAATGCAAAGTGACTGTTAAAGATTCTGTTTTACATTATTCTGTTGTACGACCCGAAGCAACCAATAGCGATGACTTTCCCATTTTTGCCAATGACGACGTGGTGAAACCTGAACGACGAAGTGTCTATGAATTGCACTTACCATACAGCATTGTTCTTCGTTTGGGATGGGGTGGAGAGAAAGGCATGGTTTACTTCTTTACCTCACAGCCTATCTCGCATAATAAATGTCGTGGTTTTTGTATCATAGGCCGTAATTATGACCATGACGAGCCAGATACTATTTTGCAGGATTTTGAACAAGTGATCTTCGACCAAGATAAACGCATTGTTGAATCGCAACGACCAGAACAAGTACCTTTTGATTTTACCGAAGAACTTCATTTGAAATTTGACGCTGTGGCCATGAATTATCGCCGCGCTATGAAAAAACAAAAATTGAGTTATTAATAGAAAAGACTACCTATATTACTTAGATTCCATAATATTAATTATAACAATAGCTTTATGAGAACCACATGTTTAACACTCCTTTTTTTCGTTATAGGTATCGCTGTCTATTCGCAGCATAACATCCTAATCAAAAATGTCAATGTTTGGGATGGAACTAGTGACAAGCTTGATAAAAACCTAAGCGTTCTTATTAAAGACAACCTAATTATAAAAGTTGGAAAAAGCATTTCAGAACCTAATGGTGCTACTGTCATTGATGGTGCTGGCAAAACACTAATACCTGGTCTTTCAGATGCGCATGTTCATTTATCTGCCACTATGGGTAATGGAGAAACCAGAAATGAGGCCCATTGGATGTATACTTCTATTAGAACGGCAAAGGCAGCTGAGAATTTTTTAATGTTGGGGTTTACAACGGTACGTGATTTAGGGGGTCCTGTTTTTGGAATTAAAAGGGCTATAGATGAAGGTTTAACGATAGGGCCACGTATTTATCCTTCAGGGGCCTACATCAGCCAAACATCTGGCCATGGTGATATGCGCAGCGCCAATGAACCCAGTGTTCAATTATCTGGCGGACAAATGACTACTTCGGATGCGGCACTAGGCTGGGCTTTTGTTGTAGATGGTGTCCCTGAAGTATTAAAAGCAGCGCGTGAAAATTTAAGAAAAGGAGCCACCCAACTGAAAGTGATGGCAGGCGGTGGTATTGCATCTGATTTTGACCCGATTCATTCCGTGCAGTTCACGACTGAAGAACTCGAGGCTGCCGTTCAAGCAGCGGCCGATTGGGATACTTATGTCGCCGTTCATATTTATGAACCGAAAGGAGCTATTCGTGCCCTGAATGCAGGTGTAAAATGTTTGGATCATGGTCATCTTCTTGATGAGGAAACTGTGAAATTAATAAAAGAAAAAGATGCATGGTTGGTCCCTCAAGCTTTCTGGACAGAAACCCCTGCAAGTTTCTGGGTACCTGGAGAAGATACCATTCCCGAAGCTTTGAACAAAAAAATAAAGCCAGTATTGGAAGGAACAGATACTGTTTTCAAACTCGCAAAAAAGTACGGGATTAATGTAGGTTTTGGTTCTGATGCCTATGGAGACTTAGGTTACGAATCTTATGCCCTGACTGAATTTACAACCCGTGCTAAATGGTATTCCCCTTTGGAAATTTTAAAACAGGCAACTTCAGGAAACGCTCGTTTGTTCTCCCTTTCCGGCAAAATCAATCCGTATACTGAAGGGAAATTAGGTGTTATCAAGGTAGGTGCATATGCAGATTTACTTATTTATGATGGTAATCCTTTGGATGATATTGAGGTTGTAGCGCATCCTGAAAAAACCTTGAAACTGATAATGAAAGACGGAAAGATTTATAAGAATGAATTGTAAAATACAAAGGCCTTAATGTTCTGAAAACCTAAATAGGTGGAAAGAAGGTTTTGAAACAAACATAAACGATTGATAGAACTGGTTGAAAACTATTTTTATCTTGGCCTAACACGAATGAAATAATAAGTCTAGATGCCAACAGAAAACATACCTGAAATCTACATCAAGGACGCTAAAAAAAATCCTGATTTATTCGTGTATGATTTTAAAATGACCAACGACGTTGTAAAAAGCAAGGTTAATTTAGGGATGAATATGTTTAGCTTTTTACAAGTTGGTAAAAAGCATGTTCATTTTGCGGGAACAGCCGTTGCGGTAAACAAAGACCAATCGTTATTACTTAAAAAAGGCAATTGGCTTTGGACAGAATTATTGGACCTTGAAGCAAGCTATTATTGCAAACTCCTCTTTTTTTCAGATAGAAAACTTAAAGAGTTTTTGGAAAAACATATCGATACCAAAGAAACAATAAAAGATGAAGCTCCTTATTTTATTATAAGAAATGATGGCTACATCTCATCCTATTTAAATTCACTTTCTACGATAAGCGATGCTCCCACTATTTTTATGGAAAACCTTCTTTCTGTAAAATTTGAGGAATTATTGCTTTATCTGACTCAGAAATACGGAAGAAAATTTGAACGCTACTTGAATTCATTGATAATTAATGAAAGTTCACCATTTAAAAAAATGGTTGAAAGTAAAATATATTCTAACTTAAAATTGGAAGAAATTGCATTTTTATGCAATATGAGCTTATCTACTTTTAAACGCCATTTTATCACCGAATATAAAATGTCTCCAGGAAAATGGCTGCAAGACAAGCGTTTAAATAAGGCAAAAGAAATTCTGGAACAAGACAACTTAAAACCGTCAGACATCTATTTAGAGTTTGGCTACAACAACCTTTCTAACTTTAGCATAGCTTTTAAAAATAAATTTGGATTTAGCCCAAGTGAAACATGTTCTTGATTTTTAAACGTAATCATCAATTCTTAAATTGACCTTTTTTCATAAGTTATTGAACTGTTTTAGTAACTCGACACATTCCCTCTCATAGTATTTTTGCATCATAATAATAACAATACTAAAAGAGAATTATGAATATTACATTAGCACAAGCGGAAAAAGCAATTGCCGCAGCAAAACAAAAATCTACAGCAATTGACACTAAAATGAACATTGCAATTGTAGATGCAGGAGCAAATTTAGTA
The DNA here is from genome assembly GCF_002742265.1 of Maribacter sp. 4G9. GTDB lineage: Bacteria > Bacteroidota > Bacteroidia > Flavobacteriales > Flavobacteriaceae > Maribacter. Next base: position 32,302 of record NZ_MDGL01000043.1, read on the forward strand.
GCATTCAGTCGCATGGACGGTGCGTGGTTAGGTTCACTTGACATCGCTATTAAAAAAGCAAAGACTGCTCGTTATTTTGACATGAACACAGGAGTTATTGGAGAATTGTCGCAACCGGGACAGCCTTTATTTAATATTGAACACTCCAATGATGGTTTGATTACTTTTCCAGGAGGAGTTCCAATTAAAAACGCTTCCGGCGAAATTATCGGAGCTATTGGAGTAAGCGGAAGTTCAGTAGAAAATGACCATACTGTAGCGGAGGCAGGTGCAAACGAAATCTAAGGAATATACTAATCAAGTATTAGGAGGGTAATTAGTAATAATTGCCCTCTTTTTTCTTCTAATAATAACGTTCTATTTATTTCGTGCAGCTTTATAAAGAAGTTCGATATCGCATCATAATTTTGTGCGAATCAGAGGTTTTTCTATGATAATACATGATGTTTTTGTCTGCTGTAAGCGTAGGAGCTTCTATTAAATCTGAAATAGTTTCGGAAAACAAAACTTTTGGAATTGAAAATTCAGAAGTAGAATTTTCTCTGACCGCCACACATATTTCAAAAACGGTACCTGTGGTAATTTGCCCTTTTAAATATCTTGTAAAATATAGTTCCTGATTATCATTGCTTATACAAGGCGCATAATAGATGTAATTTACATTATTGATATGCTGTAAAATTGATTCTGAATTAGGCAGCGTACTGAACATAGCATCATTGTTTTTTTTGGCAACTCCTAATAGTGTTTCGCAAGGACCCTGACAATTTTCATCATCAAACCTTGCATTGTTGAAGTATAAAAACTCTCCATCCATACTGATTCCATGATCCATAACAAGCCAACCGGGAATATTCATATTAAAATCACCTTGAACTCTTTCAATATCACTGACATTTCCACCACTAAAATTTCCGCGAAAGAGATTGTTTAATTCCGATGGATAATTCCTTGTTGATGTCCAGTAAAAATTCCCATTTGAGTCCATGTCCGCAACCGCGTCTAAATGCGGTGCTGAAGTTTGATTTGTTCCTATTAATTCTCCTACGTAATTAAAAGTGGAGTCATTGACTTTATCCGCATAATAGAGTTTTGTATGTACACCATCATTTATATTATTGAAGAACAGATAGTTTCCATCAAAAGATATAAATGGCTCCATTGCATCAAATGATAAATCATTTATGGTCACCTCTATTTCTGAACCAAAAGATGGGTATTCTATAGTTTCGGTTATAGCATCATCTTCATCATTCGATGAGCAGGAAATGATTAGTATTGATAGGATCATGATTTTTAAGAAGGCAGTTAGTCTCATCGTAGGTTTTTAATTATCGAAAACTGAGGAATATAAAAATGGAAATCTAATACCACAGATCGCGATAGTTATAGATTAATAACGATTTGCAGGTGTTTTTGGTATAGAAGCCCCTTCGATGTTGCAGAAAACGCTAATTTTATAAGCGCATATGATTTAGAGCTATATACAATTGTTGGTGTGGATTTAAAAAACAGTATAGATAATGATTAAACCGAAAGAACTTTGGATAAAGGAAGGTTATGAAATCTATGCTCTAAATGGGTTTGAATCTCTAAAAATTGAGCGGCTTGCTAAAGTTGTTGGAATTAGTAAATCTTCATTTTATCACCATTTTGCAGACCTTGAATACTTTTTTGAAGTTCTAATCAATCATCATTGTCAAAAATGTTCAATCCTTTCGCGAAAAGAAAAAAACTGTGAATCAATATTTCCTGAATTAATTGACACACTTGTAGAACACAAAATAGACCTTCTATTTCACCGACAATTGAGAATAAATAGAAACAATAAAGTCATAGAAGCCGCACTCTTAAAATCAAACCGAATATTGGGTAATTATGCCGTAATGTTATGGGCCAAAGAAATAAATCTCAAATTGACTACAAATCAGCTTAATGGATTGTTTGAAATAGTAACTGATGATTTCTATATGCGAATCAATAAAGATAATTTAGAATACCAATATATTTCGAACTACTTTGAAAATTTGAGCCAAATAACAAAGCAGTTTGTTTGAATTGTACGTTACCGACTAAAATATTTACTTAATCATTGACACCTTTGCGCAAACAAATCAATGATTAATTATGACGCATAAAACGCACAAATTTTGGCTAAAAGTAACAGCAATTTCTATTATTACTTATGCTGTATTATTCTTTCTAGGAACAGTACACCAAACGGACAAAGCAATTGAAGTAGTCCTTGATATTTCAAGTTGGCCAATTGACGAACTTCAAAATTATGATGCAAAATCAACAGTCTTTTTATCTGCATTACTTGGAGGGATTTTATTTGGTTGGGGAATCTTAATATGGTTCTTGTCATCAAAAATTTATGATATTGCACCAGAACAGACGCGCAAAATTGTTTTAATAAGTTTAGTATGTTGGTTTGTTATTGATGGTTTAGGCTCAATTTTTTCGGGTAATTCTAATAATGTAATAGCTAATATTTTCTTGATTTTGGTATTAGTCGGGCCACTTTGGACACCAGTTAAGGAATAAAAAACATCTTTGAAAATTTAAATGAAGTATAGTTATTATAGGCATTCAAAGGACTTAATGTATATTTGTTAAGTCCGCCAAGTTAGCGTCTTTTTAATCGCTAGGTTTCATAAGCGTGACCGTTAGCAACAAACTGAAAAATGAAAATAAAATCAACATTAATCGTAATATTTACAATTTGCTTAGTTCAAATATCTTGGGGTCAGGATAAACTGAAAATTGCAAAGTCTGAAAATTCTCAACTGATCAAGATTTTAAATAATTCTGAATTAATTGGAGAAAACGGAGAGAATAATTTACGTGTCAGAATTTATAAAATTGATAACGGAAGTGGAAGTGCAGGAATCTCAGAAGGGCACAAAGCTTCTCATAATTTATTAATCGCAGTTTCTGAGTACGATGAGCAACCACTCCAGAATCTTTTTGAAATTGGGCCTTTTTATAATCCAAAGTTTAAAAAATGGACTGGAATCAAGGAGGCAAAAAAAGAATTTGAAATACAATACGGAGCGGAGAGTAAAAGAGAATCCATAAAGTTGAACGTGAACATCAATGAACTGAAAATGGAATAAAAACCTGTCAGCAACACTATTTATGACCAACAAAGCGGTTCTTGCTTAAGAAGAGGTTTATGGCCTATTTGTGAAGTCATCAAATTATTCAGTTTACAACCGTTATTTTATTCTTTGGAAACGGAGTCTTTCGATAGGAAATTAGAATAAAACACGAAAAGATTTAGCTAGAGGCTTATTCGAAGAAACTTACTTATTTTCTGCACAACTTGCCATATATTTATCTACGTAAATTATTTACCTTAACAAACATAGTGACCAAACATTAAATAATGAGAATAATAAATCGTTTACTTATAGTTCTTCTTCTCATAAACGTTTCCTGTGGTCAAAATTGGGAAGAGAAAGCATCCGGCAATTTGCTCACAATAACCAATAAAGGTGGTTCAACGCTTCAATACCACAAAGAGTCTGGTATTACCCTTCTCGAAGTTGATCGATTTGCTTTCAAAGATTTGAATAAAAATGGCATATTCGATCCGTATGAAGACTGGCGCTTATCTGCTCACGATAGGGCGGTTGATTTGGCTTCAAAAATGACTATTGACCAAATCGCAGGATTGATGCTATATAGCCAACATCAGGCTATTCCAGCAAGTTCACAAGGATATTTTGCAGGTACGTATGGTAAAAAATCATTTGACGAAAGTGGAGCAAGCCCTTCAGATCTCACAGATCAACAAAGGTTGTTTTTAGTTGACAACAATCTTAGACATGTGCTGATGACGCGGTTTCAGAGCCCTGAAATTGCAGCAGAATGGAACAATAAAGCCCAGGCTTTGGTCGAGGGAATTGGCTTAGGTATTCCAGTAAATACAAGCTCGGATCCTAGACACAGATCCAAAGCCGATGCTGAATTCAACGCAGGTGCCGGAGGTGATATCTCTATGTGGCCTACAACGCTTGGACTAGCTGCAACATTTGATGTTGATCTAGTAGAAAATTTTGGAGAAATTGCTTCTAAAGAATATCGCGCGTTAGGGATTACTACAGCATTATCCCCGCAGATTGATCTTTCTACCGATCCGCGCTGGATGCGGTTTAATGGCACTTTTGGTGAAAACCCAAAACTAGCGACGGATATGGCACGCGCCTACATTGATGGTTTTCAGAATTCAACCGGAGATAACGAGATTGCTGATGGCTGGGGATTTGAAAGTGTGAATACGATGGTCAAACATTGGCCTGGTGGTGGAACGGGAGAGGCAGGAAGGGATGCCCATTTCGGCATAGGAAAATATGCAGTATATCCTGGTAATTACTTTGAGAAACACCTAATGCCGTTTATAGAGGGGGCGTTTAAACTTAATGGAAAAACGAAAATGGCTTCCGCAGTAATGCCATATTACACTATCGCTTTTAATCAGGACACTAAAAACAACGAGAACGTCGGTAATGGTTATAACTCCTATATTATCAAAGATCTGTTACGAAACAAATACAACTATGATGGAGTTCTTTGCACCGATTGGCTCATTACGGGAGATGAAACGGCACTCGATTCGTTCTTTAGCGGAAAACCATGGGGTGTTGAGCATTTGTCTGTAGCGGAAAGGCATTATAAGGTCTTAACAGCTGGTGTGGATCAGTTTGGAGGAAATAATGATTCTGGCCCTGTAATAGAAGCCTATAACATGGGTGTTCAAGAAATGGGAGAAGAGGCCATGCGGTCTCGTTTTGAAGTGTCGGCTGTGAGGTTGCTCAAAAATATTATTCGACCTGGGTTGTTTGAAAATCCGTATCTCGATACTTCAGAAACGGCTACTATTGTTGGTAATCCTGAATTTATGGCTGCCGGATATGAGGCGCAGCTAAAATCAGTTGTAATGCTGAAGAATAAAGAAAACGTTCTTCCACTTCCTGAAAAATCAACTGTTTACATACCGAAGCGTTTTACACCCGCAGGAAGAAGTTTATTGGGAGCTCCTATTACTGAAAAATTGGATTATCCCGTGAAACTGGAAATTGTAAAAAAGTATTTCAATATTTCAGAATCTCCTGAAGAAGCTGACTTTGCCCTTGTTTTTATAGACAATCCGAAACCCGGAAACGGTTATGATAAGTCAGATGTAGCTTCAAATGGTACGGGTTATGTACCCATTAGTCTACAGTATAGCGATTACACGGCTGTAGACGCCAGAGAAACAAGTATTGCCGGAGGGGATCCTTTGGAGGATTTTACCAATCGGTCTTACAAAAACAAATCGATAAAAACAGAAAATATCCACGACCTGAATCTGGTTAATGAAACTTCTTCGGTCATGGGTGGCAAACCAGTTATCGTTTGTGTCAATACGAATAATCCAATGATATTTTCAGAGATTGAAACCAAAGTAGATGGAATACTAGTGCATTTCGGTATTCAAGATCAAGCCCTATTGGATATTATCTCTGGCAAAAGCGAACCCAATGGTCTTTTACCATTTCAGATGCCTGCCAATATGAAAACTGTCGAACTTCAAAAGGAAGATGTTCCGCAGGACATGGAATGCCATACCGATACTGAAGGCAATACTTACGATTTCGCCTATGGGATGAATTGGAAGGGCGTAATCGATGATGAGAGAACAAAGGAGTACAAAAGTCAAAATCGGTAAAACGATATACAAAATCTATAAGCTACCTTAGTTTTCTTTCTTGTCGATTAGGTATTTTAAGGACTATGAATCATCGCAAGAAGTGAAATTTATTTTTAGGGTAGGATATTAACATCAAATAAGTCTCAAAGTAACTATGGATATTTTAAAAGAAGCAGAAGAATTCGAAAAGGCCAAAATGAGTAATATGACCACGAGCGATAGGGTGACGGCCTCTAGGGAGGCAAAGCGGCTTATTTTGGCAATAAATGAAATTTATAAGGAGACAAAGGATACAGACCTAATGGATTTAATGAAGCGCCTAACCGCTAAGAAAAAGAAAATCGAAGTCCGCTTAAAGGGTAGACCGGATTCAGGTATCTAATGCACAAAGCTTATTTACGATTATATATTTTTAATTGCTTCTTGTTTAGTGAAGTAGATTGTTGAATATCGATTGCTGTATTATAGCAACACGAATGTAAACTTCAGATTAGAAACGGCTACATAATCGATTCAGCACCTTCCCTTGCATTTCGTAAAAACTCCATTTCAGGAAAGAAGCTTTATCTGCACAAGTCTTGAACAAGATGCCAAAACTTTAGATTTCCACTTCGCCTCTCCAGCCAGAAATGACAAAAGCGCTGTGTTCCCAATATAAAGTTTTGGCATCACGTTCGCTTCATGGGAAAATTATATTTCGTTTCTATTCCGCTTCCAGTTGGGTCTGTACTCACAGATATGGGTTTTTGATTTCCATACCGTCCCGCCCCGACTTCCCTTTTTTTTAGATAGCAAAAAACAACATCCGTTCTTGGACGACGGCATAAACCAGGACCCCGCTTATTGCGGGGTTCTCTTTTTTATACGCCTTACCAAGCCCGGATATTGTAACGAGTACAGCATCAAAAAAAAGGGAATCGCGACGGCACTATGGGAAGTAAATCAAAAACAGAAATCATGAAAACGTACAGAATCAACAAAAAGGAAGCGGAACAAAAGTTAAAAACAAAAAAAGGGGAAAGCGCTCTAGATATAATAAGTAAATCATTCAAAAATCACTCGAAGGGTTCGGGTGATTCAAATAGTAATCCTTTAAATTTTTCAATTATGAGTAATCTAAAAAACAAAGTACAGTTAATCGGCAATGTGGGAAACGACCCCGAAATGACCGTTTTGGAAAGCGGTAAAAAAGTAATCCGTTTTTCATTGGCAACTAATGAAAATTACAAGAACGCCAAAGGCGAAAAAGTACAAACTACGGACTGGCATAATTTGGTGGCTTGGAATAAGACGGCCGAGATTATCGAGAAGTATGCAAGCAAGGGCAAGGAAATTGCCATCGAGGGAAAATTGACCTCTCGAAGCTATGAGACCAAAGAAGGCGAAAAACGTTACATCACCGAAGTAATCGTTAGTGAGGTTTTGTTATTGGGTGCCAAGAACGCAAACAAGGCAGCCTAATGAATTGACTATTTGAAATTAAAGAGGGCATCTCTCGGAAAAGTTCTGCCCTCTTTTTCATTACTAATACCTCTTAATACAAAAGCAATGAAATCACAAGTTAATGAAATAAAAGTAAGCTATAAAGAGCGGATCACTTCACCGTTTTGGCTCAAAATCCAATCCTCTAAAGATGTGGCTAAAATGCTTATCGAAACATGGGATTCCGACACGATAGGTTTGCACGAATCTTTCAAAGTAGTGTTGTTGAATAATAGCAATAAGGTAAAAGGAATTTACCAACTTTCAAAGGGAGGAATCACAGCTACCATAATAGATATTAGACTACTCTTTGCGGTGGTGCTAAAATCGTTATCGGTCGCCATAATCCTAACGCACAACCATCCCAGTGGAAAGTTAAATGCTAGCCAAGCGGATAGAGATATAACGGATAAAATCAAAAGGGCTGCAGAGCTTTTAGACATCAAAGTACTAGACCATATCTTGATTGCCCCAAATGGGGATTATTACAGTTTTGCGGATAACGGACTGCTGTAAAATCAAACGCTATGGACATAAATATAGATATACCGTTTCGTCTGAATTTCAATAATCTGGACGGAGATACACAGGAAAAATTGATGGAGCAATCCAAGAAAGAAGTAGAACTAAAATTCGGTCCTGAAATGAAAAGGTACGCACAAGAAAATCATTTGGACTATCAAGAAATTTTGGAAGAGGAGGCCATCAAGAATCTTTACAATTACAAATTCATGTTCACTATCTAATGAAAGAAGATTATAGGAGAATGGGGCGACTTGCAAAAGTTGCCCTTTTTCCCTTTAAGGAAATGCAACGCTTTTCCATATTCAATACGGATTCCTTAAAAAAGAATCTTTCTCATTCTTAAAAAACCGTGTTTCAAGCCTAGTAGCTATAAGAGCCTTTACCTTGAGGGAAAGGTATTTTTTTTGACCCCTGCGGGGGAAAAAGGAATAGCAAGAGGATAACACGCCAAGGCGGTGTTATAATGTTTGATTTCTTTTTCAATGCCTTGAAAATGAATTGATTATCGCTGATTTAGACCTGAATTCGGTCTAGGAATAGGTTAAAAGTTTGTTGCAAAACATTCGGTAGACCCCTAAAACATTGAAAAAGTTTGTTGCAAAATGAAGGTAAAAAACAAATACAAGTACGACTACCTGGCCTTGAACTTACGGGCAAAGGTCGTTGTCCGCTTTCGCGCCTTCTCCAAAAAAGTAGCCCGTTCCCATGCGGATACCTTAACGGCGATGATGGACTTTTTTGAATGGCACAACTATTCGCCCCACCAACGTTTCGGCAAAGATGTAATCGCTGGACAGAAGAAAAACCGCAAGCGAATCGATGCGGTAATCGCGATTATCAAGTCCGTCGAGAAGTCTCAGAATATTCCGATAATGAATATCGAGGCCATGCTGAAATCCCTCTTTAAAGAGGAAGTCAGAAAGTACGCGCCCAAATTATTGGAACCGAAAAAGGTGGCTAAATCTGAGCAAGAATCCACAGCCGAAAAAAACACCGTTTCAAGAATCGACTATGACCGAACCCAGGAAAAACTATCCGAGACCAAAGACCGATTACGATATGTTTTGGAACGGGTCGAATTGGTCAGCAACCGTTTCGGAAAGGACTTTTTAAAATTGGAAATCACCCGAGAAGAACTCGCCCGATTCAAAAGGGGCTTAAAAAATTCATGATATGTATATAGCGATTACACCACAAAAAATAGGTCAAACTTATTCGAACAGCGCAGCGGATTATGTCGCCTATCTCGAAAAGGAAAACGAAGGTCTGGAGCAAGAAAATCAAGAGCACTTTTTCAACCAAACCGAGGACCGGATTTCCCCCGATAAAGTCGTTTCTGAAATCGATGCCAATACCGCAAAACTCAAAAAAATCGAACCCAAATTTTATTCGGTCGTGGTCAGTCCAAGCCAAAGGGAACTTAAAAAAATAGCGGACAATCCAGAAGCTTTGAAAACCTATACAAGGGAATTAATGAAAGACTACGCCAAATCCTTTTACCGAGAAAAACCGGTAACGGTAGACCAGATAAAATACTTCGCCAAAATAGAACACGAACGCACCTATCGTGGTTTTGAAAAAGAAGTGCTGGAAAATGCCCCCTACCGAAAACAAATTGCCAAACTGGAGAACGATATCCGAAAAGTGGCGCGTGGGGAATTGAAGGGAACTATTAAAAAATTGGAACAGGAAATCACAGCTTTAAGACAAGCAGCACCCCATCAGATCGATGGCCAACTGATCGTGGCCGGAATGAAAAAAGAGGGCAACCAATCCCACATCCATATCATCGTTAGCCGAAAGGATGTGACCAATTCGTTTAGCCTTTCCCCTGGATCGAAATACAAGGCTTCGGATGTTGAAATGCACGGTAAAAAAGTACTGCGGGGTTTCCATCGCAATCAATTCTATGAAAAGGCCGAACAGACTTTTGATAAAGTATTTGGTTACAACCGGAACTTTGTAGAGACCTATACCGCTAAGAAAACCTTGGTCAAAAATCCGGCCTTGTTTCGGATGCTCTTGGGAAACCTGCCCACCAACGAAAAAGCCCTCGCCCTTAAACTACTTTCAAAATCGGGAATGCGAATTCCTATCATTCCAACGAACAAAGTGCAATTGGCCTTAAAAGTGTTTCACAGATTGAGACGGGGAATGCAACGGGCCATCGAATCGGGATCAATAGGAATTTAAATCAAAGCCATGGAAGAATTAAATTTTAGTAGTGTGATGTTATCCCTTCTCTTTGGAAGCGGCCTCTGCCTCCTTTTGGTGCGTTTTATCAAAGAGGGGTTCTTTGTCAATATCCTTTGGATCGGGCTTGGATTGTTCTGGGCTTGGTCAAAGTCCTCGGATCAAAAGCAGTTCCTTTCGGTTCTGCTAATAATTGGTTTGCCCTTGTCGTTTATCAACATCCTCTTTTATGTTTTCTTTCCCAAGGAGGGCGAATCGAATACGAATGGTAGGTATAGGGTCAAACTTCAAGTCTCAAAAGGGAAACTGCTTTTGGAAAACATCCGCAGGGGAATTGCCATTATCGGGGCTGCGGGAAGTGGCAAAACGGAAAGTGTGGTCTATCCGCTTCTAAATCATTTTAGTCAATGGAATTTCAGTGGGGTCATCTATGATTACAAAGATTTTGAAATTACCGAAATGGCCTACCCCCTATTCAGTACATGCGATATTCCCTTTTTTATCATTTCATTCGACACCATTCATTCTAGGGTCAATCCCATTGCGCCAAGATACCTGCCCGATGAGGAAAGTGTCAACGAGCTTTCAAGGGTGCTGGTGGAAAATCTATTGGAACAGAAGGACAACAATATGAACGCTACCACCCGATTCTTTAATGATGTGGTTGAGGGTCTGGTCGGGGGAATGATATGGCGTTTGAAAACCGATTTTGAAAAATTCTGTACCCTACCCCATTTGATCGCCCTATATCAACATCTGAATACTGCCCAACTTATTGAATTCCTATCCGACAATGTTACTTCGAAAGCGATGGCCGATGCTTTTATCAGTGGTGCGGATTCCGAACGGCAGACGGCCGGGGTCAAAAGTACCTTGGCCAATGCCTTTAAAAAGATCAGTACCCAACGGATCTTTATGGCACTATCCGCCGATGAAGTTGATTTAAACATCAATCACAAGGATAATTTGGCGGTCGTCTCTGTGGTCAATAACCCAAAAATCGAAACGTTTCTTTCTCCGGTTATTGCGACTATCATTCACACAATTACCAAACAGATGAGCGTACGCAATCAAAACCCTTCTTTTTTGTTGATGGAAGAAGCCGCGACTTTGCGATTACTGAATATGCACCGTATTCCTGCCACTTTACGCAGCTACGATATTGCCACAGTTTACGTATTGCAAGACAAGATTCAAAATGATATGATTTACGGGCCTATGGCCAGCAAGGCGATTTTGGCCAATTTGTCCTATCAGTTTTTTGGCAAGGCGAACGACCCCGATACCGCCAAATACTACGAACGTTTTTTTGAAATCGTAAAGAAGGAGACCAAAAGTGTCAACAAGGGCTACAACCTCAACTTTGACACTCGTGTGACCAAAGGGGAACGCGAAGTGGCAAAGACCCGTGCCGATGTATTCTATGGACTGCAACAAGGGGCATTTGTAGTGCTTGCGGATGGCAAGGATAAAAAGGTACTATTCAAAACACCCAAAATTGTCAGGAAGTTGCCTTTGCAGGGGCGGAATTTAAAGGAAAAACTTGAGGAGAATTTTGAGAAGATTCATCGGGAGGTAAAAGGGATTGTTAAGTAACAAAAGATTGCTTAGTTAAACAATTGCACTCTGAACAGCTTCAATCTTGGAAGCCAATAATTTCCAATCTTCTTTAAAATCAAAAGATAATCTAATAGTGTCTGTTGATATTGACTTGGTTTTACCAATATCTGGTATAGAATTGAAAAGGCTCAACCAACAATCAAAGCCTTGAAGGTATTCTTTCTTGCCTTTATTGTAGTGACTGAAAATAACGTAAACGCCATCTCTCAATCGCTTGGAATACAAGTCTGCCCCTTTATGATACTCACCAAGGACATCTGTAGATTTTTTGTAACCACGATTTTCTAGTTGTGCTAATTTGTTTGCTATTTCGCTCATTTTTTTGCTATAATTTTCTTTTAATCGAAGATACTAAAAATCAAATCATATAATAAACTCTTTACAAAAGGTGCATTCTGTAAAGAGTTTATTATTTGAACCTTATTAAGTGGAGTGCCGTCCCAATAATGGTCTTATTTCCCTTGCTAATTTGAATTCAAAAACTCCCACTAAATTAGAAGTCTCCTGTTCAAATTCCATTACATGAATTTTAATTTTAATGCCATATCCCAATGCCCAATGAATGAGCTGAAGAGACTGGGTTTTCACCGAGTCGGTATATCCCAGATGCTCTTTTAACCTTCTCAACAAACCCTTTTTAACCTTTCCTAGATAGAGGACATTGGTGTCCTCTGGCATGACCTTCTTTTTATAGGGAACAGTTCGTAACTTTCTTGCTTTGTATTCTCCAAAACTATTCCAAATGCCTTTGACCTCAGTGGGTGACCTAATCTCAAACCAATAAACACAGGGGTCCGTATATGACAGAAACAAATCAATTAGCTTAAGGTAGGTCTTTGTACTTTTTATTGCATCGATACCAAGACCTTGAAATTCATCTAATGCCAATTCAATAGTTCTATAATTTTTCGGTCCAGTTTTTGAAACGTCTGTCAAGGCTCGCGATAGGACAGCTGAATATTCCTTTAAGATTCTTTCTGGTTTCAACTCTATCATAGTTTATTTGAACTTTCTATCTAGACCTCTTTCCATCTCTAATTTCCTGACAGGTTTTACAAAGTCTTTTGCCTCCTGTACCGCTTCTTAAATTATCTTTTTCTATATTATTTCCAACTGTACATTTCTTATATACATGATGAACGTCGCTCATAATAGAATGATAAGCCATAATTTTGAATTTTAGTTAGTAAATATGATTGATTACTTGTTTGAACCTTATTCCTTCAAAGCTTTATTTTCTGTTTCTTTAACCCTTTTTATGTACCCGGCTTTTTTTCCAAGCGCATATCCAAGAATGAAAATTCCAATAGGAACGATAGATAATAATATTAATTGAGGAGCTCCGATAGCTAAATACATATTTTTGATTTAAGATTTATTTAAACTTTGATTATTGTACGATTACCTACTAAATAGAAACTTATATTATTGAACAAGCCAACGACTTACCCCTCCATGATGAGAGCAAGCTCCTCTACCAGTTGCAGAAGACCTGGTTCCATCCCTACATATCGCGCCGACCCTTCTTTTAGATTTTTTGCTTTTAATCACAGGTTTAGACGTTTTGGAAGAAAGCCTTGTTGATTTCTTTTTTAAGATTTTGGTCCCGTATTTGGGAGAGTTGGATTTTACTTGATATCTAGAAGTTCTTATTTCCGCTGTTTTACTACCAGAGCTATTCGAGGGAAGTTTGGATACCACATTTGTATTCTTAATCTTGGATTTTTTGTAAAAAGTAGTTTCAGAGTAGTCTACAGAATTACCACTTTCTAATTCCGATATTATGAAATCAAGATCTGCAAGGGAGTCTTGGTAGGCACGAACTAATCTCTGAATATTTTCCCTTTTCGTTTTTATGACTTTAATCTCTGAAGATTGAGCATAAATAGGATTTACTCCTAAAGCAAATATTAGCATAGCAAACCTGATTAATTTTGACATTTTATAGTTTAATTATCACTAAAAACCTAATACTTCCTTGGCTTTATATTAAACTGCAATTTCCAGAGTGCTTTTAGATTCTCTATTCATCGATTGTCGAATCAGGCAATTCTAAAATCGCTGAAGTTGACAATTCATTACCAGCAATACCTTTAATTGAACCAAACAGTACATTTATATTTTCTTGAACTCCCCAAATTTGCTTTTCTCTGGTTGCAAAATTTTTGAATGCTGCTTTTTTCTCATAATTCAATTGTTTGATCATTGAATCATAATTTTCAATTATCCTACTAATATTCTGTACAAACTCATTACTTGTTAAATAAGAATACAGCAATTCCATTTTATCTCCTTTATTTTCATCAGAAGATTTTATAGACTGTGTTTTTAGCAATAGAGATCTTAGAACTAAGGAAACACTTTTTACCTCATTAAAACCACAAATCCATACTCCATTTTTTTCTCCGAACCTATCCATGTCAGGTGGGAATGTCTCCGTAACGATTACGGCAATATCTGCTTTACAGTTAATTTGGTCTTGTTTGAGTTTATTAATCCAATCGTTTGAAAAATTCTTAGTTCGCTTACTTTCATAAACTATTGAGCCACAGGTTTGTTGAAGTGAATTTATGACAGTTTGTATACAATCTGCACCACGAACACCTTTACCAACTTCATCTATTTCATCAAAAGGATAGGCGTTTCTTAAAAGCTCTTCAAGTGCCAATTCCTGAACTTCTCCTTGCATTTGCATAGAGCCTTGCTCAGCTTTTCGCTTCATTTCATCAATAAGCTTCTTTTGGTCTTCAAGCTGTTTTTGATATTCCTTTTCTTTTAAAGCCATTGCTTCTCGTTCTTTGGCCTTCGCCTTATCTTCTATTTCCGTTTGCTTCTCCAGTAACTCTTTTTGAACATTTAATTTAAGGTCTTCAGCTTTCTCTTTTAGTTCATTTTCCCTTTTTAGCAAATCAATTTCTTGCGCTCTTAAAGCACGATTTTCTTCTTTCTTCTTATCATTTTCTTGTTGTAGCGCTTTTAGTTGTTGTTCAAACGTTTCGTTGGTCTGCTTCTGAATCTTCTCAGATTCCTTGGCTAAGCGTAGTTCCAGTTTTTCTTTGAAAAGTTCATTCTCTTTTTCCTTTTTCTGTTCAAACTCCTCTTTTTCTCGGGCTAGTTTACTACGTTCTTCATTAAATATTTCTGCCTGCTCGGCCACCTTACGTTCGTATTCAGCCTTAAAATGGGCTTGCATTTTACCTGACAGCGCTTCTTCGACATCAAATTCGTGTGCACAATTAGGACACTTTATTTTATCTACCATTTGAATTTTATTTAGGTCTTAAACTCTTATAATATAAGGACACTAAGGGTTTCGTCTGAATTCTCTCAAAAAGCTGTGGACAACTACGTTACATTTACAATTTAGACAATTAGTTTTCTATATATAATTAGCAAATACCTTATTTATTACTGTTTTCCAATTCTCAGGAATATCCTCAAACTTTTTCCACTCTTTAGTTTCTAAATGCGCTTTAAATGGTTTGTCTTTTGAGGGTGAGTCATAACCTAAAGTATCTTCGATGTTTTCTTCCAACATTACTCTTTTCTCCTCTGATTTCAAAGCTTTCAAAATTCTTGGATTTACATCTTCGGCTCTTGATTTTCCCTGGTCTCTATCATGTATGACAAAATACTCCGTTATTCCCAAAGAACTAAAATATCGAAGCAGTGGCGGAATAGTAGCTTTTCCTCTTGCTTTGATAAATTGATAATCTGATACAATTCTGTCCTTGGTGTGCTTCGGTAGAATACTAATTGTTTTTCGTAAAACAACATCTTCTGTATCACCTTCTACAATAACAATTTTCTTTGAGAAAAATGCTCTCGCAAAATAATCGTCAATCTTCACAAGCATTTTAACGTAATCTCTATCATTGCCTTGTAGTTCAAGAAACTTTTCGGTGACGGAAAAAGCCGTAGACTTTACAAATGAGTCACTTTGTATAGAAATGTTATTGATGACTTGATTTTCTTTTTCTCTTGAAAGGTCAATCATATATGGAGAGTGTGACGTACAAACTATTTGATTACTAGAACCAGCTAATTCATAAATTGTATCTCGCATTTGATTTGAGGCATTTGGATGTAGAAAGAGCTCTGGTTCTTCAAAGCAAATAACTAAATTTCTTAAGTCTCCATTACGTTCCTTTTTCCAATCTTCCCTAAACTTAAGCAGAGAAAATGCAGTTGAGCGTATCATACCTGTTCCTTGATATGATACATCGGTCATAATATTAGAACCTAATTTAATATCATACTTTGGCTTTAAAAAACTACTTGGATCTGAAAGATTTACTTTAGCATGTATTTCAGAATCGGGGAAAATTGATTTGATTGTAGTATTGACACGAACCATTAATTTCCCAAAAATCGTTTCAGTATTTTCTGTATCTATCTCTTTTTCTAATTCGCCAAAGTATTCCTTTACTTTGTCAAAATTTTCTGAGCTTTCAACTACATCATCAAATATTGTAGACATAACTTCTCCGAGAGCTGTTTTCTTGTCACTGTCTATTTCGTTTGCTTTATGTTCTGCCGGTATTAATATAAATTTTGGGAGTTTGGATATGACATTTTGAGGAATACCCCCTGGGTTATTAATCCAGTTAAAAGTTTCTTTATAGTCCCATGCCGGAGCAAATGTATCCAGTAAATTTTTATACTTTGCTATTGTAAGGTTTTGTGAGTTACCAATATCCTTAAAATGTTCTTTGACCACACTTTCCTCGATTCCACTTTCAATAATTGAATCAATTGTTATTTTGGCTGCATCAAAAACAACTGGTTTTAGTTCCTTATTTTGCTCCCAAATTTCATATTTGGGTTTATTAGTTGAGAAAGTTTTTCTATACTTTATTTTTCTTTTTTCATTTTCAATAAAAACCCTGCCTTTAAAACCAATCCAACCATTTGCATCTAGGGTAACATCAGTAAATGTTCCGACAAGAACTATTTCTGTACTTGAATTTTCTACACAATTTGTATCTACATTGAAAATTTTAGAATAATCATCCTCTGTAGGTGTATTTGCTGTTAATAACAATTCTATTGCTCTTAAAATGGAGGATTTTCCCACGTTGTTTTCTCCAATTAAAAAAGTTGCATCACCAAGTTGAATATCAATAGTAAAACACTTCCTAAATCCTCTAATTTCTAATTTTTCTAATTTCATTCGCCCTGTTTTTATTAGTATAGGAGTAAAATAAATTTCTATGCTTTTCGACATATATACCCACTTAACAATTAGAGTATATTCGCATGTAATTATGAATCATTCTTAGTAACTATTGTCAAAATTCAAAAATGGTGTGGCATATGGTTTTAATAACCGAAGACGCAATATAGAAATTATTGTATTTTTTTTCTTACAGAAAAGCGTAATTCATAAATCACAACTTTTGTTAGCTTTGCAACTTTCTAAGCTAAGTTTTATGTTTAAAAAAGCCGTACTAATATTATTTCTTTTTCTTTCCAATATCATCTTCTCACAGCAGAATGATTTTAACCTTATTTCATGGAATATTCAAGATTTTGGCAAGACAAAGAATAGTAAAGAATTGGATGAAATTGCCGACATTTTAAGAGAAGCAGATATAGTAGCAATACAGGAAGTCGTTACAGGTTACGGAGGTGCCCAAGCAGTTGCTAAATTAGCCGATATTCTCAATAGAAAAGGTGCTCAATGGGATTATGTGATAAGTGACCCTACCAACAGTTCAAAATATGTTACAGAACGTTATGCTGTAGTTTGGAAAACCAAACATATAAAAATAAAAAATAGAGGCAAACTGATTAAGGAATTGGATACCCTTGTTGATAGAGAACCTTTTTTAATAGACTTCTATATGAAAAATAAAAAAATAACCGTTATTAACTTTCACTCTAGGCCTTATAACAAAAATCCAGAAGCAGAAATTAAAGCCTTGACAAAGTATATCATCAATTCTTCTTCTTCCCCTTTGATTTTAGCAGGAGATTTTAATGTAAATGAAGCTGAATCTGTATTTGACACTTTTAAAACCAAAGGGTTTACTGCCGCCATAACTAATCAAAAAACAACACTAAAAAAGGCTTGTGACGGTTTTGAATATCGCAACCATCCTATTGACAATGTCTTTTATTCTGACTCCTTGCTGAAAACAGAAAGTGGTGTGCTCGATTTTGTTAGGGCTTGTGATAATCTAGAAAAAGCTAGAAAGCTTTCGGATCATTTACCCGTTTTTTTGAAGTTTCAACTGAAATGAGGAATCTAAATTTCACGAAAGACAACTGTAAGTCCTTTGGTTTAAGTAGTAAATGACTATTTCTTGCTAATAAATTCATTAATGATTTTTTCCATATCAGAAGGTAAGTCTGCATTTCTCAACTCATAATAACCGACTTCCATCTTATCAAACCAATTTTCCCAATACGCTTTTATAATATCATCTTCATAAACATTTCCTTTAGCTGGGTTTATTCCAAGGACCAAAACTTCTAAATCTTTTAAGTCAGTTGCAGCGGATAAAAAGCCATAGTTTCTGTCATTGAATTTTTGCTCCCAGTCAGCCTTATTTAATCTATTTTCCTGAATGGACTGAGGGGTCAAATACGTTGAAAGGTTATTCTCATCTCTGATATTGTCAATATGGAACAAATACCCATCAGTTAAAATTATCAGGATGTTTCTTGAATTTTCTTCAATACAGAAATCTTTGACTTTGTTTTTAAAAAAACTCCACACGTCTGAGCCTACATACTTATCATCTTCTAAGGTTTGCTCATAGATTTCTCTAGGTTCATTTGAATAAACTGATTTTACATTATTAAATAATTCTGGTGTAGCATTACTTCTATTGATATGAAATTTTAAATCTTTAGAAATTCTATTTATTCTTTGATTTTTTGGTTCTGGATTAAAGTATACAGCAATTCTGTCATTAATAGTTCGTTTTTTCTTTATACTCAAATGGTTTATAAAAGCGTTAGAAATTGATTCTATATAGCCAATATCTCGCATGTAAAATTCCATTGTCTCGTTGTGATATTTTACGGTGTCAATTCTATCTGACAAATCCAACAAAAGGCTGACATTAAGGTTTGCGGGTTCCTTTTCCCTCTGAACAGAACTCCCTTCAAAAACGGTCTTTTCTTCTTTAGGCTCATCCCCACAAGATATGAGAAGAAGAATCAATAGGTTAACTAAAAGTCTATGCTGCCTCATTATCTTAATTTGTAGTGAATATTAAATTTTGAAAGTCCATCTCGGTTAAATTTAGATTTTCTAAATGTTCCTTTTCAATTCCTTCACATTGATTGCGAATAGCCTCTAACTGTTTTAATGGGAATGAGAGTTCTGAATTAATAGCTTGATACCAACCCTCTTTATATTGATAGTGATAATGCAGGTATTCTTTGACTGGAAAAATAAAGCCATCTATTTTAGTTTGTAATTCAGAAATTTTACCCTGAAATTCAATAGAAGCTTGTTTTATGGAATCAATTTTCGACTTAAGCTCTTCAAGACTTGCATCTAGATTTTTTATCTCATCTTTTCTAACCCTAATAAAAGCTCTTATTTTATCGACATTTTCGTGTTCTTTCATTATAAAATCAAATACTAAACCCCAAATAACGTAAACCACAAAACCGGCGAAGATTATACCCCAAAAATTCACACTTTGGATAGCATCATATGGTGTGAACTCCTGACCTACAAGAGCATTAAAAGTGAAGATTTTCTTTTCTATTAAATAAGCTAATATTACATCAAACAGAAACGTAAGGATAAATAGTGTTACTAATTTCATTGTTGCTTGCCAGCCTTTTATTTTATGAAACATGTGAACCAAATAACCTAGCCCCATAAAAACAAATGGAATGGTACCAACAAATATTGCTTCGAGCATTCCATCAGAAAGAGCCTTACTAAAAGCATTTGCATCGAAAATTGCTGCTGTTAAACTAGCAGTTTCAAAATCTTTAAAAAAACTGGAATAAGATGCTGAAATGTAGAATACAAATAAGTATATGGTGATTGGCAGCAATAAGAGTAGCCCAATATAGAATTGCGCTTTAGGTCGCTTATCAGCGTCTATACCATATTTTTCTGGATTTAGTCTTACATTAATCATGTCTGACTTTTTCTCTTCTACTAAATGCGATGTATTTTTAATTTGATCCTCAATAATACTTATTGCGGTATCTCTTTTCTTCAGTTCTGTTTTATTCTTCTCTTGTTCTTCTATATAAGGTTGTTTTAGTCTTTGTTGTTCACTCAGCTGTTTCCTACATTGGTCTTCAAAACTGTTATACAAATTTCTTAAACCTACTCCAAAAGTTACTGGTTCGCCTGAGGCTTTTACAGAAGCTCCATAACCACTTTGATAATATGTCACCCTAATCTGATCTCTGAGTTCTTCATCAAAACCCTCCTTAATTTCTTCTTGAGGTATAGGTTTTTTAAGGGTAAAAAGGTTTTTAATATTTTCCATTTGATTACGTATTCAGGTTCTTCAAAATCTCTTCTTTACTTGTATTGATTTTAGCATTTTCCAACAGAAAATCAGTCAATGGAACAATGTTATTCTCTAGGAAATCGAACTTTTTACAATATTTTTTTAGGGTGTTATACTCGTCCTCAGTCACCTTACCATCAGCCCATATCATTACTGCTAAATCATATAAATATTCCACTCGTGTTTCTTGCGAATCTGGAACTGATGAATAATTCGAAGGACTCAATAACAATTCATTTAATTGTTCTTTTGAAACCCCTCTTTCTTCTGCAAATTCATAAAGCATTCGCATTTCTAGAATGTCAAAATCCTCATCAGACAATGCTATCTGATATAGTCTTAGAAAGTGACTTTTTAGTTCTATTGATATTTCAGGTTTTTCCATATTAAGATGATTTATACAATTCTATCTCGCTCAAAATTCTTTTTTCTTGGTTTTGCTGAATCGTCTTCTATTGATTTATTCTTGCGCCCATTAAGTACATATAAAAACAGTACCCCTGAAATAAAATCCAAGGGCATCCATAATATTTTCTCGTAGAGATATATAGGGAATATCGGGTTGAACAGGATCAGAATTATTGAAAAAATCAGCACCATATAGGTTTTGAGTATATTTTCTAGAATCACCACTATTGCACCTACAAAAACTATTATCCTTAGTACTAAATAGTACTGCTTTGGCATATTTAATAACGCCATAAATAATGCTATTGCACTTATTAATGCAATAAACCTGATTATCTTTTTCTGGGTACTAACTTTCATTTAAAGTGACATTTATTAGAACGAATTCAATTATGCAGTAGCATTACTTCGAGCGATTCATTATCCAATATTTAAATATGATTCAGCTCGTTTCCCTTCTAACTCGGCTAATTTATTATGAGCATTTTTAAGGGTTATGCGCCTTTTACTCTCTGAAGGAAAGGTGAAAACACCTTTTAGTAAAAGATAAACCCTGGTAACAGGGAAAGTAATTGTAATGATGTCAAATATATTGGCTAAAACGGCCTTCCAAACATTTTTTTCTTGCCCTCTGGCATATTTTCCCATCCAAATTAGATGAAGACCAACATAGTTTAGAAAGCTAACATTTTCAATCTTAGTAGCTTCAATTTCATGTTCAGATTTTCTTTCAATGCACCCATCCGCCGAAACTTTTAAAGTCTCTTTGAATAGTTTGTTAGTTTTATCTACAATAGTAATAAGTTGATTAATCTCCTTTTCATTTGCTACTTCATCAATTTCCAAAACATCGCAGACATCATCTATCTTCATGTTAAAACGATTCATCATTTCAAAAAGACTTGCCGATTCGGAAGTATCTAAATAACCATCGGAAATATACTGATTTGCTTCATTTTTAATAACCGTATAAACACCCGATATTTTGGCAATTAAAGTACTTGGTCTATGACCTGTTTGAAAGTCAATAGCCTTATCAAAATCTGATTTTAGACTTTTATTTTGGGCAGTAGTTTTTAATCTTGCATTTTGACTTACTCTTCTGTACGGAGTAGAATGACTATTATTAAATACCTGGTTACTTACAACCTTACCCATATCACGACCTACTTGATTTATGGCACTTTTTAAGAAACTCATTTTTAAATTTTGATTAGTATTTAGTATGGTTTATCCTTGACATTTTCAAACCTATAACCAATAAAAGGCAATACCTTACAGATATCTGTAAAGCAAAAAAAGAACGATTTAAGAACCGTTCTTTTCAAAAGTTTATAGTGCGAATAATGGTTAGTATTAGAGATCATAATCTTAATAGATTATGTAAATGACCCTAAACCAAATCCAAGAATTAACAGCATAGTTATTAATGGAAAGGCAATTAACCACCAAACCAATGTTGATGTATTTGACCGATTTCTTTCCAATTTTTTATGTATTAATTTCAATTCATATAATTGTGCAAGTTGAATGTGTTTATCATCCCAACCTTCTTTAGTATTCACAAATTTTTCAAGCGGAGTTTGGTTTTCCATTTTAATTCTCTTTTTTTAAAATGACCTAATTTTTACATCCATTTTTACCACATGTGATTTTCTCATTTGCATTTACCCAATGACTTGGGTGTTCAGTTGTGTCAAAACCACAACCAGTAGTTCCACCTTTTGAACCCTTATGAACTTCTTTTGTAGGTGTATGTTTAACTGCCATAATAATTTAGTATTTGATTAATAATACCCAAATCTAAAGTCATTAAAAGACAATGCCTTACAGATATCTATAAGGCATTGAAATTTCTTTAATAAAGAATTGGGGTGCGAGCTAAATTTTACCCTGCTTAATCAGTTTCGCAATTAGATGATGGGTGTTTTTGGCCCCAAATTCGTCAAATAGTTTGCTTACCTTTTTATCTATGGTGCTTTCACTATTGGGGGAGATATTTTGTTTTTTGAGCTTTTCTGAAATCTCTTTTTTGGTATAACCTTCGGCAAGATCTTTTAAAATCATGAGGTCATATTTATCCATCTCGAAAACACTGCTGGCCGTATTTAAATTTAATTGGGGAGAAACAAACGTTCTGTTTTGAAATACTTCTTGAAGAGCATCGATTAATTCATTTAAGCTATGACGACCTTTGCAGACATAACCATTTATTCTCTGCTCAGAAAACAACTGGTTTATTTCTATCGGATTTTCTATCATAGAATTAACAATTACCTTAATGTTTTTATCAATATTTCTTAAAGCAACTATTAATTCTTTTCCCGAGGTTAATCTTCGATTTACATGACTTTCTTTAAAGGTTAAATCGGTAATTAATAAATCGTATGGCTCTCCTTTTTCATATGCCACTTTGAACCTATTATAAGCCTTATCACAGTAAAGTTCTTCTTTTATAAAATCGATTTGCAGCCTACTTTCAAGTGCATCAACAATACCCTTGTTGGTGTCTTGAAAATCTTCAGCGATTAGTATTTTTTTAAACATTATCGTTACTATTTAATTCGGGATTTCTATTCGGGTTTCAAAGCCTTGTCCTTTCTCCGAATCAAAAATAATAGTTCCACCTATGGCTTCAATACGCTTTTCTGTATTCCAAAGACCATTTTTAAGATTTAATGCTTCATTTGAAGCACCAGCCCCATCGTCAGTATAAGTGATTTTTATCATTTTCTTTGTTTGCTTAAAGGCGAAAGAAACCAAAGTAGCATTGCTGTGCTTCTGCATATTAATCATTAATTCTTGAAGCACTTTAAATAGTGTTTTCTTTGATAAAGGTGATATTCTTAGCCAGTTCACCTCAGTGCTACCAGAAACTATAAGCCTTGTATGCTTAGAATAGTTGCCCATCATACCAAAAAGGAAATCTTTAAAATTTGGTCCTGTATCCACATCATTAATTTCCCTTGAAAAGTCTCGACTTTGGTTATATAGTCCGTCTACTATGTTAAGTACTTCCTCTCTATTTGACTCACTTTGCAATAATAACATAGCGTGATTTAATTTTCCCCCAAAATCATCGTGCAACTTTCTAGATAATTCTGCTTCGGTTTCGAAATTAGCCTCTAATCTCGCTGTTTTATTTTGTTGTTTTAAACGTTTAGATCGTTGCACAAAAAAGTATGTTACAAAACTTGATATTAATAGGAGAAGACCACCAATAGCATAGGAACTTATTTTTAGATTACGTTGCTGGGTAACTTCCAATTCGTTTTCGACTTTTTCTTTTTCTAAACGTAAAATATCCTCCTGTTTGAGTTTATCGTCGTATTTGTATTTAGCAAATTGGGTTTTCACCTTCAGCTCTTGTTCATAGAGACTGTCTTGCAGCGAAACATAACGATCCCGAAGGCCTACATTTTGAGGTTGTAGCTGCATTAAAAACTTAAGAGCATCTTTTTCTGCGCGCGGCATTTGTATAGTTTTTGACAGCTGCCTAACGGAATCAAAATAGGATTCCGCTATTTTAGTATTCTTTTCGATATAGAATTCCCCTAAGTGCGTATAACTGGAAATCAGACCTCGCTTGTCATTATTTTGTTGCCTTATCTTCAATGATTCTAGGAAGTCTTTAGTCTTTGGAAAATTTCCATTATGCCATTGGGCATAAATGAGGTTATCCAAAACTCTGGCATATTCTTTTTTATTTCTAATCAGAATAGAATCGTTTGCTATTTTCTGCAATAAACTAATTGCTTGGTCATATTGTCCATTATCTATATACGTAGCCGCCAAATTGTTGCTATAAATTAACTTGTCTTTTTCTGAGTTTGTTATCTTGATTGCTTGAGAATAGTAATCTATAGCATCTGAGTGGTTTAAAAGTTTCCTATGATTTGTTGCCAATATGCTATATGCAGAAGCCATAAATTTAACGTCGTTATCCTTTTGTAAATAACTTAAAGCCTCTGTGACGGTTTCCTTACTTCCAAAATAGTCGCTCTTATTTTGTTGAATTACTCCCATACTTAAAAACCGCCGTCCAACCTGGCTAAAATCAGCAACCTTTAAATAATTGTTTTTTGATTGATTATAATGATAAAACGCACTATCATAAATGCCTTTACTTTTAAAATATAAGGCAATATTAAAATGTGCCTTACCTGCAAAAGCATAGCTATTTATAGATGAGGAAGTTTTAAGCAATAATTTATCGCAATAAAATGCACTGTCTTTTTCTTTCTTTAAATAATGAAGATTGCCTTTTTGAGAAATAATCGCAAGTGAAATCGAATCTGGCGACTCTAATTTAATTTTCTCAAAACTTTCGTTTATCAGCATTAAACGTTCAGCAATATCAAGTTTATTACTTTTTGATTTATTTAAATTTTCATATCCAATCTTATTATAGAAAGACTTATTCTTAACGCGGTCCTTTTGGGTACAAGAGAGAATTAATATAAAGCCGTATACAATCAGTATTATGCGTATTCTAAACACTTTAAAATTTTGTTATAAATGTATATAAAAAGGGCCATACAGTTTTGTACGGCCCTTTCTATGTTAATTGGTGGAATTTATCCATTCCCTCTATCATCCTCAACCTGACCATCATCGCCTTCAGTTGCTCGTATATCATAAAGAGTATCCTCTTCAGCAATCGAATCGCTGGTGCAAGAAAATAAGAACGTATTAAAAACTATTGCCATTAAGGCTATTACTATTTTTTTCATAATATTTATTTTAAAATTTGATAAAGGAGTGGCTGTCCGAGATTCTCTCAGATTCATTTTTACCAACTCCTTAAGAGTTTGGAGTACTCCGTTTTTTGGAAAGTGGAAATCTTATGCGGCAGCGTTCAGCTACTTTCCAATTGGCTAAATACTGGCCGCATTATAGATTCCCGTAAAAATGATTTTTCTAGAAATACTATGTTAGCAATGCATAGTGAATCATTCTTGGGAACAAAGTAAATTGAAGGTGTGGAGGTGATTGCAGACAAAGAATCGACTTGTTTTCGTCATTTAACTGACATCAATGAAATCAATGGTTGACAGGAGGCGATGTCGAACTTGTGTCTGGTTAAAATTTGTATTTTTAAGCTAATGGATGAAAAAATAGTAGAGGAAATTATAGGAGAGGTTTTTAAAAAAGCAAAGAAGGAGCATGCTTCTCATTCAAAATTTGCGTTATCCAATCACATCAGCAATCAAACCGATTTAAGCTCTAGAACTCTTGAAAGAGCCTACGATAGATACATAAATAAAAAGACTAAATATGGTGTGCCCCAAGCAGAGAGTATCGATTTATTTTGCAAATACTTGGGCTATGAAGATTTTAGAGACTACGCAGAAAGTAAACCTAGGGACGCAGTTATTGAACAACCTCCAATTAATGGAATTGATAAACAGAAATTAATTATTAATATAAGTATTGCTTTTGGATTGATTTTATTGTTTTTTGCTTTTCAAAAATGGTCTGACTTCAAGTATAACAATAACTCTGCGGTTGACAAATGCATGACCTGGGCAGATTCGATTTACATTCCAATTTCATGTAACAAAGGCCCTTTATCTAAATATGGCACCCAAGTGAAACCATTAGACCAGATGGAATTAAATAATATGCGAAAAGTAGAAGTTAATGCGGCCTATGATTTTTTTTCAGAAGATGGCAAACCCTTGGTATGGTATTTTAAAAATAAAAGTAATGAGCATGAATTTTTTACAGCTCCTGGTCTGCATCCGATAAATGGAGAAACTTTACGAAAAATAACTCCATACATTATTCAAAATTATGTGCCAATGCATCTCGATAAAAAAGAATCATTTACGCCAGAATGAAATAACTTGGAATCATCAAATACTCAAACTTGTATAGTCTCTTTTCTCTAACTCTTTACATTTCACCTTTCGAACTTGGTTTCAAGATTGTAATTGAACCCTTTAAAAATGATTCAAAAAGGTCAAACTCTTTACAAAATCCGCTTTTTGTAAAGAGTTTTAAAAAAGTGGTAAAATCGTTCTTGTAATACTTTCAATATTTTGTTCTTGTATAGTATTCAATATGAAACTGCTTCAAAGGAAACGAGAACCGATAATCATGTTTGGGTTCGTCCATAAAACAAAAGAGCAATAAGCCTTTAAATCGTAAGGCATCGTATTTGTACATGACCGAAATATGCACTTTATTAGAAATAACCATAGTGCAGTCTTCGATTATTTCATCCCTCCATTCCATTCCCTGATCATCCATGGCCATATGTACCCTCTTTAGTATTCCTTCAGGTAGATACTTTTTAATCGTAAGCCCTTCAATCAAGTCTAGTTTTCGCATTCCAATATAAATGGTCCTAACATCTGTGTTCTTTTTCATTTGACTTTTACCCTTATCCATCCACATTCAGGAAGTTCATATTTATCGACTTCCATTATGGTATGAACTCCTTTTTGGGGGTATCTATATTTTAGCCTTGTTCCGTGCTCGTTTGCCTCCAAAAAAAATTGATTGAGGCGTCTTGGTTTGTTGAGCTTCCTGTTCCAGCAATGATGGTTCAAGGTATTTTCTCCTATCTCCCTCAAAAGGGTAGTAATGGCGAACCGATCATTATTTCTAAAAACAATATTGTGAACAAACATAATTTGGATATATTCCTATTTTATGGATTTATTCCAAATATATCATTCCTTTTTTATACTTTTAAAACTTTAACAATTTTCAGTAAATTGAAATTTAAATAAACACGATTTGTTATGTGCTACAGTACGAGAGCTACAAGAAAGGTCGGAGAGTTAGAGGATTATTATGAAATTGAAAGACTGTTAGGGGAACAGGAAGAAAAAGAATACGAATTAATATACAATCATGCCAACGGCTGGGCGCACCCTAATATGTGGATTCTTCCCCAACAGCGAAAGGGTCATATGATTCCGGCAAAATGGGGTATTATGCCCTCTACTGCAGAAGGTACTGAATTCAAAGAGTATTTCAAGAACAACCGTGGGGCCTACGGTGGACTAAATCTTAGGTCTGAAGATGTATTCAATCATTACATGTACGGCGACAATGTTTTTACCAAAAGATGCATAATTCCCGTTGATGGTTTTTTCGAGCCACATACCACTCCGGTAAAGGTCAAAGGAAAACCTTTTAAGGTTCCGTTCTACTTTAGAAGAATAAAAGACAAACCGATGAATCTTGCAGGTATTTATAATGTTACCAAAGATAAAATGGTCACGTTCTCTATTTTTACCAAAAAGGCTACCCCTTTGTTCGAAGACATACATAATCAACCTAGCAACAAATATGGAGATTATAGAAGGCCTGTGGTACTTGAAGACGGCGAAGCTGAATACTGGCTAGAGGATGACCTGGACCAAGATGACCTAATCGATATTCTGGACAACGATCTGCCCGACTTTGAATTTAAAACCTGGCCCATAAGCAAGGACCTACATAAGGCCGATAGTGATAGACCTGACATTATCGAGAAGGTTGTGTACGAAGAATTGGCAATCGATTTTTGATTCCGTCCTAGTTACTTATAATCTTCTTCTTAGTATCATTTCCCGATTCCCTTTCAATTCCTTTAGCCTTAATTCCAGTTTCTCATTATCGCCCAAAGTAAATTTCGGTAGTACATAAACAAACCTTGAAGTCTCCGCATGCCTAGTTTTTTCAGGCATTTTATAAACATATTGAGGCTTAAGCGGTACGGATTGATATGAAGCTCTGCGTTTTTCATTACCGATGACCAGCGCTACTTTCAGATAGTCGATGTCAAAATCAATCCCCGATTCGTTCTTAATCTCGAACTGCATAAAAACCAAATCTTCATAGTAGACCAGATTCTTGATGGCAAGTGACATGCCGTCTTTACGCTTTGAAATATTCTTGCGTTCAGATTGTTTGAGAATTGCCGTGGAAGACTTTTCCAAAAACGTTTTTGGGTATTGTTTGTGTACGACCATATTGGAATCCAGTTGTATGGTATCACGAATTACAAGAGGCTCCCTTTGATGCTCGTGCCCGATACTTTCCGAAAAGGAAACAAAACGGTTCAGCTCCTTTAATGAATCGGCATACTTGATGATGTATGAATATACCTTTCCATCGGTGGTAACTACCAGTAGATTGCTTTGTTTTCCTTTAGTTGCCTTCAACAATCCCAAAGGTTGTGCTCGCTCCCGATTATAACTGAAGACAAAGTTATTTGCGCCGACGATTCCCTGACGGATGTTGGTAGGGAAGAAAAGCGCCAGGTTCATTTTTTCATTGGCATAAATGGTATCCAATTGTTGAGACTCTTGGGCGAATGCGATATTCCCCAAAATCGATAAAAGAAAAATCAAGAATATATGTTTCATAGCTTCGGTTTTAAAATGAGTTTGTAATTATTGTTGACCGTAACCCTGATGTTACGATTATTGCGTTGGAATACTTTTTTCACGCCACTAACCCCAGTATTAACAGCCCCTGAAACATCGGGAACACCGGGTATATTGAATTCTGCAATCGCATCGCCCAAGACCTCGTTAAACACATCGCCACGGAAACTATTTCGAATGTAAATGCCTTCCAGTCCGTCGGCATTATCATAGGCCTTTAGCTTCAGAGGTATTCCCTCAATATTTTCCACAGTTAAGATGACCCGGTTCGGCCGGAACTTTACAACTCCGTAGAGCAGGGTATTTTTTTTGATTTCCAAACCTTGTAGGGTCGTGTTTTGGGTTACTCGCATTTGTAGCCGGTCATTGACCCTTATGGTCTGTTCGCCATCGATTTCGACTACCAAAGATTCACCAGTGCCATCCGCCAACACTTGGGGACTAACGGCAAAGAACAATTGATGCTCGAGACCCATTGCCTTCAAGGGAGAAATAGTGTCCTTAGTATCGATTACCTCACCTTTCTTTCTTCGTTTTTTGCGTAATGGTTTTCGGGTTCCCGAAGCTGCGGAATCCTGGGAGTAATCTATACGACCGATTCGGTATATGCTATCTACGATACGCTGTTTCTTTTTGTCCAAAAGGTCTTCATCGTATATTCCCGATTCATCTAAGAAACGCTCGTCATAAATACTGGGCGCAATCCGTTCCCTTTCATCTTTTATGGCATCCACTGCTACCTTTTTGGAGGAGTACATATCCTCCCCATCTTCTAGTTCTGGCACCAAAGTCTGTTGGAGTTCGTTGGCACTTTGATCATCCGCACCCAAAACAAAAACCGAATAACCGATGATGAATAGTATGACCACTCCGATTACCGCTGCAAACACTATTTTCTTTTTGTCCATTTTCATAGCTCACTTTTTAAGTTCAATTCACTCCTGCTCTTTTACCTTTTTTAGGGAATTCTCGAAATAATCGGTAATCAGCAGACCATGGGTGTTCTTGGGATAGTTTCGGTCTACGGTAATAAGACCACCTGTTGAGACCATTTCATAGCGGTCAATGACAGACCCTCTGTTGATTTCAAAAACGGTTATAGTTTTAAAGCGATAGGGTTCGGCCCTTAAATCCACTTGTGATTCGACACTCAATACTTTTTGGACCAGGGAATATTGCAATATCCGGTTGTAGACCCCATCCGCCTTTTTCTGCCGATAAACATTGTCGACCGTGCTGTTTCCAAGCCAAAGCGCTTTCTCCAAATTGCTTTCATAGTTACTGTCATCGATTCCATAGAAGTATTCATGGAACAGTTGCAAATGAGACAATGCCTCGACCTGAAGGTTTTCCTTTTGGGATACCAGCTTCAGGGGAATAACGGAACCATCGGTATTCACGGCAAAGGCGCTTCCCATCGCTTTTTGGTACATATTGAATACCATCACCCCTGAAAATACGCTTGATAAAAGTGCTGTAACAGTTACTATAATCGTCACATAGCGGTTCAATTTGAGTATGTCATAAATGTTCTTATACGGTAGTTTCATACTTCTATCATTTAAGTTTATTGTGTGAAAAGCCTCAGCGTAAAGGAGGTCGCCCTTTTATAGAGTTTGAATTTTAGGAAGACGATAAACCCTATGGTCGCGGCTTCCACTAAAATCTTAATAGTGTTATTGTCGGTTGGTCCACCCCAGAGGTTCGTCCAGAAATTGGCGTTGATTTCGGAATACAGTTGGTTCACGAAAATGTTGACCAGAAAAAAAGCTGGTACAAGCATATAGACCGCAGCATACAATTTGAAAAAGGTATAGGCCATAGTTCTGAATTTCTCAAAAACCGCCAAACTGATGACCAAAGGAAAAAAGGCCTGCATGATTCCTAAAAGGAAATATCGTTCCGCTAGGAACAAGGGGTAGATAAACAGGTCTATCATCCATAGAATCAATCCGATGAAAAAGCTGAACATCTTGATGCCGAATACAGGAGTGACCAAAGCTTCGTACAATAAGGCCCAAGCTTTCTTGGCCGCATCGAAAGCACCAACATCTTCTTCAATCGGAATTTCCTGTAATTGCAGCGGAATCAAGGCCGGAGCAGTATCACGATACTGTCCTTCGATAGCGACCAAGATACCATCGAAAAAGCCCAGTATCTGCGTTGAGAATATGACCAATAGCACGATGACAAAATTCTTGGCGAGATCTCTTGGGGACAATCCCCATGAATATCCTTCCTTATCGGCAACTCCCTCATTGTATTTTTTGAGGATGTTGACCAAAAAGAACAGCACGGCCAGGACCTTGATACCACGAATGGTATAGGTAGAGAAGTCGGTGCCCTTGATCGTCTCAAAGACAGCGTCCACATATTCAAGTCCTATGCTCAAGGAAATCATGAGTTCCATTTCTAGTAATTTGTTTTTCTATTGTTAATCTTGTCCTGCATTTCACGAAAGGCAATGATATCCCGATACCGCTCGGTTTTACGCTCGATTTCGGTCACCATTTCCTTGGATTCCTGTTGATGAGCACGGATGGCCCGCATGCGTTCCCCATCTGTCAATTTCAAATGGTCACTTGATAGGATTTCGTTTATGAATTCCAGGTCCTCCGTAGCTTGATCTAAAATGGCGTTGAACGATGTCGATATCCGTTCCACTTCATCCGCTCGTATATGCGGTGAATTAAGAATATCCCTTAAATCGCCCTGTACCATATCATAAAGGCGTTTGTTATTGCGGATGAGTTCTTGCACCGCCTTTAGTTTCTCGATGGCGGCACTAACCTTTTCGATATTTTCTTTCTGCTTTTTCAGGAATTTGACCGTCTTTATGATATTCGCGGTCTGTTTTCCAGCTTCCAACAGTTGTTTGACAAATGAGATGAAGTTCACATTGTCGTAAACAGGTATTCCCTGAGCCGTGGCACGGCTGGGCATTGATAAAGCCAAGATTAGGGATGTCGTTAAAAGTATTTTCTTGATTCCTATTTTCATGATTTACGGGTTTTGTGATGCCGAAACTTTTGATTTCGTCATCTGATTCAACATTCATTTTTTATGCTATGCAGCTTTACGTTCCAAGAACCGCCTGATAGCTATTTCCATACTGTCTTCTTCCTTATAAAGTGCCATTATGGCCTCGTTGTCAGAACCATCTGTTAGGTAGGCCGCGAATACTTCTGGTGGTACTTCCAATCGGAAGATGTTACTCTCCTTTCCAATCTTGATGAACATTTCGGTGTATTTGCGTTCACTAGTAAGGTCATTCTTAATGGATTTCAATTGGTTCAGGTCGTGGCTCGAAAGGTTGAGCCGCTTTATCAATTCATCATATCCCTTTTCATTGTTCAGGCTATAAATGACCTGTGTATTTTCCAGTATACTTGCGGATGTGGAGTTATCAGGAAGTTGATTAATCGATTGTAAAATGATTCCGATGGCCCCTTCCTGTTTCCGAATGGCCTGATAGTAAAATTCCACACTCTCCAGTACGTTCGGGAATTTCAATTGCTTCGCGAACTCATCGAAAAGGATAATCCCTTTTTCTTCTTTATTTCTCCAAATAGTTCTTTGGATAGCTGTCTTGATAAGCTTGAGCATTACTGATAGGATTTCCTTGTTGTCCTTGACCTCGTCCAGTTCGAAGACGATCAATCGCTTGTCTTCTATCTTATAAGATTGATCCTCGCTCATTTCAAAAAGGAAACTGTACAATCCGCCTTCCACATATTCGGATAGGATATGAAGGAAGTTTGTAATGTTGAAATAAGCCTTATCGATACCAAGGGTTTCCAAAAGTCGTTCTCGATTATTTCGGATAAATCCATAGAAACTTTCTAAGGAATGGGCCTCGGAAACAGTTTTGTAATAATGTTGAAGGATTTTCTTGAGCGATACCGATTGTGCCTTGGTCACTTTCAGATCCGATGCTAGTAGTTCGAACAGAAAGACGGACAGGTCTTCCAATCGCTCTGGACTGATATCGTTTACATCCGAGATATAAAAGGGGTTGATACCTAAATTCTTTCCGCTCTCATAACGCAGAACAGTATACTGCTCAGGGTATAACTGTGCGAACTTGGTATACGAACCCCCTAAATCGATGATGACCAGACGGACATCCATTTCAAAATATTGGCGCAGGATGTTATTGGCCAAGAATGATTTCCCTTCTCCCGTTGGGGCGAAAATGGCAAAGTTCCGTGCTTTTATCCGCTTCTTCTTTTCATCCCAAACATCTTTGAGTACTGGAATGTTATGTTCCCGATCGTTGAAGATGATACCTGTCTTATCAGATTGATAATTCGTATTGTTGATCAGCAAACACAAGGCATGCTTCAAATCGGTCACGTAGAGGTCTTCATTTGAAAAGTTGGAAGCGAAACAGCAATAACTATTGAGAAAATAATTTTTCCGCTCTTCGCTACTAGGATAATAAGGCACGATATCCAGCTCCTTAAACTCCGTCTTAATTTGTGAAGCAATTTTTTCGAGTTGTTTTTCCTCTTTGTGCCAGTAGATGATGTTTAAGTGTCCGCGAATGATTCGGGAGCTATCATCTGTATTGATCTGCTCTTGGATGTGTTGGATTTTCTTAAGGATGACCTTGTTCTGCGAACCAAAATTGGAACTCTTGTTCAGCTCCTCGATTTTCTTGTCCAATAGCTTTCGCCATTTTTGTTTGTCATCGAGATAGATGATTTGATTGACTACATGATTTTCGTTTAGGGAAAGCCCCAATCCATCTATGAACCCTTGATGGAAACTGAAGTCATCCGAGGTGAAGCGTTCGTTTATCTTACTGGTCTGTACTTTCTCCCCGAAACAGCTTTCGCTATTCACCGTAAGTACATCGAAATGATGCTCCCCTATTTGGATGTCTTTTCTTTCCAATTCGATAGCTGTATCGAAACCTTCATTATAACCATTGAAATAATCCGAACTCATAGATATAATTTCTTGGCTCTTCATCGGTATCAGTGACACCTTTCGTCCATTATTGACAAAGGAAACCGAATCATTGACGGCTGCTTTAAAACGCTGCAGGTTTTCTTGTAGCACCTCGGGAATCTTTGCATCCACTTTGCGAAAGGGGTTGACATATTTTGAGTTGTTGAGCTGTTTGTTCTTGGTAAGGGTAAAGAAGAGATACCCTTGGTGTTCCATATGCTCCCTTCCTTTGAAGTAGTCATGTGTTGCCCTGGATAGAAAGGTGTTATTGGGAAGATTTTTCGAAGTGAAGGATTTCTTGAAATAAACGTCCTGTTTATGCACTACGGTTCCGACAGGTAAGGATTTCATTGCCTGGAACCAATTACTGTGCATGTCCTCGAAATCCTTTTCCGAAAGGGAATAGATCTCAGGCAGCTGTACCTTGTAGCAAGCCACGACATTCCCGTTGTTACAGAATAACAAGTGGTCCTTGATGTCCGCTATGGGGTGATATTTAGAGATATTGATCTTCGACATGGTTCAGGATATTGTCTTTTTTATTACTGATACTTTTAGGGAATACTTTTCTGATATTGAAAAGTTGAGTACTGCTGCTCATTTTATTTAAAGCTATAAAGAGACCAGCGTTCCAGATGAAAAGCGTGAGCACCATGATCAAGCTGAAAGAGAAAATAATGACCAACAGCGAGGCAACCACGGACACCATCAAAAGGGCAAAGAGCGATATGGGCAGACCCCATATCAATGCCCCTTTGCGGATGTTCCGGTAAACCTCGTAGCTTCTCATTACACAACTATTGAAATGAGATAGGTAAAGATGCCGACTACGGCACCGGCGATAAGTACGAATACCAGTACCCTTGTAATGCCCTTTTTGAGGTCGGCGTTTTCACCGAAGAAGTGACCCGCATTAAATAGGAAGCCTATGAGAAAGATGACCCCAAGGATAATGGGAAAAATGGCACGGATGGTATCCGATACATCGTTTACGGAATCTTCGATTCCACCTACCTGAGCGTAACTGGCAAGGCTCATAAACAAGGCTGCCAATGTTAGACTTTTAGTTTTTTCCATAACTGATAATTTTAAGGTCGAAACATGTTCGGCCTGTGATTAATTATTATGAAATGTAGAAGTGGAATGAACTTTTTACCGAAGGATTCCTAAAAATTAACTAGGAATAGCGTTAATTTTTGATAGAAATACATGGTTTTGAGAGATTCGTTGAATATTGCTCAATAAAGAATTGGAAAATCATGAATCGATGAAAACAACGACGTACCTTCTTATATGTCTATTAATTCTAGGTAATAACAATGCTATTGGGCAAACATTAAAGGCAGAGAGAAAAGTTATTGTTCTTGATGCCGGGCATGGTGGCATCGATTCAGGCACAGTATCAAGAAACGGGCTTCAAGAAAAGGATGTCGTTCTAGACATAGTTCGGCAGATGAAAGTATGGAACAGAATTTTATTTGAATCCAAATATGATATCTATTTGACAAGGAGAAAGGATACCTTGATTTCATTGACCGATAGAACCAAGCTCGTCAAACATCTAAAACCTGATGTTTTCATTTCTCTGCATTGTAATCATATAAATGATTCGAACATACAAGGTGCAGAAATCTATACCTATGATAGTAATGAATTATCTCTGTTGTATGCGAAAACAATTTTGAATAAGCTAAATCAGGACCTTGGTTTTAAGACTAGAAAACCTAGGAAGGGCAATTTTCAGGTTTTAAGGGAAACAAAAGAGCACTGTCCTGCTCTTCTATTAGAGCTCGGGTATTTGTCCAATTCAAGTGAGTCCCACTATTTAAATGGCAGCCAAAACAGGAAGGCATTGGCCTTATCCATATTAATGTCCATTTAAATCAAGATTATGAAGGAGCTATTATTTGAGGTTGTAAAAAGTATAGGAAGTATTATTTCAACGATGTACAAAGAAGTGACCTATTTCATGGGAAATTGTAAAAACAAGAACTTATAAGTCGCCAAAACTAGTATTTTTATAATACATTTGGCGAGATATAATATATATATGAGACAATTAGTAGGAAGAATACAGGAGAGAGGAATTTTAGAGGCAGCTTTAAAAAGCAACCGTCCTGAACTTATTGTAGTATATGGAAGAAGACGGATTGGGAAGACATTTTTGATTGATAAAGTTTATGAGAAAGAAATAAAATTCAGGTTTTCTGGAATTCATAATGCTTCTTTAAAAGAACAATTAGCTAATTTTCATTTAGTACTTTCTGATAAAAACCTAAAGTTCAAGGAACCAAAAAGTTGGATTGAGGCTTTCCATCATTTAGGTAAGTATTTTGATACCTTAAAGTCAAAAAAGAAAAAGGTATTGTTTATTGATGAATTTCCCTGGCTTGATTCTAGGCGGTCGAATTTTCTCTCTGCCTTTGATAATTTCTGGAATAATTATGCTTCAAAAAGAGATGATATGGTTGTCATCGTTTGTGGCTCAGCCGCATCTTATATGATTCAGAATATCATCAAGAATAAAGGAGGCTTGCACAATAGATTAACGGAAAGTATTCAATTGGCTGAATTTAACCTTAATGAGACAGAACAACTTCTAAAACAGAACAAGGTAAAATTCTCTCGTTATGACATCTTACAAATCTACATGGCAATGGGTGGTATTCCTCATTATCTCGATAAGATAAACTCTGGTGAAAGCGTTCCACAGGCCCTTGATCGATTGTGTTTTATGAAAAACGGATTTCTACGAACGGAATTTGAAAATGTATTCGCTTCCCTTTTTGATTTTTATGAGAACCACGAGTCGATTGTACGTTCATTAGCTTCGGTAAGAAAAGGTCTCACTAGAAATGAAATATCCGCCAAAACGGGCATACCTTCCGGAGGAGGACTTACAAAAGCTTTAATGGAATTGGAAGATTCTGGGTTTATTGAAAACTACTTACCATATCAAGGTGTCAAAGATTCCATCTATAGACTTAGTGACGAATATTCGATGTTCTATATCAAATACATTGAAAAAACAAAACCTTCGCAGGGTGGTCTTTGGATGGTAATGCAAGGGAAACAGTCCTATAAAATATGGTCTGGATACAGCTTTGAAACCATATGTATAAAGCATGTCGAACAAATTAAGGAGGGGTTAAAAATAGCAGGAATCAATTCGACTCATGGAAGCTGGATTGAAAAAGGTGACGGAAAGGGAGCCCAAATAGATATGCTTATCGATAGGGATGATAATGTCATCAATCTATGTGAAATGAAGTTCTACAATACTGAATTTACATTGAATAAAAAGTACGCCAATGAAATAGCAAATAAGTCCAACAAATTTGTAGAAAGTACTAAAACCAAGAAGAGTGTTTTTGTAACTTTTATAACTACTTACGGATTGGTTTCAAATCAATATTCTAAGCAGTATGTGCAAAATGAACTTACAATGGATAATCTATTTATAAAGTTATAAGTCGCCAAAACTCATATAAAAAGTATGGTTTTGGCCATTTATAACTAGCTGTTCAGGCACATTTTTTATAGAACCGAATGGAATCTTCTAATTTGAATCCGGCCCATAGCAATGGATGATCACTAGCTGCATCCTTTTCATTTTCAACAGTATCATAAGTTTCCCATTCTGGTTTTTTGAGTGGCCACATGGCTTTTCTATTCAATCCACTATCCTCCACTTTGTGAAATAACAAAGGGGAAACCAATAGATAGTCCTTCTGTTTGATATTGACACCCATCCTGTAAGCCCCCATTCTGAAATAACGAGAATCGTTTCCTGAATCCAGAACTGTATGGAAAGAATCATGTTTGACAATATCCATAACTCCTGTATCCAAAATTGTAGAAATGGAGGCAGCATACGGGGGTGCATTTAAAGTTCCGGCTATGATAATATTTTCTGCTCCTTTTGATTGTAGGTCGTTATAAATCTCTACAATCTTATTTGCTTGTTGCCTTCTTAAGGAATCAGGTTCGTTTTCCCCTGCAAGCTGACAACATAGAAGATGTAATGTCTTATTTTGGGGAGTTTTGATTTTATATTTTTGAAAATCAGTATTGAAAAGTAACCTTCCCTTAGCATCTTTTTCATTTGAAAAGGATTTCACTGACTTGATATGATAACCCTTCTTTAAAAGGATGCCCATACCTAAACCTAAGCCGTCATTACCCTGAAGATGCATAATCTCAGAATAGGCTGATTCACTATTTTTTTCAAAGAATAATTCATGGAACTGGATAAGGGATTCCCTATTTTCAACTTGTTGTAATAAAACAATATCTGGGTCAATTTCTAAAATGACTTTAGCTTTATTGATAATGGACTTCTTATTTATTGGGGCTGATTTTAATCTTGTCCAACCGTTCCAATTGGTCAAGTAAGAAGCTTGTGTCTCCATTACCTGCATATCCGATTTCACATGTAGATTTCCTTCTATATTTCTCATTGATAGATAAGACGTATGTGTTGCTTGATGGAAGCCCAGAAGATTTGCCAGTTCCCTCATACGATTATAGTCTAGAGAATTCTTTTGGGTTTTGGAAAAAAGTGATTCGAACTCCTCTTTCCAAATCTCGGATTTAATTTCGTATTCCAACTCTATCATATCAATATGTCTGTGGAATAGGTTTTGAATATTAAAGGTCGCTATTTTCATGCTGCTTTTCTTTTAAAATCAATCTCGTTGTTTTCCAGTATCTCATTAATTTTTTCCACATCATAATAGATGATTCCGCCAAGTTTTGAAAAGGGAATGGTTCCGTTTATTCGGAAATTTTGTAGCGTACCAGGACTAATTTCGAGTTTACTCATAACTTGTCCAGACTTAATCCAATGATCAACTCCTACCCTCCCACTAGACACAAGTAATTCTTTTATTTCGTTAAGAAGTTTTATCCTGAACTCTTCTAAATCTTCTGTTGTAATAATATTTGCTGCCATAACTTATTTGTTTAGGTTAGAATTGAAGTACAGGGAATGAATCAATCCTACTTGTAGTAATTTGAATCCCTTTAAACAAATTTGATTATAAACAATGGAGAATATTCACCAGTTAACCCGACCTCTGGTGAAATTTTAACATTTTTAACGGTCGCTAAGATGAAGGTAATTTTAAATTATGCATCAGCAGAGTCCATGCGATCTTCAAGGCCTTTGGACAGGTCTTCCATAAATTTAGCACGGCTTTTTTTTCTTCTTCGAATTTCTGAATAGATTTTATAAATATCACCTGAGTCGTGGTTAAAAACCCTACGGAGAGCCCTATCGATTGTCGAAATTTCAATCTTACCATCGTTTACCGCACCTACACTCACCAGAGCGTATATGAGTTC
Source organism: Maribacter sp. 4G9 (assembly GCF_002742265.1). GTDB lineage: Bacteria > Bacteroidota > Bacteroidia > Flavobacteriales > Flavobacteriaceae > Maribacter. The sequence goes on from NZ_MDGL01000043.1 coordinate 71,415, forward strand.
TACATAAGCGGTATTTGAAAATGTCCATCTCAATTCACTCTCAGAACATTCATCGCATGGTGGACAGTCGGAATCAATTTTTGAAAGGCGCTTTTTCAAATAGTCTATCAACCTCTTATTTGCAAATAACTTGGCTAACAATAAGTCATGAGATGTACTGAAATCCCTGTCACGATAATAGTGTCTAGAATAAGTAATATTTACATCTCGAAAATTTGCCCTAGTAAAGTAATTCTCATCTAGGTGGTTCTTTTCCTGTTCAATGTATTGCGTAAAGTCAAGATTATATCTAAAGAATCGATTGATCTTGTCCATCTTTTTCTGGATATACTCTTTTTGGACATCTTGGTTACCTAATGGAAATTGAATTTCAAATGAACGCAGTTCCGAATAGTACACCAAATTGGACAATGGAACTTGTTTGATGTATTTAAAGAAGTGGATTTCGGCATCGGTATTTTTGAACTTGAAGCTTGAAATCTGCTTTTTAAACCGATAAATAACATCTCTGCATTTCGTGATGGATAGGTCACATTTTTTAATGACCTCCGAAATGGTGTTCTCAATTAACTTTAAATCCTCTAATAACTTTTCTGAAAGTAATGCTCTTTCCATATCCCAAAATTTAGACAATAGTTCATACTATCGTTCATCATAGGATTGGGGAATAACTATATGAATTACTAAATAGAGGTTAGGAAATTCTCTATTAAACAAACACCAAAAATCATGCCTTCATTGGCATAGACTTCAAAATATAGTTGAAAAGAATAAAAAATTAAAACTAAAATTAGGGAAACAAAGGGTAGGGTTAGTCAAGTGGTTTTGATAGAAAATGAAATACCAATAAAAAAAGGCTGAATCAAAAACCAAGTTTGATTTCAGCCTTTTCTCGCAATTTGACCTTCAACGATAAACATATTGGAAATAAAACACCCAGAACCAAAATCGAACGATCTTAACACATTTTGTTTATCAAAATTTCGTAATCTTCAAAAAAACACGCTTTACGCAACTTTTCTTTCCGTGGATTTAAGTTTCGTTTTTAGGTCCGAAATATCCTCACTAATCTTCTTTTCCAATACTCTGGCATAGATCTGAGTGGTCGAAAGTTTCTTATGACCAAGTAATTTAGATACGGTTTCTATTGGAACACCATTGGCCAAAGTAACAGATGTTGCGAAAGTATGTCTTGCACAGTGAAAAGAAAGATTCTTGTCAATTCCACATTTGGCAGCTAAGATTTTCAAATATTTATTACATTTCTGATTAGAATATACCGGTAAAAGCAAGTCTTCATTCGTCCCGTAAAGTTTATCTGCATATTTGTCCATTATGGCCTTGGCCTTGTCCAATAATGGAACCTTAACAAGTGTCTCACTTTTTTCCCTTCGCGTGAATATCCAATCATCCCCGTCCATCCCAAGAACAACGTGTTCAGGCTTAAGTTGTTTTGCATCTATGTAGGATAAGCCCGTATAGCAGGCAAAGACGAAAACATCCCTAACATATTCAAGTCCAATGTCCTTCAAAGAAAGACTCTCCATCAATTTCAATTCCTCGATACTCAGGAAAGGTCTATCGTACCGGTTGAAGTTTGCACGGAAAAACGCGAAAGGGTCTTTCTTGATGCAATCCAATTTGAATGCGATGGTCGTCATCTTTTTCAACCGTTCCATATGCTTCATAATTCCGTTATTAGTCAATGGTTGAGAGGCCTTTAACGGTTTACAATTCCGAAGGTAGTTCTCAAAACTAAGAACAAAGGAATAGTTGATGTGGGCGAGGTGCACATTCTTTGACTTATACTTCTTTTTGATAAACAATAACAAGTATTTTTCTGTGGCACCATAATTCTTAGCGGTACCCTGCTCCAACTTCGGTACTTCATTATCCTTATGATATTGAAGCAAGTCCTTAAGTGTTCTAAGAGGAACGTCCTGACCGAGATATCTCAATTTTACCGACTGTGCGGTAAGGATCCTGCCTTCTTCTAGGAGCTCTTTTTTGCTCTGGGTAATATCTTGGTAAACTTCCATCAAGTCATCGTTTATAGACTTGGCTCCGTTTACCTTGGTTTTTACCCTACCTGTATCATAAGACCAATTGGACTGTAATACAGAATGTTTTGTGCTGACATCGGCTCGGATGCCGTCTACCGTAATTCGCGCATAAATTGGGATAGTACCATCCTTTTTGGTGGAACGCTTCTTTAACCAAAATACTACGCTAAAAGTGTGTACTGTTTTCATCACTTTCGTTTTAGAGTTATTAATTCCGTTAAACGAAAGTCAAATCGCTGTGAAGATCAATTGCGACGATCTAGTTGTAAGATACAAAATTGATATTTATCAATAGGACACCTAATAGGACACCTTCAAATATGATTCTAAAACTATTCAAATGAAATCAAGGAAAATGTAATTCCTTGATTTTCATTTGTTTAGCAAAAAGATGGTATTTAAAAATACCCTTTTTGTCGGGGTGGCAGGATTCGAACCTGCGACCTCCTGCTCCCAAAGCAGGCGCGATAACCGGGCTACGCTACACCCCGAAACTCTATTAATTAAAAGAAATTGCGGAGAGAATGGGACTCGAACCCATGCGACACTTACGCGTCGACAGATTAGCAATCTGCTCCGTTACCACTCCGGCACCTCTCCTATAATTTATTTCTATGAACGTTCGCCCAAATGCGGTTGCAAATGTAAATTTTACCTCAGAAGCACGCAACTATTTTTGAAGGTTTTTTGGTAAAAATTAAACAAATATCCATCATTCAGGATACTCCACCCTAAGATGGTAAATATTCATTAGTTTTTGCTTGAAGATTTTTTTGATGATCTCTATCTCCTTAAATGTAATATCGGCATTCAAGAACTGATTCGCCTTCATTTGCCCGGCGATAATCTTATCCACAAATTCATCGATAATTGTGTAGGTAGGATCTTTAAGGCTTTTGGAGGCCGCTTCTACGGAATCTGCCATCATTAAGATTGCCGTTTCCTTGGAGAAAGGAAGGGGCCCGGGATATCTAAACTCTTCCTCGTTCATATCCATTTCCAGTTCCTTTTGCTTCTTATAAAAATAATAAACATACGTGGTCCCGTGGTGAGACCTTATAAAATCGATAATTCTGTCCGGCAATTTATTTTTTCTGGCTAGTTCAATGCCCTTGATGACATGGCCAATAATAATTTTAGCACTTTCCCTGGGCGTAATCTCATCGTGTGGGTTTACATTGGTAATCTGGTTTTCAGTAAAATAAGTAGGGTTATTCATTTTACCAATATCGTGGTACAAGGCCCCTACCCTGACCAACATGGCGTTCGCCCCAATTTCATTAGCTGCTGATTCCGCCAAATTCGCCACTTGCAGGGAATGATTAAAAGTTCCTGGTGCCTTATTGGATAGTTCCTTTAAAAGTTTTGAATTGGTATCGGATAGCTCCAATAAGGATACATCGGAGACAAGACCAAAGACCTTTTCATAAATATAAATCAAGGGCTGCACAAATAGGGTAATCATTCCATTGAGCAAAAAGAGTCCCAAGGTATACCATGATATATTGTTCAGATTGCCTTCATGGATAATATGAAAAGCCAAATAACCCACTATGTAAATGGATATTATTTGACCAATGGAGATAAAAAGATTGGCTCGTTTGTACAACTCGGAAACGGTCAAAATGGTAACGATGCCCGTAATTATTTGTAAAAATATATATTCAAAACTGTTGGGTACAACAAAGCCCAGAATCAATACCGTCAATACATGCGCAAAAAGACCTAATCTAGCATCAAAAAAAGTCTTTAGAATTAAGGGAAGTATGCAGAGAGGTACAACAAATACCAATGAATCGTTATATTTTACTACCATAGTGGTAATGAAAACCATCAGTAGTATATTGAAAAAAATGAAGGTTACCTTTGTGTTGTTAGCATAAATGGTAGGCCTGTATTTCTTTAAAAAAAGGAAGAGCATTAACAATACCAAGGCCACTAGAACCGTGTACCCTATCAGAATGATATAATAGTTATTGGCGGTCCATAATTCAGATTCATACTCGGACTTCAACGACTCCAATATTTTTAAGTTTTCGCCTTCGACCACCTCTCCTTTGGCAATAATCAATTTACCCTCATCCACAGTACCTCTTGTATAACTAATTTTAGACAGGGCATCCTCCCTACTCTTCTGGGTCAGATTGGCATCATAACTAACATTAGGGACTATAAGATCAAAAAAGATATCTTGGAATTCCTGTGTCAGTTGTGGAATATTTTCATCTTCGAGTTTCCTTTGTACCAAAGTTCCCACATCAGAAACCCTATAAAAGGAAGCAACCTGCTTGCTTGTGGCCTCGTTGTTCCTAAGCAGGAAAATAGCATTGGCTTTGACTTGCCCTGCACTACTATCCAGGATTCCGTTTTTGTATATGGAATCCAATAGCGTTTCACCAATACTTTTTAAAAATCGCCTCTGTGAATCGGTATAGTCGGAACTACGGAATACTTCTTCAAAAGAATCATTGTATCCTTCATAAACGTTATTCACCTTTTGTTGGTCATACCTGAAATATTGGCCACTAGTTTCATCTATGCTCTGCTTTTCTTCAGCTATTTCGGCATCGGTCTTTTTTATGGAGAAATCAAAAGGTGCGTACAGGGTCTCAAACTGCCAGGGCTTTCCTTTTTGAAACTCGTACTTGAACTTACCCCCCTTGGGAAAAAAGAAAACGATAAATCCAATCGCCGAAACATATAGGACATATTTGAAAATTAGGGATTGTTTTTTGTAAAGGTTATCCAAGATTACGATTTTAGTGTACCTGTACCCAAAAATAGAAAATATAAACTTACGGTGACGAATTGGTGGCCGTGGGGCATGGTTGATGTAGAATTTAGTAATTTCGCCAATACAAAGATGACAATTTATATGAAAGAGGTAGTTATAGTATCTGCAGTACGGACCCCCATTGGAAGTTTTATGGGGGCATTATCTTCAATTCCAGCACCAAAACTTGGTGCCGAGGCTATAAAGGGAGCTCTAAAAAAAATTGATTTAAAGCCCGATATGGTAGAGGAGGTTTTGATGGGAAATGTGGTACAAGCCGGTACAGGTCAAGCTCCTGCGAGACAGGCGGCTCTTTATGCGGGTATACCCAATACGGTTCCTTGTACCACAATCAATAAAGTTTGCTCTTCAGGGATGAAGGCCGTTATGCAGGCCGCCCAAGCAATAGCTTTGGGGGATGCCTCTATCATCGTTGCGGGAGGTATGGAGAATATGAGCTTGATTCCACATTATGCATACTTAAGAACTCCGGTAAAATTTGGACCATCCTCTATGATAGATGGCATGCAAAAAGATGGCCTGGTAGATGCTTATGACCAAAATGCCATGGGGGTCTGTGCAGATGCCTGTGCTACCAAATACGAGTTCTCTAGGGAGGACCAGGACAAATTTGCGGTTCAGTCCTATACTCGATCAGCGAACGCCTGGAAGAATGGCCTGTTCAAAAATGAAGTCATCCCGGTATCTGTACCGCAGAGACGTGGTGAACCCGTGGTTATATCTGAAGATGAAGAGTATAAGAATGTGTTTTTGAATAAAATCCCGAACTTAAGACCTGCCTTCTCCAAGGATGGTACGGTTACCGCCGCAAATGCATCCACTATCAATGACGGTGCAGCCGCCCTTGTTTTGATGAGTGCTGAAAAAGCAGAAGAGCTAAAACTAAAACCTTTGGCAAAAATTATAGGTTATGCCGATGCCGCACAGGAGCCCAAATGGTTCACGACCGCTCCGGCCAAGGCATTGCCAAAGGCCTTACAAAAATCCGGGGTATCATTGAAAGATGTTGACTTTTTTGAATTTAACGAGGCTTTTTCGGTAGTTGGCCTGGCCAATATGAAACTATTGGGTATTTCCGATGACAAGGTGAATGTGAACGGTGGAGCGGTTTCATTGGGACACCCCTTAGGTTGTTCCGGAGCTAGGATTCTTGTGACTTTATTACATGTTCTGGATCAAAAAAATGGAAAAATAGGTGCGGCGGCCATTTGCAATGGAGGCGGCGGAGCTTCTTCAATGGTTTTGGAAAGAGCCTGAAAATTCTGTAAAAATTAGATGCAATACGGAATTTGCCCTTTAAGTCTGGTTCCTTTAAGACAATCGCCCGATGAAACCTCTGAGATGACGAGCCAACTATTGTTCGGTGAACATTTTAAGGTTTTGGAGTCCAGAAAACACTGGTCAAAGATCAGGGTTCCCACGGATAGATGTGAAGGATGGATACCAAACAACCAATTACAATTCATTACTAAGGAAGAGTTTGAGGCAATCGAAGAAAAAACAAGTGTCCTATCGTCCGACCTGATTGGCTTTGCTGAACGGCCAAACGGTATGCTCACCGCAATTCTCTTAGGCTCATCCATTCCATTTACAAAGTGCCTACCGGTTACCGTAGACGGAAATAAAATCACTGGAAAACAGGTAAAGGGAAACCTAATAAACACGGCACTATTATATCTTAACTCACCTGAATTAAAGGGAGGTAAGTCCCCATTTGGCATAGATGCCTCTGGATTTGCACAGATGGTCTATAAAATAAACGGCTATAATTTATTACGCACGGCCCAAGAACAGGCCAAACAAGGGGAAGCTTTGAGTTTTGTTGAAGAAAGCGAGCCAGGGGACCTGGCGTTTTTTGATGATTCTAGCGGAATGATCAACCATGTTGGTATTATCATGGAGAACAATTATATCATACATGTGAACGGATTGGTCAGAATAGACCGAATAGACCACACGGGAATTTTTAATAACGAACTGAGAAATTATTCCCATAAACTCCGCGTCATAAAAAAAATAATATAAAAAAAGGCCCTATGTTTAGGGCCTTTTAATTTGTAGGGAAGATTGCAATTACTCTCCCAACAACTTTTTTATTCTCATGAAGTTTTCGTTGTCGCCCATGGCACCATAGATATTTTTCAATTGGGTCAAAACACCTTGATTATCAGGATTAGTTTTTAAGGCTTCTTCCAAAATATTAGCGCCTTGCGTGAAAAAATTATCCTTCTTTTCCTTAAGTTCATCATAGCGGGCAATATCTGCACGGGAACTTCCCAAAGAATTCATTTCATCGATCAATCCGTTACCTTCATTTACGTAGGTAGTAGATAGATTCAAATAGGCGTTCGTATAACCAGGGTTAATTTCTATAGCTTTCTTGTAGGACTCTCTAGCCTTATCGAAATTACCCTGCTCCATATTGATTACACCTACATTATAATGCAAATCTGCATTATCCGGTGCCAAAGCAATGGCTTCTGCCATCAATTCCTTGAATTTGTCCTTATCCCCTAATTTGAAATATAAATTAGCCTCGTTAAGGATTAGATTCACATCCTCAGGGTCATTAGCTCTTGCCGCCTTATATGCTTCCAAGGCCTTATCGTCCTGACCCAACTGAGTATATATAAGTGCTGTATTTTTTACGATTTCAGCCTTTTTGGAAGGCGTTTTTTCGTCCACTGGGTCTTTATATGTTCCTGATTTAACCATCAAATCTCGCTGTATTTTACCCATGATTTCCTCTTCACCGGTCGCTGTGTTGGTAGCTTTATATACGACACCACTACCATCATACCCAATTTCTTGAAGTTCACTGTAATAATCCAAAGCTTTCTCATAATGCCCACCATTTACGGCACTACTTGCAGCATAATACAGGTAAGAAGTATCTTTAGGACTTAATTTATAGCTCATGTAAAGTTTTTCTGCTGCGGAATCGAACTTCTTTTGCTCGTTATCGGATACAGCTGAGTTTACTAAATCCGCTGCAATACTGGCCATATACTGGTTGGCTTCGCTAGCGTATTTGCTCTTACCGGATTTCTCCTCGATTTCCAAAACCTTTTTAAAGGAATCTGCTGCCGTTTCAAAGGCCGAATCATCTCCCTTTTTTGCCAAATCAGCATAAATCTTACCTCTTGTGTGATAATATTGAGCCTGCATTTTTTCATCAGCACTCGCTATACTGCCCATAGCCGATTCAATACTCGTCTTTGCCGCCGAAGCGTCACCATCTTTCAATGCCTTCTCAGCATCCTTTATCTCGTTTTTTTGAGCTAATCCAATTACTGCAAAGGACATCGCCGCTATTATTGAAATCTTAGTTTTCATTTTTGAAGTTATTAAATATTAATTAGTGTTAATTTTCATTCGGTGCAAATTTAATCAATTCCCGTGCCAAGTTTTACTCAGGGTTGACTTCTATGTCCTTAATATTGGTTTCATCTAGGTCATCCTCATCCTTCATGACCTTGGCTACTGCCGCAATGGAATCGTTATCCCTAATATTAATTAATTTCACACCTTGGGTTGCCCTTCCCATAACCCTTAGGTCTTCTACGCTCATCCTTATGGCAATACCTGATTTGTTGATAATCATTAAATCATCGGAATCCGTTACGTTCTTGATGGCGACCAAATTCCCGGTCTTTTCGGTAATACTTATGGTTTTAACACCCTTACCTCCCCTATTCGTGATTCTATAATCCTCAATACTGGATCTTTTTCCGTATCCGTTTTCCGACACTACTAAAAGTTCATCCTCAAAATTGTGTACGGAAACCATACCTATAACCTCATCATCATCATTGGCCAAAGTGATCCCTCGTACACCAGATGCACTTCTACCCATAGGTCTCGTCTTACTTTCCTCGAACCTAATGGCCTTACCAGACTTCAATCCAAGGAAAATCTGACTCGTTCCTGTGGTCAATTTGGCCTCCAACAATTCATCGTCCTCACGAATTGTAATGGCATTGATACCGTTTTGTCTTGGTCTGGAATACTGTTCCAATAAGGTCTTTTTAACTGTACCTTTTTTGGTTGCCATAATCACATAATGACTGTTCACATAATCCTCATCCTTTAAATCTTGGGTACAAATAAAGGCCTTGACCGTATCATCCTGCTCTATATTGATAAGGTTCTGAATGGCCCTTCCCTTAGAGGTTCTGCTTCCTTCCGGTATTTCGAATACGCGCATCCAGAAGCATTTTCCTTTCTGAGTAAAGAACAACATATATTGGTGGTTGGTACCCACAAAAAGGTACTCCAAAAAGTCCTCGTTTCTGGTAGAGGAGGCTTTTTGGCCCACCCCGCCCCTATTCTGTGTTTTATATTCCGTAAGGGGGGTTCTTTTTATATACCCGGCCCTGGAGATGGTAATTACAACTTGTTCGTTGGGAATCATATCCTCCATACTCAAGTCTCCACCGGCAATATTTATCTCTGAACGTCGTTCGTCGCCATACTTTTCCTTCACTTCAAGAAGTTCCTCCTTAATAATCTGCATTCTACGCTCCTTTCTGGCAAGAATATCTTTCAAATCGGCTATGGTCTTGATAATTTCATCATATTCAGAGCGCAATTTGTCCTGTTCCAGACCCGTCAACTGACGCAATCTCATTTCAACGATCGCCTTGGCTTGGATTTCGGTCAGCTTGAATCGCTCCATCAAGTTTTCCCTGGCCTCGTCTGCATTGGAAGAAGCTCTAATAATGGCGATAACCTCATCGATATTATCCGATGCAATGATAAGACCTTCAAGGATATGGGCTCTATCTTCCGCCTTTTTAAGCTCAAACTCTGAACGTCTAACCACCACTTCGTGCCTGTGCTCTACGAAATGATGTATCATTTCCTTTACATTCAGCAACTGTGGTCTTCCTTTTACCAAGGCAATGTTGTTTACACTGAAAGACGTTTGTAGAGCGGTATACTTAAATAACGTATTAAGGACAATATTGGGTATAGCATCCCTTTTTAACATATAAACAACGCGCATCCCCTTACGGTCAGATTCGTCCCTTATGTTTGATATTCCTTCAATTTTTTTATCGTTAATAAGGTCGGCTGTCTTTTTGATCATATCCGCCTTGTTAACCTGATAGGGGATTTCGGTCACAATGATACATTCGCGTCCCTGTACTTCTTCAAAATGGGCCTTGGCCCTCATAACTATTCTACCGCGACCAGTATGAAAAGCCTCCTTGACTCCGTCATAACCATAGATTATCCCACCCGTAGGAAAATCAGGAGCCTTAATATGGGTGATCAACTCATCTATTTCAATGTCATTGTTATCAATATAGGCTACGGTCCCATCTATAACCTCGGAAAGGTTATGTGGGGGCATGTTCGTCGCCATACCAACAGCAATGCCCGAAGCACCATTCACCAAAAGATTTGGTATTCGGGTTGGCAAAACTGTAGGCTCCCGTAATGAATCGTCAAAATTCAATTGATGATCTACGGTATCCTTATCGATATCTGCCAACATTTCATCCGCGATTTTTCGCATACGGGCCTCCGTATAACGCATTGCCGCCGGACTATCGCCATCCACGGAACCAAAGTTACCTTGACCATCGATCAACATATAACGCAGACTCCATTCCTGGGCCATTCTGACCATGGTATCATATACCGAAGTATCCCCGTGAGGATGGTATTTACCCAATACCTCACCAACAATACGCGCCGATTTCTTATGGGCACTGTTACTCCGTACTCCTAGTTCGTGCATTCCAAAAAGCACCCTCCTATGTACGGGTTTCAGACCATCTCGCACATCTGGCAGTGCTCGTGACACTATGACCGACATTGAATAATCAATGTAGGCAGATTTCATTTCCTCTTCTATGTTGATAGGAATCAATTTTTCTCCTTCAGCCATCGTAAATCTTTAATTGTTTTTTTATTCGTAAAAAAGCATGCCAATATACGGAAAATATAGGGGTTAGAAGAACTTCATGAGGTATTTATTCAATATTTTATTAACATAAAACATGGACACGTTCGTTAATAATTAAACGTATAGGTACTTTGATTTGCTGAACTTTTTTCGTCATTTAGAACAACTTTAACGAATATAGGTACGGTATTTGCCCATGATTCATTGATATTTAGTAATTTTATAGTTGATAATTCGATATATGGACGATAATTTTTCACCTAGAGTAAAAGATGTAATTGCATACAGCAAAGAAGAAGCTTTACGTCTTGGTCATGATTTTATAGGTACTGAGCATTTAATGTTGGGCCTTTTGAGGGATGGTAGTGGAAAAGCAATAAGTATCTTGGATGCCTTGGACGTAGATTTAGATCATTTGCGAAGAAAGGTTGAAATACTCAGTCCTTCCAATCCAAATGCGGGAAACGTGCAAAAAGACAAGAAAAACCTTCATTTGACGCGCCAAGCGGAAAGAGCTTTGAAAACCACATTTTTAGAGGCCAAACTTTTCCAAAGTAGTTCCATAAATACGGCACATTTGCTTTTATGTATCCTACGAAACGAAAATGACCCCACTACGAAACTCCTTCACAAGTTGAAAGTGGACTATGACGGGGTCAAGGAACAGTTCAAGTTTATGATAACCAGCGACGACGAAATTGTAGATTCCCCTACTTCCGAATCGTTTCCCAGTGATTCAGATGAATCCAACGAAGGAAAGGAAAGTAATTTTGGAACCAACCCTGGAAACAAAAGTTCCAAAAAATCCAAAACCCCGGTATTGGATAATTTCGGAAGGGACCTTACCCTTATGGCCGAAGAAAACAAGCTAGACCCTGTAGTTGGAAGGGAGAAGGAAATAGAACGTGTTTCACAAATATTGAGCAGAAGGAAAAAGAACAACCCGCTATTAATAGGCGAACCTGGTGTGGGAAAAAGCGCCATAGCAGAAGGCTTGGCCCTTAGAATCATCAACAAAAAGGTTTCGCGAATTCTCTATAACAAGAGGGTGGTCACCTTGGACTTGGCTTCACTTGTTGCCGGGACAAAATATCGGGGCCAGTTCGAAGAGCGTATGAAAGCCGTGATGAACGAGCTTGAAAAGAATGATGATGTTATATTGTTCATAGACGAAATTCATACCATTGTAGGCGCTGGTGGAGCTACCGGTAGCTTGGACGCTTCCAATATGTTCAAACCGGCTCTAGCCAGAGGGGAAATCCAATGTATAGGGGCTACCACTTTGGACGAGTATAGGCAATATATAGAGAAGGATGGTGCCTTGGAAAGAAGGTTCCAAAAGGTGATAGTTGAACCTACAAGTGTGGATGAGACCATAGAAATATTGCACAATATAAAAGGGAAGTATGAGGACCATCACAACGTTAGTTATACGGATGAAGCAATAGAGGCATGCGTAAAATTGACCAATAGGTACATGACGGACAGGTTCCTTCCTGACAAGGCCATTGACGCGTTGGATGAAGCCGGTTCAAGGGTGCACATTGTTAATATGGATGTCCCTAAACAAATTCTTGAATTGGAGAAGCAATTGGAAGATGTACGCGAACTGAAGAATTCAGTTGTTAAAAAACAAAAGTACGAAGAGGCCGCAAAACTGAGGGACGACGAAAAAAGACTTGAAAAGGATTTGGCCATTGCCCAAGAAAAATGGGAGGATGAAAGCAAGCTCCACAAAGAGACGGTAACGGAGGATAACGTTGCAGACGTGGTTTCCATGATGAGCGGAATCCCAGTGAATAGGATTGCCCAAACCGAGAGTAATAAATTGGCGGGGCTTCCAAAACTTATCAAAGCGAACGTTATAGGTCAAGATGAGGCAGTAGCCAAGGTTTCCAAGGCCATACAAAGAAACAGGGCAGGTTTGAAGGACCCCAACAAACCTATAGGTTCCTTTATATTTTTAGGACAGACAGGGGTAGGAAAAACCCAATTGGCCAAGGTTATGGCCAAGGAACTTTTTGATTCGGAAGACGCCTTAATCCGGATTGATATGAGCGAATACATGGAGAAATTCGCCATCTCCAGATTGGTGGGGGCACCTCCAGGATATGTTGGGTATGAGGAAGGTGGCCAATTGACCGAAAAAGTGAGGAGAAAACCTTATTCCGTTATTTTATTGGACGAGGTTGAAAAAGCGCACCCAGATGTATTCAATATGTTACTACAGGTATTGGATGATGGGTATCTAACGGATAGTCTGGGAAGAAAAATAGACTTTAGGAATACCATTATCATTATGACCTCCAATATTGGAGCCCGTCAATTAAAGGATTTTGGGCAAGGTGTAGGTTTTGGCACCGCCGCTAAAAAGGAACAGGCGGACACACATCAAAAAGGGGTCATTGAAAATGCTTTGAAAAAGGCGTTTGCTCCAGAATTCCTAAACAGAATTGACGATGTTATCGTATTTAATCCTTTGGAAAGGGAACATATCCATCAAATTATAGATATTGAACTTTCCAAATTGTATAAAAGGATCAAGGGAATTGGATATGAATTAAAACTTTCCGAAGCTGCAAAGGACTATATAGCGGAAAAAGGTTTTGATAAACAATACGGTGCCAGGCCCCTAAAAAGAGCTATTCAGAAATACATAGAGGATGTTTTGGCAGGGGAGATCGTCAACTCCAAATTGGCTGAAGGAGATACTATTTCTATGGATCTGGACGAGAAAAAGGAGGAACTTACCATTAAGATTGACAAACCACAAGAGTCTCCAAAATCTGAATAATTAAATTAGAATATTAAAATTAAAGGAAGGGCATCTTGGTAAGATGCCCTTTTTTTATTTAATGGAATTCATCGGCGCTCGTAAGAATTGAAACACAAAGTGATTGACCCCATCGTATTACGTGAGATATTTACGCTTTTAATCTAATAATTTATACGGTGGAGGATAATCGGTATATTTTCGTTACAGACACTATAATGAATATAAAATGAAGGTAGGATCTGTGAACAAAAAGATCATCGTGCGCGAGTACAACCTGGAGGTTGGAAAAATTCAGGTTTTTGACGATTATATGGTATCCATTTTTGATGAAGGTGCCACGTTAACTTTAGAAAGGGCATATCAAATAATAGGGATTTCTGAAATTCATTTCAGGGATAAAAATTTCGGATTTATAAGTCTTCGAAAAAACTCCTATGCCATAGACCCCACTATATACAGCTATTTAAAGGAGCTGGAAAACCTTAAGGCATTTGCCATCGTTTCTGTCAAGGAAATTGATATGCACAATTTCAAGATAGAAAAACTCTTCTATAAAAAACCGATGAAGTTTTTCATTGAATATGAAAATGCCCTTAAATGGGTGAAAAGAAGAATCAATACCAAGTAACAGCCCTAGTTTTTATTTTTTTCAGAAGTATCTGCACCTTCTGGCTCCGGCGCTCTGAACAAATCCAAAAACGAACTACCGATACTTTTAGTAATATCCGAAGCGATCAAAGCCTGATACCCTGTTTCCTCTATGGCAATGTCCCCAGACCTTCCGTGTAAATAGACCCCAAAAATGGCAGCCTGTAGACTTGGGTATCCCTGTGCCATTAAGCCCGTTATGATACCGGTGAGGGTATCGCCGCTGCCAGCTGTGGCCATCCCGGGATTGCCTGTTGTGTTTATATATCCCCTCCCATCAAATAGGGTTATGGTGTGGGCTCCCTTGATAACAACGACCAGCTTGCGCTCTTTGGAAAAGCGCTTCACCTTTTCCAACTTTTCAAAATCATCCTTCCATTTCCCTACGAGCCGTTCCAATTCTTTTGGGTGTGGCGTTAATATCGATTCTTCTGGTACAAGTTCCAAAAGCTTCTGGTTTTGGGAAAGAATGTTCAGTGCATCCGCATCTATGACAAGAGGCAATTTATTTCGGTTTAAAAAATCCTCAAGCGCCTTTACGGATGTTTCCGTTGTTCCCATACCAATTCCAATGCCTACAACGGTTGGCTCTATATTAAAATCAATAGCTTCTATCGAGGATTTTCCATTGGTTAAAACCATCACCTCAGGCAGCGAAGTCTGCAAAATTTCATAACCACACTCCGGGACATAGGCAGTCACCAACCCACTTCCTACCTTCAATGCCGCGCTACTGGCCAGGGTTACCGCACCAATTTTTCCATAGCTCCCACCAATTATAAGGGAGTGTCCGTAGGTACCCTTGTGCGAATATTTTTCTCTTGGCCGATAAAATTGAAGCACCTCATTTTTAGATATAAGCTCGTAGTCCGTTTTTGCGCTCATCAAAAACTCGGTATCCAGTCCAATATCCAATACCTCCCAATGATCTACAAAAATACCGGTTTGGGGAAGAAAGAAAACAAGTTTGGGCATTTGGAAACTCAGCACATAATTAGCCTGTATGACGGAATCCTTTACCTCCGGAACCCTATCGGTAAAAAGTCCGGATGGAATATCCACGGAAAGTATAAACGCCTTGGACTTGTTCAAATGTCCTATAATGTGGGCTACCCAATCATCGGGAGTTCTGTTCAACCCTATCCCAAAGATGGCATCCACAATGATATCGTTTGGATGGATCTCCGGCAAATCACTATCGGCATCCAAATAAACAGGCCAGATTTTACGTTCCTTCAATCGGTCCAAATTGGTAAGAAAATCCTTGGACCGCTTATCGCTATACTTTACCACATATACTTCAAGGTTATAACCATGCTCGAACAATTGCCTGGCCAAGGCGATACCATCTCCGCCATTATTTCCTATACCACAGAACAGATGAATCTTTACGGGGGCTCCCTGCATCCTTACATGCAACCAATTAAAGATTTGGGTAGCGGCACGCTCCATCAACTCATCACTTGATATTTGTTGCTTTTCAAGGGTTATTTTGTCTGCCTTATAAATTTGTTCTGCGGTAAAAACCTTCATTTCTTTTCTGGATTGAATTAAAAAGTAACGATTCCATAAAAAATTGTGGAAACGTTTGAATAGCAAGTCAAATGTACTACTTTTGACCCTTATCACTTGGAAAATGAAACGTATCAGTAAGGACATACTGTTTGTATCCATTACAACCAAAAAGCATTTTAATACACTTAACGTGTTCTTAACCCCTATGGGGTAAGAAAAAAAGTACTTCCGCCACTGTGTTTTTTTAACACGATTCCCATAAAGTCAATTTACACATTACCCTATCATGAAAGTCTTGAAATTTGGTGGCTCTTCGGTAGCCAACCCAGAAAACATTGCAAAAATAAAAAACATCCTTTTGTCCTATGAAGACCGTATCGTTGTCGTCGTATCCGCTTTTGGAGGGGTAACGGACCAACTGTTGCAGGCAGGGGGATTGGCGGCCAAACAACAAATGGGATACACGGAATTGCTCAATGAAATTGAGACCAGACATTTGGATGCCGTTAAGGCATTGATACCAATAACCGGCCAAAGCAAGGTGCTTAGCAAGGTTAAATCAGAATTGAACATTTTGGAAACCTTATTGGAAGGCGCCTATTTTATTGGTGAGATTACACCAAAGCTTTCCGATAAAATCGTAAGTTTTGGGGAACTGCTTTCTTCCTATATCATTAGCGAATATTTATTGGCCGAGGGATTGGATGCTGTTTACAAGGATAGTAGGGAGTTGATCAAAACATTCAAGCTTGCCGGTAAAAATGTTGTGGACTTTACCATGACCGATACCAATTGTAAGGATTTTTTCGGAGAACATTCGGCTTCCATTACCGCCTGCCCGGGATTCATCGCAACCTCCAAAAACAATGATATCACCACATTGGGCAGAGGCGGTTCCGATTATACCGCGGCTATCTACGCAGCGGCTTTGGAAGCGGATATTTTGGAAATTTGGACCGATGTTAGCGGTATGTACACCGCCAATCCCAAAATGGTAAAGCAGGCCAAGGCAATCACCCATATTTCCTATGAGGAAGCGATGGAACTTTCACACTTTGGGGCAAAGGTCCTTTATCCTCCCACGATTCAGCCTGTTTTGTCCAAAGGAATTTCGATACTCATTAAAAATACCTTTAAGCCAGAAGAGGAAGGCACTTTGATAACCAAATCAAGGAACGAAGGCGGAAAGACCGTGCGGGGCATAAGCCATATTGGCAATATGGCACTTCTTTCCTTGGAAGGACCTGGAATGGTGGGTATTCCCGGAATTTCAAAACGGTTTTTCGAGGTCTTGTCACAGGCCGATATCAGTGTGGTGCTTATCACACAGGCCTCCTCCGAACATTCCATCTGCGTTGGTGTATCTGCGGATGACATAGAAAAAGCAGTAGAAGTAGTGAACGAAGCGTTTGCCTATGAAATTGAAAGGGACAAGATAAAAGAAGTGATTCCCGAGAAAGGACTTGCCATCGTTGCCTTGGTTGGAGATAACATGAAAAGCCATCAAGGGCTCAGCGGAAAAATGTTCAGTACCCTGGGTAAGAACAATGTGAATATTAGGGTGATAGCCCAAGGAGCTTCTGAAAGGAATATTTCCTGTGTTATCAATGAAAAGGACGTAAAAAAGGCCCTCAATGCACTTCATGAAGAATTTTTTGAAGAGAATGTAAAGCAACTCAATCTCTTCGTTATGGGCGTTGGTAATGTAGGCGCCAAGTTCTTGAATCAAATTAAATTACAAGAAAAATATTTAAAGAAGAACCTAAAATTGAACGTACGCGTCATTGGCATTTCCAACTCCAGAACCATGCATTTTGATGAAAAGGGGATACAACTGGATACCTGGCAAGATACGTTATCCCAGGGACAAGAGGCTAATAAACAGCTTTTTATAAATAAAGTTAATGACCTGAATTTCCGTAACAGCATTTTTGTGGACAATACCGCAAGTGCAGAAATAGCGGGCACCTACCCTACCTTCTTAAGTAATAGTATATCTGTGGTTACCTGCAATAAAATAGCCTGCTCATCGGATTATACTAATTATGCCCACCTAAAATCCCTCGCAAGGGAATATGGTGCGCCCTTTTTGTTCGAGACCAATGTGGGAGCGGGCCTACCAATTATTGATACTTTAAAGAACCTGATTGCTTCCGGAGATAAGATTCTAAAGATTCAAGCGGTCCTTTCCGGTAGTTTGAACTTTGTCTTTAATAATTTCAATGACACCAATACATTCCATGATATCGTAAAAAGGGCCCAGGAAGAAGGTTATACGGAACCCGACCCAAAAATAGACCTTAGTGGGATTGATGTGATGCGTAAAATTCTCATATTGGCTCGCGAAAGCGGTTATGTTTTGGACATAGCCGATATACAGAACAATTCCTTTCTGCCCAAAGAAAGTTTGGACACCACGAACAACGATGATTTCTTTAAAACCTTGGTGAAATATGAGTCCGATTTTCAGAAAATTTATGCCGCTGCAAAAGCGAAAAATTGTAAGCTCAAATATGTTGCCCAATTTGAAAATGGCGAAGCCAGTGTAGGTCTACAGGAAATTCCCAAAGGCCACGACTTTTATAATTTGGAGGGCAGTGACAATATTGTCCTCTTCTATACAGAAAGATATAAAAACCTGCCCTTGATCATTAAGGGAGCCGGTGCAGGTTCGGATGTCACGGCTTCCGGCATTTTTGCGGATATCATAAGAATCGGTAATTTTTAAACATGGAAGAAGTAAGGGTATTCTGTCCGGCGACCATTGCCAATATCTCGTGCGGTTTCGATGTCCTTGGTGTGGCATTAGACTCGGTAGGGGACGAAATGGTCGTACGAAAGACCGAAAAGAAAGGTGTTTTCATAACAAAAATAGAAGGACAGGACCTTCCCCTTGAAACTGAACGGAATGTCGCCGGGGTAGCCGGACTTGCCTTATTGAATAGAACCAACTATACCGGTGGATTTGAGATAGAAATCTATAAAAAAATCAAACCTGGTAGTGGTATTGGTAGTAGTGCGGCGAGTTCTTCAGGGGCGGTTTGGGCCATGAACCATTTATTGGGAAGCCCTTTTTCAAAAACCGAGCTGGTTACCTTTGCCATGGAGGGGGAAAGATTGGCCAGTGACGTGGCCCATGCGGACAATGTGGCCCCTGCCCTATTTGGCGATTTTGCCCTCGTGCGAAGCTACACCCCTTTGGACATTGTTCCCATAAAGGCACCAGAGGAATTATTTGCAACGGTGATTCATCCACAGATCGAAATAAAAACATCGGACTCGCGAAAAATTCTTAAGACGACCCTCACCATGCAAACCGCTATTAAACAATGGGGAAATGTAGGTGGATTGATTGCCGGGCTTTTACAAAATGACTATGATTTAATCGGTCGTTCCCTGGAAGATTATATTGTAGAACCTATTAGGTCCATTCTAATTCCCGGTTTTGACAAGGTCAAAAAAGCTTCCTTGGATGCAGGGGCGCTTGGCGCGGGCATTTCGGGGTCGGGACCATCCATATTCGCTTTGAGCAGGGGAAAGAATAATGCAGAGAAGGTAGCCCTGGCCATGAAAGCGGTATATGAGACCATAGGTGTGGAACATGATATACACGTATCCAAAATAAATCATGAAGGAGTAAGGCTCGTTTAATATAGGCCTAATCGCAATTAAAAAATAACACATTGAAATTTTATAGTCTACATAAAAAAGCCCCGGATGTTTCCTTTAAGGAGGCCGTAATCAATGGTATAGCTCCGGACAAAGGACTTTACTTTCCCAAAAATATTGAACCCTTGCCCACAAGCTTCTTTGAAACTATCGAGGACTTGTCCAATCAGGAGATCGCATTTAATGCCATTCATCAATTCGTGCATGAAGAAATCCCCAACGATGTATTACGCGACATCCTAAAAAACACCTTGGATTTTGAGTTTCCTGTTATCGAAATTGAAAAGAACGTAGCAACCTTGGAACTTTTTCACGGTCCTACCATGGCGTTTAAGGATGTTGGTGCCCGGTTCATGGCCCAATGCTTGGGTTATTTTTCCCAAGACAACAAGACAGAAGTCACAGTTTTGGTGGCAACCTCGGGCGATACAGGAGGCGCTGTGGCCAATGGATTTTTAGGGGTGGATGGTGTAAAGGTTGTAATCCTCTATCCAAGCGGAAAAGTAAGCGACATCCAAGAAAGACAATTGACCACGTTGGGACAGAACATCACGGCACTGGAAGTGGATGGTACGTTCGATGATTGCCAGGCCATGGTAAAAACCGCTTTTTTGGACGACATCCTTTTAAAAAACATGAAACTGACCTCCGCCAACTCCATCAATGTGGCCCGTTGGTTACCACAATTGTTTTACTTTCTATTTGCTTACAAACAAGCAAAAAGCAAGGGTATGGATATTGTCTTTTCTGTACCGTCCGGGAATTTTGGGAATATCTGTGCAGGAATGGTCGCCCAAAAACTGGGCATGCCCGTGAAGCACTTTATTGCGGCGACCAATGTAAACGATACCGTTCCACAGTTCATGAAAACGCAAAACTATAATCCCAAACCTTCCACGGCGACCATCTCAAATGCCATGGATGTGGGCGACCCTAGCAATTTTGTGAGGATACGACATTTGTTCCAGGATGATTTTGAAACCTTAAAATCCAATCTTTCCTCTTATTCCTTTACCGATGCAGAAACTAAAAAAGCACTTCTGGATATCTATGACTCAAGTAGATATTGTGCGGATCCACATGGTGCCGTGGGTTATTTGGGCTTGAAAAAATATCAGCAAAGCCATCCCAATACATATGGCATATTTTTGGAAACTGCACATCCTGTGAAGTTTTTGGATGTGGTGGAAGAGACCATAGGTAAAAAACTTCCCTTACCACCTCAAATTCAAAAGGTAATGGATAAGGATAAAAAATCCATCAAAATAAAAAACTATTCGGATTTAAGCTCCTTCTTATTGAATCGCTAGTCTAGCTTAGGCAATTGGAAATCGTCCAATGGACTAGGTTGTTTCATCATGGCCTCGATGGCCTGGGTCGTTCTTGGAGCCATGGCAGAAAGATTTACCGGCCCTTCCTCAGTAATTAGGATGTCGTCCTCAATGCGAACGGCTATACCCCACCATTTCTTATCACAATCACTTCCTTCTGGAATATAAATACCAGGTTCAACGGTAATGACCGTATTGGGTTGAAAGGGACGATAGGTTCCTTGGTCATGGACATCCAAGCCTAAGTAATGTGAAGTGCCATGGGGAAAATAGGTCCTTGCTTCACTGGCTTCCTTTATAATACCCAAGGTGATCAAGCCCTCTTCCACAACCTTTAAAGCGGCCTTTCCCGGAGCCTGAAATTCGGCACCCACCACACTGGCCTTTATCCCCGCCTCCTGGGCCTCATACACAATATCGTAAATAGCCTTTTGCTCTGGGGAAAATTTTCCATTGGCAGGTATGGTTCGGGTTACGTCTGCCGTATACCCATGGTATTCCGCACCAAGATCCATCAACACCAAATCGTTGCCCACCTCCATTTTATTGTTTTCTATATAATGAAGGATACACCCATTGTTTCCACCACCAACTATGGAAGGGTAGCCCTCGTACTCCGCCCCGTATTTCTTGTACACATATTCATGGACACCTTGGATTTCGGTTTCGGACATATTTGGGTGCATCGCTTTCATCACTTCCATTTGCCCTACTGCAGAAATCTCTACGGCCCTTTTTTAACAACTTTAGTTCTTCTGGGGTCTTTGTTTCACGGAGGGTAGCCATAATTTCCGAAATCATCCTTGAATCTAAATTATTTGAGGCCAAAACTAAATTGACCCTTTCCTTTACTTCCAGCCTTTTGGATTCATCGGTGGCATTCACGAAGACCGTCAGGAATTCATCATCATTAAGGTTTTCATAAAACGACAAATACCTTTCTACGGTCTTTACCAAATTCTCCGTGTTATCGGGCGTAGCCGATTGGATCATGGCATAAAGGTTTTGTTTTATCGGATCATAATCGGATGGATAGTTGGCCTTTATTTTAAAGGCCTTAATAAGGTCGAACAAATCGGCGTCTCCCCTTTTGTCCCTGTAATCGTTTTCAAAATCAAAAAAGGAAACGGTATCGAAGGATTTAAAATCAATAGGGACATCGGCGAAATCACTACCATTGAAAACCTTATCAAACCCGAGTTGTTTTCTTACCCCCTCAACACCTAATCGCTTCCCGGTCCATTGCTCCTCCCGGGCGTTTCGCTCCTGTACATAAATCATTTCATTATATTCTTGACCATCGACTTCCTTTTGCATATCGGAGAAAATGAGCAGCACGGCATTGGGTTCCTTGTAACCCGTAAGGTAATAGAAATTAGGGTCTTGGTGATAGATATAATCCACGTCGTTGGCCCTGTTGCGCTCCGCGTTCGCAAAAAAGACAAGAACACTGTTGGGTGACATTAATTCACGAACTTTCTCCCTTCTTTCTTTGTGAAATTCCGCCGACAAGTAGTCTTCTGGAAGGTTTTGGGAAAACCCCAATACAACAGAAAACAAGGCAACCCAAAACACATATATTTTCATAAACATTCAATAAAGTTGAAAAATAAGTAGGGTACAAGTTACTATAAAATTTGGGTAAAACATACGATGACCTTGCAACGCTATCCTATTTAATTCTATTAAATTTGCAATGCACAAAACCTTAAGATGAAAAATACAGCTTTAACACAGACACATGAGAAATTAGGAGCCAAGATGGTCCCCTTTGCCGGTTACAATATGCCCGTTTCTTACGAAGGTGTCAACGTAGAACATGAAACGGTAAGAAATGGTGTTGGCGTCTTTGATGTTTCGCACATGGGCGAATTTTTGATCAGTGGGCCCAATGCCTTGGACCTTATCCAAAAAGTGACCTCCAATGATGCTTCCAAATTGACCATTGGCAGGGCACAGTATAGCTGTTTACCCAATGAGACCGGTGGCATTGTGGATGATCTTATCGTGTACAAGATAAAAGAGGAACAATACCTATTAGTGGTCAATGCCTCGAACATTGAAAAGGACTGGGAGCATATTTCAAAATACAATGCCGATTTCAAAGCCGACATGCGTAACCTTTCAGAAGATTATTCGCTATTGGCCATTCAAGGTCCAAAAGCTGTTGAAGCGATGCAATCATTGACCTCAATAGATTTATCGGCCATAAAATTCTACCATTTTGAAGTGGCGGATTTTGCGGGCATCGAATATGTCATCATCTCGGCAACCGGATATACAGGTTCTGGCGGATTTGAGATTTATTGTAAAAATAGTGAGGTGCAACAAGTCTGGGACAAGGTTTTTGAGGCCGGGACCGATTTTGGTATCAAACCCATTGGTTTGGCTGCCCGAGACACGTTACGACTGGAGATGGGCTATTGCCTTTATGGTAACGATATTAACGATGAAACCTCACCTATTGAGGCAGGCTTGGGATGGATTACGAAGTTCACGAAGGATTTTGTCAACAGTGAAGCATTGGAGAAGGAAAAGAATAAGGGTCCGGAAAGGAGATTGATCGGTTTTGAATTGGACGAACGGGGAATACCTAGGCATGATTATGATATCGTGGATGGTCAGGGCAAAAAGATAGGTGTAGTTACCTCAGGAACCATGTCACCATCCCTTGGAAAGGGAATTGGCCTGGGTTATGTACCTGCTGTTTTTTCAGAAACGGGCAGTAAAATACATATCCAGATCAGAAAAAATTCGGTTCCGGCCACCGTTGTGAAACTACCTTTTTACAAGGGTTAAATGCCAGATTTTAAAAAAATACTAAATACATTATACGAGGAGACAAAGCAGTTGTCCGATACCGGAAAGGTAGCTACCTATATTCCCGAATTGGCCTCCATCAGTCCGAATAAATTTGGGATTTGTTTACTGGATATAGAAAAAGAATCCTATCAGGTAGGGAATTTTGATGAATGTTTTTCGGTTCAAAGTATTTCCAAGGTACTCACATTGGCCATGGCCATGGGTATTGTTGGGGAAAAGGTATGGGACCGAGTGGACGTAGAACCATCGGGAGATCCATTCAACCATCTTTCCCTTCTGGAGCAAGAAAATGGCATCCCAAGAAACCCTTTGATCAATGCCGGAGCAATTGTCATAGCGGACATTTTGGTGAGTGAACTCAAGGACCCCAAAAAGGAATTTTTGGATTTTGTACATAAAATTAGTGGTGACAGCACTATTAGATATGATGAAAAAGTGGCCCAATCAGAAAAGGCTACCGGGTTTAAGAATTATGCTGCGGCCAATTTACTAAAGTCCTATGGCAATCTTAAAAATGATGTTATTGAGGTATTGGATTTCTACTTTTACCAATGTTCCCTATCCATGTCCTGTGCCCAGCTTTGTCATACGTTTTACCTATTCATCAATAGAGGTAGGTGTATGCAAAACCTTGAATTTTTGACCGTTAGCCAAGTAAAACGAATCAACGCTTTAATGCTTACCTGTGGCTTTTACGATGAGGCGGGTGAATTTGCCTTTGAAGTGGGGCTTCCGGGAAAAAGTGGTGTAGGTGGAGGTATCGTGGCGTTGTTGCCAAAAAGATTCTGCGTGACCGTCTGGTCGCCAGGCCTCAATCTAAAAGGAAACTCCTCTAGGGGCATGGCCGCATTGGAGCGACTGACCACATTATCCGATTTATCAATTTTCTAGTTTGGAGAAAAAGAAGGTCTTAATATTAGGGGGAAGCGGGTTCCTTGGCAATGCAATTTATAAGGAATTGTGCAACTATTTTGATACCTATGGAACCTATTTCAATGCAAGGAGCTCATTTGAAAACAACCAACAATTTTTTAGGTTCAATCACGAGGAGGATGATATTTATGATATTCTTGAAAACGTAAAGCCACAGATAATCATCTCTGCATTAAGAGGTAATTTTGCGGCCCAAATCGTCACGCACCAGCACCTAGTGGAATATATAGGCCAGCGAAATTGCAAACTTTATTTTCTTTCTTCGGCGAATGTTTTTGATGCCTATAGTAAGTATCCATCCTACGAAAATGATAAAACGCTTTCTGAAAGCATTTATGGCAGGTTAAAAATCAAGATAGAAAACATGCTGATGCGCTTGCCAAAAGATAAAACTGGCATTCTGAGGATTCCCATGGTATTTGGCAATCAATCGCCTAGGGTACGGGAGATGAAAAATCTTATTTTGAACAACGAACCGATAGAGGTTTTCCCCAATTTGATATTAAATGTGACCAATGATGACAAGCTAACGCAGCAAATTCATTATCTTATCAATAGAAATAAAACAGGAATTTTTCACCTTGGGAGTACGGACTTGGTGCATCATGAAGATTTTGTAAAGGAGGTCTTGGAACGTGTGGGTAAATTCAACCCTATTATTAAAAGGGTGTACACCACCAACGAGGACAGGTATTTGGCAGTGCTTCCAAAATCCAACCTACTTCCCAAGAATTTGAGATTCACATACCAGGAAATTATTGACCATCATATTATAAAATAATAACACATGGAAAAATTTACGGACAAACAGATTTATGATTATCTCAGCCAACTGGACGGCTGGGAATACGTGGACGGGGCCATTGAGACAACTTTTGAGTTCAAGGATTTTAAGGAGGCTTTTTCTGTCATGACACGAATAGCTTTTGAATGTGAGGCGCAAGGCCATCACCCTGATTGGAGCAATGTATATAAAACAGTTAATATTCGTCTAAGCACACACGATGCCAATGGCGTAACGGAAAAAGACTTTGTATTGGCAAGAAGCATCGAGGACATAATTGAAAGTGATTAACGACCTATCTTTAAAGATTGGTTTTAGGTTTTAACCTTTGGGATTTTTGTTAAATTTGCCAGCATCAATAAAAATAGAATATGGGAAGAGCTTTTGAATTTAGGAAAGCACGTAAAATGAAGCGATGGTCGGCAATGTCCAAAGCCTTTACACGAATAGGTAAGGATATTGTAATGGCAGTAAAAGAGGGAGGACCAGATCCGGACTCCAACTCTAGACTAAGGGCCGTGATTCAAAATGCCAAAGCGGTAAACATGCCCAAGGACAATGTGGAGCGCGCCATCAAAAGAGCAAGTGATAAAAGTCTTGGAGATTATAAAGAGGTATTGTTTGAAGGCTATGCACCCCATGGAATTGCTATTCTTATTGAAACCGCAACGGACAATAATACCCGAACCGTTGCCAACATTAGAAGTTATTTCAACAAATGCAACGGTAGTTTGGGAACCTCCGGTTCCGTGGAATTTATGTTTGACCATACCTGTAATTTTAGGATTCCGGCAGACGGCATTGACCCAGAGGAACTGGAATTGGAAATGATAGATTTTGGTGCCGAAGAAGTCTTTGTGGACGACGATGGTATTTTAATCTATGCCCCTTTTGAAAGTTTTGGTGCCATTCAAAAAGAGCTTGAAAACAGGGGAATAGAAATTCTGTCATCTGGTTTCGAGCGCATACCCCAAGTCACCAAGCCCTTGAGTGAGGAAGAGGCCGCCGATGTGGAGAAATTACTCGAGAAAATCGAGGAGGATGATGATGTACAGAACGCCTTTCACAATATGAGTAATGATTTAAATAGTTGATTTTCAATTAGTTAAAATCTATTTGAAAAATCTGGTCTGTACATCATACATTCCATATTTTATGATGTTGCCCAAGGCTTAACAAAATTGTACAACCATCTTTAAATCAATGATTTAAATTACGTGAAGAATGAATTAGGACTCTTTGTCCAAAGTTCACGGTTATTCAAAATCAACTAACTTAAAAGCAATTTATTCAGCATAAAATACACCAAGAATCGAACTAATTTCGAACAAATTAAATTACATATAGCTCCATCCTGCAATATAAAAACCCAATAACCAACAGAGAATCAAACGACTATTTTGGAATGAGGTGGCCGTTCTGCACACCAAACATTTCATAAATAAAAACGCTTAAAATGTTTCAATTGCTTCTTTTGTAACTCAATTACTAAGTGGCTACAGTTACACCTTGGAGAAAGATAGGATCCTTTATTTGAACTTTAATACTCTAATCCCACCATAGCCAAAAATACCTGTTGTTCTGATAATCGGTAATCATCTCTTCCATAGAACTATATCCTTGGTCAATTACATCTGGACAGAAATCATATACGTCCTTTGCAAATGAGTTGATATCGGCAGGTAGATTTCCCATATAAGCATGTACTCTGGCCGCGTCAACGACTACAATTTCAAACCCTATTTCATTATTCCAATCTTCAAGCTTATTAATGATTTCGTCATTGTAGACATCATAGTTTATTCCATCTGTTCCGATTAGCTTAACAAGTTCGAATTGATTTTTACACTCCAAAATAACCACATCGTAGTAAGTATTGTAGGAATCGTCAAAATCCATTTTTGTTAAGAAAAGATAGTTCCCTTCGGACACAACTTGCTCGCGGTAGGTTCGAAAAATATCATGAGCAGTACTCTCATCAATAAAACCAAAAAACACCCCTTTATCTATGATATAATTTTCTTCATTACCTTCCCTGCCATATTTCCAAATCTCCCATTTTAAGGGTTGTGGTTTCTTTTTTGTTTTAGACTGAATTTCAACTAGCAGTTGTGAGGAAATATTCAAACCATTTTTATCCGCTTCAGATAGATTGGAAACTATCTTGACCTTTTTGTCAGCAGACGATTTTTGTTGGGAAAAGCCATTACAGGAGGTAAGTGAAATAGACAGAAAAAATAGAATTATTATGTTGTTCATTTTATCGTTTATTTGAACTTTTGTTTGTGATGTAATACCCTTAAGATATAAACCACTTCTTTTTGTATGATGAAATGAATGGAAAACCTAAAGGCATTGAAGTGAGCTCTTCTAACATTCCTGTAATAAATTTGAAAAAGAAATGGATTGGCTTTTAAATAGGCAATTTGATTTTTAAAATCAGTATCGAAAGTATCTTCGAGACCAGATACTCTATAATGACACTTGGCAGTCAATATATCCTTTTCCGCATCTTTTGAAACATTAATTTGATATGCCATTCCTGTTCATTACTTCTTCAATAGAGGAAAATTCAATTTCATTGTTATCAAACTTGTTCAATAAATCGTCCATCATATCAGTGTACTCTTTTGATGGAACCTCAAGTTTCTTGGCCTGCTCAATGGCTAAAAACTCCAAGTAGTTTTTAAGGCTTCGATTTTGTCTTTTAGCTTCAACTTCTAATGCCGAAATGACTTTTTCGTCTAAATGCAGTTCTTTTCGTATCATACAATTAATATTTATACGTACAATATACGTATAAATATCGAATTTAACACAATGTCATCCTTTTTTTGAACTTTGGCTTAGATCAGTTCTTGTTAGGCGACGTTTTTATTCTCGTAATGCTTGATTTGGTTCAGTTCCGAATCCTTTGTTTCTTTCTCTTCTTCGATATCATAATCATCTTGAAGTCCAAGCCAGAATTTTGCCGAATTCCCAAAATATTTGCTCAATCGCAAAGCTGTGTCCGCTGTTATTCTACGATTACCTTTTACGATTTCCGAAATCCGGGTTTGCGGTATTCTCAAATCTTTTGAAAGTCGATAAGCTGTAATTTCAAGAGGTTCAAGAAACTCGTAAAACAAAATTTCACCAGGATGTACATTTGCTAACTTTTCCATTTCTTACTTTTTAGTGATAATCAATTATTTCCACTTCGCTTGCGTTTCCTTTGTCCCATAAGAACATGATCCGCCATTGTTTGTTGATTCGAATACTATAGAACTCGCTTAATTTTCCACCAAGTTTTTCAAGTCGGTTTGACGGTGGGATCCTTAAATCTGAAATGTCTTGCGAGTTATTCAGCATTCTGAGTTTCCGGCGTCCTACGTTCTGAACTTCAATGGGCATTTTTTTTACTCGGATTCCGTTCCAAATCTGTTCGGTTGCTTTTGAACCAAAGGATAATATCATACCTTTTCACGTTACTAACGCCAAAGATAGGTATTTTATTTTAAGTGAAGAATGGTTTTCCAAAATTGCTCTTTGGCCTTATGCCAAAAATAGGACAAAATGTTCCTTTCAACTAAATTCAACAGTTCGACACAGCATAGCCCTTATTGGAAAAATAGAATGAAATGTTCATTAGGCAAGTTTAGTCTCTTGTTAGCCATCGTTTAAATGTACTTTGAGTGTCCCATAAAAGGTTAATTAACGAGAATACTAAAAAGGACCAGGAATGGGACCCTATCGAAAAAGAATTTGTGATTGTAGAAAAGTGTACCGAAAAACGGCCGTTATTTGGCACCACTTGAGATTTAAGATTCGGGAAACTAGAAATTAGAGTTATTAACCAAAACCGGCTATGTGGCCTTTGTATTTAAGCCCACTCTACTAATTTTATGGATTGATTACCGAAGATTTTGAGCACTATAGTATGAAGGTCATTCGTACGTCAAAAATGCCCCTACAGCCAGACACGCGTAGACCAAACGAACCAGAATATTAGAATTATTTTGAGTCGAAATCTGCTAAGCTAAAGGAATTAAAGTAGTTAGAAATATTGAGAGTTGTTTTAATTGAACCGTCCCAAAAACCGATTCTTTCGCCTAACCGCTAACGGAACCTGGTTACCATTGGTCATTATAACGTAAGCCTGCTTTCCCTTATAAAATGTCTTAATCATTTCCATATTGATAAGATGGGATTTATGGCACTTGAAGAACTGTTTTCCATCTAAAAGATTTTCATAAAATTTTATGGGTCTATTAGCTATTTGCTTTTTATCCTTGGTATGGATGTAGGTATAATTACCATTCGCTTCTAAGTGTACAATATCCGCCACCAAAACGGTTTCAAAACCTTCAACGGTTGGGATGGTTAAAAGCTTTGGCTGTTCGTGTTCTATATTTTCAAATAATTGTTGCACGTGGCCATCGTGTCCTTTAGATTGTATCTCTTCCTTAAGGCGTACGATAGTTTCATTGAATTCATCAAAATCGATGGGTTTCATCAAATAATCAAAAGCACTGAACTTAAAAGCCTTAATCGCATAGTTGTCAAAAGCGGTGGTGAAAATTGTTTTAAAGTTGGTATGCTCTACTTGACGTAGAAAGTCAAAACCAGTTTTATCCTTGATTTCAATATCCAAAAAGACTAAATCCAATGAGTTGTTATCTGCGACCTTGAGCGCATCATCCACACTTTTACAGGTTGCAACAATATTAAAGATTCCAGGTTTCCTATCTATTAGATGTAACAAGCGGTTGATGCAATGGGATTCATCATCTACAATTAGCGTGTTTATCATGGCAACTTTTCTTGAAGTAGGTTAAATTAAGGACTTCAAGATAACAAAATTCAATAATCCATAAACTAAATCTCGATTAGGTCAATGCTAAGGGTAGTGATACGATTACCATGGTGCCCATTTCCTTATCAATGATTTTGACAGACCCATTGGCATCCTTGGTTTTATTTAGAACCTCAATTCTATTCTGGGTGATGGACACACCCATTGAACTTTTCTTCAAATGTCCATTCTTATTTTTGCTCTTAGCCCGACCTATACCATTATCTTCTACGGTACAAATCAATTTTTGCTGTACAGATTGGAAGTTAATTTGAATCTTACCACCATTTTCCGATTTCGAGAGTCCGTGAATGATACTGTTTTCTACAAAGGGCTGAAGCAACATTGGGGGCAGCAGAACTTCATCAGTGTCCAAATCGTCGGCAACTTGGATTTCGAAATCAAAGGTCTTATCAAACCGTTTCTGCTCGATGGCCAGGTAGGCGTTAAGCAATTGAATATCCTCTTCCAAAGTGATGAGCTTTTTATCAGAATTTTCCAGGGTCAATCGCATCAGCCGGGCAAATTTACTGAGATAGTCACTCGCGGATTGTGTATCATTGTTCAAGATATAATCGCCGATGGAATTAAGGCTGTTAAAGATAAAATGTGGATTCATCTGAGCACGAAGTGCCTTTAGTTCAACTTCGGCCACGGTGGCATTGAACTCAGCTTCCTTTATGGCCGTGTCCGCCTTTTGTTTTCGTCTATAGAATACAAATGCGAGTAGAGATGCCAACACAATACCGCTACTACTTGCTAGTAATATATTTTTGATGGTGCGCTGGCGTTTTGCCTCTGCTAAAGCAAGTGCTTCTTTTTTATCAGCTTCGTACTGAATTTCCTTACGTGATATTTCTACTTTTCGGTCGGCATTCACCAAGCTGTCATTCAGGATATTCGCAGCCTTGTAATTTTCCAAAGCCTTTTGATAGTCGCCTTTTTTTTCCTGGATGGTCGCCAAGGTTTGAAGCGACTTGGTTTCTGTGTATAGATTGTTGAGAGATTTGATTGCGTTAAGACTTTCAGTGGCATAGTGTTCAGCTTTGTCCAAATCATTGCTGTGCATATAGACTTCTGCAGCATTGACGTAAGCTGGTACCCTAATCATTTCGAGACCCAAAGAATCAATCATTTTTAGGCTGAAAGCTGTATTGGCCAATCCTTCGGATACTTGTCCCGCTTGTGATTGTACCAATCCAAGATTGCTTTTAACATTGGCAATTTGCAGCATATCATTAGTACGTTCTGCTTCCTTAATTGACGCCTTGAAATAATATACCGCAGAGTCCGTTTGCTGTTGAAGCCCATAAATATTACCAATATTGGAGAGCATATTGCTCTTTCGTTGCGGATACTGTAGTAACTTTCTAAAGATAGGCATGGCTTTATCATAATCTTCCTGCTCGTAATGTATTAAACCCATATTAGTCAACATTGAGAATTGATAGCGTTTCAATGAAGGATTTTTTTCGGATATACTGTATGCCGTTTGATAGTAATCCAAAGCTGTTAAAGGGTCTGAACGAAAATAATGATATATAACTCCGATATTATTGTTGGCCAATAGTACGCCTTTTGTATAATTCAATTCTTCGGCCAACGAGAGTGTTTTTTTATTGTAAGCAAGCCAGGTGGTATCAGCTGGGGTCATCAACATTTTCTTGGCCACATAGCTCTGCCTGAGGTTGACCAGCGTGGTATCGTTTGTCTCATATTTTATAATGAGCTCTTGGATGGAATCCGCTTCTTTATTTTGTGAATGACCTAAATGACAAAGCCATAATAAGAAAAGGGTAATATGTATTCTCATTAAAGTTTGGTTTGGCTTAACAAAATACTCATTAAAAACGGTAATACAATTAAAACCTGACGATAAGCTAATTAAGACCTACGATAATACATTTTCTGTAGCTTTTTCAAAGTGGTATTTGCATCTTTAAGTTTTAAAAAAACAAATTCTTATGAAGCAAATTATTCCTATCCTCTTCTCGATTCTACTAATAGCCTGCAGTAGTGAGGATGATTCAAATTTTATGGATGATGATGGCCAAGTATTGAGCGATTCGTTTATCACGGCAAGGATTAATGGAAACGATTTTGAGGCGATACCTGTTGACAGAGGCGTGTCTACCATTTCGGCCCAACTTGTTCAAAGTGAAGTTTTTTTTACTTTTACCATTGCCGGTATTGACCTAAGTGCAGACATCACCCAAGGTGAAGCCATTGCTCTTTCCATGGCAGGATCAAGTTTTGACCTTGTCACGGAAGGCGTTCAGATTAACAATCCGATAACTAACCCATTGGCGCTACAATTCGCAGGAGGATATTCATCCAATGGAACTGAAGGCGAAAATTTTGATTTTGATACGGATGGTAGTAGTGGATTTTTGAGAATTACCGCAATCAATAAAGATGCCCAAACCATATCCGGTGAGTTTGAGTATAACGTGGAAAATTCAGATACTGGCGAAGTGCTACAAATCACTGATGGTGTATTTAACAATATCAGTTATGCTAATGATTAGGAAGTAAACTTCATAAAATGATTATATCTTTATGGTAATCAATTAAAACCACTATTTAACCAATGCTGACCAAAAGAGTTCTATGTTTTATAGTTTTCACCTTGAGTGCCATTACAGTGGTTGCTCAAAATTGTAATGACTTGGTAGAATGGATGAATTTGATTAAACAAGAATATCCCGAGACCACATCTTTGAGATCTATGAATCGCGGAAAGATGCAAAAACTAGCAACCAACTATTTCTCGAAAGCTTATTTTGAACCCTATAGTGGAAAAGCTTACGAACAACTTTCCCAAAAAGCATTGGTCAAGGATTTCAGAAAAATTCAAGCTTGTTTTGCCAAAGGAAATTACAGAAACGACCCACACTTCAATTGGGTGTTCCAGAACATTATTTACAATAACTATCTAGCGTACGGCAATCCAAATTTTATCAAACAAATTGCAACAGTCGATACTAAACGCGACCAACTTAAAAACGAACTAGATACAGCATCAGAAAAAGGGATTTCCAAAAGTGAACTTTTGAAGTTGAAAAAAAGTTTGACCAGTGAGTATGCTATACTTTTAGATAGTGAGCTAAAACAAGCCAATGAAAAAATCGATGCAGCTATTGCCATAAAGGTGGATACTCAACTTGATGAAGTTATATCTTCTATCGACAAATTAAATAATGAAAAAAAGTCTTTGACCAAATTAACGCTACTAAAACAGCAAGGGCAGCAATTGTTACCTGAAGCTTCTCAAGGTAAGCAGGTTGAATTCCAATCCCGACTGGAAATGAAGGCTTCGATACTATTAAAAAATGCTGTCGATTCGGACCTGAGCTCGGTCGACCAGAATTCGGATATTTCCCAAATCAATCAGAAAATCCTTGATTTTAAAAATGATTACAATGCATTTTCAGGTAATAATGAAGTAAAAAAAGGCGAAGAAAAACTTCTTTCTAGAAAAGAACGGCTCATTGAAACCCAATTAAAAACCATTGAGGATAGAATAGCTCAGGCGGATAGTAATAATTTTCAACGTTTGGAAAATGAATATTTAGGTTATTTACCTATACAATCTATCCAGTACCAGAAATTAAACGGGCTACTTGTTTCTAGAAAAAAGGAATTGGTCGAAAAACAGAGACTAGCAAAACAACAGGAAAAATTGACCAAAAGCCAAGATCGTATCACGTATTTGAACACCAACGGAAAGGATGAGGGAACGATGCAGTTTAGGACTTTGGGGTTGAACAATGCCGCTTTCTTCGATTACATCTACCGTGGTCATTTTGAGAATATTGAACTGGATGTCAACAGCAGTCATTTCTTGATGATTCTTAGCGGGTACTTAAACACCTTCGGTAGTCTCTGTCCAGAGCAGCTTCCCGAAGATAAAGTAGAGATTATGACGCAAGAATGCTCGCGCGAAAATGTCACCACAAATGGCTGGGGTGTGGAAGTTGACCGATATTGCATCGCTTGGCGGACAGTTGGTACAGGCATCTATGCTGACCCAAAACTGTACGCTGCAAAAATGCGTTTGGTCGCAAAACAAGACCAGAACGCCCTGCGCACCGTAATTGATATGTATACCAATCCCAATGCGATGGGCAATTCGGTAGATCAGATTCATAAGGCCAAAGCGCTACAGACCGATATGGCCAATTTCTTCACATTGAACGGTTGCGACTCAAAAAGTGTAGAGCAGTTTGCTACGAATTTGTTGGCCTATGCCAATCAAAAACCACCTGCACGTTTAAAAGGGATGAGCGTCTATGAGAAAATCAAGATTCTTGGAGGCCCGGCTGGTGACCAAAACTATTCAAAGCTGCTCAATGACATATTAGGAAATCAGTCCAAAACGTGGGCTATGAATAGGTACGTTCCCAATAGCATAAGTAATGTCCGTGAGTTTAAGTCTTCCGATAAGACCCAAACTGTTTCCTTGACAGCCAATTATAATTTTAGTGGATTATTAGGAAAACAGACTGGTGCTGTGACAGTTAAATTCAAGGATGGTCTGCCAGATTGTATCTATTTTTCCGACTTTCCAGAAAACTGCAAGAAACCAAATGGTGCATTGGTCGCTAAATATGGATTGGGACAGTATGGGAAATAATGCTCTGGAGAAATAGGCTGATTAAAACGGCCCTTTATCCAGACATATCTTGTTTGACAATTTGTTTTTGGATTCTTCAACACTAAGGACGTTTGGCGTCTCGCGTTATCGCTTTTGATATTGGTTTTGCAAAACGAACGTTTTTTGGCACTAATCGCAAAAATTCGGAAAATATATCGAGTATACTTAATCCCACCTTTATTTAGACTTTCCTATATTAACACCAAAATCCAAGAATTATTTATTATATGAATAATCAATAATTTTAGAACTAGTTACGAACAAATTACGAACAAATTAAATTTTAAATATATATATAAATAATTAATAATCAATCTATTAAATATATTTTGATGATACACAGAACGTATATCATACCATGGAAGAGTAATATTATAATATACTTGTATGTAAAAAAAGGAGACCAATTGGTCTCCCTTTTTTACTCTATTTTTACCTTTCTATCAAAATTTTACTTGAATAATCTTCACCTGTATTCTCATCAATTGCTTTTACATAATAAACACCGGCCGGAAGTTCCTGAACATTTATTGGTCTGCCTGTATTATCTATTTCACCACCTTCAATAACCCTGACCAATTTACCGGTCACATCATAAATTTGAATTGTTCCAATGCTGATCGGATTATCAAAACTTATTGAAGTTTCTATTTTAGCGGGGTTTGGGTAAACGGACATGTCGCTGTCCGATTTGACCGAAGTCTTAGCTGCAATTAAATCACTAGTCGGATAGACCGCTACGTTGTCGATATAATAGTTCTCGGGGGCACCGCTCACCTCGGATTCCACTACGATTTGGATGCTGCTCCCCACAAGGTCACCTACCATGAAGGTCTGCGGGTCGATGTCGCCGGAGACCGAGGCGAACTCCACCGGCGTGCCCCCGTCCAAGATGTAGAACGCCCTTAGGTAGTCCGACGCCTCCTTCTTCTGGTCCGAATCGTCGACGTCCAACGATACCGAAACCGTACCCCCGATAGGTATCACCTCGGAGGTCCAGGTCCCCATAGGGGCCGAACCGTTGGTCCAGAACCTTCCGCCCAAGACCTCGAACGTACCTCCGTTTCGCGAAGAGCCCCAGGCAGTGGCACCGTTGTCAACCGTAGTACCGTCGGGAAGGTCCTCGAAATCCTCGAACCATATGGAACCCCCTGAGGGAACCGGACCGTAGGTGGCCATAACCTTCACGTCCGACGATGGCATGGTCACCGTGGTCGGGGTACTGTTGACGGAACCGACAAAGGATATGTCCCCCGTCCAGGCCTCGAACCGTTGCCCCGAAGGCGCGGCGTCCGCCACTATGTTCACGACCTGGCCCGCAACATAAAAACCATCACCGCTTCCATTGTCCACTGTAAGCGAATAGGACGTAGCGTCGCCCACGTTGACAGTGCGAACCACCTCGACCGCCGCATTTCCCGCGGAGTCGCTAACGTTATAGGTTACCGCATAGGCCCCGGGGGTGTTGGTGTCAACACCCGAGGCGTCGACGACGATATCCCCGCTGATGTCCCCGTCAACGTTGTCCAAGGCCGTCGCACCAAATTCCGTATAGGTATCCCCTAACTGAATGTCTATCGAGGACCCTCCGTTCAAGGTTATCACTGGAGACTCCATATCCACGTTCCCACTTACAGGTACATACTGTATGAGCGCCGCCTTCGGGGAGGTGGCACTATCGTCAACCCTTGTAGATGTTCCCCCACGTCCGCGCAAGTGGATGCTGACAAGGTCGTTCAATCCGTCACTGTATACTTGGACCCTGAGCACCTCTGCCTCTATCGGTGACTGGGTTGTGCCGCCCCACTCGTAGATGCCACTATCTATCCAGCCACCTTGGCCCTGCTCCAGCACGGTCCAAGTTCCGTTGCGCAGATATGATATGCGCCACATCGAGCTGGTCTGGGGCTGGTTGGGGTACGTACCGCCGAAGGTAACATAGTTAATGTTCTTAGGAGTCGGCCAAGCCACCTGCCAGGAGAAACCGTTATCCACATTTGGACGGCCAAGGTTCGTATTATATGCTACCCCATACTCGTTGAAGCGCGAAGGTGCATAATAATCGCCAGACACTGGATCATATAGTATAGCATCGGGCGTACCGCGACCCCCAGAAACGCTCCCCGAAACAGTAGAACTTGGCAACAGCGCAAGATTGACATCAGCATCAGGGGAATTGTCAGTAACCGTTGGTGGTACACTAAGCTGATTTATCCACTCCTCCATAAGTGCCACACCTTCCTCGTCCACTTGGCCCTTGGCCAAAGGGGGCATCATAACCCCGGGCGTGGTGCTATTGGTTCTATGGTAGATCTGCGACTTGGACGCATCCCCTGCATAGACTATCCTCTGGTCCGATGGCATCGCCGATACTATTTCCGTGACGTTCGAGGTCAAAAGGCCAGTCTCCGC
>NZ_MDGL01000044.1 GCF_002742265.1 Maribacter sp. 4G9
GGTGATGAAATCCGTATATTTGGCAACAAGGGAGGCCACCAAGAAGTGGTCCATGCCCATCAGGAACTGGGGCATAATTTTAAACCAGTTCCTTACAATCTATGAAAAAAGGGTCAGACTTTAGATAAAAGTCCAACCCTCGTTATTTTTAACTTACACACTTGGTGGGATAGTGTCAAAAAACTTTTGCTAATCGAGTAGACGGCCGTAGGCCGTAAAGCCCACGGTGCGCCTCTCACACCACTCCCGAATTCTCGGGATACGGGTCTCGTATACGGCGGTTCATAAATCATCAAACCAAAGCTCTTTTCACCCTTGGCACTATCCTCTAATTTAGGCATAGGCTACCACTAGTGCTCCTATGCGAATTTTGAAGAGAATTACGTTCAGTCCTTCCCTACTCGTGAGACCTCTAGGGTACTGCCATAGCTCGTTTCTCGTAAGTACTATGACCTCTGCTGACTTCTCCATATAGCTACACGTAACTTTGGAGACCTCCCCAGGTAATGACATCTTCTTTCTCCCGATAACCGCCGTATCTACATACTTACCCTTTTGGTAATCTTAGGGCGTTACAATGATGTGCTTGCTTACCCAAATAAATATGCCTCTGTATACGGTTCCTGTTCAGCCTGTCCTGAGCGAAGCCGAAGGGTCAGTACCGGGTTTTGTGGTCCCGCTTCCTTCAGATATGACCTCACGGTCACCACCCTTGCGACTTACTAATGGCCCAAGGCGTTACCCCCGCCCATAAGGGACTTGCACCCCCTAGATGAATAAACTATCTTTCTAATAGTTTAAAGATGCCCATGCTGGGCACACACAATGTATATAGCTAATTGCTAGGTAGTTGATTAACCAAAGTTTTGGGTGTATTTGCTAAGACCGCCAAATCGTTGATTTGGCTTTTAAAATGAATAATATAAAAACAAAATACAACGCTTTGGCTCAGTGCAAAATTGAAAGTTTATCGCTTTCTTCTGCCCTACTTGCCATATACTAAACGTTGTGTTTCATACAGAAAAAGCCACCGCACAAACAGCACATTTGGTTTTTGCCAACGCTAAAACCCAACGCTGAAAAACCAAAAGAGCTGTTTTTTTCCTAAGCTCGAAAAAATACAATCTGAATACTTGCCTTAAAAATTTTTATCTATATTTGACACATACTGTCAAGTTATAAATTTCAAATGGAAACAATCGGACAAATATTAAGGAACAAAAGACAAGAGTTAGGACTGCTTTTGAGACAAGTTTCTGCTTATGTCGATATTGACCAAGCAATATTGAGTAAAATTGAAAGAAACGAGCGAAAACCAACGAAGGAAATGTTGGGAAGGCTTGCGGAAATTCTAAAACTCGATAAAGATGAATTATTGATTCAATTTATAAGTGACAAAATCGCTTACGAAATTGTAAATGAAGATTGTGCAAACAAAGCTTTAAAA
Organism: Maribacter sp. 4G9; assembly: GCF_002742265.1. Classification (GTDB taxonomy): domain Bacteria; phylum Bacteroidota; class Bacteroidia; order Flavobacteriales; family Flavobacteriaceae; genus Maribacter. The sequence continues at coordinate 1,448 of NZ_MDGL01000044.1, forward strand.
GTGGCAGAAAGAAAAATAAAATATTTAAAATCTCATCCCGTAAAAAATTAACTATGCGAACATTAACAACTGATATTGAAAACGCAAGCGTAGTTGAAGAACCACAATTAGCTGTAAAATTCAACTCAAAAGTTGAATTACAAAAAGAAGAAGAAGAGGGCAAATCAACTTTAAATATGCTCTCTTTATTTTCAGGCTGTGGAGGAATGGACTTAGGTTTTGAGGGCGATTTTTCTGTCTTAAAATCTTCTGTAAACGATATTTTAAATCCTGATTTTATAGAAAAGGAACTTGACAATAATTTCATAAAACTTAAAAAAACTCGATTCAAAACAGTTTTTGCAAACGACATTTTAAAAGACGCAAGAAATGCTTGGGTACACTATTTTTCTAAAAGAGGACATGATATAGAAGACTATCAAACCGACAGTATAGTGGATTTAGTAAAACTGCATCAAAGCGGTACTAAAGTATTTCCTGAAAATATTGACATCGTTACAGGCGGTTTCCCTTGCCAAGATTTTAGTATTGCAGGAAAAAGAAACGGCTTCAATTCTAATAAAAACCATAAAGGTGAACTAAATACTGAAACTTGTGCCACAGAAGAAACCCGTGGAAAGCTTTATATGTGGATGAAGCAAGTGATAGAAATTACACAACCTAAAATTTTCATTGCAGAAAATGTAAAAGGCTTGGTAAACCTCTCAAACGTAAAAGACATTATTCAAAGTGATTTTTCATCTACAGGAGATAATGGATATTTAGTTTTAAAGCCAAGAGTTTTACACGCAGCTGATTATGGAGTTCCGCAATCAAGGGAAAGGGTTTTCTTCATTGGAATCAAGAAATCTGCTTTAAAAAAATCCGCACTAGATGAATTGGAAAAGGAAATTATATCAGATAAATACAATCCTTATCCAAAACCAACTCACGCTTATACAACGGATGGCGATAATTTAAAACGCCACGTAGATTTAAAAGAGCTTTTTGCAAATATAGAAGAGCCAGAAAAATCTAAAGATTTATCCCAAAAATTTTACTCAAAAGCAAAGTTTATGGGTAAACATTGTCAAGGACAAATAGAAATTAAGCCTGATGGTATTAGCCCTACAATTAGAGCCGAACATCACGGAAATATTGAGTTCAGACGGTTATCAAAAAAAAATGGAGGAATATTAACCGAAGAACTTTCAAAAGGATTAAAAGAGAGACGTTTAACGCCAAGAGAGTGTGGTTTAATCCAGACTTTTCCGCCCGATTATGAATTTGTAATTGAGAACAAACAAGGTCGTAAAGGTTCATATTTGGTAAGTCCTTCAAAAGCATATAAAATAATTGGAAATGCAGTTCCGCCTCTTCTCGCTTACAATTTGGCAAAGCGAGTTGAAAATGTTTGGGACTTATATTTTAAAAAATAATGGTAGTATCAGTAAATTCAGAACCGCATAAAAACGAGTTCAACACTTTGCTCAATTCAACAATTATTGAATTAAATGCACACGCAATAAAATCACCTAAAAAGATTGAACAATTAAAAGGTAATAAACTTGAACCATATGTTGGAGATGTAATGACTGAATTAGCAGTCGGAACTGCTTTTGAAAATTCAATAGAAGTTATTGGTGGACAAAAGTTCCCTGACATCATAGCAAATAAATTTTACGGAATAGAAGTAAAAACTACTACTCAAAATCATTGGAAAACAACAGGAAATAGTGTTTTAGAATCCACTAGAGTTGAGGATGTTGAACGAATATTTATGCTATTTGGGAAACTCGGCAAACCGATTGAATTCAAATGCAGAGCATATGAAGAATGTTTGTCAGAAGTTGTTGTAACTCATTCGCCAAGATATTTAATAGATATGAACTTGGAAAAAGGCAAAACAATATTTGATAAAATAAATACGCCTTACGACACTTTGCGACAAAAGAATAATCCGATTAAACCAATTACTGATTATTATAAAAGCAAACTGAAACCCGGACAAGATTTGTGGTGGATTCAAGACACCGAACAAGCAAGTAATCTTGTCATTAACATTTGGAACAATCTAAACCAAAAAGAAAAGCAAGAAATAAAAAATAGAGCGATGGTATATTTTCCCGAGGTTTTCAGTAATCGAGGAGACAAGTTTTCTCGACTTGCCATTTGGTTAGTTACTAGAGAGTCTATTGTATGCCCAAATATTAGAGATTTATTTACTGCAGGTGGAAAGGACAATTACCTTATCAAAGGTAAAACGCACAAAAATATTCCAAGAATCTATATCAAACTTTTTGAGAATATAAACTCGGTTTTAGAGATTTTGATTAACACGTCTGCCATTGAATTATCAGAATATTGGAACGAGAAAACGAGCGAAAAGAAAAAAATTATGGATTGGATTGACTTGGTATCAATGAACTCAAAAACTGTTCAAGGTGCAAGGCATTTGGGTTTAAAACAGATGTTGAACGAATTAATATTGTGATGGAAAAGCCAACGCTAAAAGCCATACACATTTGCAATTCTCACCAGCCGACACACAAGCCAAAAATTGCAAAAGAGTATGTCTTTGCCAACGCTGACAGAAGGACGAAAAAATAAAGTACGAAAACACAGTCGAGTAGACGGCCGTAGGCCGTAAAGCCCACGGTGCGCCTCTCACACCACTCCCGAATTCTCGGGATACGGGTCTCGTATACGGCGGTTCGCAAATCATCAAACCAAAGCTCTTTTCACCCTTGGCACTATCCTCTAATTTAGGCATAGGCTACCACTAGTGCTCCTATGCGAATTTTGAAGAGAATTACGTTCAGTCCTTCCTTACTCGTGAGACCTCCATTTTTCGAATGGCTCGTTTCCCGTAAGTACTATGACCTCTGCTGACTTCTCCATATAGCTACAGGTAACTTTGGAGACCTCCCCAGGTAATGACATCTTCTTTCTCACGATAACCGCCGTATCTGGATACTTCGGTTCGTTTTGTGCCATCCATTTCGGAGTTATAGTGCCAGGCATTTCGGTTTGATCTGTGCCACTTTTGGCCATCGGCCCGATCCGTTTCGGTTCGTTTTGTGCCAGTGATATCGGTTCGATCTGTGCCACTTTGAAAGATCAAGTAACAATTACCTTGTCGCTTAAAAACAA
>NZ_MDGL01000045.1 GCF_002742265.1 Maribacter sp. 4G9
GAGGGCATATTCGACAACCTGATGCTCAGGATGGTAAATACCCCGCCATGCTATATCAAAAATATTAGTGGTTAAATGCCTAAGTCAAAAAATTTAAAAGCCTTTCCAAATTTGGGAAGGCTTTTTTATGTTTTTAATTTTTGGGAAGTTATCTGATCGGCAACATTTCCCTTTATAAAGGCTTTTTATCGGCATAATAAATGCCTCGATGATGGTTTTATATCGTTATCTGCCGGTCTATTTGCTGTGCCAGCGAAATAAAGGTCTCTGTTCTTGATACCCCTTCAATTTGTTGGATTTCCTTGTTGAGCACATGCATCAAATGTTCGTTGTCCTTACAGAGAATTTTGATTAGGATGGACCAGTTTCCCGTAGTATAATGGCATTCCAAAACTTCGGGGATTTTTTCCAATTGTTTCACCGCTGCCGGATTGCTCATGGCCTTGTCCAAATAAATGCCGATGTAGGCCATCGTGGTATAACCCATGGCCCTGGGGTTGATAATGAACTTGGAACCGGCCAATAGTCCTGAAGCCTCCAGCTTGCGTAACCTCTGATGAATAGCCGCTCCAGAAATACCTATGCTTCGGGCAATTTCCAATACCGGTTTTCTGGCATCCTCCATTAAAAACCGTAATATTTTTTTGTCAATACCGTCTATCTTGGTGTTTTTGTTATCCGACTTCATGAATATGATTTCAAATTGAAATCAAAATTACACAAATACCTTGAATATGTGATTAACTTGCTACCGAATCAGGGTTATATCCCAAATAGGGAACTTCGTATTCCTTAAAATTGATGCCCAAGGTCTCCAATTCCTTGAGGATGGGTTGGTATACCTCTTTGGAAATAGGGATTTGGACCCCTGGAGTGGTGATGTGTCCGTTCAAAATTTTTAGTGCGGCTATAGCAACGGGTAAACCAACGGTCTTTGCCATGGCCGTATGGACACGGTCCTCACCAATAACCACCAATTTGGAATCTATTTGTTTTTTCTCCCCGTTTAGCTTATACCCAAATTTATGGTACATGACGATCATATCCTTTTCCTTTTCGCCCAAGGTCCATTTGTCTTCCAAAATTCTCTGTAGTGCCTGTGCCGGAGTAGCTTCGGGGATACCTATTTTTTTTGACTTGTCAAAAAGGTTCAGTTCAAGGAGTTTCTCCCAAGTACTGTCGTCCTGATCTATTTTTAGATAGTGCCTGAGTTTCAGCTCCACAGAATCCGTTGGGGAGTAGGGAAGAAAAAGATTGATGAATTCCCTATAGGTCATATTTTCTGAATCTTCGATTATATAGGTGTCGTCCGTAGCGCCTAATTGCACAAAGATGTTCCATGCCTTTGAGAACCCTACGCGCCGCATGGTACCCCTATAAATGGTGAGTGCATCCTGTAAGCCGTAGGCTTCCCGGTAATTGAGGGAATCCCTATTGGCATAACCTTCAAATTTGCCAAAATCCTCTACGTCAAAGAATTCCGTCCGCCTGAACAACTTGTGGTACGGGATGTATTTGTAGGTGCCTTCCTGAATGAACTTGGCCGTACCCCCTTGGCCGGCAAGGACCACGTTTCTTGGGTTCCATGTAAACTTATAGTTCCATAGGTTGTTATCAAACTCCGGCGCCACAAGACCGCCACAAAACGATTCGAACAACAAAATTTTACCCCCTTTGTCCCGGATACGGTCAATGACTTGCATGGCGCTCATGTGGTCGATACCAGGATCCAACCCAATTTCGTTCATGAAGACCAAACCGCTTTCTGTAACTTTTTCGTTGAGTTTTTTAAGCTCCGGACTTATATAGGAAGCTGTAACCAGATGCTTTTTATAGGTTAGGCAGTCTTCCGCAATTTTGATGTGGAATCTTGCCGGTAGCATGGAAATTACCAAATCCGACTCCTTTATCGCCAATATACGTTCATTCTCTTTAAAGATATCCAGTGTGCGAATGGAACAATTGGGGTGCGACTTTATATTTTCAGGAATGGACGAGGTATCAAGGTCGCCAATGGTGACCCTAAGATTTTCTGACCCTGATTTTCCCAATAAATAATCCAATAAAAAGGAAGTAGATTTTCCTGCCCCTATGATCAAAATTTTTCGCAACATTCTTATTATGTACTTTTGAGTATGATTGACTATACGAAGGTATCAATTTGTTACATATGTAAGAATACATATCGATAAAGTTATAGAATCAACTTTGAATCGTTACTGAACAATTGAGTACCTTGTAAAGTGAACCTTAGTATTCCATTTAGTTTTTGGTTAGATGAAAAAAACAATACTGATTACCGCATCCCTTTTAGGATTTTTGGCGGTTGCTTTAGGTGCCTTTGGGGCACACGGGTTGGAGAAATTGGTAACTCCGGATGCCGTAGCTACTTTTGAAACAGGCGTTCGCTACCAAATGTATCACGCCTTTTTCCCGTTCATTTTGGGATCATTGCCCGGAATCGCTGAAAAGACCCAACGGATAGTATACGGGCTGGTCTTGATCGGCGTGGTCTTTTTTTCATTTTCTATTTATCTCTTGGCCTTAAATGAGATTACCGCATTTGATTTTAGGACCCTTGGGTTTATTACTCCCATTGGCGGAACATTTTTGCTGGCCGCATGGGTATATTTGGGAGTTCAAATCTATAAATCAACCCTGAAATAACTATTTAGGTTATGAATAGCTCAAAATTATTGGGACTTATATTAGGTCCAATTTCCTTTGTATTGATTCTTTGTTTCTTTCATCCGGAAGGTTTGTCAAAGGAAGCCAACGCAGTGTTGGCATCAACGGTTTGGATTGCTATCTGGTGGATTACGGAGGCCATTCCAATCGCCGTGACGGCACTATTGCCGATCGTGCTTTTTCCGCTTTCGGGAGGGTTGGACCTTACGGCTACTTCGGGGTCTTTTGGCCATAAATACGTATTTCTGTACATGGGAGGGTTTGTGATTGCCATCGCCATTGAAAAATGGAACTTGCATAAAAGAATTGCCCTAAACATCATCCATTTAATAGGGGCCGATATCCGAAAAATTATTTTGGGATTTATGGTGGCCACGGCCTTCTTATCCATGTGGATTTCCAATACGGCCACCTCCGTAATGATGCTGCCCATTGGTCTGGCGATTATCAAACAATTAAAGGATAATCCAGCTACGGCGGAGGACGAGAACCTGTTATTTGGAAAATCACTGATGCTAGCCATTGCCTACAGCGCTTCCATTGGCGGTATGGCCACATTGATAGGCACCCCGCCCAATTTGGTTTTGGCAGGGGTGGTTTTGGACACCTATGGATATGAAATCACCTTTATGCAATGGTTCATGTTCGGACTTCCCATTTCCATCGTTCTTATATTCATTTGCTGGAAGTATTTAACACGCTATGCCTTTTCCTTCAAACAGGTCGAATTTCCAGGAGGTAGGGCGGAAATCAGAAGACTAAAAAATGGTCTGGGAAAAATCACCTATGAGGAAAAATTGATAGGACTGGTCTTTGGCGCTACCGCGTTTTGTTGGATTACCCGTTCATTTTTATTGCAGCATATTTTGCCCGGATTGGACGATACCATCATTGCTATTTTCTTTGCGATTCTTTTGTTCTTGCTTCCCGCTAAAAAAAGAGGGGAGCAATTGCTCAATTGGGACGAGGCCGTTAAAATGCCCTGGGGAATCATTTTACTCTTTGGTGGCGGAATGGCACTGGCCAAGGGCTTTGAAGAAAGTGGTCTTGCCGTATGGATCGGAGGTCAGATGACTTCATTGTCTGGGCTCCCAATTTTCATCTTGGTTTTGGTGCTCATTGCCGCGGTAAATTTTTTAACGGAGATAACGTCCAATTTGGCCACAACGGCCATGCTGCTTCCTGTTCTGGCACCAATGGCCTTGACTATTGACGTGCACCCTTTTGTTTTAATGGTGGGTGCCGCCGTAGCGGCTTCGTGTGCCTTTATGTTGCCCGTTGCCACCCCTCCCAATGCGGTGGTTTTTGGTTCCGGATATCTACGGATTCCGGATATGGTCCGAAAAGGATTTTTCATGAATATTATGTCCATCATCGTGCTGAGCCTTTTCGTTTATTTCTTATTGCCACAACTGTGGGACATCGTTATTAATGGTTTTCCTGAAAATTTAAGAAAATGAGGTTTTTGATCATTCCGGATAAGTTCAAAGGATCCCTAACGAGCGAGGAAGTATTTTTTGCCTTTAAGCAGGGTGTTGGGCAGGTAAAGGATGATGCCTCCTTCCATTTTGTAAAGGCATCGGATGGTGGGGACGGTTTTTTGGACGCTATTGCAACGTATAAGGACTGCAAACGGGTAGCAATGAAAACTTTGGGTCCCTTGGGTAGGGAAATTTCCTCGTACTATCTGTTGGATGAAAAATCCAAATCGGCCTATATAGAATTGGCCAATAGTTCTGGCATGGAACTTCTGGAACCTGCTGAGCGAAATGCGGCCCTGACTACCACTTTTGGTAGCGGGCAACAAATTGGAGACGCTATAAAGAAAGGGGCCAAAAAAATATATGTAGGATTGGGGGGCAGTGCTACGAACGATGGGGGAATGGGTATTGCAAATGCTTTGGGCTTTGAATTTTTGGATGCTCACGAAAAACCGCTGGCACCTATAGGAAAAAATTTAAAGAACATACATAGGATTTCCAAGGCTGAGAATGTTATTGACACGGCTGGGATTCAATTCTTCGCCATAAACGATGTCAAAAACCCGCTATTTGGAAGAGATGGGGCCGCTTTTGTATACGCCGCCCAAAAAGGTGCCGATGCTGCAATGATAACGGAGTTGGACAAAGGATTGCGAAATCTATCGGATGTCTACGAAAGGCAATTTGGTTCCAATTTTTCGGAAATACCAGGTTCAGGAGCTGCCGGGGGAACCGGATTTGGTCTCAAGGCCTTTTTTAAGGCGGAGTTCCTCAGCGGGGTCGAATTTATATTGGAACTATGCGGGGTCAAGGAAGTGTTGGATACCCAAAAATTCGATTACATCGTGACGGGTGAAGGAAGAATCGATAATCAGACCCTTCAGGGAAAATTGATTCAAGGGGTTATGGAACTTGCCAACAGATATGATATTCCAGTGCTGGCCGTTTGCGGTAAATTGGATGTTCCATTGGAAACGCTTACCTCGAACGGCGTTAAGGATGTCATAGAAATTGGGGACCCCAACAAATCTTTGGAATATAATATGGAAAATGCCAAGAACCTACTTCAAGGTAGGGTATCAGAGTATTTTAAGTCCTTATACTAGGTTCATATATTTTGGGAAGGCGGCTGTTTTAATTATATAATCGGCAATAAAAACAAATTATTTTATCAATTTAACAATACAAACCCTAATAATTTACGGCTTGCTTACTAAATAGTATTTATACCGATGTTTATTTGTTGAAAATTCAATCATTCATCGTAGATTTCATATTTCTTACCGATAAATACACGAATACCTCTTGATTTGCAAGGGCTTCAGCGCTAAATTTAATAGCTTTGGGAAACTAATATTTTGAATTATGCATAGTTCATCCTACCAATCGAAGACAACATCTTTAAAAAATTACGGAATTGACCATGATAATTTTCATTATCAGGAATCGCCTCAAGCACTACAGAGGGCGACTATCGACCTTGGCATGGGCGTAGAGACCAAAAATGGTACCCTTGCCGTCAACACGGGAGAATTTACGGGTAGGTCTCCCCAAGACCGTTTTATCGTAAAGGATGATATTACCAAGGATAGAATCTGGTGGGGGCCGGTAAACATTCCCTTCGAACCGGAAAAGTTTACGGCATTGTATGACAAGGTTATTGCTTATTTGAACACAAAGGAACTTTTCGTGAGGGACTGTTATGCCTGTGCCGATCCGGAATACAAACTGAATATCAGGGTCATAAACGAATACCCTTGGTCCAACATGTTCGCCTATAATATGTTTTTACGGCCAACCGACGAAGAATTGGAGAATTTCAGTCCGGAATGGACGGTTATCAATGCACCTGGTTTCATGGCCAATGCCGAAGAAGATGGAACAAGGCAACACAATTTCGCGATACTGAACTTTACTGAAAAAATTGCCCTAATTGGTGGTACGGGCTATACCGGGGAGATAAAAAAGGGAATTTTTTCAGCACTCAATTTTATATTGCCTGTGTTTAAGGAAACCTTGCCGATGCATTGTTCGTCCAATGTGGGCGAGGAAGGGGATACCGCCATATTTTTTGGGCTGTCCGGAACCGGTAAAACAACCTTGTCCACAGACCCAAACAGGAAGTTGATAGGGGATGATGAGCACGGTTGGACCAGTAGGAACACTGTATTTAATTTTGAAGGTGGATGTTATGCGAAGGTAATCAATCTCTCCCAAGAGCAGGAACCGGAAATCTACAATGCCATTAAACCAGGAGCCATCTTGGAAAATGTGATCCTGGACAAGGATGGCAATGTGGATTTTGCCGATACGTCAATAACACAAAACACCAGGGTAAGTTACCCCATATACCATATAGACAACATACAGCAGCCTTCTATTGGTAAAAATGTTAAAAATATATTCTTCTTGACCGCGGATGCCTTTGGGGTATTGCCCCCTATATCCAAACTAACGCCTAGCCAGGCCGCCTATCATTTCATTTCTGGATATACAGCAAAAGTTGCTGGTACTGAAGCAGGGGTCGTAGAACCGCAACCTTCTTTTTCAGCCTGTTTTGGTGCACCATTTATGCCTTTGCATCCCACAAAATATGCTGAGATGTTGAGTAAAAAAATGAAGGAAACAGGAGTAGCAGTCTGGTTGGTAAATACGGGATGGACCGGTGGGCCTTATGGTGTTGGTACCCGTATGAAGTTAAAGTACACCCGTGCCATGATCAGTGCTGCACTCAATGGCGACCTTGGCCTGTATTCCTATGATTCCTACCATATTCATTCCGTATTTGGAGTGGCGCAACCCAGGGAGTGTCCAGGTGTTCCAACCACCGTATTGAGTCCTAGGGCAACTTGGAACAATGATGAAAAATATTATACCACGGCCTTTAAGCTTTCCAATGCCTTTAGGGAGAACTTTAAAAAGTTTGAAAAATACGCCAACGAGGAAATTAGACGCGGAGGACCTCAGCGATACGCGTCTTAATTCGATAAATAAAGATAGAAAAACAAAAAGGCCTTGCAATTTGCAAGGCCTTTTTGTTTTGGATTCAGAAGCAACTTTTATTAGCGACGCCAAAGGGTATAATACTTCGAGGCATGCCTCCAAATTAAAAGCTTGTTTCCAGCGAATACCTCGTGGGTTTGCCCCAAGGCAGTTTACTTGTTTGCGTTCGTGATATATTTTTGTAATGCCATCGTCATGGATGGAGTCTCTGGAGTGGGGGCTTTTATATCGATTCTAAGCCCGGCACCTGTGGCAGCTTCCACTGTAGAATTCCCAAAGACCGCAATTCGCGTATCATTTTGTTTGAAATCGGGAAAATTATGAAGGAGTGACTCAATCCCAGACGGACTAAAGAACACCAAAATATCATAGTAGACATCCCTTAGGTCAGATAGGTCACTGATAACCGTTTTGTAGAATATACCGCGTTTCCAGTTGATATCAAGGGTGTTTAGTGTTTCGGGGACTTCGGGCTTAAGAACATCGGAGGATGGTAACAAAAACTTTTCGTCCTTGTACTTTTTCATCATCGGGGACAAATCGGAAAACAAACGTTTGCCCACATAAATCTTCCTTTTTCTGTAGACCACATACTTCTGAAGGTAATAGGCCACGGCCTCTGATTGACAAAAATATTTCATGGTATCCGGCACCTTGAAACGCATTTCCTCGGCAATCCTAAAGTAATGATCTACCGCATTTCTACTTGTAAGAATTATGGCCGTAAAGTCCTTCAAATCAATTTTTTGTTGACGGACGCCTTTGGCGTCCACTCCTTCAACATGAATAAAAGGCCTAAAGTCGACCTTTACTTTTTCTTTGTCGATGAGCCTGGAATAGGGAGAATTTTCCATTTTTGGCTCAGGCTGGGAGACCAAAATTGTTTTTACTTTCATAGGATACACTATTTTAGAAAGCTTCCCAATATGATTAGGGGTGCAATTTCGAGTGCGCAAAGGTACAAAATAAAATAGAAAAAGTGGGAACTAATGAATTTTTGATGAATCCTAATAACTGAAACCCAGCCTATAATATTAATTAATAGAAATAGTGCAAATGCTGATAATACTACAGGCATGGAGTTAATAAACACGAAACACAAAAGTATATTGGCAAGAAATAGGACAAGGCTTCCGTAGTTCAAATAAGAGGTTTTTTTGAACAGTAATTCATTGATGGTACCATAGGACCCAAAAATGAAACCGTTCCCCAGTTGTAGGAACAACTTTGCAAAAACGAAAAGAAAAAGATAGCCAAGGATTACAAAAAAAGTCACCTTTGAGGCGGATGTTGTGGGACTTTCATAACTTTTCCAAACAAGAAAGGCGAACAATGATATATTGATGATTTGGAATACCGTAAGCAGTATATGAAACCAATTGAAAAGCTTCTCTTTTTTGTTGTACATAATTATGTACTTGTTGTTGAAAGGCAAAATGATAAAATTCAGGAACCGTGTATAGAAAATCTTTTTGGCGATGACTACCAAGAGCAGACTGCCAAACAAGATAAGGGTAATCCAGTCCAAGTTATCGGTAATCCTGTCAATTGGCTCCATTAGTTCACTGGTATTGGTTTGGAATTCAGGCCTGGATACAGTCCGTTTTCTGAAATTACGATTCTAATATAGCCCACTTTTTCTTGATCAAACGAAGGAATGTCCAATATAAAGTCCGTAGTATCATTTTTGGACAACACCAAAGGGTTATTGTTTATAGGTTTGGGAATGACAGGTTTTAAGCCCAAGGTATTTTTATACGGGCTCAAATAGGCAATTGAAAATGTAAGCTTGGACAATGCTATATCAAAGTCATAGGGATTGATGAGCTGCAGATGATAATAGGAACTACCCAGCACCACGATTTCCTCTTTCAAAGTACATTCAAGCTTTCTAAAAGAATTGAAATCTTCAATGTATTTGCCTTTATAGTCCCAGCCATCGGGTTTGGTATATGAAAACGTATTATCACTGATGTATTTGGATAAATAGGCCACTTTTTTGCCCCGTACCCGTTCTTCGGATGTATCTATGGAATATTGGTTCTTCCTGTACATCACATTGTTCAGGGAGAAGGTTGGGATTCCCCCAGTATAAAATTCGTACATAGGTGCATTGCGATAGGAATTTTCAAAAACCACCGGAATGTCACCTACCTCCTCACGGATTGCATTGACCCATGTCTTGTTACCATGACTTTCGTAAAAAAAGTCGAAAAGTAAAGGTTGGTAGACAAGCCCGGCCCTTAAATATAGAATCAGCACAGCATTTATAATCCCCAGTCGTACAATCCATTTGAGCACCGTTTTATGTTCCAGCATGTAATTATATACAATGAGAACCAAGGGTATGCAGATTACAATGATCCATTGGGTCTGTACCCTTCTGTTGAAACTTGAAAGAAAGAAAAACAGGATGACCCCATAGGTCAAGAATATAAGAGCACGTGTAAACAGATCCTTGCTTTTGGTTTTAAATAGGGCATAATAAATAAACGGAAAGGTCAGTCCAAATAGGGCGATCAGGTTTACAAAAAAGCCCAATGTATACTTTTCAAACTGATAGGCGTCATTGGGTCGTTCATACAGATGGTACTTAATGCTAACAAAATCGTTCGCATAAAGCCAATAAAAATGTGGGGCATAGCAGAGTAAAGCAATGAGAACCGATAACCATGCGTACGAATTCCGTACCAATTTCAAATTTGACAGCAATACGAACAGAATGACCAGTACCGCATGGTATTTGCTATACATCAAGGCGGCCATAAAAACACCCAATAGGATGGCCGTTGGATAGCTTGGGTTTTTTAGGAGCCATTTATACGTTAAAAGAAAACAGGATGTAAAAAATAGCAAAGGGGTATCCGGAAGCGTAAAAAAGCCATAGGCATTCAATAAAGTCATGGAAAAGACCAAAATGAAAAAATGGGGTATGTACCTGTTTTTTTCCGGTTTGTCGATCAACGACCATAAGACCATGATATTTGCAGCGGAAATTATGCAGCTCATAAAACGGACGCCTAGCTCTCCATTAAAAAAAAAGCTGCTTATTTTTATAAGCAAGGCCACCAAGGGAGGATGGTCAAAATAGCCCCAGGCCATATGTTGGCTGTAGTACCAATAGTAGGCTTCGTCAAAAATCAGTTCCGTAAATGCGGATTGTATTAGGTTCAGGGCAAAAATTGCTGCGAGAAAATAATAAAATTGCCTAGGGATTTTTTCGAACATTGGCGGTCGTTAAAGCCGTAAAATTACAAATTCAGATTGTTTTCCAATTCGTAAAATTTGTATAAAGGCCCTAAGTGATTTTTTCGCCATTATTAAAACACTATTTTTGTGCCCTTATAGTATATGCCGATGTCCAACAGTGTTGTAATCATTCCTACTTACAATGAAATTGAGAATATTGACGCGATAATCAATGCTGTTTTTGAATTGCCAAAGGACTTTCATGTCCTTATTGTGGACGATAACTCGCCAGACGGTACTGCGGACCGTGTGCGCGAATTACAGCTGCAGTTTCAGGATAAGCTGTTTTTGGAAGTGAGGCAGGAAAAATCGGGTTTGGGTACGGCATACATCCACGGATTTAAATGGGCCATCGGTAGAAAATATGATTATATATTTGAAATGGATGCCGATTTCTCCCATAACCCAACGGATCTCCTACGATTGCTCAAGGCATGTGAAAAAGGGGCCGACGTGTCAGTGGGGTCCAGATACAAAAAAGGAGTGAACGTGGTCAACTGGCCCTTATATAGGGTCTTATTGTCCTATGGGGCGTCCGTGTACGTAAAAATGATTACAGGGATGCGGGTCCATGATCCCACTGCTGGATTTGTTTGTTACAAGAGATATGTTCTCGAAAACATCGATTTGGATTCCGTTCGTTTTGTGGGCTATGCCTTTCAGATAGAAATGAAGTTTAGGGCCTACCTGAAAAATTACAGAATTGAAGAGGTTTCCATTATCTTTAAGGATAGGGTAAAAGGTAAATCCAAGATGAGTTCCTCCATAATCAGTGAGGCTATCTGGGGCGTTTTTATCATGAAACTCCGCAGCCTTTTTCAAAAAAATAGATTTTAAAATGGGTAAAATACTATTAAAAAACGGCAGGGTCGTAAATGAAGGTTCCATTGAGGAACTGGATATCCTTTTGGAAGGGGACTATATTTCGCGAATCTCCAAGGATATTTCGGAAAGGGAAGCCACCGTCATCGATTTGGATGGAAAATACATACTCCCCGGCATCATAGACGACCAAGTGCATTTTAGGGAGCCTGGGCTTATCCATAAGGGTAATATAGCCACAGAGAGTAGGGCCGCCATTGCCGGAGGCATTACGACCTATATGGAGCAGCCCAATACAAACCCGCAGACCACAACGATTGCCAAACTGGAGGAAAAACATGCCATGGCCAAGGAAACTTCCTATGCCAATTATTCCTTTTTGTTTGGGGGAACCAACGATAATCTGGAAGAGCTGAAACGTTTGGACAAAAATGCCTGTTCCGGAATCAAGTTGTTTTTGGGTTCCTCTACAGGGAATATGTTGGTAGATAATGACGCGGTGATCGAAAGTATTTTTAGCAATACGGAGATGGTCATTTCCGTACATTGCGAGGATGAGACCACCATACGGCAAAACCTGGAAGTATACAGGGACCGGTATGGTGAGGATATCCCCATACAATATCATCCGCTTATCAGAAGTGAGGAAGCCTGTTATCTATCTTCGTCCAAAGCGATTTCCTTGGCCAAAAAAACAGGGGCAAGATTGCACGTATTCCACCTTTCAACGGATAAGGAAATGGATTTGTTCCGAAACGATATTCCATTGGAGGAAAAGAAAATTACGGCCGAGGTCTGTATCCATCATTTGTGGTTTTCAGATACCGATTATTTGGACAAGGGCACTTTGATCAAATGGAACCCTGCTGTGAAGACGGCCAAGGACCGGGACGCTCTATGGAAAGCTTTGTTGGATGATAGGATCGATGTCATAGCAACAGATCATGCCCCGCATTTACTCTCGGAAAAGGACAGCCCATATACAAGTGCCCCAAGCGGAGGGCCATTGGTGCAACATGCCCTGCCCGCCATGTTGGAAAAACATTTGGAAGGTGTTATTGGTTTGGAAAAAATTGTAGAAAAAATGTGTCACAATCCGGCCAAGTTGTTCGATATTGCAAAGAGGGGCTATATCAGGGAAGGATATTTTGCTGATTTGGCCGTCGTTTCGTTGCAAGATCCTTGGCAGGTCTCCAAGGATAATATCTTGTACAAATGTGGCTGGTCGCCATTTGAAGGAAATTCCTTTCGGGCCAAGGTTACCCATACCTTTGTCAATGGGCATTTGGCCTATGACAACGGGAAACTATCGAAGAAAAGGAATGCCAAAAGACTCACTTTTGATAGATGAAAACCACATAGGAGGACTTTGTAGCATAATCGTACAGTCCCTTAAAAGTATTTATGAAATATCAAATAGTTAACCTAGAATTAAAGGTGTGAAAAGATTTAGGATAGTCATACTCGTATTGGCATGCCTCACCGCTTGTGGTGAAAAACTCATAGAACAACCGGAAAACCTTATTCCAAAGGATAAGATGGTCTTGATCTTAAGGGACATGGCGTTGATAAATGCTGCAAAAGGGGCCAATTTGGGAATTTTAAAGGACAATGCCGTAGAGCCCACAAGGTATGTTTTTGAAAAATATGGGATAGATAGTGCTCAATTTGTGGTAAGTGACCGATACTATGCCTCCTTGCCAGTAGAGTATGAGGCTATTTATACTGAGGTGGAATCCTCTTTGGATGCCACCAGAATTGAACTTGAGGAAGAAAAAAAAATTACCGATAGTCTTAAACTACTTGAAAGCAAACGCACAAGAAAGACTGTTTTGGACAGCTTGAAGCCTTCCCCTATTGTGGGTAAAGACAGTCTTCCATAAACTTTTTGGAAGTAAAGGCAATGGATGCTTCCAAAGGTTCAAATGAGATGTTCAGCGCCCTCTTCACTTTTTCATTGTTATACGTTTCAGGATGTAACAGGGAATAAACCGAGTTTTTGGTAAGGGTTCTAGGTTTTCCGGTAATCAAGGTTTTCAAAAAATCAAAAAAACGGCCTATTTCCAATTGCCATTTTTTAAGTTCCTTCTTAGGGGGTTTCCTTCCAAGAATATGGGATATGGAGGTCATTATTTCCTTATAGGAAAGATTTTCGGCCACAAGAATAAACCTTTCGTTCTTTATCGAGGCCTTCATCAGCCTTGTCAATATCGAAACTACATCGGTTACGGAAACAAATCCCGTTCCCCCTGGGGGATAATAGGAATAACCTTTGTTCACCATAGCGAATAGTTTCCCACTACCGTTCTCCCAGAATCCCGGACCTATGATTACGCCCGGGTTTACGATGACAACATCCAGGTTTTCCTGAGAACCCCTCCATACCTCCATTTCGGCCGAATACTTGGTAAGGGCGTAGACGTTCGTGTTCAATTCGTTCCAATCATTGTTTTCCGTGGCATGTTTTCCAGGGACGCTTCTGCCAATGGTACCAATGGTACTTACATAACAGAGTTTCCGGATCTTATGATGGATGCAGAGATTGACCACATTCGCAGTTCCTTCCACATTGATTTTTAGAAGTTTTTTAAAGTCCCTTGGGTCAAATGAAATGAGGGCCGCGGCATGGTATACCTGTTCCATACCCAAAAAGGCATTTTCCAAGGAAGGCAGATCTAAAATATCACCTTGTATCCAATCCACTTGGTCAAAAATGGATTCCGGATCGTCATGATAATAGGAAAAGACCTGTTTTACGTGCCTTAGCTTTTCTTGTGTTCTATACAGGGCGCGGACCTTGACGTTGGACAGTACCAATCTTAAAATTAAATGGGATCCCACTAACCCAGTACCTCCGGTGACTAAAACCATATTACATTCGTTTAAAGTAATGTCAACCAACTCATATTTAACATTTACTTGTGTTTAGGTATCTTTGGCTGCATACCAAATCCCTCTATGAAGGTTCAAATGTAGGAAATACCCCTGGATAAATTCCTCCTTAATTAGGGTTGATCAGCGGCGTAATTCCTTTTATATTTGCAGGGAATCAAAATGAAATCTTTAAACATGGCTTCAAACTTTGTAAAGGAGTTGGAATGGAGAGGAATGCTTCACGATGCAATGCCCGGAACGGAAGAATATCTAATGGAGGGTATGCAATCTGCCTATGTGGGAATAGACCCAACTGCAGATTCCCTGCACATAGGTCATTTGGTGGGTGTCATGATGCTGAGACATTTTCAATTGGCAGGGCATAAACCCATTGCGTTGGTAGGCGGTGCAACGGGTATGATCGGTGATCCATCCGGTAAATCCTCGGAGCGAAACCTATTGGACGAAGCCACGCTAAGACATAATCAGGAAGCCTTAAAAAACCAACTTTCAAGATTTCTCGATTTTGAAAGCAATGCCGATAATGCCGCGGTCCTGGTGAATAATTACGACTGGATGAAGGATTTTTCATTTTTGGATTTTATACGGGATGTTGGCAAGCATATTACCGTCAACTATATGATGGCAAAGGACTCGGTTAAAAAGCGACTTTCCGCCGAAGCAAAGGAAGGCATGTCATTTACGGAATTCACCTATCAGCTTGTACAGGGCTACGATTTTCTCCATCTATTCAGGACCCATAATTGTACCCTGCAAATGGGTGGTAGTGACCAATGGGGCAATATTACCACGGGTACTGAGCTGATCCGTAGAATAGGCGGCGGGAAGGGTTATGCCCTCACGTGTCCGTTGATTACCAAGGCCGATGGCACCAAATTTGGAAAGACCGAAAGCGGAAATGTCTGGTTGGATGCCGAGCGAACTTCCCCCTATAAATTTTATCAGTATTGGTTGAACACTTCGGACGCCGATGCGGAAAAATACATCAAGATCTTCACCTTTCTTTCCAAACAGGAAATAGTGGAACTAGTTGAGGAACATTCTCAGGCACCCCACCTAAGGGTGCTTCAACGCAAATTGGCCGAGGAAATTACGGAAATGGTACATTCAAAGGAGGATTTGGAAAATGCCGTGAAGGCGAGCGATATTCTTTTTGGCAAGTCCACATCCCAAGACCTCAAAGCACTGAACGAAAAAACTTTTTTGGACATTTTTGAAGGGGTTCCCCAGGCCGAGGTGCCCATGGCCTCCCTGGAAAATGGGTTGGATATGATTGCAGCCTTGTCCGCACAGACAGGATTTTTGGGCTCTAATGGAGAGGCGAGACGTGAATTGAAACAGAACTCCATTTCCGTAAACAAGGAAAAGGTGAAGGAGGACTACCTTATTGGCAAGGAAGACCTGATCAATGGAAAGTTTGTGTTGCTGCAGCGGGGCAAAAAGAATTATTACGTACTTACGGTAACCCAATAGGCAACCTTTTCCACACTTTTCCATCTACTTAAAAAATGGTTTTATGAAATGAGCCAGAACAAGTCTTGATACCCACTGAGAGGGTCATTGGCGAATTGCATCTGACCATAAAAACAATATAAATAAACAGATGAATCGGTTTTTAGGGTTGATGATTTTGGTTTTTCTGATTTCCTGTGATTCGGACAATGACACCATTATTCAGGACACCGGTTTGAACGGGGAATGGATATTGCAGGAGGTAAGCTGTTTCTGTGCTTTCGATGCCGATGTCGATTTCTCGGAAACAAGATTGGTATTCGATACCCAAAAAAGTACCCTTACGGTTAATCATGAGGGGAGTGAACGATTTTTTAAGGAAGCGGGAGAATATAAGTATGGCGGTCAAAACAATATTCTCGATTTTACCGATAACACCAGCTATCAATTCGAAGTTACCGGAAACCAATTGACTTTGGTCTACTTGGACAGGCCGGAAATTGCCGATGATGAGGTGGCTTATTTTTTTATTAGGCCTTGAGAAAACCAAAGGAATGAAAATGAGGATCTTTTAAAATACTTCACATTCCCTTAACGCAACCCATGAATATTTGTAGTATCTTAAGGTAGAATTAATTAACCCCTTGAAGTTGTGCAAAAGCCATTTTTAACTTTATTGGTTATTATGCTTGTATTTGGATGTACCAACGATGATTTGGTGCTCAAGGATAGGGATTTGCAATTTTCTAGTCAAAAATGGAAACTTGTCCAAATGACAGGTAGTGTGGCGAATTCCCTTACAGAGGGAGATGATATGGAGTGGCAGGAATATTACATCTTCAATCCAGACGGTACCTTTATCAAAAGTAGTGAACGTGATGGTAGCCTGCTTGAAGCCACAGGAAGCTTTGAGATGGTAGAGTTCGACAACGACGATGCTGATTATCTGAAACTACTTTTTGAAACTGGAGGGGAATTGGCGGGTGGCTGCTATGGATACGGTACCGAAACCTTACAATATATTTCTGCGGATAAACTTCAAAATACATGGATGGCGTGTGATGGACCTGGCCTGTTATACGAGATCCAAAAGAATTAAAGGGTCATTAAATTACACCCTCTAACATCGGAGTGGTCAAAACGTCCCAATACTTCAAATTTTCCATGGTCATATAGTTTTCCCAAATCTTGAGTGGCAATGAAGGAACATGAGTAGATATTGGCAAGGTCGATTACGTTGATACCGCCGGTCCTACCCATAGGTAGCAATGTCAAGGGGTCTTCGGTATCCCGCACCAATATTTGCATCCAAGGTGGACATTCGAACAATGTATCACTTTGGGAATAGGCCTGGGAAAGCAATTCTGTCATACCATACTCGGAATGAATAGTCGGCACCCCAAACGCGTTTTTGAGAATTTCATGGAGTTCCTTACGTATCAACTCCTTTCTACGTCCCTTCATGCCCCCCGTTTCCATCACAATGGTATTTTCCAAATCCAATTGGAATACTTCGGCAAAATCCAAAAGGGCAAAGGACACTCCCATTAAAAGGGTTTTTTGTTTATTGGCCTCCTGTTTCATCAAAACCGATTTTAATTTCCGCAAGTCGTTCAGAAAAAAACCGCTATCAGGGTGTTTGCTTTTACCTATAAAATCGTGCACCATATAAATCAAGGAAGAACCCTCCCGCTCCAAATAGGAAGGTAAAAGCGCTAAAACACAATAATTTTCAATAGGCCCGTAGCTACTTTCAAAGCCTTTCAGGTAACTTTGTTCGTATAGGCTCAAGTCCGTTACATAGTGTTTGCTCGCGACGGAGCCAGTGGTTCCGCTACTGGTAAAAATGATTTCTTCCTTGTCCAAAGTACTAACAACCTTGTGTTCCTTGAAGAATTGAATGGGTAGAAATGGAATTTCGGTTAGCTTTTTAATTTGCTCCGCTTCTATATTTAAATAGTCGCAGAACCTTTGGTATACCTGGTTATTTTGATACTGAAATCGAAAAACTTCCAAACATTTGGTTTCAAATTCGGTCTTGGATGAAATATCAAAAATACCTTTTGGGCCCATGGAATATTCAATTCCCCGTAAAGGTAAAGAACCCTGTAGAATGTATCTTGAAAAGTAGGGTAAATCGGGTTCGAAAACTGTTACTTTACCACCAATTTCCTATTGATCGTTTTTTTGTTTTCGGTTACTTGGATAACATAGACACCTGGTGAAAGTCTGGAGATGTCCAAGGTCTTGTTCGTGATACGATCGGTCAAAACCAACTCACCAAAGACATCATAGATTCGTATTTCCTTGGTGTCGTTGTTCTCCGTGGTTACATAGACCATGTCTGCCGTGGCAGGGTTGGGATATAGTTTAAAACCTGAGATTTCCTCATTCTTTAATTTTCGAAAATCAATTGTGTCCTGGCCATATACCATGAAGGAAAACCCCATTAAAAGGATAAAGTAGATTTTTTTCATTGGGCATCGATTTGGGATCAACACCCTAAAGTTACTTCAATCCGCTAGGTTCAATGTAAAAATGTTGTAAACGATACTATTTTGTATGTCAACAAGATAGCCCTTGCAATACATCGGATTTTTCATACCGATTATCGACATGAAATAAATAAGATATAGGAGTGAAATTTACTTGACGATGAGCTTTCTGGTCGCCATTTTATCCTTTTCAAATACCCTAAGGACGTATACGCCCGCATCCATATCATTCAAAGATAGTTCCTTGCCGATAATGGTAGTTTTGAGGATAAGGGTCCCAAAGACGTCATATACGAAGATTTCCTTTGGGCCGTTCGTGGCCGTAGTAATGTATACCTTGCCATTTGTAACCGGATTGGGATACATGCTAAAACCTTCTATATCCCCTTGATTTTGGGAACTTTGTCCAAAACCAACAGCACAAAAAAGAAAGAAAATAACGAGGTAAAGGTGCTTCATATATAGCTGGTTACAAATGCTATGCCACAAATATAGGAATTATACCCACTGGACGTCAACAGGATAGGCCGCTTTCTTTAAATTTTTCGATGAAATGCAAAAAGCCCGTCCGCGAATGGTATCGGGACGGGCTTTTTATTCATTTAGATTTTTAGTCCCTAAAATTGGTAACTATATCCTAAAGAAATTGCTTGTCCTGGATATCTGGATGAAAATAGCTTATCTGTTGCTCCAAAGGATTGATACACACTTTCGATCTTATCATTAAGTATGTTTTCAAAGCGAAGTGATAGTTTGCTGTTTTTCTCCTTTCCAAACTCTTTGCTTAAGTTAAACTTAAGATTGTGGAAGGGTAAAGTAAATACATCTGGAATATCCCCGTTACCTACAATTTCCAAGGTCTTGCCCTGAACGTTGTAAACAAGGCCACCTTGCCATCCATTGTCATTGTTGTCATAATTGAATCCAACATTTAAAAGAAAGGGTGATTGTCCTTGAAGCGTTCTATAATCCTTAAATTCCTCACCTTCCCTAAGGTTGTCCCTTCGTGCTTCCTCCTCGTCTTCACTAAAGGATTGACGGGACTCAATTACGGAGACATTGGCATTAAAGGAAAAATCTTGCCAACCAGGGATAAAGTCCATACTTCTTCTAAACTCCAGCTCACCACCAAAAACTACCGCGTCACCTAGGTTCAAGGGTATGAACTGACCTCTTGCCTCACGGATGAAGGATAGTTCAATAGGGTCATCAAAGGTCTTTGCGAAAGCACTTGCGGCAAAGAAGTTGGTCCTTTCACCATAAGCTTCAAATCGTAAATCAAAGTTGTTTATATAGGTGGGTTGGATATTGATATTTCCGATAAAAAAGGTACTGGAAACAGGGTCAAAAATCTGTGCATTGGAAGCCTCCTTGAAAGAAGGTCTTGCCGTGGTGCTACTGAAGGATGCCCTAAATTTCCTACTTGCCTCTTCGTTGAGGTCATAAATCAGGTTGGCAGATGGAAAGAAATCTGCCTTGTCCAGAAGATTGACGTTATCAAAAACTTCACCGTCCTGGTTAATGCCTGAATAATAAAGATCAAACTTCTCAAAACGTACACCAAGTATAGCGTTCAACCTTTCGGATAGTTTGAACTCATCACCTACATATCCGGCAGCTACGGACATTTCTGAATCAAAGGAATCCGAAACATTGGAATCCCTTCTTACGAAAGTCCCTTCACCGGTACTTGGGTCATAGATATTTTCAGGTGCCAATACTTGGTCTGCATCTCCTCCAAATCCAAGGCTGAAATTACCCTGTCTTGATTGTACGGGGAGGGAAAACTGATCAACCACAAAGTCTCGTTGCTTCATGGTGTATGCTCCACCAAACTTTAATTTCGCTTCCCTTCCAAATAGTTGATGCCTTCTGGTAAGGTCGAGTTTTCCTGCTATGTTTATTTCCTCCAAATCTCTCCAAATCCTGCTGGGATCACCGGATTCACTGGGGGAGATGGAAAAGTTTCCTGTTTCGGTATTGAACCTAAACGGTGTGGTTCTTAAGTCCTTATCATATATTTTTGAAAATGTTGGTGACAATTTCCAAGAAACTTTCCAAGATCCGTCCTCGTTGGAGTGCTCGCCGTTCAACAAAGCATTGGTAATGGAACGTTGGGTATAGGTCAATACATCTTTAAAGATGGTATTGGAATTGACACTGAAATTGTCCTGCCTAATGTATCCAGCACTTGATTCGCCATTTTGAATGTGTAACACATTTAATTTGTATTTTGAAGACTTGCCTTTGAATGAAACCCCCGCAAGACCACTTATTAGGACGTTGTTCACGCCTAAATCACCGGATTGGGTTCTATCGTCTATCAGCTCGAAAACCGAAGAGTCTTGATCTTGCTTACGGAAGACTTGACCGTTAACAATGCCTTCATAAAATTCCGTATTGTTTCTATAGGATAAAGAGGCCAAATAACCTATTTTTTTGGTACCATCCTCATTCACATTATATTGATTTCCTGCTGTGAAGCCAAAACTAAAATCCATTCCGTTTTGTTCCTGCAAGGCTTTTAGATTTGAATCGAACAATTGGGTGGTAATCCTTGCAACTTGACCATTTTGCTGTGGCAAGAGGGTTTCAAAGTTTTGTGAAATGGGTAAATCCCGCTTTCCCCCGTCATATCCCAATGGATCCGAAACACTGCCATCATAGGTCAAATAGTTATCGTTAAAATGCATGGAGGAATTGTACCCAAGTCCGGCAGACACACTGTATTCTGCTCTTGTTGGGAAATCTTTGGTAACAATATCTACCACACCTCCGGTAAAGTCGGCAGGTTGATCTGCGGTAGCGGATTTTACTACAATAATGTTATCCAGAATGTTGGTGGGGAATATGTCCAATTGAAGGGTGTTTCTATCGGGATCGAGACCTGGCACATCGACACCGTTAAGGATGGATTTTGTATATCGGTCACCTAAACCTCTTACATATACAAATTTTCCTCCTTGAACTGAAACGCCCGGCACGGCCTTAATGGCACTGGCAATATCTCCAGCCCCTGATTTTTTAATACTTTGAATGGAAAGACCATCCAATAAGGCCACGGAATTCTTCTGTAAATTTAAAACGGAAGCCTCCGTATTCTTTGAAACCGTAGTGGTTACCACCACTTCGTCCAAAGCGTTTGGAAGTGTGTTCAAGGTAACGTCGATTATTTCCTCCGCACCTTGGGCTATGACAACCTCAGAAATCTCCTTGGTTTCATATCCTAAAAATGAAAATACAACGGTATAGGTGCCAGGCTCTAACTCTAAGACGTATTTTCCATCAAAATCCGAGGTCGTCCCTTTGGTAGTACCTTTTATAGTAATATTCGCAAATGGCAATACGTCATTAAATTCACCATCCATCACTGTTCCCGAAATTAAACCCTCTTGTGCGAAGATGGTCTGAATGGAAAATGCGGCAAGTAAAACAAAAAGCGATTTAAGTTTCATATGAGTTTAGTTATAACAGGTATTCTTATAGAAATTAAGTTGCTCGCCTTACCAAAAATGTAAGACGAGCAACTTTATAATTTAAAGTATTTATACTTGATTTTATTTATTTGTTAGAAGCCTAAACTTGCTTTTGCATTAGAGTATGTCCAAGCAAAAGCGGAAGTATCGGCTCCGGTCGTACCTTCAGTTACAGCAGATGAAAATGTCGCGGCATCAGCTTCAAAAGTGGTACTATCCGTAGTATCATTGAATACTTCAGCGGAAGTAGTAACACCAGTGGGCAACACGATTTCCCAATTGGTGAAAACAAGTGTACCGGCAGTGTAGTTGGCAGCAACACCTGCGTTATCCAATTCAACATCAGAAAGCTGTAAATCTGTACCTACTCCGGTGAATCCAGTAACCAATATATTGCTATTGGTGCCTTGGGCATTGGAACGGAAGTCGGCTATTTCACCATTCTCCACATTGTTAGAAAGTCCAACAAGAGTTGCATTGGTCAAAGTATAAGCCCCTTGTAGAGATCCTTCAGGACCATCAATTTCCAAAGCATGATCAGAAATTGCTCCTTGAACGACCATGGCATTATCGATGGTACCGGAATAGGCTTGGTCAATATCCAAACCATCATCCCCTTGGGCCCAAACGAAAAGGTTGGTTGCGTTCACGGTACCACCAAAGAATTCAACACCATCATCTACGTTACCAACAACTTCTATGTTGTCAATTGTTGTACCTGTTCCAACAGCGCCCAAAGTAAGACCGTTGATTTCATTACCTTCTCCAATCAAGGCACCGCCATGACGAATGGAGATGTATTGAAGCGTTCCGGAATCATCGGCTGGGTCCGTTCCACCGTATAAACCTTTGTCACCATCGGTATCGGTTGGCAATCCTTCAATTTGCGCTGCAACGGCGTCCCCGTCAAAAGAAGCAGGTGCATTACCCAATACAATTAGACCACCCCAAAGACCTCTGTCATTTTGGGTAAGGTTAGTACCAGCAGTCTCACCATAGGCAATATTATCAGAGGCAGAAGTGAAGATAATTGGAGCGGTTGCGGTACCTGCAGCTTCAATTTTACTTCCTCTGGTAACTACCAATACGGAGGCATTTACCCCAGATCCAGCGTTCGCCTTTATAATAACGCCAGGTTCAATAGTTAAGGTAGCACCGTTAGTAACAAATACCCTACCATCCAAATTGTAAAGATTATCAGCACTCCAGGTAGTATCTTCAGTAATATCGCTGTCCACTACAACAGTTTGCCCAACTTGATTTGAAGCGCCATCGTCTGTAGGATCACAAACATCGCCAATACCATCACCATCAGAATCGGCCTGATCTGCATTCGCAGTACCAGGACAGTTATCGACATCGTCATTTATACCGTCATTGTCAAAATCCTCGTCTGTAATTACAATAGGGTCAACAGGACCGTCATCGTCGCTACAAGCTACAAAGGCCAATGAAAAACATACAATGGAAAGACCCAATAACTTCTTCATAGAATTTAAGTTTTTAATTTTCATAATAGTATTATTTGATTTACGCCGCAAAGAACGCTAGGGGTTGTAAAAGTCGGGTTACCCCCATGTTAAATATGAATTGCAAAAAGGTTAACCTAATGTTACTACATTAAATCAACGTTAAGCGATTTTGTCATACGGGTATAATCTGTACTTTTGGTAAATTAACATGTCCAAAATACGATTGGGGATACCGCTAAACCATTGCTTATTAATACTTTTAGTTACCTCAGACCATTAAAGACCAAACCATAGGAAAAATGAAGAAAAAGGATATTACCATACTTTTAGTGGATGACGAACCGGATATTTTGGAAATCTTAAGTTATAACCTCTCTTCCGAAGGCTATGAGATCATTACGGCCAAAAACGGTGCTGAGGGTGTGAGCAAGGCCAAAAAGAAGCTCCCTGATTTGATTATCCTAGATGTCATGATGCCCGAGATGGACGGTATTGAGGCATGCGAAATCATGAGGAAGACGCCGGGATTGGAAAATACCATAATTACCTTTTTGACCGCCCGAGGCGAGGATTATTCACAGGTGGCCGGTTTTGATGCGGGCGCCGATGACTACATTACAAAACCCATAAAACCAAAGGTTTTGGTTAGCAAGGTAAATGCCTTGCTTAGAAGATTGTCCAAGGAGGATGGGCCCGTAGATGACATTACCAAGGTGGGGGACATCGTCATCAACAGGGAAGAATACAAGATCATCAATCATGGGGAGGAAATCATCCTTCCGCGAAAAGAGTTTGAACTATTGGCCCTGTTGACCTCAAAGCCCAACAAGGTTTTTAAGCGAGAGGTCATCTTGGACCGGGTTTGGGGCAATGAGGTGGTCGTTGGCGGAAGGACCATTGATGTCCACATACGTAAGCTACGTGAGAAAATAGGGGAAGATCATTTTAAGACCGTTAAAGGCGTAGGGTATAAGTTTGTACTGTAATGGCCGTACGATCTAAAAAATCCTATAGGTTTGCCTTTCGGTCGGCATTATACATAGGAGCTATTTCCTTTTTTGTTCTTGGAGGTCTTTTTTGGTATTTGAATATGTTTGACGGGTTGCTATTGGGCATTGCCTCCTTCCTTATTTTCACCCTTTCCTTTGTGACCCTTCAATTAAGGATCGAACGATTCATCTACCGCCGGATCAAGAAAATTTATGACGATGTGGAATTGTTGGAATCCACGCCGCTCTCCACCAACCCGGTAACCACGGATATGCGTACCCTGACCGCCGAAATTGAGAAATTTGCCAAGGACAAGAAGATAGAAATCGATACGCTTAAAATAAGGGAAGAATACCGAAAGGATTTTTTGGGTAATGTTTCGCACGAACTAAAAACCCCATTATTTACGGCGCAGGGCTATTTGGAAACCCTTTTGGATGGGGCCATAGAGGATAAGAACATTCGGAGAAAGTATATTTCCCGGGCCAACAAGGCCGTGGAGCGGCTTATTTATATCGTGAGGGACCTAGATTTGATTACCAAATTGGAGGTGGGCGATTTACGCTTGGAAAAGGAGGATTTCAATATTATCGAGCTCATTCAAAATGTTTTTGATCTCTTGGAAATGAAGGCCCACAAAAAGAAAATTGTCCTCACTTTTGATATGGCCTATCCAAACCCTATAATGGTATATGCCGATAAGGAAAAAATCCAACAAGTATTGACCAACCTGCTTGTAAATTCCATTAAATATGGGAACGAGAACGGCACTACCGAGGTAAGCGTTGAAAATTTGGTAAAGAACAAGGTTATTGTACGGGTGACCGATAACGGGGAGGGCATCCCTGTCAATCACTTGCCCAGATTGTTCGAACGTTTTTACAGGGTTGATCCAAGTGGTAGTAGAAAGGAAGGTGGAAGTGGCCTTGGTCTGTCCATCGTAAAGCACGTTATAGAGGCCCACGGCGAGAAAATTTACGTGGAGAGTTCCGAGGATGTGGGCTCCGAGTTTTCCTTCACCCTGGAGAAGAGCAAGTTGGAAAATACAAAATCCAAAAAATAAGGGCCTTCTCAATTTTCTTAGCTTTGTGGTTTTAAAGAACTAATTGTGGGCAGTAAGAACAAGCTAAAAAGATTCAAGGAAAACGAAACCTTTCCAAACGTAATCCAACCAACCCGGCAAGAAGTCACCAATGGTTTTGTATACCAGGGAAATTGGAAGGCACATTTTAAAAACGACCATCCGATCGTACTGGAACTGGGTTGCGGAAAAGGCGAGTACACCATAGGTCTGGCCAAGAGGAACCCGCATAAGAATTTCATAGGCATCGATATCAAGGGCGCCAGATTTTGGAGGGGCGCCAAAACTGCCTTGGAGGAAGAATTGTCAAATGTAGCCTTTCTAAGAACCCAAATAGAGCTGGTGGACCTTTTGTTTGGAAAAAACGAGGTTTCTGAAATCTGGATTACTTTTCCAGACCCCCAAATCAAGTACAAACGTACCAAACATAGAATGACCAATGCGGCTTTTTTGGAGAAATACAAACGAATTTTGGAGCCCCAAGGATTGATGCATCTTAAGACCGATAGTGAGTTTATGCACGGCTATACGTTGGGACTATTGCATGGTATGGGGCTGGATGTTATTTACGCCAATCACGACGTCTACAAAAATGAAGGCAGCCCAAAGGATGTCTTGGAGATACAGACATTCTACGAAAATCAGTATCTTGAGAAGGGGAAACCCATAACCTATATTCAGTTTAGGATACACTAGCTCATGCAACATTTGCTCATCCTTTTCTTCGCTACCTTTTCAGCGGCGTTCATGGCCACGGTACCGCCGGGTCTTTTGAATTTAAATGCCGCCAAGACCAGTGTGGAGAAAAATAAGCTTAACGGGGTTATTTTTAGTCTAGGGGTATCTACGGTCATTATGTTACAGGCAACCATAGCTGTTTTTATCTCTAAATTCCTGGATAGAAACCCCCAAGTGGTATCTACCCTGCTGGAAGTGGCCATCGTAGTCTTCGCCTCTTTGGCAGTCTATTTTTTCATAGCTGCCAAACGAAACAAAAAAGCAAAGATCAAGGCGATCAAAATCAGTAAGCGCAATAGTTATCTAAAGGGAATGTTTCTCGCCGCGCTTAATTTTTTGACGATTCCTTACTACAGCGGACTGAACATCATGTGGAATGCATCGGGTTGGATCAAGTTCATGTTTTTGGATATAGCCATCTTCGTTTTGGCGGCCGGATTGGGCACCTTTTCGGTGCTGTACCTGTATGTATTTTACTTTGACAAACTGGAGCAAAAGACAAATCGGTTTGAAAAAAATGCGAACTACATTCTTTCCTTTCTAATGGTGATTTTGTTGATAATCACCGTTGTTCGGGTATTAAATCGGTAGGTACATGGCAGATAACGATAATTTTTTTGAAAAGGTCTATGAAGTAGCCAAACAGATACCTTATGGAAGGGTTACCTCCTATGGTGCCATTGCCAAATATCTAGGGGCCGCCCGTAGTGCCAGAATGGTAGGGTGGGCCATGAACGCCTCCCACAATAGGGATGATATTCCCGCCCATAGGGTGGTAAACAAAGCCGGACTTTTAACAGGGAAGCATCATTTTGAGGGTACGAACTTAATGCAGCAATTGTTGGAAAGTGAGGGAGTAAAGGTCAAGGACAACCAGATACAGAATTTGGCGGGACATTTCTGGGATCCTTGGAAGGAATTGGGTGAAACCCTTTAATCAAAAATCAAGGTAAATACCGTGTTTTCACTGGAAAGTACTTGGATGCTTCCACCGTGCAATCTCATGATTTGTTTTGAAAGGCTCAAACCAATGCCCGTTCCGGATTTTTTGGTGGTAAAAAACGGCACGAAAATGGCATCCAATAAATCAGGGGGAATGCCGGGGCCATTATCCCGTACCTGAATGTATTTTTTGTTCATTTCATTGATGCCACAGATAAACCTTACTTCCCCATTTTCTTGCCCCTCCAAGGACTGCTTGGCATTTTTTCCCAGGTTTAACAATACTTGGGAGATTTGCTTTTGGTCCACGAACATCGCTAGGTCTTTTGGGCTAATTTCAAGGTCGATAGTAATTTTGTTTTCCGTATCCTGTTCATCCAACAACAGTTTTACACGTTCCAAAAGTTTATGGGCGGGAATCAATTCCTTATCCGGTTCCGGTACGCTTAAAAAGGTCCTATAGGATTGAACAAAACTCATAAGGTCGTTCCCTTGGTCTTTGATAACTTCCAATCCTTTTGCCGTATTCTTGATTTGATCTTTATTAAATTCGTTCGGGTCCGTAAGTGAGCCTCCTTTTTTGAAGTATCGTAGGATGGACTCGGATATCGAAGTTATGGGCGTGATGGTATTCATGATTTCATGGGTGAGCACGCGGATCAACTTCACCCATGAATCTGTTTCCTTGTCGTCCAATTCCCTGTGGATATCGTGGACAACGACCAGCAATAATTCCTGTTCCTCAATGGTCAAGGGGGTACATTTTATACTTAAATCCCTTTTGCCTCTTTCATTTCCCAATTGGAATATTTTATTTTCAAATGGGGCCAGATTTTGAAAGAGTTGGTATAGTTCCGTATCCACTTGATTGAGTTGCTTTACGTGGTTCAAGGGCCTGTAATTGAACAAATCCTGAACGGTGGGATTGGCAAAAAGAATATGACCCTTGGGATTGATGGTAAAAATCCCAATATCCGCTTGCCGCAGAATTTCTTGATAGTACTGCTCTTGCGCCTGTTTTTTTAAATGAATGTCCTGTATCATGCTATTGAGCATGTTTAGGCTATGGTTAAGTTCCTCCAAGGATTTTACGCTTAATTTTTCGGGAAATCGCAGGGTGAAATCCTCATTCTTTATGGCATCAAAAAAATAGGCGATCTTACGATTGGTCTGGTTCACATAATTGATAAGTGCGGATGTTTGTCCAATCAATATCAAAATACCAATACCACATCCTACATAGTTTCCCTTAAAAAAGAGGTAGGTCGTAACCACAACGGTCAGTACGATCAAAACAATCCTAAATACCAGTTGGAGGTATATATTGCGGCTTACCATAATTATTTAGAGGTTTTTTTAAGCTTATTATAAAGCGTTTGTCTAGAAATCCCCAATGCTTCCGCAGCGGCACTATAGTTGCCTTCATGTTTGTTCAAGGCGTTGGTTATCATCATCAACTCCATTTCTTCCAAGGTACTGGGGCCATTTTCCAAGGAAAGGGTATTTTTGGATTCCAATAAAAAATCATCGGGTTTTAATACATTGCCCTCGCTCAAAATAACGGCCCTCTCCATGGTATGCAGTAACTCCCGCACATTTCCAGGCCAGGCATAGCCCAGTAGTTTTTCCTGCGCCTGTTGGTTGATGCGCAATCCTTGTTTCCCGTATTTGTTTATGAATTTGTTCAAATAGAAATCTGCCAGCACCAAAATATCATTTTCACGTTCACGCAAGGGAGGAACTTCCACACGAATGGTATTGATGCGGTACAATAGATCTTCCCGGAACAGTCCATCGGCAACCATTTGGTCCAAATTGCAGTTCGTGGCACAAATTAATCGGATATCAATGGGAACGTTTTTATTGGACCCCACCCTTACTATAACCCTGTTTTGAATGGCCGAAAGCAATTTGGCCTGCATTTGTAGGGAAAGATTCCCTATTTCGTCCAGGAACAAAGTACCACCATTGGCCGCTTCGAATTTCCCGGCCCTATCATCCTTGGCATCTGTAAAAGAGCCCTTTACATGACCAAAAAGCTCACTTTCAAATAAATTTTCAGAGATAGACCCCATATCCACCGAAATGAATACTTCGTTTTGCCGTGCCGATAGTTTATGGAGTTCCCTAGCTATCAACTCCTTTCCGGTTCCATTTTCCCCTGTTACCAAAACATTTACATCCGTTTTGGCCACTTTCTGTACCAAGGATAACACGTGGTTCAGGGCCTTGGAATTCCCGATGATGTAGTTGGAATTTTGGTTGATGACCTGCTTTAGGTTGGATTCCTTCTCCTTTAACTGAAGTACTTCCTTTTGGGTTTTTCTTAATTCGTATGCCGATTTTACGGTTGTCAATAACCGCTCATTGTTCCATGGTTTAAGGATAAAGTCCGAAGCACCTTCCTTTAAAGCTTCTACGGCAAGGTCGATTGCGCCGTATGCGGTCATCATGATGACGGAAATATGGGGCGCTTTTTTTTTGATTTCCCGAAGCCAGTAAAGTCCTTCGTTCCCAGTGTTCACGCCAGCGGAAAAATTCATGTCCAACAGTATGATGTCCAACGAATTAAAATTTGGAAAGGACGTGATTTGATTGGGGTTTGAGATGGTCTGTACGCTCTTATACTCGAATTGCAACAGTATTTCCAAAGCACTTAAAACGCTCTTATTATCATCAATGACCAATATTTTTGCATCCACCATAATGTGAATAATTTGTGGGTTGATACGGATAAAGCTACAAATTGAGGGGATTGGTTTTTAGCAAGTGTCAAAATATTTTACAATATCTGTACAACTATTTTACAGTGTGTTGTTGTTTTACACTGTAAAAAATTTTTAATGTATTGAAAATCAATTTTTTGTATTTATGGCATGTAAATAGTATGTTTTTTGGCATAGCATAAAAAAAGTATGATACATTTTCTAAGATTATTACTATTTATCTTTCTATTATGGAGTACGTGCCTAATGGCGCAAAAGCCGTGGACCTTGGATGAATGCATCTCCTATGCCTTGGAAAATAATTTACAATTGAACAATTTTGAATATAACAACCTTTCCAATAAGGAAAGCTATAGACAATCCGTGCGAAACCTATTGCCGGTTTTGAACGCCAATTCAGATTATACCATAAATTCCGGTAGGGCGGAAGACCCCAATACGGGTACCTTTGTTGTTCAGGATTTCTTTTCCAATAGCTATTCGTTGCAGTCCAATATCGATTTGTTCAGGGGTTTTCAAAAAATAAATTCCATTAAGGCGTCCAAATTATTGTACAGTGCCACTAAAGAAGAGGTATTGCAACAAAAGTATCTTTTGGCTTTTAGGGTGATGCAGGCGTTTAACAACATCCGCTTTTTTGAAGGGCTGGTGGCGATCGCGAAAGAGCAATTGGAAGTTTCTAGAACCAATTATCAACTAGTGGAGAAACAAATCGAGTTGGGATTGATGGCGGGTGCCGATTTGTACGAGGCGCAATCCCTTTTATTGGCCGATGAGCTAAACCTTACCCAATCTGAAAATCAATTGGCTGCGGCCAAGTTGACGCTGATCCAGGAAATGAACCTGGAGAATACTTCAGACATTCAAATTATCACAGATATGGGCCAAGAGGTAGAAGCCCAAGTTACAGGGACCATGGAATCTGATTCCGTATATGAGAAGGCCAGGGATTTTTTGCCCTTGATAAAGGCGCAGGAATTACGGGCACAAGCCGCTAAGAAACAGGTGGGCGTTGCCCGGGGAAATCTATATCCGTCGTTGAGCCTTTTCGCGGGTATTGGAACAGGTTACTTTGAAACCTTTCAGGATTCCCTAGGCAATACCTTCCCATTTCGTCAGCAGTTCAGGGACAATACCTCTAGGTTTTACGGTATCAGTCTTAGTGTTCCCATAAGTAATGGTTGGTCTGCAAGATCTAGGGTGAAACAGGCCAAAATAGAAAAGCTACGTCAGGAAAATAATCTGGAAGTTCAGGAGCAAGTCCTTTTCCAGACCATACAGCAGCTTGTTCAGGAGTACAATTCCTTGCTGGTTGAAATGGAGCAAAGCCAACAAAATATGGAGGCGCAACGATTGTCGTTCACCATAGCACAGAAGCGCTACGAGAAAGGCATGATCAACGCCATTGAACTTTTCACGGCAAAAAATCTTTTTGCTAGTGCCCAAAACGAGAACTTACAAGTAAGGCTTCGGTCAGAAATAAACAGGAGTACCTTGGATTTTTATAGGGGATTGCCAGTGTTTGATGTTAAAGCGCATTAGCCCCAAAAGCTAAAAATGAAAAGTGAAAAATAACTTTTTACATTATCAACAACAACCACAACCACAACAACAACAACAACGAACAACGAACAACGAACAAAATGGATATTAAATTAGAAAAGAAAAAAGGATTACGCCCCAAACATTATGGGTATATAGCTTTGGGATTATTGTTGTTATTTGTGGGGTATCAGTTGCTTTTTGCCAGTTCTGTTTCCACTTTTAGAACAGAAAAGGATAAGCTTTCAATCGCAGAGGTGTCCCAGGGCAAGTTCGATGATTATATCACCATTAACGGAAATGTGGCTCCCATCACCACCATTTATATGGATGCGTATGAGGGAGGAAGGGTTACCGAAAAATTGATCGAGGAAGGAGCCATGGTCAAAAAAGGCGATATCATCCTAAAACTGGAAAACATGAACCTGTACGAGCAGATTTTGGCCAGCGAAAGTAATTTGGCCTTGAAACAAAATGACCTTCGTTCCACAAAGTTGACCTTTGATTCCCGTCAGGTAGAGGGAAGGCGTTCCTTGGCAACTGCGAGTACAGACCTTCAGCGTTTAAAGCGGAATTATGAACAGAACAAGGCCCTTTACGATGAGGAATTGATTTCCCAGGAGGCGTATCTTACTTCCAAAGAGAACTATGAGCTGTCCCAAAAACAATATGAAATAATCAAGCTTCAGACTGAGAACGATGATGAGTTACGTGAAACATCCTTGACGGGTCTTGACAACGATTTGGCCAGAATGCAGAAGACATTAGGGATGGTATACCAGCGACTGGACCATTTAAATGTGCGCGCCCCTGCCGATGGTCAACTAGGGTTTTTGGATGCCGAAATTGGGCAAAATATATCGCAAGGGCAACGTATTGGACAGATCAATGTTTTGACCGATTATAAAATCGAAGCCGATATTGATGAGCATTATATCGATCGGGTGAAAAGGGATTTGAACGCCGTGCTTGAACGGAATGGAACGGAATTTCCTTTAAAGGTAAGAAAGGTATACCCTGAGGTTAGGAATGGAAGATTCCGTGTGGATTTGGTCTTTACGGGTGAAAAACCTGAAACGATTCGTACCGGTCAGAGCTATAACATACGGTTGCAATTGGGGGAATCCAGCGATGCCTTATTGGTACCCAAAGGAAGCTTTTTCCAAAGTACGGGGGGCCAGTGGATATTTGTTGTAGGTCCGGATGGTGAAGAAGCCTTAAAAAGACCTATACGGATAGGGAAACAAAATTCAAGGTATTATGAGGTGCTGGAAGGATTGGACGCGGGTGAAAAAGTGATCACCAGCAACTACGACAGCTTTGGGGAAGCGGAAAGAATCGTATTAAAATAAAAAAACTGTCACATTCAGATGTACTGGATGTCATTATAACAATCAATTTAATCAAAAGTAGAGATGATAACTATCAAAAATTTAAAAAAGAGCTTCAGGACAGAGGAAGTGGAGACCTTGGCGCTAAATAACGTAAACCTAAAAGTGGAAGATGGTGAATTCGTGGCCATTATGGGACCTTCCGGTTGTGGAAAATCTACCCTATTGAACATTATTGGTATGTTGGACAATCCAACTGATGGCAGTTACAACTTTGCCGGTCATGAAGTGGGCGGACTCAAGGAAAGCCAGCGTACCCAATTGCGAAAGGGCAATCTTGGTTTTGTATTCCAGAGCTTTAACCTGATCGATGAACTAACGGTCTACGAAAATGTGGAACTACCGCTCATCTATTTAAAAATGGGAAAGAGCGAGCGAAAGGAAAAAGTGATGAAGGTGCTGGAACGCATGAAAATTGCCCATCGGCAAAAGCATTTTCCGCAGCAATTATCCGGTGGACAACAACAGCGTGTGGCCATTTCAAGAGCCGTAGTAACCAATCCAAAATTGATTTTGGCGGATGAGCCCACCGGTAACTTGGATTCCAAAAATGGTATCGAGGTCATGAATTTGCTAACAGAGCTGAACCAAGAAGGAACGACCATTGTCATGGTTACCCACTCTGACAGGGATTCCCACTATGCCCACAGGGTAGTCAACTTATTCGATGGACAGATAGTTACAGAAAGTCAAAACCGAGCAATTGGGGCCATGATGTAAAGCCTCCCCCGGCCCCTCCAATACTTCGACTGCGCTTAGCACAGGCGGAGAGGAGAAGGAAACATAACTTATTGAACAGTATACAAACAATAAGCAATGGTTTTGAAAATTGTATCTATATAATGTAAGAAGTATTCTTGCTAATTGCTAATTGAAAAAAGGAGTTTATTCATCAATCAAATCCTCATCTAATCAAGGAGACAAAAACAGCAAACATGATAAAAAACTATATCAAAATCGCTTGGCGAAATCTATTAAAGAACAAAGGGTACTCGGCTATTAATATTGGAGGTCTCGCCATAGGAATGACCTGTTTTTTGTTGATTGCGATGTTCATTAAGAACGAGCTTTCCTATGATAGCTATCATGAAAAGGGAGATCGAATCTTTAGGGCGGTACATCACAACAGTCCGGATAATACGGAAGACCGATGGATTTGGGGAAATGCCCCGGTAGGTCCCGCTTTAAAATCCGACTTTCCGGAAATACTAGAAATAGTCCAATTTTCTGGGAGATCAGATGTCCTATTGGAGTATAATAAACGTTCCTTCCAAGAGAGCAATTGCTTTTATATGGACCCAACGGTTTTTGATGTCTTTACATGGCCTTTAATTTCCGGCAACCCAAAAACGGCTTTGGAAGCACCATATTCCATAGTCCTGACGGAAAGTACTGCGAAGAAATATTTTGGAGACGAGGACCCCATGGGCAAGGCTATTAAAGGTGTAGGGGGAAGGGCAAATGACGGTGTTTATACCGTAATGGGCGTAATGAAAGATGTACCCTCAAATTCACATTTCAACTTTGATGTGCTGATGTCCATGAGTTCTTTTTATGAGACCAGGCCTGAAATTTTCGATTTTTGGGGCTATGTAGATTTCTACACCTATTTTCTTGTTGATGAGAATTTCGACCAACAGGCATTTCAGGCAAAAATGCCAGCATTCTTAGAGAGGAATCGCCCAGAAGAAGATGCCGAATATTACTACGACCTTTCTTTTGAACCTTTGAGTGAGGCGTACTTACAATCTGAAGCTGCAAGGCAGCCAGGTATTACGGGCAGCCTTTCCAATATCTACATCTTTGCCATCATTGGACTCTTCATCCTGATTATTGCATGTATCAATTTTATGAATTTGGCAACGGCCCGCTCCTTGGAAAGAGCAAAGGAGGTCGGGATTAGGAAAGTGATTGGAGCGAACAAGAAAGGATTGGTGTATCAGTTTCTGGGAGAGTCGTTGACTATGGTTTTTTTAGCATCGATATTAGGCATTGCCTTGGTATTTCTATGTCTTCCTGCGATGCGTGGAATTACCGGAAAACCATTTTTAACGGAGGAAATTTTTGACAGCTCTACAGTATTGCTATATGCCGGAATGGCTTTGATCATTGGACTTTTATCCGGTAGCTATCCCGCTTTTGTGCTCTCAAGTTTTAAACCTTCAAGCGTATTAAAAGGTGTTTTTAGAACATCGCAAAACGGAAATAGGCTAAGGAAAGGATTGGTCATATTTCAATTTAGTCTATCCATAGCATTGATAGCCAGCACGGTAATAGTGTATTTTCAGTTGGGATTCATGTTGGACAAAAATCTGGGATTTGACAGGGAGCAGCAATTGGTCATCGATTTTAATTGGGACGGGGAAGTACTTGATAATATGGAAACCATAAAAAGTGAGTTTATGGAACTCCCCGAAGTGGTTTCGGTAGCCGGTTCGCGCACTGTGCCAGGAAGTCATTTTCCTGCTGCGGGAACAAGTATTCAGACGCCAGAAGGTCAAATGAAAAACTTTGACCCATTTCTATATGAAATCGATTTTGATTTTATTCCGCACTACGAAATAGAAGTTGTTGCCGGACGGCCGTATTCACGGGAGTTCGTTACAGATTCCACTCAGGCCATGGTGGTCAATGAAGCTGCGGCAAAAAGTTTTGGTTATGCCAACCCAGAGGATATAATCGGTAAGCGCTTTGAACAATGGGGTCGCGAAGGTACCATTATAGGCGTAGTAAAGGATTTCAACTACTTGTCCTTGCATCAAAAAGTGGCACCATTGACTTTACGTTATTCGCAGTATGGTAAATACCTTTCTTTAAAAGTGAAATCGGAGAACATTCAACAAGCGATATCCAATATTGAAAATAAATGGGCAGAACTGGTGCCCCACCGCCCTTTTCTTTATAGTTTCTTGGATGACTCCTTTAACCAACAGTATGAGGCCGACTTCAAGTTTAAAAACCTATTCACCATTTTTTCCTTTCTCGCCATTTTAATCGCTTGTTTGGGATTGTTGGGGTTGGCCACCTATAGTGCCGTTCAAAGAACCAAGGAGATAGGAGTACGCAAGGTTTTAGGGGCCGAGGTATCAAGTATTGCTTTGCTGTTGTCTAAAGATTTTTTGAAGTTGGTATTATTGGCCATTTTGATTGCAACACCCTTTTCTTGGTATGCCATGAACAAATGGTTAAACGACTATGCGTACCAGATTGATATACAGTGGTGGGTCTTTGCCCTTTCGGGGGGGATTGCATTGGCTATAGCCTTGGCCACAGTAAGCTTCCAAGCCATAAAAGCGGCAAGGGCCAACCCCGTAAAAAGCTTAAGAACAGAGTAAAGCAATTTAATATGCTTTTCTGATTTAGACATGTTGATTATAAAGGGGTTTTAGAATTTTTTGGAGGGGCTTCCTGTAAATATATTGTACATGATTTGTCAAAATATTTTACACCCTTAAAAAGAAAAAATTATTCAAGTACCTGTAAAACAAATAATTGACTAATTGGCACGAAATTGGAAAAAGCATAATATGAGCCTGAGCATCAACCTGTGCTTAGGTAGTGGAAGCATCAATCAAGAAACGAACAATCATGTTTAAAAATCACATCAAAATCGCCTGGAGGAGTTTAAGAAAACAACCTTTTTTTACCTTCCTCAACACCTTCGGACTTGCCATTGGTATGGCTGGTGCCCTTTTAATCTCATTATATATTCATGATGAGTTAAGTTTTGATAAGACGTTCGCCGATGCTGAACGTATTTACAGAATTGATACCGATATTAAATTCGGAGGAGCTGAAATGAGGTCGGCTGAGGCAGCCGCTCCAATGGCCGCTGCAATGCAGAAGGACTTTTCACAGGTAGAATCTACCGTTAGGTTTCGTGACCGAGGGAGCTTATTACTAAGAAAAACTGGGACGGAAGCTAATACAAAGGAATTAAGGGTGTCTTTTGCCGATTCTACTTTGTTCGATTTTTTTGGAATCGAATTATTGGTTGGGGATGCCAATACCGCTCTGGAGCAACCAAATACTATGGTACTGACCAAAACTGCGGCAGAAAAACACTTTGGAGTTGACAATGCACTCGGGCAAACCATGTTGTTGAACAATAGTGATACGTATACTGTTACCGGAGTAATTGATGATTTGCCAAAAAACTCCTTTCTAAGGGAGCATACTGTTTTTATGGCAATGTCCGGTTATGCGGATGCCCAATTGATTAATTGGGGAAGTAATAATTATTACACGTTCGTAAAGCTCATTCCTTCGGCAGATGTGGCAGACTTTCAAGAACCGTTAGAGGGAATGTTGGATACCTATATGCTACCATGGGCGCAACAACACTTTCCAGGAATTACTAAAAAGTCTTTTATTGAAGCAGGTAATTATTTAAGATACCATACTATGGCACTTACGGATATCCACCTTTATTCCAATCGAGATTCCGAGATGAGTGCTAACAGCAGTATTCAGAATATCTATATTCTTTCATTTATAGGTTTTTTTTTGATAGTTCTGGCCTGTGTGAATTTTATGAATCTTTCTACGGCCTATTCTCTAAAACGTGCCAAAGAGGTAGGAGTACGTAAAACGCTTGGCTCAAATAAGATGGAATTAATCAGGCAATTTCTAACAGAATCAGGTTTGATTTCATTTATTTCATTGTTGGTGGCTCTTATATTAACAATGGTAGTCCTTCCATTTTTCAATGAACTATCCGGTAAGGCTGTATCAATTCCTTTTTCTAATACAATATTTTGGGGGGTTTTACTTTTAGCTACTATTCTGTTAGCATTACTCTCTGGAAGTTACCCTGCCTTTTTTATGTCAAAATTCAATCCGGTAAAAACACTTAAGGGTGGAGCGCAAAGTAGTGTTGGGGGAGGAAATA
This sequence comes from Maribacter sp. 4G9, assembly GCF_002742265.1. Classification (GTDB taxonomy): domain Bacteria; phylum Bacteroidota; class Bacteroidia; order Flavobacteriales; family Flavobacteriaceae; genus Maribacter. The sequence continues at coordinate 37,335 of NZ_MDGL01000045.1, forward strand.
TTAGAAATACTTTGGTTGTTTTTCAGTTTACGATAACTGTTTTCTTAATTGTAAGTACACTGGTTGTATTTCAACAGTTAAATTATATACAGAGCAAGGATTTAGGTTTTTCCAAAGGACAAATAGTTCTTGTTGAAGATATTTTTGCGGTGGGCGATAGGTTAGCGTCATTTAAGGAAGAGGTTTTAAAAATTGGTGATGTAAAAAATGCGACGATAAGTTATTATTTGCCAACCCCGTCTTCAAGGTCTAACAGTTCGTATTTTATGGAGGGAGCTATGACGCAAGAAAACGCTATTCAGATGCAGACTTGGAATGTAGACCCCGATTATATTGGCACCTTGGGCATGGAGTTGGTGGCCGGTCGAAACTTCAATAAGCAATATGCAACAGATTCTACAGCAGTAATAATCAATGAGGCGACCCTGAAAGTTTTGGGGATGAATGCCGAAGAGGCCCTTGGAACGCAAATCTCTCAGGATATAGATTTAGAACGACCGCAATTCTACAAGGTTATAGGGGTAGTGAAAGATTTTCATTATGAATCCTTAAGGGAAAATATTAGTGCTCTTGGTCTTTTTTGGAATCAGACCCCAGGAATTCTAGCAGCGAAAATTAGTCCAGGTGCATACACCGAAACCCTTGCTGAACTAGAGAATGTTTGGGAAACTTTTGCCCCAGGGCAACCCTTTAATTATCGCTTTATGGATGATTCCTTTAATACCACTTATGAAGCAGAGCAGCGCCTAAGTAAAATCTTTATCATATTTACTGTTCTTTCCATTTTTATTGCCTGCTTGGGATTATTTGGATTAGCAGCTTTTAATGCCCAAAAGCGAACCAAGGAGATAGGCGTAAGAAAGGTAATGGGGGCAAGTGTAAGCCAGATTTCATATCGGCTTACGGTAGATTTTCTCAAATTGGTAGGTATTGCCATTTTAATTTCTTTGCCACTAGGATGGTATGCTATGGACAAGTGGTTACAGGATTTTTCCTATAGAATTGATATCCCTTGGTGGGTATTTTTATTAGCAGCTTTATTGGCAGTAGGCGTCGCTATATTAACGGTAAGCTATCAAAGTATAAAAGCAGCAATTGTGAATCCTGTTAAGAGCTTGAGATCGGAGTAAACAATTGGCAGTTGGCAGTTAGCAGTTAGCAGTGAATTTAAATTTAATTTTTGGCAATAACCGACTCTTCTCGTCCTTAACCATGAGTAGGGAACCTGCAACCAACATCGAAAAACGATTTTCAACATGATAAAAAACTATCTAAAAATAGCTTGGAGAAACTTAATCAGAAATAGAAGTTTTTCTTTTTTGAATATTCTTGGACTTTCCATTGGTCTTGCAATGACCACGCTGATTGTTCTATGGGTCAACTATGAATTGGGATTTGATAGGTTCCATGAAAAAATAGACCGCTTATACGAAGTAAATAACCAATATGAAATTGAAGGGGAAATATGGACTTGGAATTCCACACCAAAACCAATGGCGCCTACCATTAAAAAGGATTATCCCGAAATTGAGAAAGTATCCCGATATTTTTACGATAACTCGTACCTTTTTGCTTGGAACGACCAAAAGATTAAGGCAACTGGGACCATGGTAGACCCAGATTTTTTAGACATGTTTTCATTTCCCTTGATACAAGGTGACGTTAATAGCGTTTTGAACGATGTCAATTCCGTAGTTATAACAGAATCCTTTTCGGAAAAATTATTTGGGAACCAGGACCCAATTGGGAAGATGGTTAAAATTGATAACAGGGACATTTTTAAGGTTACCGGAATTTTGAAGGATGTACCGCCCAACACACATTTTAGCTTTGAATTTTTAATTCCTTGGTCCTATTTGACCCAACAAGGTTGGGACGACAAAAATTGGGGAAATAATTCGGTGGCCACGTATGTTCTTTTAAAGGAAAACACGGATATCGACACTTTTTCAAACAAGATCGTTTCGCTCCGAGAAAATTATGACAAGGATACGCCGGACATTAAAACACTGTTATACCCCTACTCTAAAACGTATTTATACGGGGAGTTTGAAAATGGCGTGGAAATGGGCGGCAGAATTGAACTGATCAGGATGTTCGGGTTCATAGCAATAATTATATTGATCATTGCTTGTATCAATTTCATGAACCTGAGCACGGCACGCAGTGAAAAGAGATCCAAGGAAGTGGGAGTGCGAAAGGTGCTGGGGGCACCTAGAAAATCCTTGATAGGCCAGTTTGTAGGGGAATCTGTGCTCATTACTTTTATTTCGGCAACGTTTGCGATTATTCTGGTATTACTATTACTGCCCTCGTTCAATAATTTGGTGGAAAGGCCACTATCATTGAATATGGCGAGTATCGGTTTTTGGATGGTTGCCATTGGGGTCACTATTTTCACGGGATTGTTGGCCGGTAGTTATCCGGCCCTATATCTATCGGGGTTCAAACCATCATCGGTATTACGGGGTACTTTTAAAAAAGTGGACGCGATGGTTACACCAAGAAAAGTTTTGGTCATTCTCCAATTTTCGGTAGCTATAGTGCTTATAACCGCTTCCCTGATAATAACCCAACAGCTTCATAAAGTTCAAAATAGGCAATTGGCATACGCTAAGAACAACCTGATCTATAGTTCTCTTGAAGGTGATATGGAGAAGAACTATGATTTGATAAAGACCGAATTACTTGAATCCGGGGCCTTTACATCGGTAACCAAGACCAATTCACCCATTACCGAGAGTTGGAGCAATACTTGGGGTTTTGAGTGGGAGGGTAAAAATGGGCAGGATAAGACCATTATCCATAGATTGATTTCCGATGATGGTGTGGTAAATACCATGGGACTCGAACTTATAGAAGGGAGGGATTTTGATCTTCAAAAATACCCAACGGATTCTACCGCAGCAATATTAAATCAATCTGCCCTGGAGTTAATGGGCTTTGAAGACCCTATTGGTAAGAAAATAAAGGACAACGGCATTGATTGGCATATTATAGGGGTGATAAAGGACTTTGTGTACAATTCTCCCTTCCAAAAAATAGAACCTATGGTCATAGAAGGTGCCAAAGGATGGTTCAATGTCATTCATATGAGAATGAACCCAGAGGTGAACACGGCGCAAAACTTGGCCGTGGCCGAACGTATTTTTAATAAATACAATCCGGAATATCCCTTTAACTATGAATTTGTGGACGCCGCTTATGCCAAAAAGTTCAACGACCAGCGTACCACGGGGAAACTCGCCAATATATTTACGCTTTTGACCATTTTTATCTCTTGCCTGGGCTTGTTCGGTTTGGCAAGTTATGTTGCGGAAAATAGAATCAAGGAAATAGGGGTTCGTAAAGTCCTTGGTGCTTCCGTGGGCACCATTACGGGCCTGCTTTCAAAAGATTTTTTGAAGTTGGTCTTTGTTTCCATCCTGATTGCCATACCGGTTTCTTGGTATTTTATGAGCAATTGGCTGGAAGAATTTGCTTTTAGAATAGATATATCATGGTGGGTTTACCTCATATCCGGAGGATTGACCCTGATAGTAGCCTTTGTTACCGTTAGTTTTCAAGCGATCAAAGCCGCAAGGGCGAACCCCATAAAAAGTTTACGAACAGAGTGACACAATTATAAAAAAAGGAAAGTCTTTATTAAAACATCAATCTGTGCTGAGCTTAGTCGAAGCATCAAAAAATCATCAATCATGTTTAAAAACTATCTGAAAATCGCTTGGCGCAATCTTTTTAAAAACAAGGGATATACCATCATAAATATTGGAGGTCTTGCGTTGGGTATTGCAGTGGCCCTATTCATTGGCTTATGGGTACATGATGAATTATCCTTCAATACCAATTTTAAAAACCATGAACGCATAGCTCAGGTTTTGATGAACAAGACTGGAAATGGGGAAACCCGAACCCGGTACAATCATCCCTATCCACTGGCGGATGAATTGCGTAGCACATACGGTGACGATTTTGATGAGGTGGTCATGAGTTCCTTTCCCGGAGACAATGTGTTGTCCTTAAAAGATAAGCACCTGAATGAATACGGGGCTTTTATGGAAAAAGGTTTCCTTCGTATGTTCTCGTTTCCTATGTTGAAGGGTAATCACAATGCACTCAGTAATCCCAATGCTATTATCATCTCTGAATCTACTGCTAAAGCGTTTTTCGGTGATGAAGATCCTATGGAAAAAACGATGCAATTGAATAACGACGCTGTGGTTACGGTGAAAGGTGTTTTTAAAAATTTACCGAAAAATGCTAATATTTTTGATGCCCTTAGTGCGTTTTCTGAGCCAAAGGCACTTCAATTTGTCGCTTCTTGGGAGTTGTATGTGACCATGAACGATTGGGTGAAGACGGCGCGCGATCAAAAGTTATGGGACAATAATTCTTATTTGCTTTATGCACAGATAGCGGACAATTCTTCCATGCAATCCGTTAGTGATAAAATAAAGAATGTTCTATACCAGCATCTACCCGAGGGCACTAAACGGAGCAATCCTCAAATATTTCTGCATGCTATGGAGGATTGGCATTTACGGTCTACTTTTCAGAATGGACAATCCGTTGGGGGAACTATCCAATATGTACGTATGTTTGGCATTATAGGCATATTTGTGCTACTGTTGGCCTGTATCAATTTTATGAACTTAAGCACGGCCAGGGCCCAAAAACGTGCCAAGGAAGTAGGGATAAGAAAGACAGTGGGTTCCCGGAGGAACCAATTGGTCGGTCAGTTCATGTTCGAATCTTTGTTGGTTACCCTTTGTGCCTTTATTTTGGCATGTGGACTTGTATTGTTATTCCTGCCTTTTTTCAATCAATTGGCCAACAAACAGATTTTGTTTCCTTTCGTCAACCCTATTTTTTGGATTATTTGTGCAGGATTAATTTTGGTTACGAGTCTTTTGGCCGGAAGTTATCCGGCAGTATACCTTTCCTCTTTCCGTCCTGTAAAGGTGTTAAAGGGAACTATCCGTACAGGAAGGTCGGCGACATCATTCCGTAAAGTGCTGGTTGTCGTTCAATTTACGGTTTCCATAATTCTGGTAGCCGGTACGGTGGTGGTTAATCGGCAGATTCAACATTCCAAGGACCGACCTGTTGGGTACGACAAAAATGGATTGGTCATGGTCGAAAAAACTACAGAAGATTATCAAGGCAAATACAATGCGCTTCGCGATGCTTTGAAAGAAACTGGCGTGGTACAGGAAATGGCGGAATCCTCAAGTCCTTTGACCGAGGTCTGGAACAGTAATGCCGGTTATGAATGGGAAGGTAAAGACCCCGATTTTGTTACCAATATTGTTGCTTTTTATGTATCCCATGATTATGGAAATACTGTCGACTGGGATTTGGCCCAAGGACGGGATTTTTCTAGGGATTTTGCTTCGGACTCTACCAGTTACATCTTAAATGAGGCTGCTGTAAAGTATATGGGATTGGAAAATCCGATTGGTAAAAAGATTCGTTGGTATGATGGGCAACATGAGGTCATTGGGGTGGTTAAGAACCTATTGACCGAATCACCTTTTGAGCCCATTAAGCCGGCCATATATTCCATAAATTATAATCAGACCAATTGGATTAATTTAAAACTGGTATATGGAAAAAGCCTTGCGGCATCCCTCGGGCAAATCGAAACGGTCTTTGGTAAGTTCTCGCCCGGTGTTCCGCTCAACTATCAATTTGTAGATGCTGCCTTTGAAAAAAAGTTCAAGACTGAGGAACGTATGCGAAAATTGTCTGAAATTTTCTCGATTCTTGCAATATTCATTAGCTGTCTAGGTCTTTTTGGATTGGCCACTTTTATGGCTGAGCAGCGCACCAAGGAAATTGGCATCCGAAAAGTTTTGGGTGCTTCCGTTCCGAGCTTATTCCAATTACTTTCCAAAGAATTTGTGGTTTTGATAATTGTTTCCGGTCTTATCGCGGTTCCCGTTGCATACCATTTTATGAAACAGTGGTTAGAAAATTATACCTACCGAACGAGCATGCCATGGTGGGTTTTTGGAACTGCAGTTATTGGGGTCTTACTAGTGGCCATTCTAACGGTAAGTTATCAAGCGATAAAGGCAGCTAAGGTGAATCCAATAAAAAGTTTACGCACAGAGTGACACATTTAAAAAAAAGGAAAGTCTTTATATAAATCATCAACCTGTGCTGAGCGTAGTCAAAGCATCAAAAAATTCATCAATCATGTTTAAAAACTATCTAAAAATCGCTTGGAGAAACCTTTTAAAAAATAAGGGGTATTCGGTTATCAATATTGGTGGGCTGGCCCTTGGTATGGCGGTTACCTTGATCATAGGCCTTTGGATACAGGACGAACTTTCCTATAATAGCTATTTTAAGAACAAGGGAAAAATCGCCCAGGTTTTTCAATCCCAAACATTTAATGGGGAAACAGGCACGGGACCTGCCATACCCAGACCTCTTGAAATGGCGCTGAGAGACGGTTATAGTGACAATTTTGAGCATTTGATCATGTGTTCTTGGACCAATGACCATTACCTAAAGTACGGGGAGAAGAGTATTTCCAGACCGGGCAATTATATGCAGCGCGTGGGCCCAGAACTTTTTAATCTGGAAATCATAAAAGGGGAAAGGGACGGATTAAGGGAGATCAATTCCATTATGTTATCGGAATCCACGGCCAATGCACTTTTTGGCAGTGAAGACCCCATTGGAAAAACCATCAAAGTAAGCAACGAGCATGATATGAACGTTAGTGCCGTTTACAAGGATATTCCTTTTAATAACACCTTCAATGATACTGAATTTATCATTCCTTGGGAAAAGTACTTGGCCAATAATGAATGGATACGAAATGCGGAGGACCAATGGGGCAACAATTCCTTTCAAATGTTCGTACAAATTGCGGATAATACCACCATGGCGGGTGTTACCAACAAAATAAAGGATATAAAAAAGACCTTGAATGAGAATAGCGCGGAGTTCAATCCACAAATTTTTCTATTTCCCATGGAGGATTGGCATCTCAGGAGCAGTTTTGAAAATGGGGAACAAGTAGGCGGCCGCATCAAGTATGTTTGGCTTTTTGGCATTATTGGGGCATTTGTGTTACTGTTGGCCTGCATCAACTTTATGAACTTAAGTACGGCACGATCAGAAAAACGGGCCAAGGAAGTAGGTATTCGTAAATCCATAGGTTCCCAGAAGGGTCAGTTGGTCTATCAGTTTTTAAGTGAGTCTTTTTTGGTGGTCCTTTTCGCATTTGTTTTGGCTTTGGTCATGGTACTTCTTTCATTGAACGGTTTTAATGAACTGTCTAGAAAGGAAATCTCCTTTCCTTGGGCCAATGGCACGTTTTGGCTGGTATCTCTTGGGTTTATCTTGTTCACTTCCTTATTGGCGGGAAGTTATCCTGCGTTATATCTCTCCTCCTTTAGACCTGTAGATGTCCTAAAAGGTTCTTTTAAAGCAGGGAAGTACGCAGGTCTTCCTAGGAAAATATTGGTTGTGTTACAGTTTACGGTTTCCGTGGCATTTATCATTGGCACCGTTATCGTAATGCAGCAGATCAACTATGCCAAAAACCGACCTGTAGGCTATGATAAGGAAGGGCTTATCCAGATTCCAACGTTCAGTCAAGATTTTGAGGGAAAATATGATTTAATGCGCAGTGAATTTATAGGTTCCGGAGCAGTGGTAGAAATGTCCACTTCCAGTAGTCCCACAACGCAAATTTGGTCCAATAGAAGTGGATTTACCTGGGAAGGAAAACCGGAAGGTTTTCAGGAAGATTTGGCCTGGACCGAGGTTTCACCGGAATATGCCAAGTCGCTCAACTTAAAAATAGTAGAGGGCAGGGATTTTTCAAGGGAGTATGCCACGGATTCCTTGGGCGTACTTATCAATGAAACCGCTAAAAAATATTTGGGCATGCCAGACCCAGTTGGTAAACTTCTAAAGGACGATGACGAGGAAGACCCAGGGCCTCCCTTGAAAATTATCGGCGTAGTACAGGACATGATTACCCAATCCCCTTACGAACCCGTGAAACAAGGTATTTACGTATATGATCGGTTCAATAATTCCAGTTATTATAACCTCAGATTGAACCCGGACCAAAGTGCTGGACAGAATTTGGCGGTAGTAGAAAGAGTGTTCAAGGAGCACTTCCCGGATATCCCTTTTGAATATGAGTTTGTGGATAGTCAGTACGGGGAAAAATTTGCTTCGGAAGAACGCATTGGAACCTTGTCCGGGGTCTTTACAGCTTTGGCCATCCTGATCAGTTGCCTTGGGCTTTTTGGACTTACATCCTTTGTTGCTGAGCAGCGCAAGAAGGAAATTGGTGTTCGCAAGGTGTTGGGGGCAACTATATTCAACGTTTGGAATATGCTTTCCAAAGACTTTTTAAAGCTGGTCATCATTTCTTGTTTTATCGCTGTCCCCATTGCCTATTTCATTATGAACGGATGGCTACAGGAATATCCGTATCGGGTAGTTTTAAAGTGGTGGATTTTTGCTTTGGCTATGTTGGGAGCATTGGGCGTAACCATCCTTACGGTAAGTTTTCAGGCGATAAAAGCCGCCAAGGCCAACCCTGTAAAAAGTCTGCGGACTGAATAAGTTTCATCTTTTTTGTGATGGTCTAAAAACTATCGTCTAATATCTAACATCTAATTTCTAACATCTAACATCTAATTTCTAACATCTAATATCTAACATCTATGTTATTACAACTAAAAAATATTTTCAAGTGGGTCAACTCCGGGGGTCAGCGGATTTTTTTATTGAAGGATATCAATCTAGAGGTAGCGGAAGGCGAGTTTATTTCCGTAATGGGACCTTCGGGTTCTGGTAAATCCACTTTGCTTAACGTTATAGGAATGTTGGACACCTTTGACGAGGGCGAATATAATTTCTTGGACGAATCCGTGCACACCCTAAAAGAAAAGCACCGTTCCAACCTGTATAAGGAATATATCGGTTTTGTTTTTCAATCCTATCATCTCCTAGATGATTTAACTGTTCAGGAAAACTTGGAGATGCCCCTGTTGTATAAAAAGTTTAAAGGCTCTGAGCGTAAGGCCATGGTGGCCGATATGTTGGATCGATTTAATATCGTCGGAAAAAAGGATTTGTTCCCTGCACAGCTAAGTGGAGGGCAACAACAGCTTGTTGGGGTCGCCAGGGCATTGATCGCCAATCCCAAATTGATTTTAGCCGATGAGCCAACGGGTAATCTTAACTCCCAACAGAGTGAAGAAATAATGGAGCTGTTCAAAAAATTAAACCAGGAAGAAGGAGTAACCATTATCCAAGTAACACATTCCGAAAAAAATGCGGCCTATGGCTCACGGATTATCAATTTGCTGGACGGGCGAAAGGTTTAATCTGTATACCCTTCCGGGTGCATTTCGTCAAATTCCGTTTGTTCTTGAAAGGCTTTTGCCAATAAAAGGATACTGGCCTCATCATACAGATTTCCCACCAAAGTGATGCTGGTTGGGTGTTTGTCCTTGTCCAACCCAGTTGGAATGGCGATTACAGGGTGTCCCGTTAAATTGGTAATGACCAACTGTCTATTGCCAAATGATTGTGAGATGATGACGTCGTAATCTTTGATCAATTCATGCATCTTCTCTATTAAAACTTCCCGATGCCGATTGGCCTGTAGGTATTCTACCGCTGGAATAAATCGCGCCTGACGAAGGGAATTGGCCCTAGAGCTTTGGTCCTGCTCCACCATTTTGTCCACGTCGGAAGAACGTACCAAGTCATCAAAAAAGGCACCTGCCTCGGCCCTCAAAATAATATCAAAACTATTGAAAGGGACGTCTTTAGGCAATTCTAGACTTTCCATTTTCACCCCCATCTTTTTAAATACCTCCAAGGCCTTTACCATATTGTCCTTTGATTTTGAAGTATCCTTGTCAATATCTTTCTTTAGATATCCTACCTTAAGGGTAGTAACATCCTTGTTTTTGTCAAACCCAAAAGGGTAGTCAGTGGTAGTGGGGTCTTTTGGATCTTTTCCAGATATGATGCTGTAAACAATAGCGCAGTCTTGGGCATTGCGGGCCATAGGACCAATTTTGTCCATGGACCAACTCAAGCTCATAACGCCATACCTGCTCACCCGACCATAAGTAGGGCGTAGGCCTGTAATACCGTTTCGGGTGCTGGGAGAGGTAATGCTTCCCAAGGTTTCGGTACCCAGTGCAAAGGGAACCAGTCCTGCCGAAGTAGCCGAACCCGAACCTGCCGATGAACCGCTTGCGCCCTGTTTAATATCCCATGGATTTTTGGTTTTCCCACCAAACCAAACATCGCCACGGGCCAGTGAACCGGATACCAGTTTCGCGATCAATACGCCCCCTGCATCCTGAAGTTTTTCGACTACGGTTGCCGTCATATCAAATTCCTGATTTTTATAAGGTTCCGCACCCCAAGTCGTTTTATATCCTTTCACCGAAATCAAGTCTTTCACGCCAAATGGAATCCCGTGTAAAATGCCACGGTATTTCCCTGCGTATAATTCGGCATCCATTTTTTTTGCCTGTTCCATGGCCAATTCCTCCGTTATGGTAATAGTGGATTGTAGAACATTATCATACTTTTTTATTCTGTCGATGAAAAAATGGGTCAATTCAACCGATGTAATCTTTTTGTTTTTGATCAAAGAGGCCAATTGCGGAATGGTATAAAAAGCCAACTCCGATTTGATGGTGGGCAGTTCCACGTCATTGGGAATTTCCCACGATGGAAATTCCGCTTGCGGTTTGGGATTAAAATTTAACGGCAAAGGGTCAAATTTGATGGCTGGGAAGACCGTATAATCCAATTGGTACGTGCGCAAGGAGTCATAGCCCTCCCTGTTTCTTTCCAAGTAAGGGTAAAGCGTATCGAGCTGTTTTTTGGTAAAGGCAACGCCCACCAAGTTTTGAGCTCGCTTTATGTCCCTTTTTGTGAATTCGTGCTTCGTCCCTCCACAGGCATATATCAGGAAGACCAAAAAAAGCGAGACGAGGAGAAATGGTTTTGTTTTGAAGGTGTGCCGCATGGATAGATAGTATTGGTTTTGGCCTAAAATACTACATTCGACCGATTCATAATTTATTATTGTTATTTAATATGCTTGGAAAACATTTTTAAAGTGTTCATAGGATAGGCAGTTCTTATTGCTTTATCTTCAATTTCAATATAATAGCTTCTTAATCTCATGCCTAAGGATTATCTTTGTTGTTTAGAATGAATTTACATAATGATGATAGATAAGAAGGACGTTTTAAAGGCATTGGAAACCATTACCGTTCCAGGTGAGGGCCAGAATATGGTGGAGAGCGGGGCCGTACGAAACATACAGATTTTTGGGGATGAGGTCGAGGTGGATATTACCATAAAAAACCCGAGTCTTCAAGCCAGGAAAAAAACGGAGGTGGAAATTCTTAAGGCCATCCATAAGGATGTATACGAAAAGGCAAAGATAAAGGTCAATATCAAGGTAGATGTTCCTGCTACCCCGCCTAAAGTCAATGAAATTAAAGGAAAGCCAATTCCTGGTATTCAGAATATCATTGCGGTGGCCTCAGGAAAAGGAGGGGTTGGTAAATCTACGGTTACCGCCAATTTGGCCGTTACCTTGGCAAAAATGGGATTCAAGGTGGGGCTTTTGGATGCCGATATTTACGGTCCGTCCATGCCCATTATGTTCGATGTGGCCCATGAAAAACCCTTGGCGGTGAATGTGGACGGGAAATCCAAAATGAAGCCCGTAGAGAATTACGGGGTAAAATTATTGTCCATTGGATTCTTTACCCAACCCAATCAGGCGGTAATTTGGCGTGGACCCATGGCTTCCAAGGCCTTGAACCAAATGATTTTCGATGCCCATTGGGGAGAAATAGATTTTATGTTGTTGGATTTACCGCCCGGTACCGGGGATATCCATTTGAGTATCATGCAGGCGATGCCTGTAACGGGTGCCGTAGTGGTAAGTACGCCACAAGAGGTCGCCTTGGCCGATGCCCGTAAAGGTGTGGCCATGTTCCAACAGGATTCCATTAACGTGCCTGTTTTAGGAATTGTAGAAAATATGGCCTATTTTACTCCTGCGGAACTTCCAGATAACAAATACTATATATTTGGCAAGGAAGGTGCTAAACACTTGGCTGAAGACCTAAACGTTCCTTTCTTGGGTGAAATTCCCTTGGTACAGAGTATCCGGGAGGCTGGAGATGTAGGAAGGCCGGCTGCCTTGCAAACCGCTACGCCCATTGAAGCTGCCTTTGAGGAACTTACCAAAAATGTGGTGCAACAGGTAGTGGATAGAAATAAAAATATTCCGCCGACTGAGGCAATAAAGATAACAACAATGGCAGGCTGTTCTGCCGTTAAAAAGAAGTAGTTATGACAACAATGACTTCGGATGATCTAAATGAAAAAGTGGAAAAGGCCTTGGAGGAAATCCGCCCTTTTTTACAGAGCGATGGCGGGGACATCTCCCTTATTTCAATTGATAACGGAAATTCCGTAAAGGTAAAACTTCATGGTGCCTGTGTAGGATGCAGCGTAAATCAAATGACACTAAAAAGTGGCGTTGAGATGACCATAAAAAAGTATGCTCCCCAGATTGAAGAGGTTATCAATGTTGAATGATAACGTGACAAAAATCATAATTTTTAAACCTTCCCGCGAGTAGTTTAGCCAGCTAATAGTGCTATACATGATTAAAACAGATATTCTTATTATAGGGGCCGGTCCAACAGGTCTTTTTGCCGTTTTTGAAGCAGGATTATTACAATTAAAATGCCATCTTATCGATGCCTTGCCACAGGCGGGTGGACAATGTTCCGAGATTTATCCCAAAAAACCGATCTATGATATTCCAGGTTTTCCGGAAGTTCTTGCCGGTGATTTGGTGGATAACCTCATGGAACAAATTAAACCTTTCCAACCGGCTTTTACTTTAGGGGAGAGGGCTGAAACCATTGAAAAACAAGCTGATGGTACGTTTGTGGTCACCACAAATAAGGGGACCCAACATAACGCTCCGGTAGTGGCCATTGCCGGAGGGCTTGGAAGTTTTGAGCCCAGAAAACCCTTGTTGGAGAATCTTTCGGAATATGAGGATAACGGGGTGTCCTATATGATTAAAGACCCTGAGGTGTATCGTGATAAAAGGGTCGTTATTGCAGGTGGTGGTGATTCTGCCTTGGATTGGAGCATATTTTTGGCCGATGTTGCATCCGAAGTGACCTTGGTACACCGAAGAAACGAGTTTAGAGGGGCCCTGGATTCCGTTGAAAAGGTACAAAACCTCAAAAATCAAGGAAGGATCAACCTAATAACCCCTGGAGAGATAGTAGGCTTACAAGGCGAAGGGCAATTAGAATCGGTTTCGATACGGAAAACTACCAACGCCGCCGAAGATATTACTTTGGAGGTAGATAATTTTATACCCTTGTTTGGACTTTCACCCAAATTAGGACCCATCGCGGATTGGGGTTTGGAAATTGAAAAAAATGCCATTAAAGTAGACACGTTCGACTATCAAACCAATGTTCCCGGAATCTACGCCATTGGGGATGTTAATACGTATCCCGGTAAACTCAAATTGATTTTGTGTGGTTTCCATGAAGCCACATTGATGTGTCAAAGTGCCTATCAAAGAATATTTCCTGATAAAAAATACGTTCTAAAGTACACGACCGTTGGAGGTATTAACGGATTTGATGGCTCAAAAAAAGAAGCTCCCAAAGCAGTAATAAAGGAAATTACATAATGTGAAATAGTGAGTTAGTGAAATAGTGGATAATGAAATAGAGGATTGTGAGATAGTGTAGCGGATGGAATTGCACATATTCAAATTTTTAAAATAGCAGAACAAAGTGACCATTCAACGATTTGAGGATTTAGTGGTCTGGCAAAAGGCGCAAGATTTGGCGGTTTTAGTTTATCAAAATTTTACGGATAGTAAAGATTTTGGATTTAGAGATCAGATTACTAGAGCCTCAGTATCAATTTCAAATAATATAGCCGAAGGGTTTGAAAGAAGCTCCAACCCAGATTTTAAACGTTTTCTTTATTTTTCATTGGCCTCCAATAGTGAACTTAGGTCTATGTTGTATCTTGCCAAACGATTAAACTATATTGATTCGGCTTTGGCTCTGAAGCTGATAAATGAAACAAATGAAATATCTAAAATGCTATATTCATTTATTAAGTCAATGAAATAAACATTATTTAATTTAAACTTTTTTACTAACCCACTAACCCACTAACCCACTAACCCACTAATAAACTATATGGACTATGTCCGATATCAAAATCAAAATAACCGACCGTGACGGTGTACGGCACGAAGTAGATGCCCCAACCGATATGAACATGAACCTCATGGAAGTTGTTCGTTCCTATGAATTGGCTCCTGAAGGAACTATCGGGATTTGCGGAGGAATGGCCATGTGCGCTTCCTGCCAATGCTATGTAAAATCTGACCATAACTTACCGGAGAAAAGTGACGATGAAGAGGCGATGCTAGCGGAGGCTTTTAACGTACGCGAAAATAGCCGACTGGGTTGTCAATTGCATATTACGGAGTCTATGGACGGACTGGAAGTGGAGCTTGCCCCTGAGGAACTCTAATAAATTCAAGTTCAAATTCAAGAGTCAAGTTCAAATTCAAGAATCAATAACAAGACAAACCGAAAATTTAATTTTGCACGAGAAACTAGAAACTGGAAGTTACTATTCAGAATAGTTTATATTGAATTTTTATTTGCGCTTGAACTTACGTTTTTTAGCTAACAGCCAACTATATCCTCGCCTGATACGTAAACAAATTGTAATATCTACCCTCGGTAGCAATCAGCTCTTCATGGGTGCCTTGTTCGGCTATGCGACCATTTTCAATGACCAAGATTTGATCGGCCTTTCTAATGGTACTCAAACGGTGGGCAATTACGAAAGTGGTTCGGCCTTTGGTAAGTTGAGCCAAACTTTTCTGGATTAGGGATTCGCTCTCGGTATCCAGGTTGGAAGTGGCTTCGTCCAGTATCAAAATTTGGGGATTTGCCAGTACGGCACGTGCAATGGCGATACGTTGTCGTTGGCCGCCTGAAAGTTTTACCCCACGCTCCCCAATGACCGTGTCCAGACCATCATCAAATCTATCGGTGAATTCATCAACATAAGCAGCTTTAACGGCATCCCGTAGTTCTTGCTCGGTAGCATCCGGCCTGGGGAAAAGAATATTTTCACGGATGGTGCCTTCAAATAGAAAGTCGTCCTGTAGGACTACTCCCAAAAACTGTCGGAAACTGGTCAGGTCAACCTTTGAAAGGTCAATACCATCAATGGTTATGGTTCCTGAATCCGGATTTAAAAAACTGGCCGCCAAACCTGCAATAGTCGATTTTCCGGAACCGGAGCTCCCAACAAGCGCTATGACATCCCCGGCCTTGGCCTCAAAACTGATATTGTGCAATACCTCCTTGTCCTCCTCATAGGCAAAGGAAACATCTTCAAAGCGCATGTCGCCTTTTATTTGTTCTAGCTCAATGGTCCTGTCCTTATCATCCGCTTCGGTCACTTGATTCATAAGTTCTTCGGTACGGTCCAATCCGGCCAAGGCTTCGGTAAGCTGACTTCCTATATTGCTCATTTGAACGATGGGGGCGACCATAAGGGCCAATAGAAAGGTAAATTCAAAATATTCACCCGTACTTAATTCGCCCTGCATCATTTTGTACCCTCCAAAACCCATCATAATGCCTGTGGTGGCCAATCCTAAAAGAAAGGTGGAGGAACTTGTCATTACCGCTGTGGCCGTTAAGCTTTTCTTTACATTTTGGTATAAACGTTCCACGCCTTCTTCAAATACTTTTCCTTCTTGTTCTTCGGCATTAAAGCCTTTAATGACCCGTATTCCTCCAAGAGTTTCCGTTAGTCGGCCTTTCACCTCTGCATTTATTTTGCCTCTTTCCCTAAAAACGGGTCTAATGATCTTGAAGGCTTTTAAGGCAATGACTGCAAACAATATTAAGGGAATAAAGGTCAGCAAGGTCATGGTGGGGCTAATACGTAACAAGAGGATAAGGGAAACCACCGCCGTAATGGTTCCTCCAACCAATTGTACAAGGCCGGTTCCTATAAGGTTGCGTACACCCTCCACATCGCTCATGATTCTGGATACCAGTGCGCCCGACTTTGTATTGTCAAAAAAACGAATGGGCAGGGCAAGTACTTTTTTTTGAACCTGTGCACGTAGTTCCGATATCATAAACTGCGCCTGTATACTCAGTACTTTTGTCAATAGAAAGGACATAATGGCTTGTACCAGAAACGAAAGAATTACAACGATTACCAGAATTTTTAAAAAGTCATAGTCCTTATTGGGAACAATATCATCCAAAAAGTACCGAAGGGACACCGGGGCCACAAAACTTGCCGCCTTACTGATTACGATGAGCAAGAGTCCAATAAAAACCAGTTTTCTTCTGGGCCAAATGATGGTTTTAAATGCCTGTAGGATACTAACCTTTTTTTCTGCCATGATGCAAAAATACCTTTTTGTTTAGAAGTGTATGGAATAACTTTAAGAAGCCAACAAAAAATTGATCTTATAACAAAAGTTCCATTCATTTGATTTCAGATGTTCTTGGGATGACTATTTCAATATGCTGCCATCCTCCATTTCAATGATGCGATCCGTACGTTTAGCAAAATCATTGTCGTGGGTTACTACCAAAAGGGAAAGCCCCTTTTCTTGGGCAAGATTCTTAAAGATATTAAAGACATTTTCAGAATTATGACTATCTAGGTTTCCAGTGGGTTCATCGCCCATTAGAATGGTAGGGTTATTGATCAATGCACGGGCTATGGCCACACGTTGTTTTTCACCACCAGAAATGCGGGAAGCCCTTTGTTGGGCCAAATGCCCAATATGGAGCATTTTCAATTTTTCTTGGGCGTCATGTTCAATTTCCTCCAAGGATTTTTCGGCGAGTTTTTTTGCGGGTAGCATCACGTTCTCAAGTACGCTGAATTCCGAGAGAAGATAATGAAACTGAAATACAAACCCTATGTGCCTGTTTCTTATCCTTGAAAGTTCCTCATTGGATTTACCCGTTATTAGTTGACCATTTAGATAAAGTTCACCTGTATATTCCGTATCCATAGTGGACAGAATATAAAGCAACGTAGATTTTCCACAACCGGACTTTCCTACTATTGAGGTAAATTCCCCGGGTTGAATCCCAAAGGAAATATCCTTTAGCACATGGAAATCCTTGGGTTTGTAGAAGTGTTTATTGATGTTCCTTGTTTCAAGTACTAATTTCATGACGTAGGTTTGGGGCTTTAGGTTCCCCTGATTATTTTAATCGGATCCATATTTTTTGCTTTATTGGCAGGTAGATATCCGGCGATAAAGGTGGATAGTAAGGCAAAGCCGATACCTATGACATAATAGAGCGGATTATAATTGATGGGATAGGTTTTTATTGTGGGAAGTGCCTCGGTCTCAAAAGGTGTGTTGTCTATCAATACCGAAAGTCCAAACCCAACCATAAGGCCCAGAATACCGCCCAAAAGCCCAATAATGACTGCCTGACTGATGAAAATAAGGGACACGTCCCTTCCCGAAAACCCCGTGGCTTTTAAGATGGCAATATCCTTCATTTTCTCATAGATCAGCATATTGAGAATGTTATAAATACCGAATCCGGCAACGATCAACAAGGTGAGGGAAACAGCATAGGTAATAAGGTTTCGTATGCTTGACCCTGTTTCGAACTGTGCATTGGCTTCTTTGATATCTATGGCCTGGATATCAAATTGTCTCTCCAACCTTTTTGCCATAGCGGGCGCCGCTTCTATATCAAACAATTTTATATGAATGTCCGTGATATAGTTTTCAGGTTGCCCTAAAATTCGTTGGGCCGTTTTCAGGTTCACATAGCTCTGGGCATTATCGATTTCTGCCAATCCGCTTTGATAGATACCTACAATTTTTAGGGGGAAAATGGAGCCCGAAACCGTGGCAACCTGAATTCGGTCACCTACCGAGAGCGACATTTTATCCGCGAGCCCCGCACCAAGTAAAATGCCATTGGCGTTGTTTTTTAAGGCTTCTGGACTACCCGATACAATATAGTCGTTGATGTTGGAAAGTCGGGCTTCTTCCATAATGTCGGCCCCAATCAGAATACCCCCTAATTCTATTGAACCTGAAAGATAGAAAATCTGGGCCTGCAACTGCGGGGTAGCGCCCTTAACGTCCTCTTTGGTTTTAAGATACTTTAAAATGGGCAGTGCATTGTGAATTTTTATTTGAGTTTCCTTGGGTTTTATGGATGTAACGACATTGAACGCCCCCTTAAAATCGGTATATAGGGAAACGGGTTGCTTTTTGGAAGGTGCAATTTCGTTGTATAATCGAATATGGGGTGTACGATTAAGGGTTAGTCCGTCGAGTAGGTTGTTCAACCCGGTCATGAAGCCGGCCATGGTAATATAGGCCCCTATACCAAAAGTTACACCTAGGGCAGCGGTCACTGTACTTTTCATCTTGGTCGTTAGATGTGTTCGTGCAATTTTTAAGATGACACTCCAGTTGGTCATTCTTCGGGCTTTAGGATGGGGGTGTTTTCATCTATTCCGTCCAGAACTTCCACCTGATCTAGGCTCTGCAGTCCAATTTTCAGCTGTACGATCCCCTCATTTGTACGTACTTGATTCCCATTGATCAAATAGGATTTGGGCAGGGTCAATACATTTTCCTTTTCAGCAATAATGATATTACCCTCCCCTGCCAATCCCGGATATAAGGTTTTTGGGGGGTCTTTAAAAATACCCTCAACCTTGAACGTCTGTGAACGTTCATCTTTTCTTGGATAAATTTTATGGATGGATGCTTCAAAAACGTTGTTTTTATAGGCATCCAAGGTAACCAGTACTTGCAACCCTAGGGAGATTTTTACAATATCCACTTCGTCCACAAGCAACTCGATTATAAATACATCCTTACTGCCTACCGCTGCCAAAGGTTCCATAGTGGTTACAATTTCCCCGGGTTGCTTAAAAAGCGCATATACTTTTCCGTTTATTTTACTTTTAACTGTAAAATCCGCTACATTGGTTTTTGCGGTTTCATAACTGTTACGGGCTTGCTGCCATTGCGTGGAAAGTTCTTTTTTTGTGCGATCGTAGCGATTTTTAGCCAATCGAAATTTGTTTTGGGAGAGTTCATAGGCCAATTTTTTATTCTCAAACTGTACTTGGGAACCGATCTGTTGCTCCCAAAGTCTTTTTTGCCGAAAATAATTGATAGAATCGTTCCTTAAGGCAAGTAGGGCTGCTTGAATTTCATCCTCCAATGCGGTTAGAACGGCGGCACTGCCCTTGTAATTTTCCTCTGCCAAATTCAGGTTTAATCGGGCATTATCCGCATTGAGTTCTGGTGCGGAGTTTATAATCTGTAACAAAGGATCTCCATTTTTGACCAAATCGCCCTCTTCCACCAAATTATTTTTCAAAATTCCGGATACGGCGGCAAATGCCTGATAAAGACTATCCGGTTGAACCGTAACCGAGGCATAGACAGATTCTGTCATGAACATTTTCTTAGGATAGACCTTTTCCTCTTGATCCCCGCAGGAAATGAACCATAACGTGATGAAGAATAAAGCAACTTTTCTCAATGGACCGTTTCTTTGCGTACCGGTATGGTTAAATACCAATGGATTAGATTACCAAATTACCGTGTTTATTCAAAGCTACATGATTTTAAGCGTACAAAAACTGACAATCGTCATAACATACGGCCCTGTTTTTTTAAAAATGAAGGAGCGTATACTTAATTTGGTAAAAGAGGATACATTTATGTACCTTCAAAAGCGTAAAGAATAGTGTATGAAAGGTGTATTTTACGTTGCCGTATTTTGTCTATTGATGGCCTGTGGGTCCAAGGAAATAATGAATCCGGAAGTTGAAAAATGGAAGGCCCAAGCGGCGGAAATAGAAATTATTAGGGATGATTTTGGGGTGCCCCACATTTATGGTAAGACCGATGCTGATGCCGTCTTTGGACTGTTATATGCCCAATGTGAGGATGATTTCAATCGGGTGGAGCAAAATTATATTTGGGCAACGGGCAGGCTGGCGGAAGTGGAAGGAGAGGAAGCCATTTATAGTGACTTAAGGGCGAAACTTTTTATGACCGAAGCAGAGGCCAAAACCAACTACGAGAAAAGTCCGGAATGGTTAAAAAAACTGTGCGATGCCTTTGCAGATGGTATTAATTACTATTTGTACACCCACCCGGAAGTCAAACCAAAATTATTGACCCGATTTGAACCCTGGATGCCCATGTATTTTAGTGAAGGCAGTATCGGAGGGGATATCGAACGTATTTCTACACGAAAAATCGAGTCCTTTTATGAGAGTGGGATGGAACTACCCGAAATGGAATTGATGAAGATAAAGAAGCAGGAAGAAAATGCAGAGCCTCAAGGCTCCAACGGCGTAGCCATATCGGGTAAATTAACACAATCCGGGAACGCCATGTTGCTGATCAATCCGCATACTTCCTTTTATTTTAGGGGCGAGGTTCATGTGGTAAGCGAGGAAGGCCTAAATGCCTATGGAGCCGTTACTTGGGGGCAGTTCTTTGTGTACCAAGGTTTTAACGAGAAAACGGGTTGGATGCATACCTCTACCTATACGGATGTGATGGATGAGTTCAAGGAAACCATCGTTAAGAATGATGGAAACCTGTTTTATCAATATGGCGAGGAACTACGGCCAGTAGATTCCACTACGGTTACCCTGAAATATAAAACGGACACAGGAATGCAAGATCGGACATTCCCCATGTACCGTACCCACCATGGACCCATTACACATGCGGTGGACGGACAATGGACCGCCTCCGCCATGATGTGGGAACCTGTAAACGCTTTGGAACAGTCTTTTGTTAGAACTAAAAAGGACGGTTATGAAGCATTCCGGAAAATGATGGACATTCGTACCAATTCATCCAACAATACGGTCTATGCCGATGCCGAAGGAAATATTGCCTATTTCCATGGGAACTTCGTGCCCAAAAGGGATGTCAGCTTTGATTACTCGGAGCCTGTGGATGGAAGTATTCCTCAAACCGATTGGCAAGGCCTTCATACCGTTGATGAAAATATTCTGGTACTGAACCCGGAAAATGGATGGATACAGAATTGTAACTCCACACCCTATACTTCAGCGGCGGAATTCAGTCCTAAAAAAGAGGAGTATCCCTACTATATGTCCAAAGACCAAGAAAACTTTAGGGGGATTCATGCGATTGAATTATTGACTGATCGGAAAGGGTATACCATTGATAGTCTTATTCAATTGGCCCATGATCCATATTTACCTGCTTTTAAAGCCTTGATTCCAGGATTGGTAAATGCCTATAATTCCCACGAGGATAAAAACCCTAAATTGAGGGAGCCCATGGCCATTTTGGAAAAGTGGGACTTTAGAACCTCAAAGGAATCAATTGCCATGACTTTGGCCCACTATTATGGAACGGCCATGGGACAAAAGGCAAAACAACCTTCTGGAATTAGCGATATGGAACGAATGGTCTATTTTGGAAATCATCCGGACGAGGGATTACGAGTTTTGGAAGAGGTCATCGACCAATTGGAAAGCGATTTTGGTACTTGGAAAATGCCATGGGGCGAGGTAAATCGCTATCAAAGATTGAATGGGGACATTGTTCAGGAATTTAATGATAGCCTGCCCAGTGAGGGAGTTGGATTTGCATCGGGTCGCTGGGGTGCCTTGGCGGCGTATGGGGCTAGATATTCTACCCCAGGGGCCAAAAAAATATATGGAACCCGGGGCAATAGTTTTGCCGCCGTAGTGGAGTTTGGCGATACCGTCAAGGCAAAAACAATATTGGCAGGCGGCCAAAGCGGAGACCCAAAATCACCTCATTTTGATGATCAAACGGAACGATATATCAATGTTAATTGGAAGGACGCCGCCTATTACAGGGACGATGTGCTTAAAAGGGCAGCGGAAACCTATCGGCCTGGGGTAAGAAAGTAAGGTTTTTTGCTTGCCAGGTTGTCAGCCAGTTTTTTTTAGTTTGAACTTGAAACTTGAAACTTGAACTTGAACCTAACCTTGCTACTCCGGAATCTGCTGGCTCAAACAATGCAAGGTTCCAAAGCCCCAAATTAAATCGATACAGTTGATACCGATGACTTCTCGGTCAGGGAAGCAATCCGCTAAAATGTTCAGTGCGATTCGGTCATTGGAATCATTGAAAGTGGGGACCAAAACGGCACCGTTGATAATTAGAAAATTTGCATAACTCGCTGGCAATTCCAATGCCTCGAAAATGATGGGTTTTGGCATCGGTAATTCTACAATCCTCAAAGGTTTACCATCTTCCAATCTAGCCGAACGAAGGCGTTCTACATTATCTTGAAGTGTTTTATAGTTTTTGTGCGCCTTATTTGTTTCAACTACGGTCACTACGGTATCGGCATTTACAAATCGGCACAAATCATCTACATGGCCATGAGTGTCATCGCCTATGACCCCTTCTCCCAACCAAATCGTATTGGTTACTCCCAAATATTCCTTGAAAACAGCTTCATAATCGGCTTTTGTATAACCTGTATTCCGAACCTGAATCGAAGGATGTAAAAGACATTCTTCGGTAGTGATCAAAGTACCTTTTCCATTGACTTCCAAGGCGCCACCTTCCAAAATAACTTTATTTCCCTTGTAAGTCGCTTGGGTCAGCGGGACTTTCAAAAAATCTGAAACTACCGCAGGCACCTGTTTGTCCAATTGCCAATTGTTGTACTTGGCCCATCCGTTGAAATTAAAATTAATCGCTTCCGATTCTCCATTATTCTTAACGATAATAGGTCCGGAGTCGCGCATCCAACTTCGGTTGGTTTTATGGATGATAAATGAAACCCTATCAAGGTCAACCGAAGCCATAAGCAGTAAGTTGGATACCTTTTCCTTTAAGGATTCATGGGCAACAACTAAAAATACGGTTTCAAAATGGGAAACTTTTTTAATGAACTCTACAAAAGCCCACTGAATGGCTTCATACTTCCCAGGCCAATCCTTGCCATTGTGTGGAAAGCACAATAAAACACCTTTCTGTCGCTCCCATTCCGCTGGAAATCTTCTTTTACCCATAAGACCTAGTCCAAAGCCCTTTTGGTGAGATCTCCAAAAGCATCAATACGCCTGTCCCTAAAGAAAGGCCAGTTTTGTCGCACATTTTCCTGAAGGGACAAATCCACTTCGGCCATAAGGATTTCTTCCTTGTCATGGGATGCCAAGGCCAGGATTTCCCCTTGGGGACCACATATAAAGGATTTTCCCCAGAACTCGATTCCATCCGTATCCGGTAGGTATTGTTCCAACCCAATCCTGTTTGCGGCCGCCACAAAAATCCCATTGGCAACGGCATGTCCTTTCATCACGTTCATCCATGCTCCGTACTGGTTTTCCCCGTATTGGGCCTTTTCAGCAGGATGCCATCCAATCGCGGTAGGATAGAACAGAACCTCGGCACCCTTTAATGCGGTTAATCGGGCCGCTTCTGGATACCATTGGTCCCAACAGATCAACGTACCAATATTTCCCTTTTGTGTACTTATGGATTGAAAACCAAGGTCTCCAGGTGTAAAGTAAAATTTTTCATAAAAGTGGGGGTCATCCGGAATGTGCATTTTACGATACAAGCCCGCTTGGCTTCCATCGGTATCGATGATATAGGCACTATTGTGATAAATGCCGGACATTCGTTTTTCGAAGAAGGGCACAATGATAACGACTCCCAATTCCTTGGCCAAGGCACTAAAGGCTGTAAAGGAGATATCGCCAAGAGGTTCGGCAATCGAGAAGTTTTCCACATCCTCACTTTGACAAAAGTAATGACTGCTATAGAGTTCCGGAAGGCAGATAACTTCGGCACCTTGATGGGCCGCTTTCTTGATCCATTCCACACATTTTTTCCGATTTTCATCGGCTGTATTATTCAAATTGAGCTGTATGACAGCAACTTTATAATTTTTGGACATTAAAAGAAGATTATTTTGAAAATTAAAGATATTAAATAGAAGATGATCCTTCCATCAAATGCTTCATAAAGATAAAGTTTAAGAGGTGTAAAATTAAAAACTAATCTTTGGTGACAATCAGTGTTGCCTTGGAACCGGAAGATAATAACCACTTATTGGAGTAGAGCAGTTGCCCGTTTTCATCATACACATCAACTTGTGCTGTATTGGGTGCGGAGGAACCATGGTTTAAGGCCTCAAAATCTATTTTGTTGAAGCCGGATTGTAGGTCCACATTCACTCCCTTAAAAGCGCCCGTTAATAATAGATTGTGTTCAACAACTATGTCATTGACGTATATTTTGACGCGGTCACCATCTACATATTCATGGTCCCTACAGACGATGCCAATAAACTTCCCATTACTCTTAATGTCACCAAGATACTGGTCTGGGAAGAATTGGCCCGACCCGTTCATGCGTTCGCCAGGTCCAATGCGCGGATCAATTTTTAGTCCGGTACCGGCTTGTACAAGTTCTTCGTCCGGAAGCATTTTTACAGGGTTTCTTGTGGTCATATCCAATTTGGGCTGTTCTTTTATGACCGATGGAATATTCAAGACCGAACCCGAATTGGTCTTGCCCGAATTATCGATTGGATTTACTGATTCAATCTTCAATGGTTTTTGCGTAGGTAGGTCTGTTTGGGCCTGAACCCATCCAAACACCAATAGGCAAAAGGATATACTCAATGAAAACGGTCTGTTCATCATGATGAAACAATAATCGGAATAAAGATAACAAATACCCTGCCACAGGGACTTAACGGGGTGTTAAATTCGATTATTGTATTGCTTTACTTCTCAATCGGGTAGATGAAGCTGAAGGAAGCGTACAAAGTTACCGTGCATAATGTTGCTGATATCTTCCTTTGTATACCCTTTTTTTTCAAGCAGTGGAGGAATTTTTTGGAGATCTGCAATGGTATCGATATCCTTTGGGGATTGCTCCAACCCGAAGCCCCCATCCAAATCGGTTCCAATTCCCACATGAAGCGAGTTTCCGGCCAGTTGGCAAATATGATCGATGTTCTGTAGGGTATGCTCCAGGGAAACCCCAGTGCTTTCCGGGGTAGACTTTCCACGCACCCAATTGGGTACCATCATCCAAGCATCCAAGGCCATACCAATAACCGCTTTACGGGCTATAAGTTCTTCGATTTGTTCGTCCGAAAATTGACGGTTATGATCTACAAATTTCCGACAATTATTATGGCTAGCCCAAATAGGCCCTACATACGCATCCATGGTTTCCCAAAAACTTTGGTCGCACAGATGCGTTGCATCCAATATAAGGTTCAGCTTTTGGATTTCCTTGAGCAGTTCCTTACCCTTTTGACCAATACCACCTACGGAATCGGTTCCAAAGGCATAGGTTCCAGGACCGTAATGTGCCGGTCCTATAGCCCGTAGACCATTTTCATAGGATTTGTGCAGGTAATCCATATTGATAATGGAATCCGCACCCTCTAAACTAAGAATATAGCCAATTGGTGTTTTGACATTGTCCTCGTTCCATCTTTTTAGGTGATTGTTAAATTGCTTCTTTGTTGTGATTTGGAACAACTCACCTGCACCCTCCATGGCCCTATACCAAGCCAATTGCCCTTGGGTCTGGGCCCATGCTTGGTGTGGGGATTTCCAGCCGGGTAAATTATTACGAGGTTTTACATAACGGGCAATCTGTGTTGCTACACAAACCCCTATATTTCCCTTTCTCAAGGCATCAAAGGAAACCGTGTTTTTTCCTCGGTCCGGTTTGTCCGTCATTCCTTGTTCACTTTCCCTAATGGCTTCTACGGGCCAGGTTAAGTCCCTGTTCCATTCCATGGCGTTCATGGAAAGATCTAGATGGGCATCCAGGATGAACATGTTAAATGGAGATTTTATGGTTACGGGCGGCTACCTTCCATGCATCGGTAATTTTCCCAGTGTCCACTACCAGAAGTTCGTCGTATTTGGCCACAGTGGGACATATATGTTTGGGGATGGCATAATGTTCCGCACCCACTTCCATGACCTTTAGGTCATCGTACTCCACCACTAAATGCTCTTCTGACTGGCTAATTTGTTTATCATGTTTCAGACTTAAAAATTCCACTCTTGGAAAGGGCATTTCAGGAGCAATGGATTTATGACCTAGGTCAAAACATAGTATGCCGGCCTTGGGTTTGCTGATGATTCTTGTGAACAATACAGCGGCAGGGAGAAACTTCATCTCCGGGAAAAGACCTCCATACCCTGCGTCCCATAATAAGGTAGTCCCGGGACTTGCAATGACATTTTTCCTCTTACAATGTATTGGAAATGTAGGGGAGCCCCCGGCAATAATTACGGGTTCGGGCAGATTTGCCTTTATAATTCTTTTCTTTAATTCCAGAACCTTATCGAAAGCCTGGTCACATTCCTGTTTTCTCGTTTCAAAATCGGGATTTCTGAGATGACCATCGTATACATGTAGACCGAGAATATTTAAATGGGGGTTTTTGGAAATATGCCCGTACAAATAGAAGGCTTTTTCATCCGGGGCAATTCCAGTACGGTTCATGCCCACGTTCAAATCAATATATAGATCGATTTTAACATGGTTCTCTTTGCCCGATGCTGCCATTTGGTCCGCTATGGCAATACTGTCCGTTAGGGCCGAAAACTTGGTATTGGGAAAGGTCTTTATTAAGGCAATGAATCGGTTTATATTGGCACCTACGGGTTGCATGGCCAAAAGTACTTCGGGAGCACCACAATTTCCTAGCAATTCGGCTTCGGCGATGGTAGCGCATTTGAATTTGGTGATGCCACGTTCCAGTTGCATCTGAATGATTTCAGCACATTTGTGGGTCTTAACATGGGGGCAAAGCTTTTTCGCATCCCCCGCCATTCGTATCATTTCCTCAATATTGTGGACGACCCTATCCTTATAAACCAATAAGGATGGGGAAATGATCTTTGAACTGTCTTTTAGCCGAAACCAATTTTCTTCTTCCATAATTTCACCTAATTAATATTGACTTTATTTTTCGATAGTTATATGCCTATCTAGGTATATGCCTTCAGATTAAAATAACACATCCCTTAAAAAGGGTTTATTTGTGAAGTTCGAACATAGCTTCTATTTCCACGGCAATACCTCCCGGAAGCATCATGCCCACCGCACTGCGCACACCTACACCATTTTCTGCACCAAGAACATCGGCCATAAGTTCGCTAAAACCATTGATCACCAAGGGGTGGTCATGGAAATCAGGTGTACAATTGACCATGCCCAAGGTCTTTATCAGCCTCTTAATTCGGTCTATTTCACCAAAATGAGTGATGATGGTTGACAACATGGTCAAACCCACATGCCTGGCACCTAGTTTTCCTCCCGCAAGGTCCAGGTCACCCCCAACGCGTCCCTTGTAGAGGGAACCGTCTTTTAAAACCGGGCCCTGACCGGATACATACAGAAAATTATCTACTATCAAAATAGGTCGGTATAGACCCGCTGGTGGGGGAGCCGGAGGCAATTCCAAGCCCAGCTCCCCAATTCTTTTGGATATGCTCATCAAATGGTATTTATATAAACTGATTTAATATCAAAACGCCGATCAATCCCATAACCCCTACGGTGGTTTCCATTACTGTCCACGATTTCAGGGTATCCTTTATAGAGAGGTTAAAGTACTCTTTGAACAGCCAAAACCCGCTGTCATTGACATGCGATAGCATGAGGCTTCCCGATCCTATGGCCAAAACCATGAGTTCCGCACTTGTCCCCGTTCCTTCGATCAGCGGTAAAACAATACCTGCGGCCGTTAATCCGGCAACGGTAGCAGAACCCACACAAACCCTAATGATCGTTGCGATCAACCATGCTAAAACCAAGGGGGAAATGGCAGAGCCGCTCAGGGCCTCACCAATGTACTCGCTCACGCCACTATCGATTAAGACCTGTTTTAAGGCCCCGGCACCGGCAATGATCAATAAGACCATGGTAATTCCTTTAACAGCATCGCCTACGGTATCCATGACTTCCTTCATTGATTTACCTCGGGCCAATCCCAAGGTATAAATCGCTACCAGTACTGAAAGTAGCATGGCCATAACGGGGTCACCGCAAAAAACCAAAATGGACCCAAGGACGGAATCCGCAGGGAGAAAAAGAGTGGTAAGTGCCGCAATGGCCATTAATATTACGGGGAGTAAGGCGGTAAATATGCTAATACCCGTTCCCGGCATTTCCTCATCCTTAAGGATGGTAGGGTTCATCAATTCCTTTAAAGGGGAAGCCTTGATATTCACCATTGTTCTTGAAAGAAAGGGACCTGCCACGACAATGGCCGGAATGGCAACTATGATACCATAAAACAAGGTTTTACCGATATCTGCGTTAAAGGTTGCGGCAATGGCGGTTGGGGCAGGATGCGGAGGTAAATATCCATGGGTCACCGAAAGGGACGCCAGCATGGGCAAACCCACATAAAGCAGTGGTAGGCCCGTGGCCGCGGCAATTGTAAACACTAGAGGAACCAAAATTACGAAACCAACGGAGTAGAACATGGGTATTCCCACAATAAATCCCGTGAGAACTACAGCCCATTGAATATTCTTTTTTCCAAATTTATCTACCAATTTTGTGGTTATCCGTTGTGCGGCCCCACTTTCGGCGACCAACTTGCCTAGCATGGCACCAAGCCCTAAAATCAATACAAGAAATCCAAGAATGTTCCCGATTCCTTTTTGGATGGAACTAATAACGGCAATAGGCTGCATTCCTTCCGCAATTCCAACAAATAGGGATACCAAAACAAAGGATATAAATCCGTTGAGTTTAAATTTTGCGACCAAAAGGAACAAAAGAAGTATTCCAAGGACTACGATCAATAAAGGCATTGGTTGTGGCAGTTTAGTTATTACGGTGCACTAAATATACTATAAAAAATAGGCGCATCCCAACCAATTGGAGGAATGCGCCTTTGGGGGCACTTTAGAAAGAATGTATATCCTTATCTAGTTTCCAACTGCTGAAATACTTTATAAAGTAGGCCGGCCAAAATAGCTCCAACAATGGGCGCCAACCAGAACAACCAAAGTTGGTCTATGGCCCAATCCCCTACAAACAGCGCCTGACTTGTACTTCTTGCAGGGTTTACCGAAGTATTGGTGACAGGTATGGAAATGAGATGAATAAGAGTCAAACAAAGCCCTATGGAAAGCCCTGCAAACCCTGGTGACGCTTTTTTATGAAGAACACCTAAAATTACAAATAGAAAGAAAAAGGTCATAACGACCTCTGTTACCAAGGCAGATAGCAAACTGTAACCGCCTGGTGAATGTTCTCCAAAACCATTTGCAGCAAATCCGCCTAGTTCAAAAGCCGGACTTCCAGAAGCTATGACATATAAAAGGGCCGCACCTGCAATGGCTCCCATAACTTGTGCCAATATGTATGGGAAAACACCTTTTGCACTAAATTTTCCGCCCATCCAAAGCCCAATGGTAACCGCCGGGTTTAAATGACATCCGGAAATATGTCCTATGGCATATGCCATTGTCAATACGGTAAGTCCAAAAGCTATGGATACCCCTACAAAACCAATACCCAATTCTGGAAATGTTGCGGCCAAGACTGCACTCCCGCACCCGCCGAGAACCAACCACATGGTTCCAAAAAATTCTGCCAATTCTTTTCTCATAATGTTTAAAGTTGATTATTAATGTTTGGAAACCAAATAGGTGTAAAAGTCACCTTGCCAAAGGAACAATTTTTGCAGGGTTGTATGTTTTGGATAAAGTAAGCTAGGGTTTTCGTATTTTTAAACTAGAAGTACAACCATATGAAAAAGAGAGACTTTATAAAGCAATTGGGCGGTGCGGCACTCCTTTCCCCGTTTTTGGCACTTCCTCATGATGCTTTGGAGCAATCCCAAATCCCCTATCCCCAAAATGAGGATGCTTTCTGGGAACGTATTCGTGAGGATTATGACCTGAAACCGGATTACATCAATTTGGAAAACGGGTACTACAACTTCATTCCAAAACCCACAATGGAGAAATATATGAAGCATATTCAAATGGTTAACTATGAAGCTTCATATTACATGCGTACCGTGCAATGGGAAAACAAGGACAAGGTTAGGGACCGCTTGGCAAAATTGGTAGGATCCACTCCGGAGGAACTTATTATTACAAGAAATACCACAGAATCCTTGGACATGATCATTGGAGGTTATCCCTGGGAAGAGAATGACGAGGCCATCTTTGCAGAGCAGGATTACGGGGCCATGAAAGATCATTTCAACTTGATGGCAAAAAAATATGGCATTGTCAATAAACTAGTTTCCCTGCCCAATCATCCGAAGTCCGATGAGGAGATAGTCTCACTTTACGAATCCCAGATTACGCCTAGGACCAGACTGTTAATGGTATGTCATATGGTAAATATTACCGGGCAAACCCTTCCTATTAAAAAAATATGTGACATGGCCCATAAACATGGGGTAGAGGTTATGGTGGACGGGGCCCATTGTGTTGGACATATCGATGTGAATATAGCGGAAATTGGTTGTGATTATTATGGCAGTAGCCTCCATAAGTGGTTGAGTGTACCCTTGGGTAGCGGCATGTTGTTTGTGGCAAAACCAAACATTGCCAAAATTTGGCCGCTTTTTGCCGATTATAGTAATGACGTACCTGAAATCAAGCGTCTGAACCACACAGGTACTTTGCCCGTACATACTGATTTGG
Organism: Maribacter sp. 4G9; assembly: GCF_002742265.1. GTDB lineage: Bacteria > Bacteroidota > Bacteroidia > Flavobacteriales > Flavobacteriaceae > Maribacter. Next base: position 68,175 of record NZ_MDGL01000045.1, read on the forward strand.
CCTTAGACGATGCCATTGATTATTTGGAAAACATCGGCCTAAAAAGAAAGGAAGACCGACTCCGTTTTTTGCAACGGTATTGGAGCGATGCCGTTAGGGATGTGGAACACATCGTAGTGAATACACCTAAGGAACTGCACCGCAGCTGTGGTATTGCCAATGTGGGCATAGCGCACATGAAACCGGCGGACTTGGCCAAAAGCTTACTGGAGGAATTCAACATATTTACCGTGGCGATAGATTATGCCAATGTTCAGGGATGTAGGATCACTCCAAATATCTATACCACTACCCAGGAACTTGATACATTCGTTGTGGCACTGAAGACTTTAGCGAAGAGAGTTTAACTTATTTCGGACGTTTCTTTTTTAAACCAAAGAAGGGCTGTAATAACGGGATTTTTAGTATTAAGAAATGGTATATCAACCAGCTAAACCCAAAAGTTCCCAAAACAAGAAGTGATGCCTTTGGAAATAGTCCCCAAGAAAGGTCCATTAAGAAGTAAGCCAAAACAACTGTGACTGTTTGATGTAGTATGTAAAAGGGATACACAGCCCTATTGGCATAGGAAAGAGCATTGCTTTTATGGTTTAAATATTTTGCCGCAAATCCAAAAAGCACCAAGATCCATGACCATATATTCCCGACTTTAAGCAATGCTTCGGTAAAATGGACCACATATCCATCTTCCAGAAATACCCAAATGAAAACTTGGCTCAGAAAGGTGAAAACACCTATTAAAAGTGCCTTGAATTTTAATTCCTCCACAACTTTCCAAAATATATCTCCAGTAGAAATCAAAAGAAAACCGTAAAAAAACAAGACCAAACTAAAGCTAAAGTTGAACCAGTCATCTATCAATCCATGGGTTATGTCAAAAAAAGGTTCCATAAATGCTTCCAATAGATAGAGTGGCACAACGAACCAATAAATACCAAAAGGCTTGACTACGATTCTTTTGATCCAATCGCTAAAACCATTAGGGTTGTTTCTTAAGTAAACGAACAATGGCCCCAACAAGACGGAGAAAACTAGCAAATATGGTAGGAACCACAAGTGGTGCCAACTTATGTTGCCTTCCGGATATACACCCTTAAAGGCAACCGAGGTAAAATAATCCAGATAAGATCCCGAAAATTGGTGTTTGGCCAAACGTTCTATATAAACTTGAGGAGGAACAATGAAGATCATCCCGAATATTAGAGGAACCCCTAATCTTCTTATTCGTTCCCAACTGAACTGACCAAGATTTCTTTTAGAAAGTGCATAGTAGGTACCCATTCCGGAAATAACAAACAATATGGGCAAGCGCCATTGGTTTAAAAATAACATGGGCCACTTTAGCCAATCGTAAATTACGTTGTTTTTGATATGCCATCCCCAGGGAACAAAAAACATTCCTACATGATAAAAAATAAGCAATGCGAATACGATAACCCGTAGCCAGTCCAAATCGTATCTCCTAATTGTGGTCTCCATGATTTACTTTTTCGGCAAATATCGACCTGACATTAAAACGGGCAAATTTTTAGGGTTCTCTTACTGTCCTGAATTACAATTTTGGAGAAAAGGACTTTATATATGCGGATGGTGAAGTTCCTGCGTGCCTTTTAAATGCGGTATAAAACGCTGATTTCGAATTAAAACCCGCCAATGCTCCTATAGCCTCTATGGTTAGATTGGAAAAGTTAGGGTCTACTAATTTTCCTTGGGAAAAACGAATCCTTTTTTGATTTATAAAATCGTTGAAATTGGAATCTTTCCCTTGATTTATAATTTTTGATATATGGTTTGGATGAACTTTTAGAATTGTGGCCAAATCTTTTAGTGAAGCATCCTGTTTAAGAAAATACTTGTTTTCTTCTACGTAGGATTCAATCAAAGCAAGATTTAGGTTTGACTGACTAATGGTTTCATACTTGTCCGCAACCCAAGATTTTTCAAAAAACCGGGATTCCGATACTAATACATAGGTTGTTAAAAAGGCAAGACAGCTGTTGAAAATACCCAGGTAATGATCCCCGCCATCGTCATCAAATGAATAGAAAATTGAAAAAATGAATACCAGTAGTAAAAAAAGAAAAATAACTGTATTTCTTGTGAAAATATACTTACTGGATTTATTCTGTACCCCAATTTCAGTTAATCTAGATTTTTCTTCCCAAACCATTTTTAAGGATATGACGGCATAAAAAAGAAATGTGACAAGTATCAACCAATCAAAAATATCCTTTATATAATGATAGCTATAGTCAAAGGATTCCGGTATTTTGGCGCTGGGAAACTTCGAATAATAGGCACCAATATAGGCGTTGTATTTAACTGATATAGGGGCAATATAAAATGGAATCTGCGATAAAAAATATCCCATTGGAAGAGCAAAGTGCCACCAATGTTTTTTGAAAGTAACATTCTCACGTTTCAAAAAGCAGTAAATGGCCAGGTAAAGGGTTGGTCCTATAATTAAAACCAAGGCTTCTGTGGAATCGTTAAGGAACAGCACATATTTAATTAGACCTGTGTAGCAATCATAAACATCCAAAAAAATAAGTGCGGTAGCCAAAATGGAAAACCCTAACCATCTTAGGCCAACATTGTTGCTGGACCTAAGAAGGAGTACAATTGATAGGAAGAAGCTTTGGGCCACTCACAAAAACATTATGGTGGAAATAAGATTATGACGTATGGGAATGTTTTCAATAAGCGTGTCCAGTTTCACAATTACTGTTTTTTCATATAGTCCACTAACTTTTGAGGTCCTTCAAGCAGTAACCTTACAACTTTTAGCGTTCCGTCCAAAGTGGTATCAATTTGCCATTTAATAAGGGAAATCTGTCCGTTTTCAATTTCAATGCCCGTAATACTTCTTGGATGCACGCAACTACCATCGTTAAAAAATGGAATGTCTCCGGGCTCCGGAAATCTGGGTCTATGGGTATGTCCAACAATGGTAATAAGGAGGTTGTTATTAAGAATCCAACGTTTTATCCTTCGCTCCAACTTTATCAGCTCCTTAAAATTCTTGGCCGGACTGGTGGGATCTGCAATGCCCCATACCTGTAAGGGTTTCCAAAGTATACGTACCAAAAACCTGCCCCACCTCCAAAAGGTATAGTTCCACCAATCCGCTTGGTGCCCGTGGGTAAGGAACAATTCCTGCTGGGTCTCCGTATGTTTTAAAACGATGGCCTCGTTGTAGGTTATTCCTTCAAATAACTCCTTGTCCGTATTATCGATTGGCTCAAAGTAACTGGAAAGATGCTTGTCCACGTAGGCCTTATCCTTATAGACCATGTCATGGTTTCCCCATATCATGTGGAGTCTTTTTTCCAAATGGAACTTTCGTAAAAGTTGGTATACATTTTTATGGGCCTCAAAGATGGACTCAAAATGCATATTTTCCCAAAGCTCGTCACCATCACCTAGTTCGCAATAATCAAAACCTTGATTGTAGTAGTGGTTCAGGGCATGAAAATAGATATTCCTGTTATTGGCGAAGTCATCGGCAAAACTATTGTCCCCTCGGTGGCAATCACTAAAAAGGATGAACTTTGAAGTATCATCGAACGGAATATATTTTGCGTTGGAATAGGCTCTTGAAAGTCTTTTTGCGGAGGACATCTACAAAATTTTTATAAATATCCGAAAAACCGTAACATCGTTGGATAAAACTTTAACAAAAAACAACCGTATCTTTTGTAATTTTAAGAGTGCCAAGTAGACCAATGCTTTATGGAATGTGACGATAAAATAAGACCTCTTCGTTACCTTATAAGTTTTGACAAACTTCTAAGGGCATATGAGGAAATGCTAGATGGTGATGATGTTGTTTTGGCGGCAAGGGCGAAACAAGTTCTTGAAGCCCAAAGGCCCTATCCTATTTTAAGGGATGGATTTGAGGATCTGGAACTGATCAATGAGCACAACGATGTCATTTCCTTCATTCTTCAAGACAGTTTTTCCCCTATTCTTGGCGAAAATGAAATTAAGGTGGCTTCCATACCCTATTTTGATTTCTTTTTCAATCCCTCAAAACGATTTCAAAATATCGTCAAAAAGGCAGGCCCGTTTTACAAACCAAAAATAAGGAACCAGGAAATTGGGGTGGATTATATCATGGGATGTATCGTAATCCTCAAGTTCTACTATGGGGTGGAACTGGATTTTAGCCGGCCCTATTTCTATGATATTCCAGATTCCACTGGTGTTATGCACCATTACCGCATCATGTACAATGCGGATTTTATTGATATATTACCTACTGAAAAGTCAAGGGATCTTTCTCAAGCGGATATAGACGAACTCATGGAGAGTCCGGATAATCTTATCCTTTGGCAGGAAAAGATTCCTCCGGACAGTTTTTTAGTAAAAGGTTTCATTATTGCCAATATGTTTGACGTGACCTCTGAACATTCCATATCGGAGATTAAGTCCAGCCTCATAGCAAGCGATAAACGGTCCAATGATAATTTTATGGGAAACCTACAGGAAACGTTCAGGTCGTTCTTTAGGTTGCCTGATATCAAGGTAGGTTTTGTAGTTTATAACGCAAGAAAGGACCAATTTGAACCTGTGTACGGAAGAAATATGTCAAGCTTTATCCTGAACGGAAAGGATTCCAAGTTATGCCATGATGCCCTATGTCAATATTCCTATAAAAGGCTTATTCAGGAAAACAAATATTTTGCCATTTCCGATGTAGAAAAGTATAATCAGGAATCTAACGGTAGTGACCCCTATCATGTACTTGGGGACCAAGAAATAAAGAGTGCCATTCTTGCCCCAATTGCTTTTGAAGGTGAGCTATTGGGTGTTTTGGAAGTGGTCTCAGGGCGTAAAAACGAACTGAACGGTGTCAATGCTCGAAAGTTTGACGATGTAATGCCCTATATAGTTTCTGCGGTCGTACGATCCAAGATAGAGGAAGAAAATCTTATTGATGCCATTATACAAAATGAATGTACTTCGGTACATTCGTCCGTATATTGGAAGTTTCAAGAGGAAGCGAAATATTTTATCAAAGACCAGTTAGAAAGTAGGGCTCCTTCTTTCAAGGAAATCGTTTTTAAGGATGTGTACCCACTTTACGGTCAAATAGATATAAAGGATTCTTCCAAGGCCCGTAATAAGGCCATCCAAAGGGACTTAATGATTCAATTGTCCCAAATTAATGGGGTACTGGAGGAAGCTTTGGCAAAAAATAGATTGCCCATTTATGAGGAGCTCATTTTTAGGGTAAATAATCATTTGAACAGTATTAAAGAGATGCTCTATACAAATAGTGAGCAGGCCATTTTTGACTTTGTAAAAGAGGAAATAGACCCCATTTTCGAACATCTAAAAAAAACGGATGCGAAAATAGCAAAACAAATACATGCCTACGAGGCCAAGATAGATATGGGTACGGGTTCGTATTACGATCATAGAAAAAACTATGATGAAAGCGTAACCAAGATCAACAAAAAATTAGTGTCTGTCCTGGACAAAAAACAAGAAGGTGCGCAGGCTATGTTTCCCCATTATTTTGAACGTTACAAGACGGACGGGGTAGAACATAATTTGTACATTGGCGAAAGTATTTCTGAGAACGGCGGCTTTAATTCTTTATATCTCAACAACCTTAGATTATGGCAACTGCAGGTTATGTGCGAAATGGAGAATGTGCACTATAAATTAAAACCTGAGTTGCCCATTCCTTTGGATGCTACCTCCCTTATATTGGTCTACAGTTCTTCCTTGTCCATTCGTTTTAGAATGGACGAGAAAAAATTTGATGTGGACGGAACCTATAACGCCCGGTACGAAGTCATTAAAAAGCGGATTGACAAGGCCTATATAAAGGGTACCAACGAGCGACTTACCCAGACGGGTAAAATTGCCATCGTCTATTCCCAGAAAAAGGATGAACTTGAATATTTGAGGTATATCAAATTCCTGAAATCCAAAAAATATTTTACCGATAATGTAGAAATCGTTGAACTTGAGGGTCTTCAAGGAGTTTCAGGACTAAAGGCCATTAGGGCCGAAATCTTGTACAAGACCGATCAAGAGTCCCAGGAATCCTATACCTATGAAGATTTAATGGCCACTTTAAAAGAATAAGGTCTGGGTTACCAGTTCCTTTAGTTGTCTTTCCGGACCAAAAAATTTAAAGGACAAAGCAAAAGCTATTACTGAAATGATCATACCGATCATAAAGATGGTGTAGGTCCAACGTAGCAATTTGTATTTTTTGTTAAGTACAAGTCCCAAAAAATAGAGATCCTTGGTCAAAGAGGAATATATATAATCCTTGTCTTTAACCAATTCATTGATGGCCCATTCATAATCCGCAAGGTCCATTTTGTGAAAATTCCCAAAGAACAGTAGGTTGACCTTTCTTTTGGCGACATCGTCCTTTGTGAATTCACCACTGGTAACATTTGGCCGGGTGGCCAAAACGGCCAAAATCATGGAGACAATGCTGAACAATACAAAAATGGCGGTTGGATATATGAGATAATTGTTGGAAGGATTGTCCAATTTTGGTATTAGGTTTGACAAGGCCAAGGAGATGATAATAGCGTTGACCGATAGTAAAATGTTTGCTTTGGTATCTGCAATATCACTCAAGGTAAGGTGGTTTCTTAGCGTAACGCGAAATAGGGTCTGTATCCCCCTATCCGGACTTTCTCCCTTGAATTTTGCCTTTAACTTCTCTTTTTGTGCAATGTTCTTGATGGACTTCTTCTCCTTGATCAACTTTTTTAGATTATCATCCTTTTTCTCTTGCCAGTTTTCCTTGGCGTAATCTGTATAAAATCGATGTTGGTTGCCTAGCATTTTTATATTGACATCCAACCAATCCCTATAGTTGTATTCCGCAATATTCAATAACTTAAGTTCTTCCCGTAATAATTCTGATGTCTCCAAATAGCTTGTTTGGGCAAAATGTGATGCATCTGCGTCCCTAATGATTTCCTCCTCGATACAATTGGGCACCCAATCTTTCTCGGTCGCCATGATATATTGGTTTACTTTGGCAATCAGGTTTGGGCCATAGCCTTCCTCCTCCAAGAATTGTGTGGCTATGATACAGCTATTCTTTTCATGTTCCTTTGTCGCAACGGTATACCCGGTGTCATGAAACCAGGCCGCAATTTCCAATACTTCTTTTTCCTCATCCGATAGGGCACAGGCTTTAGAGATTTCTTTAGTACTTTTAACAACACGTTGGGTATGCCTTAAATTGTGATAGAGATATTCTGGATCTAGCTCATTGGTCAGTAAGGCTGTAACGTGCTTTTTGGTATTCTGAAGAATATCCGCCATAAGGATTTTTTTTTAGTAATTCCAAATTACAAAAAATAGAACACTGGGTCGTCTATATGAAAAAAAATACTACCGCTTTTTTACTAATTATTTTGATTACGGGTTGTGCCACCTATAAGTCAAAATATGCAGATGTACGGGATGCAGCGGATATACAAATCGATACGCAAGTTGCACATACCTTTTACCTTATTGGGGATGCAGGACTCTCGCCCATTGGCGGTATGAACCCTGCATTGAAAATCTTTAAAAAAAAGCTTGATCAAGCAGATGGCAACAGTACGGCCATTTTTTTGGGCGATAATATTTATCCGGCCGGTTTGCCAGATCCCAAGGACTCCACCATTGCCTATTTAACGGCAAAGAACCATTTGGATGCCCAATTGAAGACACTCGCCAATTTTAAGGGAAGAAAACTTTTTATACCTGGCAATCACGATTGGTATACGGAAGGCCTCATTGGCTTGGAAAGGGAGGAAGAATATGTGAAGGAACAATTGAACGATAAAGATGCCTTCTTGCCAAAGAATGGATGTCCAATTGATGTGATTGAGGTGAGCGATGCGCTGGCGATTATTGTCCTGGATACGGAATGGTACCTTACCAATTGGAACAGGAGACCGGGAATCAATGATAACTGTGAAATAAAAACCAGGGAAAAATTCCTTTTGGAGTTGGAGGATGCCATTAAGGACTATGGGGATAGAACTACGTTGATCGCCATGCACCATCCCATGACCAGTTACGGGCCGCATGGTGGGCAATACTCGTTCAAAAAGCATTTTTATCCAAAAGACTTGCCCATACCATTGCCGGGTTTGGGCACCTTTATCAATATTCTAAGGAGAACTACTGGGGCTTCCACAGAGGATATGGGAAACAAACGATATTTAGATCTGGTAAAAAGGGTAACGACCTTGGCGCAATACTCGGATAGGGTGATTTTTGCATCCGGTCATGAGCATACGTTGCAATACATAGTTGAGAATAACATACCGCAGATTGTCAGTGGTTCTGGAGCCAAGGAGGGTGATACCAGGTTATTGAACGGATCCCGTTTTTCTACCGGGAGAATGGGGTATGCCACCTTGGAGGTTTATACCGATGGGTCTTCAAGGGTTCGGTATTACGGTGTTGACAATCAAGGGAACGAGGAGTTTCTGTTTACTTCCGCAGTATTGCCTCCTACAGAAAAAAAATTGGATACCCTTTATCCAAAAGTGACGGATAGGGAAGTGAAAGCATCGGTATATACCAAGGAAGAGATTGACAAATCTGGTTTTTTCAAGGCGATTTGGGGAGAACGGTATCGGAAGTACTACGGGAGGGAGGTCACCGCCCCAGTGGTTTACATCGATACACTTTTCGGTGGGCTTACACCGGTAAAAAAGGGGGGAGGCCATCAATCCAAATCCTTACGTTTGAGACATGCTTCGGGTAAGGAATACGTGATGCGCGCCTTAAGAAAACTGCCGGAGCTTTATTTGCAATCCATGGCTTTTCAAGATCAATATGTCCTGGACGATTTAAAGGACACCTACACCAAGGAGTTGTTGGCCGATTTTTATACTGGTTCCCACCCTTATGCCCCGTTTACGATAGGCAAACTTTCGGATGCCGTTGGGATCCTCCATACCAATCCCGTTTTGTATTATATCCCCAAACAGGATGCTTTGGGTGAATACAACGATGTATTTGGGAACGAACTTTACATGATCGAAGAACATTCTGGTGATGGTCATGGGGATTTGGAGAGTTTTGGGTATTCCAATGAGTTAAAGAGTACGGATTCCATGCTGGAAGACCTCAGGGATGATGAGAAGTACGAGGTGGATACCGATGCCTACATTAGGGCCCGATTGTTCGATATGGCCATTGGCGATTGGGACAGACACGTAGACCAGTGGCGGTGGGCAGAATTCAAGGAAAATGGCAAGGTCATTTATAGGCCGGTTCCCCGGGATAGGGACCAGGCCTATTCCCAGATGGGAGATGGTATACTCATGGGCCTTGCTACCAGGATCATACCCGGCCTACGGCTAATGGAAGGATTCAACGAAGAAATTAGAAATGTTAAGGGTTTTAATTCTTCTCCAAAAACCTATGTTTTGGATTTGGCGCTATTGTCCGAAAGTACCTTGGAAAACTGGATGGAACAGGCCAAGTTCTTACAGGAAAAATTAGATGAAAAAGCCATTGACCAGGCATTTACCATGTTCCCCAAAGAGGTACACGATGCCGGAGTTGAAGAAATCAAAAGGGTGCTACTTTCAAGGGTCAAAAAAATTGAAGATACGGCCACCCAATATTTTAAAGTGCTGAACAAGTTTGCAACGGTAGTGGGAACAGATAAGGATGATTGGTTTGTGATTACGCGATTGGATGATCGCAGAACACAGGTAAGTGGCTATAGAATTATTGATGGGGAAAAGAAAAAGCAGTTTTTTGATAAGGTCTTCTATACTTCCAGTACCAATGAAATCTGGGTGTATGGCTTGGATGACGATGATATTTTCGAAGTGGTAAACCCTAACGATTTCAAAGGGGTAAAGGTTAGGATTATTGGGGGGCAAAACAATGATATTTACAGGATAAAAAATGGTAGGGGTGTCACCGTCTACGATTACAAAAGTAAAAAGAACACGATTGAGGAGGCGGGTAGGACCAAGGTGAAGTTAACGGATGATTATCCGGTGAATACCTATAATCCTTTAAACATTCGAAGTAGCAACAATCAGGTGATACCAACAGTAGGTTTTAATCCAGATGATGGAATCAAGGTGGGTTTTATGGATACGTATACCTACAATGGTTTCAGGCAAAACCCTTTTACCCAACAACATACCCTTAGGGCATCCTATTATTTTGCCACCAGTGGGGTAGAGTTACAGTACCGTGGGGAATTTGCCAATGTGTTCGATCATTGGAATTTGGCTTTGAATACAAGGTTTACCACCCCCAATTTTGCCATTAACTTCTTTGGTTTTGGGAATGACACTGCAAACTTGGACGATAACTTGGGATTGGACTACAATAGGGTGCGCATTCAAAATTTTGAGTTTGCCCCTTCCTTGGTATGGAGAAGTCCCCTGGGCGCAAAGTTTGATTTGGGTTTTTCCTATGAAGCCATTGAAGTAGAGGAAACTTCAGATAGATTTATCAATACCTTTTATCAGCTAAATGGACAGGAGACTGGAAACAGTTTTGTGGGTGTACATGGCAAATACTCCTATGAGAACCATGACAACCAAAGTTTTCCCACGATGGGTATGGCAACGTCCATAGAGTTGGGCTTTAAGGAAAATATTGGTGTGGAAGATAGAAACTTCGGATACCTAATACCGAGTATCTCATTCGATTATAAATTGATTCCCAGTGGGCGTCTGGTATTGGCGACCAAGTGGAAAGGACATGTGAATATGGGTAATGGATACGAGTTTTATCAGGCTGCCAGTATTGGTGGAACGGATGGTTTAAGGGGCTATCGAAATCAGCGATTTACTGGAAAGGCATCCTATTACCAAAATACGGATGTACGGTATAGTCTCAGAAAAATGCGGACCCGAATTTTACCCTCGGCATTGGGACTTTTTGGCGGATTTGACTATGGCAGGGTATGGACACCGGGAATTGCGTCCAATGAATGGCACACTTCTTATGGTGGTGGCTTTTTTCTTAATAGTGCCGATATACTAACGGCAAACGTTGCCCTATTTTACAGTGAGGATGGGCCCCGTTTTACTTTTGGTCTGGGCTTTGGGTTTTAACGCTTTTTAACCTTTCTTAAATCCAAGGAATAGAGATTGTTGCCCGAGCCATGGGAGCGTTCATCAGACAGTAATAGCACATCTTCATTTATAAAACAGATGGACTCCAGTTGGGTCCTGATTCCCAAATCTATTTCCTCAACTTTACCATTGGTAAAGTTGTCCCAAGTAAAATCCGTAAAAATGAAGAGTTTTCCGTAACTGAGGGCGATCACTTTAGTGCCGTTTGGGGAAATGTCTATACCTGTTATTTGGCAGGTTTTCCAATCTGAACACAAGTTTATTTCAGCGACTAATGTTGCCACATATTCCCCCTTTACATCCGGTACGCTATAAACATAGGCACTTCCGGTAAAAGGGTTCGACCTATTTTTAGTGACGATATATATTTTGTTGTCATGATGGAAGATGGCTTCGGCATCAAAAAAACGGCCGGACTTCTTCGGTGGGAATTCCTTTTGCTCAGGATAGCGTAGCTCAATTATTTCGGCATCGATTTTGTCGCCAGGTTCTACTTCCGGATTGGGAACCTTATAAATTTTTAAATCTTTACGGCTGTTATCGTTGTTACCTATATCGGCTATGTAAACATTCCCCAAATGGTCCTTGGCAAGATCTTCCCAGTCATCATTGTCACCATTCTTCATGGTAAGGGACTTTAGGATATTTCCCTTAAAATCGACTTTATATAGTTCGTCCTTATTTCCCCCATCCTCTACAATCCAAACAGCGGAGTCTGTAAGGCTTATCATACCGGAGTTTTCCTCAAGGTTTCCAGGTAAATCCGTAATTACCTTTAACTGCCCGTAGTTGGTACAGGAAAAAATGGTAAGGGATAGTAAAAAGAGGCAGGTTCTGATCATATTGAAAAATATCGATAAGAACGTATGAATTTACGAATCTAAATCTAAACTACTCTTGATTTTCCGCGACGGATTTGACGCTTTTCATATTTATTTTGTCGATAAGCAATGCACCTAGTTCTCGACCTTGTCCCACACCAACCTCTACAGCGGCCCTGTAGTGAATCCCTCCGTACATTCTGCTGATGGCAGCCTCGTCCGCAGCTTGGTTGAATGAGGTAAAGCTTCTTGTGGGAAGCCCGTACGGTAGTTCCGTATCGTCATCAAAGCTGAAATCGTCCCCAAAAATATCCGTCAAAGCTGTGGCGGCGGCACCGGAGACAACACTATGTCCGCTCGTATATTCTGGGAATGGAGGTGTTTGTAAAATGGGAACCCAGTTCTCGTCAATGTGTTGATTGATCAATGTTTCTGGACGAATTAGGTTACTTCGATACTTTTCATCCCAACAACTAATAAATGCATCAGCAATGGCCATGGAAGTTTTCGTATACGCATACACCGATTTCTGAAAATCACTTTCGGTTTTTCTACAGGCGATCTTTGTAATTCCGATCCAATGTGCTCCCGGAGTGATTTTTTTGGTGGCAAACATCAAATGTCCTCGGGTAACGGATACGTAGGGATTACAATCCCAAAATTTAGCTATGGCTACCTCCTCGGATTCGTCACCAACAGCGGTAATCCTGTTACTGGTTTCATATACCTCCTGGAGTTCTTTATAGAATTGGGAATTATTGTCCATAGAAAACGCTGGTGGAGGTACCGGTTTGAATTGAGCCGCCGAGTCCAAAAAGAAAGGACGTATCTTGTTCCAATGCGGTTCTATGCCATCCATGTAGGCGGGCGGGGTGGGCTGCCACCTTGCCGGATCATCCGTATCTACCGTAAACTTGGGCATGGTTCGGGTTTGGCTATAATTGTCCTTCCCCATCCATGTTTTTATATGTTCCGCTACTTTTTCCCCGTAGGCCTTGGACGCCTCGAACTCGATCTTGTTCGTAGTTTCCCATGAGGCAAAGAGACTGTCCTGCAAAACGTTGAATTTATCCTCCGAAAAAATCAATTGCTTGCTAATGTTCATGTGCGCGATCAATGCTGCCAAATTGGGATTCACATTTTGTAAGGAATCCAACTTTGGAATAGGGGTAAGCTCATTTACCTGTCCGGCCAATGAATTGTATTCCGGATTTACCTGTGCTATGATTTCATAGGCAGCGATATTTGGGTACGCGAATATTCTACTGGCCACAGGCGGGGAAAATATATCATGAATCATGATCTCTACCACCTTATCAATGGAGGTATGTAATTCCTCTGCCGTTACATTGATCGGTTCATAGCGTTGTGGCTTTTCCTGAGAACAGGAAAGGAAAACCAAAACAAGTAAAATGGCCGAAACTTTCTTGAACATATCTGGTGTCATTTTGTTATTCATCGTCAAATTAATCCCTCAGTCAAAGGACAAAATTACATTATTTTGACTGCCAATCAATTCTTTAGGGTTAAAATTGGGCGTTTGGGGAGAACATTAAACTTTCGTTAATTTTTTTTAGGTTTTTATAAATATAAACCATGGTATTAAGGAAATTAATTATCCGAAAATTTTTTGTAAGGTAAGATTCACTGACTTCAATTACTTCGAAATACTGGTCGATATGGTAGTAAGATAAATTTTGAGGAGACCAAAAATCACTTTTCTTGAATCAAATAGGAGCGATCGTTATTTGTCAAAATCAAAAGTCTGTTTTTTGAAATTGGGATTATTTTTCTTGTGTCCAAACCTTTGGGTAGGTCCAAGGAACCTATGTGGATGATGTTTTTATTCGAATCTATTTTGAGGACACCCCCTGGATTTTCTATATTTTGACCCAATTCGTTAGTTTGCCCCTTGAAATTTCCAATATAGTAGATTTGCCCATCCTCCGCTACATAAAAGTCCTGTATGCTACTCATTTGAGCCTGTATTGGTAACGAAACCGCTTTGATATTTTCTCCTGGATTTAGATAGACCATGGAACGAAGTTCTTGCACTTGTTTGGTCTCCATAATTTCTTCCTCTTTTTTACCGGTCAAATTTTCAATGCCCTTAATTTTCGAAAACTTGGTATAGCTTAGGAACTTCTTCTTTAAATAAGGTATTTGTTCGGTAAGTTTGTCCTTAGAAGCAAAAGGCACGTACTTCCCGAAGAAATCATAGAATATGATAGGATCCGGTTGTTGGTTTTCATCAAAATCATCGATGTATAATTTCACGGGACGCTCTACACTTGCCTTAATTTTAAAATTTAAGCCAGCATTACCCACCAATAGGTCCGATTGGCCATTGTTGTCCAGATCCGTAACCGATACGGTATTCCACATTCCGTTTGTGTTTGACAACCCCATTTTTTGGGTCTCGTTCAATAATTGTGAATTACCTTGGTTGATCAGTACCGTAATGGGCATCCAATCACCTACGATAACTAGATCTAATAATCCATCAGCATTCAAATCTGCCCATTCACTGTCCGTTACCATGCCTATTCTTTCCTGTTGCAAAACCCTGAATTTTCCCGTGCCATCATTTTTCAGGATATAGCTCAAGGGTGAGAGTCCGTAGCCTCCGGGAATAGAACGATTGCCAATGAACAAGTCTGCATAACCATCACCATCAAAATCGGCCGCTGAAACACTGCCTCCATTGGTTTTTATCAAAGGGATGTCCAAGCGTTCAAACGTACCGGTACCATCATTGATATAGATTCTGTCCTCCAAATTGGGATTTCCTTCAACCAATTCATTGCCCCCGCTCATTACATAAAGGTCCAGATCACCATCATTTTCAATATCGAATGCCGTGGCATCAACATCTTCATAAATGATATCCTTTCTAAGGCTTGTATTTTTATCTTCTGAAAAGGTACCATCGCTGTTTCCAAAGTAAAGGGAAGGGGATTGATATTTGGCACCGCCAATAAAAAGGTCCTCTAAACCATCGTCATTGAAATCCGCTTTTACCAAGGCCGGGCCTTCGGCAGACAATTTTTCAGGTATAAGACGTTCCCGATCGTAGTCTAAATAGTTATTCTCTAAATGGACAAAATTGAAAAATTCATAGTTTTCCTCTTGGGTTGTTTCCTTTTTCAGATTATCAGGTAAGTTTGGTTTTCTTGTAATCATATGTTCTTGATTGATGCCCAAACCTGTTTCTGTTTGTACTTTTCCATCCAGCCACTGAATTTGGATAGAATCTATCCTAGTGCTACGGCCCAATCCAAAATGTAGTTTATGTGTGGAAGAGGACTGAAAGCCCTTTACGGTCGTAAGTTCTTTTACGTAATGATTCCCAACCGAATACACTATGATTTTTGCTCCATGGGGATTATTGTACTCCTGATTTCCCTTTAATTTAAAGATGACATAATTTTTACTCGTATCCCGTTTACTTTCATTCTCCAAAAGGCTTGCCGTTTGGTTGATGTTGTTAACCACGAGGTCAAGATCACCATCGTTGTCCAAATCTGAATATGCGGCTCCATTTGAATAGGAGGCAATGAGCCCGGAAGCCTCCGAAAGGCGCTCAAAGGTCAAGTTACCCGTATTCCTAAAGATGACATTGGGAATATTTACCGTAGGGATTTGGGCAATCAGCTTAGTTTCGATCTCATTTTGTTCTTCTCTTTCATATTTTGAGAAATCGATATTGCTCAAATAATTGATGTAATCGAGGTCATTGGGCCGTTTATAAATTCCGTTTGTTATAAAGATGTCATTTTGGCCGTCGTTGTCAAAATCCTGCACCAAGGGGGACCAGCTCCAATCCGTGGCATGGGTATTTGTCAAAAGGGTAACATCGGCAAAATGGCCTTGACCCGTATTTAATTGAAATGTGTTTCTTGCATATTGATCCTCAAAACCGAACCCTTTTTTTATCAGATATACTTTGTCAGAGTCCTCACCGCCCGACCTCATAAAGATTTGTGCATCAAAGGGCATCATATCAAGCGAAAAGATATCGGGAAGCAGGTCGTTGTTTATATCGGCGATATCAACACCCATGGTAAAACGTGAGGTATGGTTAAAATATTCGGCTACGGATTCCTTAAACGTTTTGTCGCCTTGATTTATATAGAGATAGTCGTTCTCATGAAAATCGTTGCCCACATAGATATCTAAAAGTCCGTCGTTGTTTATATCGGAAACACTAATTGCCAAACCATATCCAAGGGCACTGCTATAAATACCACTATTATCCGTTACATCTACAAAAAGTGAATCTCCCTCATTTAGCTTATTTTCATAGAACCGATCGCCGGACAGAGAGTCTTTCTCTTGTCGTAGGGAAATATTTCCATAGCTTCTGGTCGTATGAACGGAATGGTTTAAGAGATACATATCCTGATCTCCATCATTATCGTAATCGAAAAAAGCGGCTTGGGTTGAAAATCCGGAAAAATTTAGCCCGTATTCCTTGGATACCTCTTTGAAGGTGGCATCGCCATTATTGAGATAAAGTACATTGTGGGATTTGAGACTCTTGTAATCACCTACTTTACAGACATAAATATCCAAATTACCGTCATTGTTGACATCGGTCATCGTAGCCCCGGTTGACCAGCTTGCATCCATAAGTAAGCCAGCTTCCTCAGAAATATCCTTGAAGTTTAATCCTCCTAAATTTAAATAGAGACGGTCCGGTTTCTGGTTGGCCGTCAGGTAGATATCCTCAAGTCCGTCATTATTGATATCACCTATGGCCACTCCTCCGCCATTGTAGTAATATAAATATTCGATAATATTTAAATCATTAGTATCCACAAGGTCATTGGAAAAATCGATTCCGCTACTATCCGCGGGTACACTCCTGAAATAAATATGTGCCTTTTCCGTGGCAGATTTATTATTTGGTTCTTTGGTGCACGCTAGTAAAGAGAGCGTAGCCACTATTATTAGTAAATATCTCATCAATTGAATTTAAATACGGCTATGGAGTCCCGATTTCTACTTACGAATAACTTCTTATCGGAAATGCCCATATCCCGAATTTCCCCTTTAACTTTAAAGCCTCTTCCGCTTTTTGTTGGTTCAAATTCTAGACCACCCTTGTTTTCCAAAAACACGCCATAGGAGGCGTCGTAACGTCCTACCTCTGGTTTTACGTTGTATAGATTACCTCCTAATACAATGTCTTGGTCCCCATCTCCATCAAAATCGTTGGCGGCAATTGCATAGGTGGTGGAAAATTGGGCGGTGATGGGAAGTGGCAAAACCTCAAAAGTGAAGTTTCCTTTGTTTACAAGTATAACGGATTCCAACGTGGTGGCCTCCAATGTTTTTGCTTCTTTCAAGGCTTCCTCAGAAAAAATAGCGGAGACCGAGGCATCTTTGAAGGACTGATAATCCGGATATTTTTTAGTAATCGCCTTTATTTGTTCGATTAAATCATGTCTAAGGGCATAAGGATAATCCTGTCCATCCTCTCTTCTAAATGTGAGTATGGGGTCAATGAACCCGTTTCCGTCAAAGTCCGCGGAATACAAGCGGATGGGTAGCTCTTCACTAGCCTTAAACCGACTGTTCAATCCATGGTTTCCTACGATGAAATCAAGATCGCCGTCACCGTCCAAATCACTGGGGACAATGGTGTTCCACCAGCCTTTTAAGTCCATTAAAGGATTATCTGCCTTTCTAACAAATTTTCCGGCTTCATTGGTAAATATTTCAATGCCCATAAACTCGCCAACAATAATTAAATCTTCATCTCTGTCATCATCCAGATCTTGGAAGAGGGCGGAGGTAATCATACCCATTTCCTGAAAATAGGGTGCGGCGGTTTTGGTAATATCCGTAAAATTGCCTTTGCCGTCATTCTCCAATAAAAAGCCCGAACCCGCCATACCATATTTTAAGGGAATCATACGCTCACCCACAAATAGATCCAAGTCGCCATCGTGGTCTATATCAGAAACATCGACAGTGGAAGAACTATGAAAGGTGTTGCGCACAGGAAGCTTTTGATCTGAGAGTTTAAAATTCCCATGACCATCGTTTAGATAGAGTCGGTCCAAGAATTCTGCGGAGTACTGCGAATATTCGATACCACCACTGCATACGTACAAATCCAGGTCATTGTCACCGTCTGCATCGAAAAACACGCTTTCCATGTCTTCGGAATTTTTGTGTTGGTCAAAGTCGGTCGTCTTTTTTAGGACGAGGCCCTTATCGGTGTTGACGAACAGACTTGGCGAGTTCCCTTTAGAACCACCTATGAAAAGGTCTTCCTTGCCGTCACCATTTACATCGCCAAAAGCCATTTTAGGACCTTCTGTACTAACCATATGATTAAGAAGACGGTCCCTGTCAAAATCAACGAAGCGATTCTCTTGATGGACGAAATCTCTTAGCCCCGCTACTTTTTTGAAAAGTTGGGGTTCCAAAGGAGATTTGTTCGATGCTGTTTGTTGGGCATCTTTTTCATATAGAACAAGGGTCTGATTTATCCGGATGTCATTCACTTTGGTAATCTTGCCCGATGGCCAAGTGATCTTTACCGTAATGTTTTGATTGTTGGGCAATCCAATATTCGGTCTAATGTCCATACTGGATTGAAATCCACGTACTGGTTGATTTTCTACTGTGATATTGTAGGGGAGTACCTCAATTTTAGAGCCTACGGCGAGGGTATTTTTGCCCTCGCCCCTTAAATCAAACTTGAGATAGTATGATTTCTTGGAATCCATTATAGTGTTTTCATAGACAAAGGATTCCATGTTCAGGTTGTTGACAACTAAATCCAAGTCGCCATCGTTGTCCAAATCACCGTATGCAGCCCCGTTTGAAAAGCTCTCCACAAGCAAACCGGATTTCTCATATTTTTCGAATTCCAAATTACCAAGGTTTTTGTAGGCATGGTTTTCAACTTTGTTCGAAGGAATGAGGTCAATTAGTTTTGCATAGTTCACCGAATCCGTCGTAATCATGGATTTGAGGATTTCGGTATTGGAAATGTAAGTAAGATAATCCTGGTCCGTTAAATCCTGATAGACCCCGTTGGCGATAAAAAGGTCTTTTAGTCCATCATGATCCATGTCGAATATCAAAGCGCCCCAACTCCAATCCGATGCTTCCACGCCACTTAGCCTACCAATTTCACTAAAGGTATTGTCCGCATTGTTTAGCTGGAACGTATTCCTTGTAAATTGATGGTAATATCCACTATTAAGGTTTAACTGGTATTTGTTCCAATCTTCAAAAGTGGTTACGGTCTTTAATCGTTCATATTCCGATGGAAGCATTTCCGTAACGAAGATATCGTTATAGCCGTCATTGTTGATATCGGCCATATCCGCTCCCATGGAAGCTACGCTTATGGCGGTAATTTGATTTTCAAGGGATTCCGTAAAGGTGCCATCCTGATTGTTTATATATAGATAATCACGTTCGAAAAAATCATTTGATACGTAAATATCCTCCCAACCATCATTGTTCACATCCCCAACGGTTACCCCAAGACCAAACCCGATTACACTTCCATAAATACCGGCCTTTTCGCTGATATCAATATACTTTCCATTTACATTTTCCATGAGTTTGTCACCGCCAAGGATATCGCGTTTATTCCGCTCGTTCTTTTTTAGATCAAAACCACCAATAGCCTTATAGGAATTATTAAGTATGTAGACATCCAAATCCCCGTCCTTGTCAAAATCAAAAAAAGACGCATGTGTAGAAAAACCTTTGTCATCTAGATTATAGTCTGACGCCATTTCCTTAAAAGTGCCGTCCTGTTGGTTAATAAAAAGTTCGTTCTGCTTGTTTTCGCCATTTAAGTCGCCCGAATTACAAACATAGATGTCCAGAAAGCCATCTGCATTGATGTCTACCATACTTACTCCTGTGGACCATGGTCTTGTGCCTCCAACCTGGGCCTTTTCCGTAATATCCTCGAATTGAAAATTGCCTTTGTTGAGATAGAGTCTATTCTCTTTTTGATTGGCGATGAAGTAAATATCGGGTAGGCTATCGTTGTTTATGTCGCCAATGGCAACCCCACCACCATTGTAATAATTACGATATCTATAGACGTTGAACTCCTGGTCGTATTTTAAGTCGTTTACAAAATCGATTCCGGTACTTTGGCCCGAACGCAATTTGAAAACTGTTTCTTTTTCAACAGTAATGGGCTCACTGGTTTTGTCATTACAGGAGGATAGTAATAAAGTCAAAAAAGCAAATGCGCCTATTCTCAACAGCATCTTATCAAATATCGCTTTATTATTTCTCTTCCAGCACATACCTAAGGTCATCTATTTTTGCCTTTACAATGCGGTCGTCATCTATTGGCCTTATTACTATTCTGCGGTTTCCATCCACTTTTACCAAGAGATGGGTACTATCCTTTTCCAAAGGAACTTTAATGAAATCATTTCCTGGGTACCACTTTTTCAAGGTATCCATGACAACCGGCACTAATTTATCTGATTGTAATTTTTTGTTCCATATGGACCATGCACTGTAAAAGAATTCCAAATCCATACCTGTCATAATCTTATCATCATTGAAATCTCCAAAGAAAAGCAAGGTGATTTCAGATTCCAAAGGTGCGTCTGCACTTAAGGGTAATTTATATTTCACGGTTTGATTTCCCGGTCCGTTGGAGACCAATCCTTGCTGGTTCAATTGCCAACAAGCACTAAAAAACTCCATTCTATATTGACCGAATTTCATATCAAATAGCAGGGAATCATGAATTTCGCCCGTGGCCATTTCACGCTCTATAAGTTTTGAATATTCTGAACCAGTGGAACAGCTCAAGAATAATAAAAACATAAAGGGAATACCAATTCTATTGATTATTCTTGAATTCATAAAAAAGAACTTCTTCATTATTAGTACCAATTGTTAGTATTTTTTTTCCTTCTAAATTAACCCATTCCAAAGCTCGTATTTGGCCTTCTATAAAAAGTGGAATGACGTTTGCTTCAGAATTTTGAGAAATAAGCGGTCCAAAGATAGCCCATCCCTTTGAAGCATCATACCTCCCGAATTGAGGTTTTACCATGTATTGATTTCCACCAAGAAACATATCTTGGTATCCATCGTTATTAATATCCTCCATGTAGATTGCATATACTGGCGCATATTGTATTTCATCTGGAAGTACCTTTGCTTTGAATCTTCCGCTTTCGTTTATAAATAGCATACTTTCAATTATATCAAGTTCGGTAATATAGCAGTTTGCAAGTTGTTCCTCGGAAAAGATCATGGTCATATCGGCTTTGGCATAATCCTTATAGTATAAGAATTTCTTTTTCAAGGAAGGTATTTGGGAAATCAATTCATCCTTATCCGCTATTGGGTAGTATTTACCGTTCAGTTCTTTACAAATCAATTGTTCTTGAAAGCCATTCCCATCAAAATCGGCAATGAATATCTTCATGTTCTTCTCGTAAAAAGCATTGCGACCAATATTGCCTGCTATGATGTCAATATCACCATCTCCATCAAGGTCCTTCAAGGCAACCGTTTTCCAAAGACCTGAACTTTCTTTAAGTCCATAGGATGCACTAGCGTCTTCAAGGCTTCCTTTATTATTTATAAAAGTTTTAATAGGCATCCATTCCCCAACAACTACTAAATCGTCCCAGCCATCATCATTGATATCTCCCCACATAGCATCGGTAATCATACCTATATTTTGAAAAAGTGGGTTTTCCGCGATGTTGAAATTTCCTTTACCGTCATTTTTTAGTAGGTATCCAGATACGGGTAGGCCGTATACATTTGGTTTGTAGCGTTCCCCAACAAATAGGTCAATATCCCCATCCTTGTCAAAATCCGATGCCGTAACTACGGATGAGCTAAAGGTCTTGCTAAAATTTAAAGAACTTTTGGATTTTGTAAAAACGGAGCCGTTATTAATGTAATAAGCATCATTAAGCTCTATGGAATAAGGCGAAAATGCCTTGCCTCCGTGACACACATATAAATCAAGGTCCCCATCCCCATCCCCATCTAGAAACAAAGCATCGGTGTCTTCAGAGCCGGCATCGTTTTTGAAAGGGATATCATTTTCAGTATATTCATTATTATTTGAAATGAAAAGCTTTCCCGATTGGTTTTTGGCACCTCCAAGAAAGAAATCCGGTTTACCATCCGCATTTATATCGGCTGTGGCCATGGCCGGACCCTCATTACTGCTCATATGGGGCAATAACCTTTCATTATCAAAATCGATGTAGCGATTTTCAGTATGCTCAAAATTAAACAAAGGGGCAATTTCATTTAGAAGGGAAGGATATTTATTGGGTTTTAGCAAGACTTTGGAAGATATAGAATCATTCTTTGGTTGGGAGAATCTATATTTTTCATTTGTTTTTAAGTTGGTGTACGTGCTAATGTCGCCGTTTGGCCAAGTAATTATCAAGGAGTCAATTTTTGAAAGGTTGCCAACTCCAAAATGGAGACCATAAGGCACACTGCTTTGAAACCCTCTTGATACAAAGTTCTCACCATACCCTATTATTTTTCCATCTGATTTTATCATTGCCTTGGCACCTATTGCCCTTAATTTCCCTTCAAAGAGCGTGATTTGTATACTTCTGTGGTTTAAGGTGTCTGTTTTGTTTTCATAAACAAAAGAGGGCATATTTACATTATTTACTACTAAATCAAGATCACCATCATTGTCCAAGTCCCCAAAGGCACTACCGTTGCTGAAACTGGGAGTACTTAAACCCCAATTTTCAGCGGCATTTTCAAAGTTGAAGCTACCTTTATTATGAAATACTGAATTGGGGACCGCCTGGGAAGGCATAGCATCTATAAGCGAGGTGATGACATTTCTTTCCTGTTTGGCAATTCTGTTTCGTATTTTCTCTTCATTGGCGTCATAAGCTAGATAGTCACGGTCCAAAAGGTCTTTATAAATTCCATTGCTGATAAAAATATCCTTTAAGCCGTCATTGTCCATATCAAAAAGGAGAGCTCCCCAACTCCATTCGGTTCCGGACACATTTGCCTGCCTGCTTACTTCCAAAAAGGATTCGTTGCCTAGATTCCTCTGAAGGGCATTTCGGGCATATTGGTTAAAATAACCTTGTTTTGCAGCAAGTTGTTGTTTGTCCCAAGATTCGAATAGGGTTTTTGTTTTTTTTCGTTCTTCGGTGGTGGGTAACATTTCCGTAACGATTAGGTCTGGCAACATATCGTTGTCCAAATCCGCTAAATCTGCCCCCATGGAACCCATGGAAATGGATTCAAAGTAATTTTCCAAATTTTCATTAAATCCACCTTGGGTGTTGTTGATATAGAGGTAGTCCCGCTCAAAGAAATCATTCGAAATAAAAATATCCGTCCAGTTGTCGTTATTGAAATCACCAAGTGTTATACCAAGGCCAAAACCTATTTTACTGGAGAATATCCCAATTTCATTGGTGACATCAATAAATCCACCATCATCGTTGCGTAGAAATTTATTGCCATTTTCATCTGGGATTAGCCGTAGGTCTTTTTTTAAATCGAAACCTCCAATAGAACGCAAAGAGTTGTTAAGTATGTATACATCTAAGTCCCCGTCCTTGTCATAATCGAAAAAGGCGGAATGTACCGAGAGCCCTTCAATATCTAGGCCATATTCTTTGGATAATTCTGTAAAGGTGAGGTCTCCATTGTTTATAAAAAGTTCATTGTGTCTATTGGTGCCTTCAGGTCTACCTGCTTTACAAACATAAAGATCTAGTAATCCATCGTTATTAATATCGGCAAAGGTGGCACCTGTGGACCAGACTTTGGGGCATGCTACTCCAGCGTTCGCTGTAATGTCTTCAAATTGCCAATTTCCCTTATTAAGAAATAACTTGTTGTCAACCATATTGCCCGTAAAATATATATCTTCTAGGCCATCATTATTTATATCACCTATCGCGACCCCTCCACCATTATAAAAATTACGATAAAGGTAGGGGTTGAATTCCTCGTCATAAACCAATTTATTTTCAAAATAAATACCGGTAATGCTATCCCTCAATACAAAAAGGGGAATAGGTTCTTTGAAATCTTTTTTTTTGCAGCTTGCCAATGATGCTGCAAGAAATGGTAAAGAGCAAACCCATCCTATGAAGGAATGATTAATTTTCATCTTTTGAAATATCCATTCTATGGCATTTGTCACAAAGGACAAAGGTATGTATCTTATTAAAAAAGGGCTGTTCTTACGAACAACCCTTTAATTAAAATATGTTAAACTTTATTAGTATCCAGGATTTTGGGTCAATGTTCCATCAGATGCATTAATTTGAGCTATTGGAATAGGCATCAAAGATCTATAGGCATCTGTATTGGTTTTCTCCCACCATACATCGTCAAACGTCCCAAAACGGATTTGATCTGTTCTTCTGCTTGATTCTTGGAACATTTCACGTCCTCTTTCTGCTAAGAATTCTGCGGCATCGATAGATGTTAGCGGCGCTACACCTGCTCTTGACCTTATAGCGTTAACGTCTGGTAGGGAAAGACTCCAATCCCCAGCTGCCCTTGCTCGAGCTTCACCACGTATTAAATGCACATCTCCCAATCGAATAATAGGGTAGTCATTGTTCATATTTGATCGACCCAATACTTCAAAACTAAATTTCTTCATGCGCGCTCCAGATTGTCTGATGGAATTGGGTTCTAATTCATTGATTTCAGGAGTATATACCACTTGAAGATCATCGTCATCCGATGCGAAATCAATCAAAGCGTTTCCAGAAAAATCAGTTTGTGGACCTACCAAGAAGTTTGCTTCTTTTCTTAAATCGCCATTTTCATAACTATTGTAAAACTCTTCCAATACCTGAAAACCGTTCCAAGGGGCTTCATCCAAACCATAAGTTAACTGACTAGGTCCATGCAAAGTCATTTGGCTAAAGTTCATACCACCTAAATTTGTGTTATTGTACTCAATGGACCAGATGATTTCTGGATTGTTTTCGTTGGTCGGGGCAAAAATTGCAGGATAACCTTCCAAAGTTTCAGGGTCGGAGTCTACTTCGGGTCTTTTTGATGAGTTTGGAGTGGTACATCCTTCCGCACAAAGAATATATGGACTATTATCAATAATGTAGGATGCTGCCCAATCCGCTTCTTGATATCTTGGCGTACCCGTATATACTTCTGCGTTCAAGTACAATTTTGCCAAGAGGCCCAATGCTGCATATTGGTTGATTCTATAATTATTGACCTCAGTTCCTAAGTTACTACCGGATAAATCCATTCCTGCAGTTACTGCTGGAATGCCCAAAGAGGCTAACAATTCACTCTCTACGAAATCAAAAACCGCCGTACGTTCTGATTGTGGTGCATCCCCTCCAGGTTCCGTTACGATTTTAACACGTCCGAATAAATCCAGAAGTCTCCAATAAAAATAGGCCCTAAGTGCTCTCACTTGAGCTGTTTGATTGGCATTCAAATTCCCTCCAGATAAAGCAATATTACACTCACCAATTCCCCCATAGGCATCGTTCCAAGCTTCACCAATTCTTTCGTGTGCGGCATCCCAAGTATGCCTGTGTAGCTGAATCCAAATACCACCGTCAAACCAGTCGCCTCCTTTTTGGCCTACGGCCATTTCATCGGAAGGTACACTTTGAGAAGCAAAGAAACCGGTGTTGCCCGCAGATCCAGACCTTAGTCTTCCAAATGGAGCCAATAGAGGACCTCCATCCTCACCACCACCTACAGAAACTCCTTCAATAGAGAATTCTTCGGTAATGGTATCTTCCAATTCATCATCTAAATCCGTACAAGAGTAGGCAATCAATGCTACACTTGCCAATGTTAGTTTTAGTATACGTTTCATAATTTTTTTTTTAGAAATTAACATTAACACCTAAAGTAATCGTGGTGCTTGTAAAATAGGCTTCCCTTCTTTCGATACCCGCAATTAAAGGGTTAGCCTGTACCTGTTGTATATTTTGGTTGGGTGTGGATCCTTCCAAGTTACTTAATCCCAATCCACCATCCTGTAAGGAAGGTTCCGGGTCCACCCCAGTATAACCAGTGATAGTGAAAAGATTTTGACCAGCTAATGACAAGCGCAAACCTTTTATATAACTATCCTCTTTCATGTTAAAAGTATATCCAACAGACATGTTATCCAAACGCAAGAAATCAGCTTTCTCAACATAATAGTCACTAAACTGAGCTGTTCTAATATCCGATCTAGCCAAACTTGTGTTCACAAAGTTGTAGGAAGCCTGTGATCCAATAATAGGCTCATAGAAGGCTCTAAAACTGTTTACCAAACTATGTCCTACTACGGCTCTAAAGAATACATTAGCATCCCAATTACCATACGTTATTTGGTTGGTCCAGCCCAATTCAAAATCTGGAATACCACTTCCTAATACCCTGAAGTCGGCATCATCGTCCAAAGCACTACCTTGGCCGGTAACCAAATTACCGTCTCCATTAATATCTACAAGTATTGGTGTCCCATTGGCATCAACATCTCCTGAAAAAACGGGTCCCCAAATTTGTCCAATTTCCTCACCTTCCTTAACCCTAACAACATTGGTGTTATTTTGGCCTGGGGCACCAAGGTTACCGAGGACTTGGTCACCTTGTGGGTTTTCCTCCAAGATGTTTTTGTTGTGAGTGAAGATAAGACCAGTATTATACTTCAGTTTATCATTTCTTACAACATCGTAGTTAGCAGACAATTCAATACCAGTTACACCCAACCGTCCAGAGTTCTGCCATCTTTGGCTAAATCCATTGTTTTCAGCCGCATCTATGTTGGCCAACGTAATGAAGTCATTAATGTCACGAACAAAGTAATCGACTGTGGCTCCAAAGCGATCCATTGCAAATTCAACCCCGAAGTTGAACTCGGATTTTTCTTCCCATTTTAAGTCTGGGTTGGCAGCACGACCTCCAGCTTGTGTTGTGGCAGCACCACTTTGACCGTCAGAACCGTTTTGTACGTTAAAGATTTGTTGGTAAAGACCTACGGATGGTGGAATAGCCCCTGTAAGACCCCAACCGGCACGAACCTTCAAGAGGTTGATGTTTGGTAATTCCAAATACTTATTCAAATCAGCACCCAAGCCTACGGATGGGAAGATACCCCATTGGTTTTCGGAACCAAAACGGCTTGAACCTTCACGTGCTATGGAGGCATCAAAAAAGATGGCATCGTCAAAAGTTACATTAGCCCTACCAAAGAACCTTATGATTCGATCTCCGTCCTCACGGCCACTGTCTGCAACAACACGTCCTGCTTCCAATAAATCCTGTGCAACGCTAATATTATTACTCCAATCAAAATCCACACCTGGAGGAAAATCCCCTACTTGGAAATAGTTGAAATTGTAATCATTTTCTTGAAATGAATAACCAGCAGTGACCGTATAATTCAATTTTTCAGCGGCTCCCTTATATGCTGCATACCCTTCCAATAACCTAAACCTACGTTCCTCACTTCTAAAATCTGCCCTTCCTCGTCTTGTTGGGCTTAAGGCATTACCTCTCCATAGGTTGGTGGTTGGATAGTATTGATTATTATCCCTCTTGATGTTTTGAGCGGCATAGTTAAGGTTGAATGTCAGGTTATCGGTAACCTTATAATTTAGATTAACTCCATAATTCAATGTGGTAGCAGCTGCATCGTTTCTGTTCAATTCAGCTATTGAAACCGGATTGAAGCTGTCGAAAAGCCCCAATGTTTCAAAATAACCACCAAATTGTGACGAATTAAAGGCGAATGGCGCATCGTCCCCAAAAACAGGTGCTGTTGGATTATAACTAGTAGCATAACGCATAGCTTCGTTAAACCCTATTTGTGAATCACGCTGTGTAAAGGCGGCGTTAACATCAATCTTTAGTTTATCGTCAAAAAGGAAACCTGTAAAATTGGTTCTAAGGTTGAACTGTTGAAAACCTGTGTTTATCAAAATATTATCGGTGTCCCTCAAGTTACCGGCAATTCTGAAATTAAAACCATCACCACCTCCGGAAGCTGCGATGTTGTGAACTTGAGCAAATCCGGTTTGGGTTACCTGATCCCTCCAATCGGTATCGCTACCCAAATCATTACCTCCCGTTGCTAAAAACTCTTCACGGTTCATAATGTCTATTTGATTGGCAATTGTTGAAACACCCACTTGTCCATTATAGGAAAGTTGTAATGGTTGGTTTCCTTTTCCTCTTTTGGTAGTGACCACAATTACACCGGCAGAACCTCTTGAACCATAGATTGCAGCTGCCGAACCATCTTTAAGTACGGTTATGTTTTCGATATCCGCAGGGTCTACACTAGCCAGCGAACCTCCCAAGATTCCATCTATTACCACTAAAGGCTGTTGATTTCCTCCAACGGTGGAAATACCTCTAAGTCGAATAACTGGCTCAGCATTGGGATTGCCTCCTCTGTTTACAACACTTAAACCGGCAACTTTACCTTGCAATAACTGCGTAGGCTCTTGCACCACCCCTTGGTTAAAGTCTTCCGTACTAACACTTACCACTGAAGATGTGATTTCTTTTTTTGCTTGGTTACCGTAACCTACAACAATTACCTCATCCAAAGCCTGTGTGTCTTCCACTAAGGTTACATCAATAGTTGTTTGACCGCCCACTGGTATTTCTTGGTTTTTGTAACCAATGTAGCTAAATATTAATACCGCGTCGTCTCCTACCGAAAGGGAGAAGTTACCATCAAAATCTGTCTGGGTTCCATTTGTCGTACCTTTTTCAACAACGCTGGCACCCGGTAGTGGGCCACTAGCATCTGAAACGGTACCGGAAACCTCCTGGGCTTGCGCCAAACCAAAGGACAAAAAGACCCCAAGAACAGCCAAGCTTTTTAGTAGCGTAATCTTCATAAAATGTTAATTTAAGTTGAGTTTAATTAATTTCAAGCGTTAAAAATATGCAAAAATGTCAGAAACAAATCCATTGTATCAGAAATTCAAGTCACGAAACCGTTTTCGTGTTGATAACTTACGAAAATTAAAGGTTTATGAATTTAGAAGGTTTTTAAACATACAAATCGTAAAAATAATAAACCTAAAATGTGAAATTGCAATTTTAGACAAATATGTGGATTTAATTTTTTCTTAACCTTTTCTTGTCAAATACTTAAAGAAATCCAAAACCCTTCTATTTGAATCGGGTTTAAATTTTATTCTAAAATTTATGTAATTTGCTACTTTTTGTTATTCCACCTAATACAATTTTCCAATTGAAAAAGAGAGTCACGTTAAAACAAATCGCAAAGGAATTGGAAGTATCTGTATCTACGGTTTCCAAAGCATTGAAAAATAGTGAGGAAATCAGTAAGGATACAAAGGAGAAGATTCAAGCTTTCGCTAAGCTATATAACTACCGCCCAAATAATATTGCATTAAGTCTCAAGAACAAAAAGACAAAAAATATTGGTGTAATCATACCTGATATTGTCCATCATTTTTTTACAACAGTCTTTAGGGGGATTGAACATTATGCCGGGGAAAGAGGCTATAATGTCATGATTTGTGTCTCTGATGAATCATTTGAAAAGGAGGTTCTTAATATGGAACTCTTGGCCAATGGTAGTATAGACGGTTTCATTATGTCCCTTTCCGCCGAAACACAGGAGAAGAACGATTATACCCATCTCAATGAGGTCTTGGAACAAGGAATTCCCCTTGTACTTTTTGATCGGGTTTCAGACGAGGTGTTATGTGATAAGGTAATTCTCAATGATGCCGAAATAGCCTATGAGGCGGTGGAGTATATGATCCAAACAGGGAAAAGGAATATTGCCTTAATAACCACGGAGGGTTATTTTAATGTAAGTTTTGACAGGGCTAAAGGGTATCAAACGGCAATACAGAAAAATGGATTGGATTACAATGGCGCATTGGTCTTGAGCTTGCCCTATAAAAGTGAGGACGAATCTCCAATCTGGAACTTTTTTGAAAATAATGAAATCGATGCCGTTCTGTGTGTCAACGAAATATTTGCCATTAAGTGTATGGACGTGGTCCAAAGACAGGGAAAAAAGGTGCCGGAAGATATTTCCTTCATCGGATTTACCAATGGAATTTTATCAAGATATTCAACACCTAGGTTGTCCACCGTGGCCCAACATGGTGAACTTATGGGTGAAACCGCGGCGAAGTTGTTGATTGACCGCATAGAAAACGATCTAGAAGGGAATTATAAAACCGAGGTAATTTCCGCTACCTTGATACATAGGGAATCCACCATCAATTAATTACTTTTGCCGGCATGAAACGAGCATTATCAAATTTTTTGAATCATTTCACAAAAGGAATGTTTGAAATTATAATGGGAGCGTGCAGCGCTTGCACACGTTCTCAATTTTATAAGTAGATTATTTTTAAATAATTACTAAAATTTAAATGTGTGAAAAAGAAGGGGTTTATTTTTGATCTGGACGGTGTCATTGTAGATACCGCCAAATACCATTACCTCGCGTGGAAAAAATTGGCCAACGAATTGGGTTTTGAATTTACCTTGGAGCAAAATGAATTGTTCAAAGGCGTGAGTAGGAAACGTTGTCTTGAAATACTTTTAGAAATAGGAAATATTAGTGCTTCACAAGAACAATTTGACCAATGGATGATAGAAAAGAATGAGGATTATTTGAACTATATTGAAAAGATGGATGCTTCCGAGATTTTACCCGATGTACCTCGCGTCCTACAATTTCTTAAAAATAGGGAAGTGCCCATAGCCCTAGGTTCCGCCAGTAAAAACGCTACACCTATATTGGAAAAAGTGGGTCTTTTACCATATTTTAATAGCATTGTGGATGGTAATAGTGTAACCAAGGCAAAGCCGGATCCCGAAGTATTTTTGATAGCCGCTTCAAACCTTAATACAGAACCACAGAACTGCGTGGTATTCGAAGATGCGGTAGCCGGGATACAAGCGGCCAATATTGCCCAAATGACCAGTATAGGAATCGGGGAACCAAGCACCTTGCATGAGGCGGACTATAATTTCAAGGATTTTACGAAAATGACAGATGAATTTTTAAACGACTTACTTCAATAGGGCTTCTTTTTCGGCCTAACAACGTTAAAAGAATTACTTTATCCCAATAAAATATGAATCAGGATTATATACAACCTAACGAGTGGTCCATAATAGAGGAAGGTTTTGATGCGGAAAGGGTGAAATCCTCCGAGAGTCTCTTCAGTATTGGAAACGGGGCCATGGGGCAACGTGCCAATTTTGAGGAAACCTATACAGGTGAAACCTTTCAAGGCAGTTATATTGCAGGGGTTTATTATCCGGATAAAACCAGGGTCGGATGGTGGAAAAATGGTTATCCAGAGTATTTCGCCAAGGTTTTGAACGCTCCCAATTGGATCGGAATTAAGGTGTTTGTCAATGGGTTGGAACTTGATTTGGCCACCTGCAAAAAAGTATCGGGCTTTAGGCGTGAACTGAATATGAAGGAAGGTTGGTACAAAAGAAGCTATAGCGCAGTTTTGGACAACAATGCCGAAGTCCAGGTCAATATTACCAGATTTTTGAGTTTGGACTTGGACGAGGTAGGTGCTATCTCCTTTGATATATCTCTGGAGAATATGGATGGAGAGGTAACCTTCTTTCCTTATTTGGATAGCGGCATTACAAACGAGGACAGTAATTGGGATGATAAATTTTGGAACACCACACATGTTTTCTCTGAGGGCAACAGGGCCTTCATAGAGGCCCACACCATGAAGACACATTTTAAGACCTGTACCTTCATGCAAGCAACCTTGGATTATATGGGCACTTCCATATCTGGAAATCTGGATGTCTCCAAAGACAACTTTGTATCCTTGAAGTTTTCTCAGCACATAAAAAAAGGGGAACATTTAAAACTGACCAAATTTGGTGGGTATACCGTTTCCAGAAACCATCCGGAGGATACACTGTTAAATGCGGCCAATGATGTATTGGACAGGGCCTCCAATATAGGCTTTGAAAACTTGTTGGAAAAACAAAAACAAGCTTGGGCCGGCATTTGGGAAATGAGCGATATCAATATCCTAGGGGATGTAAAAGCCCAGCAGGGGATACGTTTCAATATCTTTCAATTGAACCAAACCTATCTAGGTACGGATTCCAGGCTGAACATTGGTCCAAAAGGGTTTACCGGGGAAAAGTACGGGGGTAGTACCTATTGGGATACGGAAGCCTATTGCATTCCATTCTATATGGCCACAAAAGATGAACTGGTTGCCAGAAAATTGTTGAAATACAGGTACAACCATTTGGAAAAGGCCATAGAAAATGCGGAGAAACTTGGGTTTACGAATGGCGCGGCCCTATATCCTATGGTAACCATGAACGGCGAGGAATGCCACAACGAATGGGAAATAACGTTTGAGGAAATCCATCGAAACGGCGCTATAGCATTTGCCATTTATAATTATTACCGATATACCGGAGACTACTCCTACATTCCTGAAATGGGCTTGGAAGTACTTATAGGAATTGCCCGTTTTTGGCACCAAAGGGCGAATTTTTCCGGCTACAGGAACAAATACGTTATTTTGGGTGTAACCGGTCCCAATGAATACGAAAATAACGTGAACAATAACTGGTACACCAATTATTTGGCCCAGTGGTGCATCCAATTTACCTTGGAGCAATTGGCCAAAGTAGCGGAAGGGTATCCAGAGGATTATGAAAGGGTCATTGGAAAGACCAAATTGTCCTCAACGGAATGTGAATCCTGGAAAAAGGTGGCCGATGCTATGTACTTCCCATATTCGGAGGAATATGGTGTCTATCTTCAACAGGATGGTTTTTTGGACAAGGATTTGATTAAGGTCGCCGATTTGGATAGGACGGAAAGACCAATAAACCAAAAGTGGAGCTGGGACAGAATTTTAAGATCTCCATATATAAAACAGGCCGATGTACTTCAGGGATTCTACTTTTTTGAGGATAGATTTACCTTGGAGGAACTGGAAAAGCACTTTGATTTTTATGAACCGTTCACCGTTCATGAATCATCCTTGTCGCCGTGTGTTCATAGTATTCAGGCCGCCAAATTGGGAAGAATGGAACAGGCCTATACTTTTTACCTAAGAACTTCCCGGTTGGATTTGGACGATTACAATAAGGAAGTGGAGGAGGGGCTTCACATAACTTCCATGGCAGGTACCTGGATGAGTATTGTAGAAGGTTTTGGGGGAATGCGCATAGTAAACGATGGGTTGTCCTTTGATCCAAGAATCCCATGGCAATGGGAGGGATATTCCTTTAAGGTGAACTTTAGGAACAGGATAATCAAGGTCATTGTCTCTTCCGGCGAATTAACTTTTGAGTTGAACGGGGATCACGGAATGTCGATCTTGGTGCGGGGCAACGAATATGAGTTGTTGCCCAAAGCTCCCCTAAAAATACACTAGAACCCCATAATATGCCCGCCGGACTTCTTGTTTGAATTAGCGATTGAAAAATGCAAGGAAAAGTAGTAATCTACCACGTTTTTACCAGGCTTTTTGGTAATACCAACACGACAAATAAACCCTGGGGAACCATTGAGGAAAACGGAGTGGGCAAGTTTGCCGATTTTAGCGATAAAGCCTTATCGGAAATACGTGATCTGGGTGTTTCCCACATTTGGTATACCGGGGTGCCCCACCATGCCGTTATTAGGGATTATACGGCCTATGGCATTTCCAATGATGACCCCAATGTGGTGAAAGGTCGTGCCGGTTCTCCCTACGCCGTAAAGGATTATTACAATGTGAATCCGGATTTGGCCCTAGACCCGGCCAACAGGTTACAGGAATTTAAGGAACTTATAGATAGGACCCATAAGCATGGTATGAAGGTCATTATGGATATCGTTCCCAACCATGTTGCCCGGGATTATCAAGGTATCTCTAACCCCAACGGCGTAGGTAGTTTTGGTGCCGATGACGATACCAGTAAAGAGTATCGGAAAAACAATAATTTTTACTATATACCGGGCTCCTCTTTTGAGGTTCCGAATTGGAAGGATGGCTACCTTCCTTTAGGTGGCGAAAAGAATACTTATATCGGAACGCTAAAGGAAAATCCCGCTAAATGGACGGGTAACGGTTCCAGAAGTTCGAAGCCCGATATGAACGACTGGTATGAGACCGTGCGCATAAATTATGGGGTAAAACCGGATGGAGGTTTGGATTTCGACCTGCTACCGTATGATTTTGGGGAAAAGGACTGTACCGAGCATTTTCGTTTTTGGCAACATAGGGATGTGCCGGATTCTTGGCTCAAGTTTAGGGACATCGCCCTGTATTGGTTGGATTTTGGGGTAGATGGATTTCGTTATGACATGGCCGAAATGGTTCCTGTGGAATTCTGGAGCTTTATGAACTCCTACATAAAAATGCGGAACGAGGATGCCCTATTGATGGCCGAAGTTTATAATCCAGACCTCTACAGAACGTTCATCCATAAAGGAAAAATGGATTATTTATATGATAAGGTCGATTTCTATGACGGATTGAAGCATATCATGAAGGGGTATGGCTGGTCCGATCATATTCCGGTAGTTCAGAACAACTTTAAGGATATAGAACACCACATGCTCCATTTTTTGGAAAACCATGACGAACAACGTATTGCGAGTCCGGAATTTGTGGGAAATGCCAAAATAGGAATGCCCGCCATGGTGGTATCCGCTACCATAAGCACCTCCCCAACCATGATTTATTTTGGTCAGGAAGTAGGGGAGCCCGCAGCCGAAAATCCGGGGTTTGGAAGCGCTTCCAGAACCTCTATTTTTGATTACGTTGGGGTGCCCCACCACCAAAGATGGATGAACAACAAAAAATTTGATGGGGGACAGTTAAGCGACGAGGAAAGGCATTTACGCGTTTTTTATAAAAGATTGTTGAATTTCACCTTGGAAAGCGAAGCCCTAATGGGAGATTGTAGGGAAATTCATTTTTTTAATAAGGAACGTACCCAAAATTATAACCATAGGTTGCTTTCGTACGCGCGATGGTCTAAAAATCAGAAATTGATCATCATCGTTAATTTTGATGTTACTGATTCTTTTTCCTTCGATTTAAAGGTGCCAAGTGAGCTACTGGAACAATGGGGATTAAGGGATGGTACCCACGAATTGAAGGACATCCTTTCCGATAAAAAAAACATATTGAACATTGTAGATAAAGAAGGCCATATTGACCTACATCTTGAACCATTGAAATCCTTTATTTTTGAAATTTTATAGTCTATGTAAGCATCCATCCCAATAACTTTCTGGAGGGTTACTTATATTTGACCGTTTAAAACACAATAGCTAGCACATGAAAAAAGTATTTTCAATCTTGTTAAGTGGAATAACCTTAGCTTCCTGTAATATGAGACAACCATTGGTAATTGGGCACAGGGGTGCCATGGGTCATGAAACCGAGAATACACTGGCTTCCGTTCAGAAGGCTATGGATTTGGGCGTTGATATGATAGAAATAGATGTGTTTAAGATACAGAGCGGGGAAATTGTGGTTTTTCATGATGAAACTGTGGATGAATTGACCAACGGCCCCGGAAAGATCGAGGAGTACAATATTTTCGACCTAAGCAAATTAATCGTAAATGGGGGACACAAGATTCCCATGTTGCAGGATGTCCTAAAATTAATTGACAATAAAGTTGCCTTGAACATCGAATTAAAAGGAGATAAAACCGCCGATAAGGTAAACTATATCATGAACTACTACATAGAAAAAAAGGGATGGTCTCCTGAGAATTTTATCATTTCCAGTTTTAAATGGGACGAGTTACGGGAAATGCGAAAACTGAACCCCACTGTTCAGATAGCGGTGTTAACCGAGGATAACCCTGTGGACGCCATTCCTGTGGCTAAGGAAGTGAACGCTGTGGCTATCAACCCTTATTATAAAAATCTGGATATGGAGTCTGCCAAAAAAATCAGGAAAGCAGGATTCAAAATAAATGTTTGGACCGTAAATGAGGATTTTGATATTGATGCCATGAAAAAAATTGGTGTTGACGGTATCATTACCAATTATCCTGAAAGGGTACGGTAATGTTCGATGTGGTCATAGTTGGTGGCGGAGCGGCCGGTTTTTTTGCGGCCATCCATATCGCCGAGGCTAGACCCCAGTTGAAAATTGCCATCCTTGAACGGGGAAAGCAAGTTCTGACCAAGGTTAAGGTATCGGGGGGTGGAAGATGCAATGTTACCCATGCCGAGCTCAATCCAGCTGATCTTGTTTCCAATTATCCAAGAGGGGAAAAAGAGTTGTTAGGGCCTTTTCATACCTATGCCAGTGGAGATACCATCGGGTTTTTTGAAAAAAGGGGCATCGCATTAAAAATAGAGGAGGACGGCAGAATGTTTCCTACAACGGATTCCTCCCAGACCATTATCGATTGTTTTACATCCGAAGCAGATAGATTGGGCGTACATATCATTCGAATTTGTACCGTTACGGGATTTATGAATATTTCTTCTGACGAAGGGGATCTATGGGAAATAAGCACTGCCAAAAAAACGTATAGATCCAAAAAGTTGTTGTTGACTACTGGAAGCAACCCCAAAATTTGGGATCTATTGAGCGGTTTGGGCCACACCATCGTTCCTCCGGTACCTTCGCTGTTTACCTTCAATATTCAGGACGAACGCATCAAAAATATACCGGGTATAAGTACACATGCCGAAGTTGCCGTTTTGGACAAAATAAAATCTCGAAGGAATAACGGTCGTGTGGGCCATAGCGAAATCCTGTCATCGGAAGGGCCGTTGTTGATTACCCATTGGGGAATGAGCGGCCCGGCCATTTTGAAGCTTTCGGCATGGGGCGCACGGATTTTGGCATCCTATGAGTATGAGTTCAGGATTAAAGTGAACTGGGTGCCGGACTATCATGCCGACGGTCTCCTGGAATTATTTATGAAAGTGAAGCAGGTGGAGAAAAAGACCGTTATAAGAACCAAGGTTTTGGATATCCCAAAAAGATTATGGGCCAATTTGGTGCGGGCATCAGGTATCGATGATGCACTTACATGGCCAGAAGTAAGCAAAAACCAGTTACAGGACTTAACGGCACAATTGACGGAAAGCCTGTTCTTCGTAAATGGGAAGAGTACTTTTAAGGAGGAATTTGTGACCGCAGGGGGCTTGGACTTAAAGGAGGTCAATTTCAAAACCTTTGAAAGCAAAGTGCTCCCAAATGTTTATTTCGCTGGTGAAATATTAAACATTGATGCGATAACAGGGGGCTTTAATTTTCAAAATGCCTGGACGGGCGGTTTTTTGGCGGCTCAGGGAATCGTCAACAGTTTTGATCGAACGTAAAAGGATGGGTAAAAAAATCGCATTTTTAAGGGGAATCAATGTGAGTGGGCAAAGAAAGGTGTAAGCTTCCCCTAGATAGAACTGTTTATTTTTCTAAAACTTCATCAAAGTTATTGTTTTTAATTCCTTGAGCGGTACCGCTCAAGGAATTAAGCTCCAAATATTGCTTTGGGGACAGATATCCCAAGGCCTTATGTGGCCTATGATTGTTGTAATCCTCCATCCAAATCCTTGTCTGTTCC
>NZ_MDGL01000046.1 GCF_002742265.1 Maribacter sp. 4G9
GAACGCCGATAACGGTGTATCACATATAGGATGCCGAGCAAGTTATATGGTATTGAATGGTTGATAATCCTATCGGAATTATCAACGATTCAACACCCCAAAACCATCATTATGAAGTAATTGAAAATTAAATACTAACTTTAGAGAACTGGACTAGGGCTTTTCATAGGATACATTGTTGTAAGCTGGCTTTTTTTCATCGACATCTGATTAAAATTCCACCTTGAGGAAAATTCAATTCCGCTATGTATTTTTCGTCAGTCAAACATCCATATCGTTTTCTGAATTTCCGTTCCCTAAAATCATAAACTCTTAAAATCAGATAGCTTTTTTCAAAATGATGTTTTTGCATTTCAATTCCGAAATTTACGCTGTTGTGATACTTTCCCTTTAGAGCATAGTAGTCAAAAGTCAGAGTTATTTTTTTAGTTGTTTCAGCTTTTATTTTTTCCCAATCTTCTTTTTGAAGTCTTAATTCTCCAGGATGGTATCCGACAAGGTTTCTGCTTTTGGTTCCGTCCGCATTTTCAAAATTCAGATAAGCTCCAGCGATTTCTCCAACAACTAATCTTTCGTTCACTTCAATTACCATATTCAGATTTTGTCCAAATCCGTTAATTATAATTCCAATTAGAAGTAAAAAAGTCAGTTTAAATTTCATTCGCAGTTCGTTTTTCAGCTTGCTTACAACGCAGGGCTATGTGAAGCCACGTTACGGATTTTAAATTTACGCAACTTGTTGGGATAAATTTAAAATACGTGTTGAACGTGGCCAGGTTGCATATAGCCGTTGATATGTACAGTTTTCCTCGATGGCGCCTAAAGGTGATAGGTTGGATGGTCCCTCATCCTACGGATTATGCAAACTGGCATGGCCCTGCGATGATGTACAAATCCCAAGGGGCGGGAATTGGAGCCTTTGGCGACAATGTAGCGACTTGGGTTCACCTTTAGGTGAATTGTACATCATCGGTTTTGTGTATGATTAGTGGCGTGTTTGAGCAACTAATTTAGGAAATAAAAAACGAATAGAAAATCTGCGAGGATTTTCGTAAGTAGCTTGAACCAGCCATTAATTATACACGGTGTGCCTGTTGCACAAGTTATAAAAAAAGGGGCATTTCGATCTTGCCGATCCGTAAAAGGATCGTAACTTTAGGTATGCAGGGTAAAAAGGATTATCAAGAGAAGCTTTTCAATAATTTCCAATCAAGTGACCGGGTACCGCAGACGAATTTCTACCGTCGTTTAAAAGGCGTTTT
>NZ_MDGL01000047.1 GCF_002742265.1 Maribacter sp. 4G9
GAACGCCGATAACGGTGTATCACATATAGGATGCCGAGCAAGTTATATGGTATTGAATGGTTGATAATCCTATCGGAATTATCAACGATTCAACACCCCAAAACCATCATTATGAAGTAATTGAAAATTAAATACTAACTTTAGAGAACTGGACTAGGGCTTTTCATAGGATACATTGTTGTAGCCAGTTTTTTTAATTCCCATTCAACTGTTTTTTATATTCTTCCGCATCGTATGTTCCGATTGATTTTTGGACGAGTCCTTGGTCATTCATAGTCCATTCTTCAAATCCGCTGAAATCAACTTTATTGCCAGTTCCGTTTGGTCCAGAATTAGTTCCTTTAAAAGTCCAGTAATATCGATAAGTCTCATTTCCCTTTGTCAGACTGTCCATAGTTAATTCCAAATCAGGAAATGCATCCATATAGGATTTAGCAGTTTCCGCTAATTGTTTTCTTCCGACTGCTGGTGTTCCGTTATTTACAGTTAGTGTTCCATCCTCTGCGTAAAATGAAGCCATTTTTTCAGGCACTTTACTGTTCCAAGCATCGGTATATTTTTGTCCGAATTCGACCATTTCATCCAATTCCGACTTATCAGATTTACATCCTGTCATAATGTTTAAGACTATTAAAAGTGTTATTAAAAATGAATGTTTGCTTTTCATAATATGCTTTTTTTCAAATGTTCGTTAAGGTACATTGTTTACAAAAGTTATAGATACATACTTTACACTAAATTAGTCTCTAACCTTACTGATTGTTCCTTAGTTCTTAATTCATTTTCGTTAAAGTAGCCTAAAAATACGTTTCTATAAAATACTCTCCATATTCCGTTTCCCATTTCTAAGGCACCTATGTATTTT
>NZ_MDGL01000048.1 GCF_002742265.1 Maribacter sp. 4G9
TCAAGGCATGGCTTAGGGGGATGCACCACCACGTGGGGGACCTACAGGACTATCTCGACGAATATTGCTACAGGTTCAACCGCAGCTTCATGAAGGAGGGCATATTCGACAACCTGATGCTCAGGATGGTAAATACCCCGCCATGCTATATCAAAAATATTAGTGGTTAAATGCCTAAGTCAATTAAGTTATTGTTTTCTTCTTTATCGCAAGAGGTTGCCAATAATAACAGGACAACACTCACTAAACCTGATAAGCAGTTCTTTCTAAAACCTTTCATGACATTTTTTTTATTTCATGAAATTCTTGAATTTGAGGGAGGAATACTGTGACTAGAGTTGCATAACAGCTTATTTATGAATTTTTTAGCAATTTTATATTGCTCTATATAAAGAAAAAATTCCCTAGGCGTTTTGCCTAAGGAATTAATTTGAGTTAGTTAAAATTCAGTTTTTTTAAACGTCTTGGCCTTTCATCATCTTGTTCCAGTACAAATAAGGGAGTCCGTATTTTTTAAGCATCCATAGTCTCCAATGCTCTTTGGAGGAATCAAAAACCAACATCTGTTTCAATTTTGGATCGGGGGTAAAATTATTCTTATAATCGAATTCTGCCAAGACCATTTTTCCATAATCGGTGACCAAGGGACAGGAAGAATACCCGTTATAGGCTTTTTTTCCCATGGACTGTGTTTTGATCAATGTGTCAATGTTATCCACAACGATGGGAACCTGTTTACGAATGGCAGCACCGGTTTTTGCCGTAGGCAAGGCCGCTACATCACCCAATCCAAAGATATTGGGATACTTGTTATGCTGCATGGTTTTGTGGTCCACATCCAACCATCCGGCGTCGTTAACCAAAACGGAATTTTTGACAAATTCAGGAGCAACGGAAGGGGGAGCGGTATGCAGCATATCGTAATGGATACCATATCGGTTTCCGTCTACGGTTACCTTCACGTCCTTGTAGTTGTATTGGAAGGAATCGTCCAAAAGCCTGTCATCGTCCTCACCGGCCATCACCACACAACCGCCTGCAGTGATATCCTTTCCAAGTTCGTACCAGGCGATTTTTTTGTCCGCATCCACGGCCACCAATTTATGGTAAAACCGCAAATTGATATCCTTTCTATCTACAACTTCCATTAACGTTTTGGCCACTTCCTTAACCCCAAATATGACAGTTCCACTGGTTGCAAAAACGACATCGGTTTTGTCCCTTACACCACTCTTTCTAAAATGGCTTTCCGCCAGATACATTATTTTTTGTGGAGCCCCACCGCATTTGATTGGGGTAGTGGGCTGGGTAAACAGGGCAGTTCCTCCCTTAAAGTTTTTGATTACGTTCCAAGTGTGTTTAGGATCCGTATAATTACTGCACACCACACCTTTGTCCATGGCCTCTCCTAGACCTGGAACCAAGCTATAATCGTAGGCCAGTCCTGGAACCACAACCAAATAGTCGTAGGATATATTCCCTTGGGTGGCCGTATGTACTATGTTATTTTCAGGATCGAACCCGGTCGCCTTGTCCTTGATCCATGTGGCTTCCTTGGGCATAACGGACGACATGGGTCGGGCGGTTTTATCGAAATCATAGGTACCTGCACCTACCAAGGTCCATGCCGGCTGGTAATAATGAGTGTCCGATGGTTCAATGACCGCAACATCCCTGAGTTTTTTTGCTTTATCAATTGCGATGCCACCATGATTCCGGCCGTTCCCCCTCCAATAACAAGTATTTGATAATGTGAGCTCATTTTTAATATTTTTTATTCAACTTGTTAAATATATAGGGTAATTTTTATGAATTGTGTAACATTGGTTACAGAACCATGAATTAATATGATATTGATCATAAAAAAAGCCGATTCCTTCCAAAGGAACCGGCCTAAAATCCATTGTTGATATTGGGAATTACTTTGTTTTGCAGGTATTGATTCCGAAGAGTGTATACAGTGGGCAAAAACTAATAAAACTGGTCAATAGAAAAATGGCGGCCAAGGCCATCAATACATAGGCCAAAGTTCCTCCAATGACATTGAAGTAATACAAGGCAAAAACTGCCAATGCGATTATGATTCGGATGGTTTTATCCGCACTACCCATATTTTTTTTCATGATAAAAAGATTAATTGGTTATTACTATTACTTTAGGGCAATAAATTATGTAAGTTGCCGCTTCTTACGTTACATTTTGGTTGTTAATAAGTTATGTGCCAAAGTGAACCACAATATAGTGATATTGTCACTATAGTTCTGTAACTAAAGTTACCAAACCTTATGTTGCAAGGAACTATCTTTGAAAATGTAAACAGAGGCGATGGAATATTTAAAGGCTTTTTACAATTCTTTCCTAGGCACCCTAAACTGGACTTGGAAATCCATACTATTTGAGGTGCCTTGGTATACGAACTTTTTTTGGGGTCTTATCCTGATATCCTTGGTAGTTTGGGCTATGGAAATTGCCTTTCCATGGCGTAAGGAACAAGGTATCTTCAGGAAGGACTTTTGGTTGGATGCCTTTTATATGTTTTTCAACTTTTTCCTTTTTGCGATTGTTGTCAGCGGTGTTTATAAAGTACTTCAATTGTTTTTTGAGGATATGGGCATTACGACCAAAAGTTTGGCCTTGATTGATTTTACGGGGTGGCCCTCTTGGGCCCAATTATTGGTTTTCTTCTTGATTTTGGATTTTGTCCAGTGGTTTACACATATTCTTTTACACCGGTTTGAGGTGCTTTGGAATTTCCATAAGGTACATCACAGTGTTAAGGAAATGGGGTTCGCCGCACATTTGCGCTACCATTGGATGGAAAACATCCTATACAAACCTTTAAAGACTTTTGGGGTGATGATCTTGGGCGGTTTTGAGCCGGAACAAGCGTATATCGTCCATTTTTTTGCTATAGCTATCGGGCACTTGAACCACTCAAATATCAAGATTACCTGGGGACC
This sequence comes from Maribacter sp. 4G9, assembly GCF_002742265.1. Lineage (GTDB taxonomy): Bacteria > Bacteroidota > Bacteroidia > Flavobacteriales > Flavobacteriaceae > Maribacter. The sequence continues at coordinate 2,961 of NZ_MDGL01000048.1, forward strand.
TTTGAAATATCTTTTGAACAATCCGGTAATGCATCTGTACCACCACGCTTACAACCTTCCATCGGATAAGCGATATGGGGTCAATTTCGGAATCAGTTTAAGTCTGTGGGATTATATTTTTAGGACCCATTATATTCCGGAGGAAAGTGGAAATGTGGAACTGGGTTTTCCAGGGGAAGAATCACTGCCCAAAGACTTCTGGGGTCAATTGACGTATGGTTTCCGAAGGGCAAGGAAGATGGAGTAGATTTCCAAATGTTTATGGACTTACCCAATTGATCTATAGATTGAAATAGGCCGGGTTGCCCAAGTTGGTTTTGGCCAAGAAAGGGGTATCGTCCCCAAAGGGCCGGTAAAAATCGCCACGGTCTACATCAAAGGACCAATTGTACCGGAATCCCGCTTGGGCTGAAAGCCAGATTTGCGGGGTAAAGGCGTGTTCCCAAGTGGCCCTCACCCTAAGTTCTGCCCTTCTGAGCTCCATATCATTGTAGGGTAGGCCGTATGGATTACCATCATTATTGATGCAATAGGTATTTCCCTCTACTTCCCATCCCAACAGTGATAGGTTCTTTTCATTTATATTTCTTCGGTATTGAAATCGGGCAGGAATTACCATTTCCAATCCCCATTTTTTATTTTCCGAGGTATACATCAAATAATTGACCGGCAAATAATTTAATGCACCGCCCAAATAGGTTCGGGTGGTGCCGATACCCCACATTTTTCTATCGTTGGACTTTGTGTCATAGATAACGCTTGCCTTATATCGGGTATAGCTGAGCGACTGAATATCTGCAAGGGTATAATCACCGTTCAGGTTGGCCCCAAACTGAAAAATGATCTAACGTTTGATATTGAGTGGTGCAACTTTTTTATTTTAAAAATAGATACTGGGGGTCAAAGATGCAATAGTTGGCTATGCAAAAACGAAATTCTTTTTCTTTCTATTTTCAGGCAGGCTATTGAATTATGTTTCCGTACATCGGTCTGGATAGTTCCCGGCGCATCAAGGAATGCGCTTTTTAGAAGCCATTATCCTAAAGTTTAGGGCTATCTGGCCCTTGGGCAATCATCTTATTTTGTATTTCCTTTTGTCTGGATACGCTAATTCAGGTTCATTTTATAAGAGCGATGCTTTGTTTTTGCAAACGTAAAAGGAATGACTGTTCTTATTATCCCTTATTTGGGTGCAATGTGATAATTGTCATTTTTTAAGTGTATCAAGTTTGTTAGTTTGAGTCTTAATAAAATGTTCTACTATGAGAAATGTTATTTTACCTACCGATTTTTCACCCAATGCCCAAAAGGCCATTGCCTACGCCCAAGCGCTATTTAAGGGGAACACCACAACATTTTATTTGGTAAACGTCATGGATGGCGCCGTCCCCTACAGTACTACCGGTATAGGTACCAAAAGAATGGCAGAGACCATCAATAAGTCCCTTTTGGAACAATCCCAAGAAGGTTTAAATGGAACCATGGCCGACCTTGAAGCACAAGGAACTGCAGAGGAACACACCTTTGTACCACTTTCCCTGCGGGGCTCTTTTTTGGAAGCCATACAAAGGGTTATTGCCGAAAAAGATATCCATAATGTGATTATAGGTACCAAAGGCGCTTCCGGCCTAAAAGAAGTGGCCCTAGGGAGCAATACCGGTAGTCTTTTGGGAAAGCTGCTTATACCCGTGCTTGCCGTGCCGGAGAATTATACATTCCAAGGCATTGGTGAAATGGTCTTTGCTACCGACTATGAAATGGACTATTCCGAAAAGGGATTAAGGCCCCTCTTGGACCTTAGGAGCGACCATAATGCCCGTATTTCTGTGTTGTACTTGGATGAGCGGCAAAAAGGGTTGAATAGTTCCCAGGTTACTGGAAAAACCTATCTTCAAACACTCTTGAAAGCGGAGAGCAATGATTTTTTTGAGCTGGATGGCGTTGGTGTCGCCACGGGTGCCCGTTTGTTCACAAAGAGCCGCAGGGCAGATCTTCTGTGCCTCGTGGCCAAAAAGCACAACAAACTGCTAGACCTTTTTAGAAAATCGGAAACCAAGGGAGTTGTGAACCATGCCGATGTACCCATTTTGGTTCTGAACCAAGCTAATTTTTAAAAATTGCGGATGCTGCTGAGTTTTGTCGTGAACGGTGTTGTTTGTCAGGGAACTAAGTTTTAGGGGCGGTGCGAAGGTAGTTGGGTGGTTTTATGGAGTTCCTAGAGAAAGGGAAAATCTCTGGGATTTATAGCCAAAAATCCAATTCCAAAAGGAAACCGTCGTAAAAAGGTGGCTTTTGGCTTGTTCCAGGTTTTCCATAATGACGCAAAAGCAAGATGTTCCCCAGTTTCGGAATAAACCTTTAAATAAGGATTAGATTTTTTTGGAAATAAAGGGTTTTTGACCCCTACAGTCTGGGTTGGGTTTAATTCAGAAAACCCTAATTATTGGTATTTTCCAAAACGATGCTCCATATGCCCCGTACTTCATTGGTGGAATAGCCGGTTGCGGCATCACTTGGATAGCGTTCCCTTAGGATAGAAACTACTTCACTAGCAATATCCTCGCCTGGTTTTCCGTGACATTTTAAGCACATGTCGTTGGTAACGATAGGGTAGTAGAAATGCGTTTTGTCTCCGTTCTCGATCACTACAGGTTCGTAGTCCTCTTTTGCACCGATTTTTTCCTTGAAATAGGCGATTTGTTCCATTTCTTGGGCATTTGCCTTATTTAGGGGATTTCGGGCCTTGTCTGATACCCTTTTAATTTTGGCCCGATGTACGGTTGCCATGCTATCCGTCAACGGGTAGGCCCTTTCATTGCAAAATTTTAGGGCCGCAACCGGACCTTCTTTTTGCATTGAGCCCATTAAATTCTTACCCAATACCTTTTGGGTACTTTGGGCCATTTCCAATCCTACTTGTTTTATGGATTTTTGAGCAGGTTCGGCGTTATTATGGAAGACCTTACCTTGTTGTTGATAATCACCCTTTCCGCCGTGGCCTTTCTCCCAATGTTCTTTGAACCACTCCGGCTCTTCTATTTTAAATTCAAACATGTAATCCGATATGAGACGTATATCTTCTTCCTTATAAGGTTGATAGGGCATAACCCCAAACCTTTTTAGGGCCCCTTTCATTTTACCTTTCTCAAGGCTAGGTTTTTCAACAAACTTCCATATAGCATTGGCGAACTCCTCCTTGTTGGGGTTGTCCATAAGGTATCTTGCCTTAATGGCCACCATGGGAGGGGCGATGCGGGCATTCTCGTTGGCATCGGGACCATGACAGACATAACATTTTGCTTCCAAGAGTTCCTTACCCTTTGAAGCATCTTGTTGGTTAAAAGTTGGTTTTTCTATTGCTACCTCGGAAATCGATTTTGCAGTTTCCCCTGAATTTTTGCAGCTTGCTAAAAATATAAGCGGGATTATCAATAGGATATTTTTCATCGGTTTGATTTTTTGCATTAAATCGGCTTGTACCAGCGCCATCGGTTTTTGTGTGAAGACTAAATACTTCCTTATGTTGATATGGGTCAATCGTCATTCCAATTGAAATATCGGCATCATAATACCATTATAAAGTGCTATTTCATTTTACCGGTGGCACAGCTCAAATAGGAAATTAACTTGGCCGTTGTAGTGTTTTCCATATCTACGGATGGGTACCCTATTTTTTGAAGTTTCTCCTTAACTTTAAGGGCATCCTCCAAATCCTGATATGCAAAGGAAACCGAAGAGTTTTCAACATCTACGGCTACGTCCGATATATTTTCCAATTCCGACACTTTGTTAACGATCGTTTTTGCGCAGCCCCCACATTTAAGGTTCTGTACTATGAGTGTTGTTTTCATAAATATATCGATTTTATGGTCCGGTTAATTCCAGGCATTATAACCTCCCCGTAAGTCATATATTTCGTTAAAACCCATGGCTACAAGTTTGCGGGCCGCTTTTTGGCTTCTTGCCCCAGATCGGCAATACACATACACAGGACGGGTCTTATCCAATTTTTCAAAGGCCGCTTTGAAGTTTACGACATTGAAAAAATCAATATTTATGGCTTTTTTGATATGGCCTCCATTGTATTCCGAGGGTGTTCTTACATCCACCAATTGTACTTTAGGGCCGCTAATGGCCGTTGCATAGTCGGTTTTGTCCAAAATGACGATGTTTCCTGTTTCGGTAGTATTTTTGGAACCAAATAGTGCGCTTAGAAATGACATGTTTTTAGAATTTTAAAGTGAGTACTTATAAAAGGAGACAGGCTTTTTGGCCTGTCTCCTTTAAACAACCAACCAATTAAAAACAATCCGATCAATACCTATCCCTAAATACCGATTGATGTTGTTACTACGGCCTTTTACCATAGTGCAGTAAAGGTAACATGTGTATTGGTTATCTACAGTAACTATGGTTACATAAGCGAAAATTTCCAGAAAAAGAGAAATGTAGGGTCTAAGGGATAAAAAAGACCCACAAAAATTATCGAATGAACTCTTTCCGTGGGTCTCTAATTAACTAAAAATTACTACTAATGTATTTGATTTTCAAAAGTTTAAATTTTATTGGCACCGCCAAAGGGTTTAATACTCCGAGGCTTGCCTCGAAATTAAAAATTTGTTTCCTGCGAATGCCTCGTGGGCTTGCCCCGAGGTAGTTTATTAATTATTTGAAAACATTATAATTAACTCGAGTTTCCTATTATAGTACTGTTTTTTCAAACTGAAACGCCATCACGAACAGTATCAGTTTGATGATGAACCCGTCCGGGGTCACTGCGTTTATATGCCTCGGCATCAATGCGCAGATCTGGCTTATCGAGGTCTCTATCCTTTTTCTCATGTGTTCCTTGATGAAGGCCAC
>NZ_MDGL01000049.1 GCF_002742265.1 Maribacter sp. 4G9
AAAACATTGGTTCTTTGCTTACAAATGGTTACAGGAAACTGCAAAGCATTATCCTAATCTATTTGTGCATTGGCAATATGGATTTAAGCCTTGACTTGTTAAGAAGAGCCGTATGATGCGAGAGTATCACGTACGGTTCTGTGAGAGGTTTAGGGGTGAAACCCCCCTTTACCTACTCGACTTATGTTCAATAGTGATATTTTATTTACTTTCTTTTAGTAAAGCTTTTATTAATGACACAAGATTATTCATGTCTCGATAATCCATTACTTCAATTGGGGAATGAGAATACCTCCCTGGCCAAGACAATGGAATTGAAGGAATACCATAGCCAAGAAAGGCTTGACCATCTGTACCTCCTACAGTCATTCCATATTGCACCTTGATTTTATTTTGGGCTGCAAGACTTTGAGTTTCTTTTAAATTTGCTCTACTTATGAAATTTATACTTTCCAATACTCTAATTACTGCCCCATTTCCTAAAGGACAATTTGCAAATGTCTCGCTAGAATATGGGTCATCTGAGGATACATAGGTGTCAATAGGGTATACCGTTGTGGCATTGCTGAGAGTTTTTGCAGCGAATGAGGAACCAGACAAACCTGTTTCTTCTTCAACAGACCAAACAAAAGTGACTTTCTGACTCAAGAGATCAGGATTTAAATCGGACAAACTCATCAATAATGCTGCACACCCCACTCGGTCATCGAACCCGCGGGCGGTCGCTCTGTTTTCACTTAGCCGGATCATCTTTTTAGGCATTGTTACAGTGGTGGAACCTTCCCTTATTCCAGCTTCCTCAGCCTGGTTCTTTGAAGTGAAGCCAGCATTGACAGCAAGTGGTTCTGTAAATGACCTTTTTATAGCTGTTTTATAATCAGCTCTGGGTTCAAATACCCCGTCAATTGGATTTCCGTTAACATGAATCAATGCTGGTTGAGCTTCCCACAACCAATTAAGCATCCCACCCCTTGGCTGAAGTAGTAATGTTCCATTGTCTTTAATAGAATCCACCACATACCCTGTCTCATCCATGTGGGCAACAAAAACAATATGCTCATCTCCTTGTCCGAAAGTTAGATTAATATTCCCTTTTGAATCAACATTGGGGTTTGCCCATATAGGCAATTTGCTCAAAATAAGTTCTCGTACTTTATTTTCATCGCCACTCACACCATATTGATCAATTAGTGAAGAAATTAGAATGTGTTCATTTTGGAAGCTATTATAAGCACCTAGATTATCTGTACGATTTACCAGTGGTAACTCAGTTCGTTTTTTCTCAGTACCAAAAATAGTTATCCAATGTGCAATCAAATTTTCTATATCAGAAATTGCAACTAATTCAACAGGGGTTTCTGGATATAAGGAAGGAAACCCATATTCATATATCCTTTGCTTTGTAAACTCTACGGTAGATGCCGGCATTCTAAATGAAGTGGTAGGTTTAACTGCGACTAAATTATTAGTGTTTCTATTCAAAAGGGTACTATTGACTACCAATTTGTTATTGTTCACTTCATCAGATTCTAGAAACCTATTGAATCGATAGATTTCATCAAATACACCATAGTTATTGATGACAGTTTCAATTCCTTTTGAATTAATCAACTCAAGTGCTGTCCAAGCTACAACAACGGTTCCTTTAATGTTCTTCTTAGTCAATTGCTGTGCTACCATCGCCAACGCAATTGCTGCAGACTTGGTTTTAGCCGAATTCGCGGCAATAAACGTATTCCCAATAATCACAGGCTTTTTATTCAACGTCACTGGATCTAGCAGTTGAATCCCTTTTTTAGTTACATCCAATGCCGTAGATTCTCCTACGTCTAGGCGGGCTTCCTGCCATTTGAAAACTTCTTTGTTATTTTCACTCGGGGTTCTAGTCCCTTCAAAATGTGCAGAGGGTACAGTAGATACACCAATAAAAGAGCCCTTTTCAGTACTTATATTGACTTCATGTCCTTGTAAAAACTGATGATACAAGTTGCCATTATGTCCTGATCCAACCGGGTTGATTTTCAGATAACCATCATCCAAAATTTCGCTCACAACATAACCTGGTTCGTCCAAAGGAACCGTAATCAACCGCCTTGGTTCACCAGTCCCAATGGTGAGGATTAGATTCCCTAATTTATCTTTCTCCAGGTCAGCATTCTTAAACAAAGCTTGAATATAGGAAGCGGCCTGTTCTTCTCTTCCTGTTATCGATGAAGTTTTAGAAAATTCGATGAGATGATCGACTAAACTTGTATTTCCTCCATTATTTTGTGCCAAAGAAACCTGAGAACTAAAAATCAATGCTAAAAAGTAGAATGTCGTGAATTTCATATGGTCTAATTATTTTTTAAAAATTGCTGCCAATGGGCTTTGTTTATGGCGTGTGAGGCGTGCCTCACCAGGAGCCATCATTACGCCTCATAGGTTATAAGTGTAGTCGATGGCCGTACCTTTTGCTCCAGTGCCAGTTTAAAATTAGGGAAAACTTCCTTAGGTATGGGGTGTAATGTACAAAGCCCATCGATGGCGATAAGCAAAAGGGAAGCGTGCAATGTACGTGATTTTGCGTTCCCGAAGGGATATGGCCATCGACGGTCTCGTATAACCGTCAGTTACGGATAAATATACGTTAATTTTCGGTTTGGCACAGACTTTAGCAATTCCGAGTGGATTCGGACGCAGTCGAATCCGCCGTAATTGCGGTTATACATTGTTGTGCTTTCGTTATTTTTTAATTTCCTTTTTTATTAATATTAATATCGAATCTATCTTTTTATCTATCACATCGAATCTTTGGTCTGCAAATTTTGAAGAACCAATAAAGGAAGTCAGAATACTTTCAAATTCCTGTGATGTTAAAAGTTGATTGTTTTTTTTCTCAAATTTGGATTCAGTTATTCCAAATATTCCTCCAGTTGCATTTGTGATAGCATCTCGAAGATTTATTTCTTTCATTGTCAAGTCCAACAATTGAAATCTATATTTAGAAACTTCTGATTCTTGAGTCCTTATTCTTTGAAGTGCTTCTGCCCAAGAAGATAATTCTGTTCGCAATATTGAATTATTAATTAGGGCTATTCTTCCTGAAGAAATTAATTCGTTAATTATTTCATTCCGAGGTCTGAACTCCACTTCATATCCAATTGTATTAACCAATAATGAGTCAAAAGTTTTATTATTTATTTTTGGCTCAAAAGGTCCAGTATGTTTGAGTATTTGTAGTCCGAAATTCGCATTTCTGTTATTTAGGGTTACAGTCGTAGTTAAATTCTGTTTATTAAATTCAAACTCATCTTTTAGAGAAATTAAATAATTTTCTTCTACTTTATTATTTTTTCTGTTTTCATTCCAATTATTAACTTGTAGTGCGATTAAAATTCCAATAACGACAAGGATAATTTCTCCGATTGCATAAATCAAATACTTACTGAATTTATTTTCAGAGAGCAGTTTTTGCCTAATTTTCCTAAAGAATTTTATCATTGGTTAGCGGTTTGTCATAATGAAGCACAACGGTCTCGTATAACCGTCAGTTACGGGTTTATATGCGTTAATTTTCGGTTTAGCACAGACGTTAGCAATTCCGAGTGGATTCGGACGTAGTCGAATCCGCCGTAATTGCGGTTAGCATCTATGTAAAAGCAGCCTGTCGAGTATCTTTAAGATTCACCAAAATCAAAAGATATGAAAACACAACAAACTGCTCCACCCAAGTTATTCATTGGTATCGACATACACAAGCGAAGTTGGAAGGTACACTGTTCGACCGATCTTTTCTCTGGCAGGACCTTTTCCATGTCCCCGGACC
>NZ_MDGL01000050.1 GCF_002742265.1 Maribacter sp. 4G9
CATATCTATTTGCTTATTAGCCATTGTCTTTTTAACAAAAAAAGACCTTTGACTTTTTACAAATAGAATCGACTTTTTTAGTGGTTCACTTTCACCCGTTTTAGGTGGCTCACTTTAGTCCGTTTTGGGTGGTTCACTTTAATCCGTTTTTAGTGGTATACTATGACCGTTTTTTGCACCCATGGACCAAAAAGCTCAAGGAAGGAATCGGTAAAATATTCAGTCCCTTGTTTTGAGCGTATTAGGGAAACCGCAAAAGGTCCTTAGAAATCTTGAATAAATATTAAATCTTGCTCTTCCAATGCCGTAACGACTAAATTGACATAGTCTTTTATGGCCTTGTTCACATTACTGGGGTCCATGATCTCTATAATGCCCCGCCAAATCATGGCCCTTTCTTTTCCCTCGCAAATGCAGTATAGTGTGGTCTCCGCAAAATAGACTTTGAAGTTTTCATAATAGGCTTCGTCAAAATAAATGCCTTGGTGCTCCAAGTAGTCATTGTTGAACCTTACTTGGCCATCTTCCCATCGCGACATGGATTTCAAAAAGTTTTCCCTGTTTTCGGAGCCCGTAATTTTAGTAAAAAGGATGGCATCAAAACCTTTATCCAGTAGGCTTTGCTCCACCATATCCAACTCTTCCTCGCTTTTTTTGGAATTGGTAAAAGAAACATCAAAAACATCCATGCTTTTCCAAGCTTCCACATCCCTTTTTTCGAATTCTTTTTGGAGTTGTCCCTCAAAGGCGTTTCGCGCTTCTTGGTTTTGGGTCATTCCAACCAATAGGACCTTGTTCGCGTTAAATAATACGGTCTCTGGATCCTTCCAGTTTTCAATTAGACTAGTGGAAGAACATCCCATAAGAAGAACGGTGAAAAGGGAAAGTATTTTTTTCATGACATGTACATTTAAGGGTTGATCAAATATATGCCTTGACCCGAGTAATAAAAATGACAAAAATCATACGACGGTATGAATCGGTTTGCATAATTTCAACACATAGAACTCGTCTTGAGTTCATCTTTTACCTGCGATTTGCACATTTTACGCCCTAATTTCGCCTTTTTTTTCGCACCGTAGCTCCGGCTATGCTGCTCAAAAATGACTTCATTAGACCCCAAAAGCCACAAATCTCGGTTCCAAACATGAACTCAAGACAAGTTCATAATTTCTATGGTTTCGTATTGCTTAGGGATTTGGCAATTCCAGCCTTTTGTGTCTTTAAGTTTTACACGTAAGGCATCCAGTGCACTTGGCTCTCCATGGATAAGGAATACCTTTTCCGGAACGTTTTCAATGGCATCTGTCCAATACAACAATTCGTTTTGGTCCGCATGTGCGGAAAGACTTTCCAGAAGGTGGACTTTTGCCTTTACCGGATAATATTTTCCGAATATTTTCAATTCATGTGCTCCATCCAAAAGCTGTCTGCCCCGGGTGCCTTCAGCTTGGAAACCAACCAATAGAACTTGTGTCGTTGTCCTATCAAGCATTTGTTGCAAGTAGGTAAGGACCCGCCCACCGGTGACCATTCCACTGCCGGCAATGATAATTTTGGGCCTGGGGTCATCAATGGTTTTCCAAGTATCGGCATAGGAAGAAATAATGTTAATATGGCGCATCATGGCATGGTAATCGGCAATGGATACATTATGCCAGGTAGGAAACCTTTCAAAAACGGAAAGTACATTGTTGCCCATAGGGCTATCCACAAAAATGGGAATATTGGGAATTTTGTTCTTCTTGAACAATACCCATAAGGTGTACATGAGGGACTGTAAACGTTCCACGGCAAAGGAGGGAATGATAAGATTTCCACGTTCCTGGATCGTTTGTTTTATCAAGGAGCTTAAAATTTCGGGAACGTCTTCTTCCGGGTGCAATTTATTGCCATAGGTGCTTTCCAGAAATAAGTAATCTGCCCATTTGGGCCGTTCCGGAGGGCATAAAAGTAAATCTCTGCTTCTTCCCACGTCCCCGGAAAATACAAATACTTTTCCACAAATTTCCAGTTCAATAAACGTAGCACCAATAATGTGGCCGTTGTATTGAAACCTGGCCCTTACATTTTGGGAAAGGGAAATCCATTGCTCTTTTTTACAGGATTGAAAATATGTAAAGGTTCTTTCTGCGTCTTTTACAGTATAAAAGGGTAGTGCCGGTGAATGCTTGCTGTAGCCCTCTTCATTGGCTGACTGGGCCTGTTCTTCCTGAATTTTTCCGCTATCCATCAAAATAATCCGTGTGATGTCTAAAGTAGGGGCGGTTCCAAGAATTTTACCCTTAAATCCTTCTTTGAGCAACCTTGGCAAGTATCCGGTATGGTCCAAATGCCCATGGGTCAACAACACAAAATCTATTTTTGATGCGTCTATGGGCAAAGGTTTCCAATTGATCTCCCTGAGTTCCTTCAATCCTTGGAACATGCCGCAATCTATCATAACATTTACGTCTGGGGTTTCCAGATAAAATTTTGAACCTGTAACGGTACCACTGGCTCCAAGAAAATGAATTTTGACTTTATTCATGGTTTATGGATTACAAAGCTGACCTATTTCATCCAATATTTTCGCTTTTCGGTTTGTGGATATACCCAAATGATCAAGGAAGAATTTATCCTTTTTAAGTTGCCTGCAAAGTACTACATCCCTACTGAGCAGGAATTGTTTTTCTCGATTGCTTAAAAGCGAGGAAACTGTTATGGGGTATAATCCCAAGCGGTCAATGCGGTCCTTGAGACCTTCGTTTTTAGGATAGTCCCAGCTTAGAAGGTATAGGTTGGCACACGTCCCATATTTTATGGCGTCTTGCGTGAAACGGGTATTGGTAACCACCCAACCCTTTTCCAGTATATTCTTTCCTCTCTTGCTGTTTACCCAGTGCTCCTTTATATCATTGTACCTGGAATTTATGTAGAGGGGGATTTTTACATTGCAGTTGAGACCTTTGTCACTGTGGAACTTGCATTCAATAATGGTGGTACTTTCATCTTTTTCGGCCAGGACATCTATTTCATGGGTTACACAATGGCCTTCTAAAAACACGCCCACTTCAACCTGGTACCCTGAGTATTTTAAAATGGCGGCCACGAACCGTTCAAAAGGAAATCCCGTAGGTCCCAACTCATAGATCGCTTTTTTGAGTTTGTACTTGGAAGCAAAGACCGACTTTCTCCTTTTTAAAAGGGCATAGGCACGATTGTAGATTTCATTGGTAGTGATTCCCGGATAGATTTCATCCCTCACCTTCGTCACAATATCCTCTACTAATTCATGGTCCGCCCCACTGTGCTTAAGTGAGCTTCTAAGTTTATCCATAGAGAATTGTACCCTTTCCCCAGAGGATTTTTGGACCTCAATGCTAGATTCCTTCATATCCTTTTTTTATTTGCACCTCAACCTCCGGTATTTTTAGAAGCTGAAGGGTAGTGGAGGCCAAGGTTACTTTACCTTCTGTTTCCTTAAGGGCCTTTTCAATATTTGAAAATAATCTGTTTTTGGTATCCCTTCTACGTTTATAGTCCGTAATGTACCGTAGGTTCAAGGCTATCCAGTTATCGGTAAGTTGAACGGCTAGGGTGGGTTTTATCGTTGCATTTTCAATATAATAGCGTTCTACCATCTCTTGCCATTGTACCATGGATTTTTCCGAGTAGTCCGATAAAAATTCATTTGCCTTTTCCAAGATAATGGATTTGGCAAGTTCCATATTGGAACCGTAGGTAATAAGAACATTAAGTTCATCCCAAACGAAAGGAAAATCCATGGAATAATTCTTAATGGGCCCTTTAAAGACAAATGCATTGCTAATTTTTACTATCCTTCCGGAATAATTGTCGCTACTAACCCATTCCCCTATTTCCATTAGGGTAGTGTAGATGCTGTCTATATCGATTACATCACCTTTGATATTATTGATTTCTATTCTATCACCCGGTTTATATACACGCACAAAAAAAATATAAAATGAACCTGCCAGGCTTAAAATAAGTTCTTGTAGGGTAAAGGTGATTCCGGCCGTAAACAATCCAATGATAAGGGTGTAGTCCTTAATGTCATCCACGGTAATAGCCATGAAGACCATAAGAATAATTAAAAAATATCCAATGATTTCTACACCTTTTTGAGCCTTATATCTAATGGAGGTATCCTCTATGCGCTTTTTGAGCATTTTTCTTAAAAAACCTATGATGAAAATAATGAGCAAAATCCACAATCCAAGTTTTACGAACTTTAGGACCGTAGGGTTCTCAAAAAGCGTAAGAAAATCTTCCATTGGCGATTGGTTTATCTATTGTTAAAGAAGTCTCTAATGAGAGCCCTTGTTTGATTATCGGTCATACTATCCGCTTTTTCTACGGCAACTATTTTTTTACCTATGGTTGGATAGTTTTCTTCCAGTTCCTTTTTTAGTTTTTCATTAATATCCGCAGGGCCAAAAAGTGCCAGTGCATCACAGTCGGCTACCGCATGGGCCACCTCCTTGAAGTATGTTTTAAATTGCTGTTTTTCCTTTTCCAAATAATTCCGTTCATGTGTTATATCTTGGGTTCCACCCCATTTGACCCTTGACCCAGAGGTGCTGGTTCTATTGAAAAATTCAACACCGGATTCTATTTTGTTCAAAGAGTCTCCGTTTTCATTCAAACGAACGATCAAAGCGTTTTTGCTGTCCAACCAAATACCTATATTTTTCATATCCTTAAATTTTAATTTCTTATAAATTAGGGTAACTAATCAGTGCTGATAAAGTTGTCAATTCATTTGGATCCTACGAAAGATTATCGGATCTTTCGGTTATCGAAAAGGATAAGTTCATATCGGAGTTATTGGTTCGTTTGGAGAATCTTGAGCGTGCGAACCGTCGTTTGGCCGACCGTGTTGTTGAACTTGAGGGACTTTTGGTCAAGTA
>NZ_MDGL01000051.1 GCF_002742265.1 Maribacter sp. 4G9
CATATCTATTTGCTTATTAGCCATTGTCTTTTTAACAAAAAAAGACCTTTGACTTTTTACAAATAGAATCGACTTTTTTAGTGGTTCACTTTCACCCGTTTTAGGTGGCTCACTTTAGTCCGTTTTGGGTGGTTCACTTTAATCCGTTTTTAGTGGTATACTATGACCGTTTTTTGCACCCATTATCCATGGTCTGGGCAATCAACGGTGAAACCGGACTACTATCCCTTGTTTCAGAAAGTGGAATTTGAAAATTTGTTGGATAATTCCTTATGGCTGCATCAAAATATAATGGATAGGTTGGATGAAACTGAAATGTTGATTGAAGAAATTCTTCAGGAAACCAAACCTGCAGTAAAATGATAAAATTCTTTAGAAAAATCCGCCAGCAGCTGCTCAAGGAAAACAGGTTTTCCAAATATATGCTCTATGCACTTGGCGAAATATTTTTAGTGGTCATCGGTATTTTGATTGCCCTTCAAATAAATAATTGGAACCAAGATCGTCTCAACAAGAATTTAGAATTTCAATACTATGAGCGTCTTTTAGATGATGTTAAGGAAGAAAATATAATAATTGAAGCCACTTTAAACTATTCCAAACAGGTTAGCGAACATGCCAAATCTGCTGTCGCCGTTTTTGAAAATTCTTCCAATGCTAACCCTGATCCTGTTGCCAATCTTGTAGATATGTATCAGGCTAGCCAGCTTCTAGACCCTTATTCTGCGTCATCAACCTATCAGGAGTTAATTTCTTCTGGTCAAATCAACCTCATCCAAAACGATAGTATAAAGACCGCATTAATTAGATATTATGATATTGAGTGGTCAGAATCTGGCGTTGCTATACTTGAAAACACCTATAGAAAGAATCTAAGAGGAAAAATGCCTGATGACGTTCAGGCAAAGATTAGATTAGCCTGTGGAGATACTTATGTAAAAACCGGAAATAGTTACTTCCCCAAGCTACCAAAGGAATGTAATATACAACTGGACCATAATTACGCTAAATCGGTTGTTGAAGCATTGCTTAAAGATGAAAGTTTAAAAAATGACTTGCGCTATTTAATTGGTAATGAAGAAGGTAAACAAAATGATTTAATGTCCACAATGGTACAACTTGAGAGTCTAAATATGTTATTAGAAGGCATAAACAATGATTAAATTCTTTAGAAAAATTCGGCAGAATCTCATCATGGAAAACAAAACCTCCAAATATTTTCGATATGCTATTGGCGAGATTGTACTCGTAGTCATCGGTATTTTAATCGCGCTACAAATAAATAACTGGAATGAGGAACGTTTGGAGAATAATCGGGAAAAAATTACCGTGCAAAATCTAAACACTGAATTCCAAGAAAATTTAAGGGACTTGGATTCCATAAATACTATTTTGAAACGCACCATTTTGGCTACGGAAACCATTTTTGCAAAGTTCAAGGAAGAGGATTTTCAAGAAACCGACCCAATAGACAGCCTTTTGCACCATGTCATAGAAAGTCCTTCCTGGAAGCCCAGCGAATTTGTTTTGAACGACCTGCAAAACTCTGGTGGACTCTCAAAATTGAACAATCCGGAGCTTAAGATTCTATTGTTCAATTGGTCCCGATTTTTTAAGGAATTGCAGGAAACGATGGATCAAACCGAAAAAACGAATGTCAATTTGATTGAATATATTCGGGAACATGGTTCGCTCAGAAACATAGATACCAAATCCAAAATATTTCCATACAGGCGCTCACAACTAAAAATGAACAATGCATCGTTGCTTCAAAATATTCAATTTGAAAACTATATCGATGACAAACTTTACGTCCTTAAAGAGTTTGAAATTGCCTATACCCAAGCCAAAATATTAATACAGAAAATCTTGAAGGAAACAACTATAGATGAAAAAGGACCGTGAAATAGACGAAAACCAATCAAACCAACTATGAAAAACTTTCCAAATGCCTTTGTCATTATTATTGGAGGAATACTGTTGGCGTGGACCCTTACCTACATCATCCCCCAAGGAAGCTATCAACGTATTACGGATGAAGCATCTGGAATTACTACGGTAGTGGGGAATTCATACCAAGAAATTCAGGGTCAGCACTTATCCGCCTTTGATATGATGTTGACCATACCAAGGGGCATCGCGGAAACGGCAGATGTGGTCATTCTTATCTTACTGTTGGGTGGATGCTTTTACGTTATTGAAAGGACAGGGGCCCTTTCCAAGGGGCTTCATAAACTGGTGCGGTTGCTTAAGGGGAAGGAAATGCTTTCCTTGGTAATCGTGTCCTTGTTGTTTACGGCCGCCGGCGTAACCATTGGAATGCAGGAGGAAGTCATTGCCATGACCCCCGTTTTGCTCATTTTTGGAAAAAGTATGGGCTTTAATAGCTTTACCACCGTTTCCATGAGTTATGGCTCCACGGTCATTGGCAGTACCTTTAGCCCTTCGAACCCATTTGGGGTGATCGTTGCCCAAAAGGAAGCGGGTATTCCGTTACTATCCGGGAGTGGATTTCGCATGATCGTACTATGTATTGCTTTTTTAATTTGGATGACCTATTTGATATACTATACTAAAAATCATAAAATAGAAAAGGAGGATACAAGCCTTTCCGACGAAAAGATGGGGCTCAGTTCTAAAATCATACTCTGGTTGTTATGCCTTGTTTTTGGAATCGTTACCTACGGGCTATTGCAGTGGGATTGGGGATATATGGAAATTTCCGCCGCCTTCTTTGCTTTGGGCGTTGCCTCCGGACTTCTGGGAAAACTGGGTGCCAATGGTACGGGCGAAGCCTTCGTTTCCGGATTTAAGGAAATGATCTTTGCGGCCATGATCATTGGCTTGGCGAACAGCATTTCCATGGTCCTGAAAGAGGGCATGATCATCGACACCATTGTGTACGGACTTTTTGGCCCTTTAAAATATGTGTCCGCTTCGGCTTCCGGTGTACTGATGATGGTTTCACAAGCCATTTTACACCTCCCCATTCCCAGTTACACGAGTCAGGCTATTTTGACCATGCCCATTTTGGTACCCCTGTCGGATTTAATTGGATTGTCCAGACAGACCTGTGTATTGGCCTATCAATATGGCGCCATCATTGGGGATATGTTCGTTCCTACGAACGGTGCCCTCATGGCCATATTGGCCATTAGTGGCATTCCCTATAACAAGTGGTTCCGATTTGTTTGGAAACCGACGGTCATCATGTTGCTTTTAGGGGCCATCAGTATCGTAACCGCCGTTGCTATGGCATATACCTAGCGGACCATTATACAGCCCCTATTTTCCGATGGATTTTGAAGCAGGGCGAACTCAAATTACTATCTTGAAAATAGAATAAGAACGGGAAATTATCAAAAACTGGGTCCTTGATACAATGAAATCGAGTTGTTTGACCCACCCCAAAACCCTCCAGAGAGGGGAACAGATTAAGTAATGAATATAGCATCTCCCCTCTTGACAAGGGAGTAGTTTCGGATTGTGAAAATCAAGACTCTTGCCCTGCCGAGAGGATGAATAGATGTACCGGATATAATTAAGACGCTTCCCTTCTTGGAAGGGATAAAAGTGGGTCGCACTTTAGGAAACTGGATTATTAAGCTATCTAAACTTGGATTATGGATTTTAAGAACAAAAAGGTATTGATCACTGGGGCTTCCAGGGGTATTGGAAAGGCCACGGCCCTAGCCTTTGCTGCCAAAGGTGCACAGGTGGGCATCAATTTTAGAAACAACCGTGAAGCGGCGGAAAGAACCCTAGCGGAACTACCGGGTGAGGGTCACCGACTCTTTCAGTACGATGTTTCGGTCAAAGAGGATACCAAAAGCTTGATAGAGGATTTCGTACAGGCCTATGGTAAACTGGATATCTTGGTCAATAATGCCGGTATTGGAGCGTTCCACGCCATCGACGAGGTCGATTTTAATACGTGGACCCAAGCTTGGGAAGACATCCTTGGCACCAACCTGACAGCAGTGGCAAACACCTGCTATTGGGCCGTTCAAGCCATGATAGCGCAGGGTGGCGGACGCATTGTCAACGTTTCTTCCAGAGGCGCTTTCAGAGGGGAACCTGTTCAGCCCGCCTATGGGGCCAGCAAAGCGGCCCTAAATTCCTTAAGTCAGTCTTTGGCAAAGCAATTGGCACCCCATCACATTTATGTTGGGGTCGTAGCCCCTGGGTTCACGGATACGGACATGGCCGCTGAAGCCCTAACGCCCAAGGAACGGGAAAACCTTTTGCGGGAATCGCCCTTTCAACGGATGGCCAAACCAGAAGAAGTGGCCCATGCGATTCTGTTCTTAGCCTCAGAGGGGGCGGAATATAGTTCGGGTACCATCATCGATGTCAACGGAGCAAGTTATCTGCGGTAGTTGCTTTTTGGATTAGCTAGCTTCGATACTACATTAAAGCTTTATGAGCCATTTATTTGTTTTTTTACTCATCTTAGGGAATTTTACATTATCAAATTTCTATAAAGATTTGCCAAAAAGAGGTTTATATATGAACTTGAATTAGGAAAATCGGCTATAACAAAGACTTATTCCAAGCTAAAAAATAATGCTTTTGACGTCGTTAAAAATGTTATTTGGATCTTAAAATCTACTAGTTTTAATGCCTAAAATTTACGTATCAGAATACATGAAAAAACACTTTATCTGTGCCTTACTCTTGGTGCTATCGTTACAATTATCCAATGCGCAGTTCATAAAGGAAAAATCCATCAGTGCTCAAATTGGATTTGTTGCAAGTATGCCTTTTAATAGTGCAGAAGACCCAAGTAATACTGGTCTTTTTACCCAAGGTGAACTCATATTAAAACTCGCTTCATGGGTAGAGTTGCGACCTTATGCTGGGCTGGTTTTGACAGGTTCACAGGGTTACGACTTTGATGGAAATGCATCTAGTGAAAAAGCGGAGACAAAAGCCCTCATGCTCGGTGGAAAAGCAAGAATAAGGGCACCTATTCCGTGGTTCGCCCCATATATCGAATTGGGTGCAGGAACTTCCATTGGTAAATTTGACACATATACCGTCTTCACGGATGTTGAAAAACGCGGAATAATTCCACATCTCCCAATTTCTTTTGGTGTAGAATTGGGGAAAAGGAACAATGTTGATATTGGTCTTGCCTTCTATTCCCAACCTACAGTGGAGCAAATAGTGGGCATATTCGCCTTTGGACTGTCCTTCCCAATAAAATAAAAAGTATACATCCTTTTGAAATCAAGCTAGTGACTTATAAGCTCTCAATACATTTTCGATTTTTGCCTCGGTTTCGGGGTCTATCCATTGCCGTTCCGGTTTTTCATGAAGCCACGCCAAGGTGCGTTTGATGCCTTCGGAATAGGGAATCGTTGCCTTAAAACCGGGAACGAAGGTCTTGATCTTGGAATTATCAAAAATCACGCTTTCGGATTTATCGGCCAGCAAACTACCTGTAAAGGAAGGCTCGATTTTACAGATAAAGTCGGACGCAATATGAACCATGTTCGCTTCCTTCCCCAGGGCTTCCGCCGTAATCTTATAAATCATGTTCCAACTTAACACCTCATCGGATGTAATATGAAAAGCGTGCCCAATGGCCGTAGTCAAGCCCAACAATCCCACGAAACCCTTGGCAAAATCATCGGCATGGGTCACCGTCCATAACGAGGTACCATCACCGTGCACAATGATTTCCTTACCTTTTAATATGCGGTCAATAACATTGTATTTATCAAAACCTCCTATGGCCAATGGCGTAACCGTGTCATAGGTATGGGAAGGTCGTACGATGGTCATGGGGAAACCCGTTTCCTGATAGGCTTTTAATAACCGTTCTTCGCACAATATTTTATTTTGGGAATAATCCCATAGATTGTTACGGAGCGGAGTGGATTCGGTGATGACCGGATAGGTCAATGGGGTTTGGTAGCAAGAGGCCGAACTGATAAAAATATATTGCTTCGTTTTTCCTTGGAAAAGTTCCAGATCACGCTCAATATCGGCTGGGGTAAAGGCAATCCAATTGACCACCACGTCCCAATCGTGTTTTTTTAATTCGGTTAGGTCTTCCAGTTTGTTGATGTCACCGATGATGGAATGGGCGCCTTCTATGTCTACTTTGGCCTTGCCCCTGTTCAGCAGGTATAAATCCATTCCCTTGGCGACCGCCAACCGACTACTCGGAGTACTGATGTTTCCCGTTCCCCCAATAAATAATACTTTCATTTATATGCTATTTAATTTAAAATCAATAATCTATCAATATTCAATTAACTATACACTCGACATATCCCGATAAAAAGTCAGGCCGTTTTTAAAAGGATCGTAGAAGGCGAATTCCTTGGTGCCCCATGCCGTTTCCCGTAATAAAGTATGGGAATGGAACACGTCCTTTTCGGCAAATTCGTCGTACAGTCCTTCAATATTTTGTGTCACGATCCGCAACATGGGCCGGTCGATATCAAAATCCCATTCCTTTCGGTCGTGCCATTGTAAATGGATCTCTACATCGTCCCGAATGACGCCTGCATATTTGGGATTTTTTGAATCGTCCGCAAAGGCAATCCGGAATCCCAATCGGTTTACATAAAAGTCCAGCGCATCCAAAACATCCCACACGGGAAGGACTGGATGTATCTGATGTAAGTGGATTTTCTCTTTCATAGCCTTAAGGTAAGTAAAATTGTAGTTAGTTATTAGTGAACTAGTGGTCAGTGGGTTGGTGAATTATGGGTTAGTGGGTTAGTGAGTTGGCGAGTTAGTGGGTTAGTGAGTTAGTGAAATAGTATTTTGTAGGTTTAGTAAACCAGCAAACAAGTTATGCCAACTAATAACTGTTCACTAGTACTTGTTTATTATTCACTGATTACTAAATACTGATTACTGAATACTGATTACTGAATACTGATTACTGAATACTGATTACTGAATACTGATTACTGAATAATGAACACTGTTTACTGATTACTGATTACTGTTTACTGATTACTGATTACTGATTACTGTTTACTGTTTACTGATTACTGATTACTGTTTACCGATTAAACCGACTGCCAACCTCCTACAGCTAATTGCCCATAGCTAATAACTTAGAACTTAAAACCTTTAACTAATAACCTTTAAATCCGTAAATTGATGCTTCAAACTAAACAAGCACCAACATATGAAGAATTGTATCGGCATCATCGCCTTTCTCCTCTGTTTAACCACTGTATCGGCACAGACCAAAACCAACCTCGAACTCACGGATATCTTCGACTACGAGTTTGTATCTGACCCACAAATATCGCCCGACGGCTCCAAAATCATCTACGTTAGGAATTTTAAGGACATCATGACGGACAAAAACCTGTCCAACCTTTGGATCGTGAATTTTGACGGCAGCCAAAACCGACCCTTAACGACAGGGAACCACAACGACTACTACCCTCGATGGTCGCACGACGGCAAAAAAATCATTTTTAAGTCCAACATGGCCGATGATAAAATGAAACTATACCTCATGTGGGTGGATACCAAAGAAACGGCCCCGTTGACCAATACGCCCAAGGCACCTGGTGCCGTAATCTGGTCGCACGATGACCGCTACGTGGCGTTCAATATGTTCGTGCCCGCCACGGACGAATCCCTCATTAAAATGCCCGCAAAACCGGAAGGTGCCAAATGGAACACCCCGCCTACCTACATCGATAAAATGAACTACCGGGGTGACGGTCAGGGCTATTTGAAAGCAGGCAACGACCAACTGTTTACCCTTTCCATCAACGGGGGGACCCCAAAGCAGTTGACTTCTTCAGAATACGATCATGGCGCACCCGTGTGGTCCAAGGATGGAAAAAGCCTGTATTTCTCGGCCAATTTCCACCCCGAAGGAGCCTTTGAACCGGCCAACTCCGAGGTATACAAATTAGACCTTAGCGATCATAGCGTAACCGCGCTGACCGACCGTTTTGGTCCCGATGGTTCGCCCACCCTTTCCCCCGATGGTTCTCTGATCGCCTACACGGGGAACGACGATACCTTTCAGGGCTATGAATTGACCCAATTGTACGTAATGAATACCGATGGTAGCAATTCCCGATTGCTTTCGGCCGATTTTGACCGTGACATGGGCAATATACAGTGGGCAGCGGACGGTAAAGGACTGTATTTTCAGTACGATGAAGAAGGCGATTCCAAAATTGGACACATCACATTGGACGGAAAGGTAACGACCATCGCCGAAGGCCTTGGCGGACTTTCCCTTGGAAGACCCTACAATGCGGCCGACTTTACCGTGTCCAACAACGGCAAGTTTGCCTATACCCTGGGCGGTACGCAACATCCGTCCGATTTGGCCGTAGCCGATAAAAAGGGAACCAAAAGGCTTACCTATTTGAACGACGACCTGTTCTCGTTTCGCAATGTGGGCGAAGTGGAGGAAATCTGGTGGAACTCTTCCTTTGACGACCGAAAAATAGAAGGGTGGATCGTAACCCCGCCCAACTTTGACCCGAACAAAAAATATCCGTTTATCCTGGAAATCCACGGCGGACCTTTTCAAAGTTATGGTTCCGTATACAGTGCCGAGATTCAGGCCTATGCGGCTGCCGGCTACGTGGTATTGTATTCCAATCCGCGCGGCAGTACCAGTTACGGGGCGGAATTTGGCAACCTCATCCACCACGATTATCCCAACCATGATTATGAGGATCTTATGAGCGGTGTGGATGCCGTGATTGCCAAAGGCTATGTGGATGCCGATAACCTGTTTGTTACCGGTGGTAGCGGTGGCGGCGTGTTGACCGCATGGATCGTGGGCAAAACGGACCGCTTTAAGGCCGCCGTAGTGGCCAAGCCCGTTATCAACTGGACGAGTTTTGTACTTTATGCTGATAGCCCAGCATTCTTCTCCAAATACTGGTTTGGGAAGAAACCTTGGGAAGATCCGGAAAACTATTTTAGGCGCTCTCCCCTCTCCTATGTGGGCAATGTAACCACGCCCACCATGCTTCTCACGGGCGAGGAAGATTATCGAACCCCCATTGCGGAATCGGAGCAATTCTATACCGCATTAAAGCTGGAAGGGGTGGAAACCGCCATGGTACGTATTCCCGGCTCCGGCCACGGTATCGCCAACCGACCCAGCAATTTGGTCGCCAAGATCGCCTCGGTATTGGCCTGGTTCAACAAATACAAAACGGACTAACGCAGCATACAAGATGAAAAAAGGAATTTTTGCCATGTTGATGGTTTTTATGACGGTCCTAGGGTATTCCCAAGTGTTTAATGTCATGTCCTACAACATTAAATACGATAATGTAAACGATACCGTAAACAACTGGAATTTTAGAAAGGAGGCCATGGTACAATTGATCCAGCACTATGGGTCCCAGTTTGTGGGCATGCAGGAGGTGGTACACAACCAATTGGAATATTTGGACGAGCACTTGCCGGATTACGGTTATATTGGTGTGGGCCGGGACGATGGCAAACAAAAGGGCGAGTACTCCCCTATTTTGTACAATAGTCAACATTTTCAACTGATAAGCGCCAATACCTTTTGGTTGTCCCCCACGCCGGAAAAAGTTTCCAAAGGTTGGGATGCGGCCTTGGAGCGTATCTGTACTTACGGACGGTTTAAGGACATTCAAAGCGGGAAGGAACTGTATGTGTTCAACACCCATTTTGACCATATAGGCACCGAGGCCCGGAAGCAGAGCGTAAACCTCATTTTACAGAAGATAAAAGCGGTGAACACCCAAAACCTGCCTGTAGTGGTGACGGGAGATTTTAACTTGGAGCCGGACTCCGAACCCATCCAGTTGATGCAACGGGAGCTTACGGACGGGCAAAGCGCTACCCAAGCCTCTTTTTATGGCCCTACGGGTACCTTTAACGGCTTTGACCCGTATATGGTCTTGGACCGCCGTATCGACTATATTTTTGTGGAAAATTTAATGGTAAGAAGCTATCTCCATATTGATGACCGTATGGAAAACAACAAACATATCTCGGATCATTTACCGGTGTTGGCGGAGTTGGGGATGGAATGAATGTGGTTATAAAATTAAGGATTTTTAATACAATGTTTTAGGTGCCAGTATAGGTTAGAAATTAAATCCAACCCCTAAATTTATGTAGCTATATTCCGGTATAGTAAAGTTGAATCCTCCTCCAGTATCTAAAGCAAAATTTCCAAAAACGAAAGTTACCCCAGTTTCTACGCTGGCTTCATCCCAAAGAGGATTATAACCTGAGCCAAGATAACCACGTAATTTATTAGTAATAGATTTAACGACGCCAGCATTTAGAAATGCATCACCTTCCACCGTTTCAAAATCATATGTTGCACTTACATAAAATCCCCAAGATTTACAATATGAATACTTAATGCCATATGGGCTATATGGAATATGAGAATAATACATCAAAGTATTTTTGAATTCTGGATACCCTTTTCCTTTGCTTGAGGTTTTGCTCGATTTTCCATTATCATTTAATTGAGCAAACGTAAGTGCCGGTATTGTTGCTAAAAGTAATACAAAAACAATCTTTTTCATGATTTCGATTTTAAAAAATCATTAATTACTGTAAACCCATTTTTTGACCTGTAAATCATGTGATGTAGGTTTTTACAAAGCTAACGATTCGTGTGTGATTAGTAGTGGACTATTGATAAGGGCTGAACTTAGTCGAAGCCAGGAATATGTTAGTCTAGTTTTAAATATAATTGATTGCAGAAAATTCCAAGATCTATTCAGGGACTATCTCATAAAGTGTGTAAATAAAAAAATAGCGGGGGCATGCCCCCGCTATTTTTTTAACTTTAAATTTTCACACCATTATGAAGAACGAGGAATTATTCGACGACAATTTTTTTAAACAGTTCAAGACCGGTGACGAGCTCAACGGTTTTTTGAAGGCACTCCAAAAACGCGGCAT
>NZ_MDGL01000052.1 GCF_002742265.1 Maribacter sp. 4G9
CCGCGTTTTTGGAGTGCCTTCAAAAAACCGTTGAGCTCGTCACCGGTCTTGAACTGTTTAAAAAAATTGTCGTCGAATAATTCCTCGTTCTTCATAATGGTGTGAAAATTTAAAGTTAAAAAAATAGCGGGGGCATGCCCCCGCTATTTTTTTATTTACACACTTTATGAGATAGTCCCTCTTTTTTGAGGTACTATATCAACAAAATTAGTTGATGCTTTGAACGCTATGTATAGCTTTTTAAACTCTACTCTTACGCTTGAATCTAAATTCAATATTCGCTTTTCTAATATTTTGTATAGCGTTAGCATATCTCCATTTAAATACTCATAATCATCAATAGTATAAATGCTTTCTTCATTTACTGTTTCCGGTTCGCGGTATATGTCTAAAGTATTTTGAGATAATACAGGTATTTTCCAAACCTTAACTGCTCTTTCAGCTAATACTTTTGCTCTTGCTTCAATACTTGTTTCATTCCAAACTGTTTTATTTCTTACTGAATCATTTAAGAATAGAGGACTCATTTTAAAACCACCTTCTAAATCCATTTTAATTGAAAACGATTTATCAGATAATTCAGAATTATATCTTGTTAGTGTTAAGTTTCCTAATGTATGCAAGTATTTTGCTTTAACCTCTTTAAAATTTTCTCCTAACTCCTGTTGCCAAGCTAATGGTACATTTTCATTTTGAGGTAAAATATGTTCTATGGTATAATTTTCAGCATTTACTAACTCTTTACGTTCGTGATTTTCTAAAGACTCTAATAAATAATTTCTTGTTCTGAAGTTATATACATCTTTAACTTTTAAAGCTTTTTCAAATTCTATATCGTTAGGTAATCTTCTATAACTATCTAATAAAATTAGATTCGCTTGAAATGATTCTACATAAGTTTCTCGTTTTAAACGTTTATAAAAAGTTGCAAATGTTTTGTTTAAACTGTTTGTAGGTATGCCACATATTGCTCTTCTAAATACATAAGAAATCACTAAATCGAGAATACTAACAAATTCATCTTTTGTAATTACCTCATCTTCATAATCACCATAAACCGCCAAAAGTAAAGGGTATGAAGTATCTATACGCAACTTTGATATTTCCTTGAATTTTGATTTGAGTAATGGGTCTGATTCTTTGTGTAACCCTATACGTACATAAAAATCACCATAACGATTTAAGCTCTTAATGGTATCATCTATTGAAGCATATGCCTTTTTACTATTAATAAACTTTTTATACTTCTCATATACTTCATCAATTTTAGGAATTGCATTGTCTTGCATCGTTAAGTAATCTCTAATAAACCACGCTAACAAATGAGTCTTCTCTCCAAAATTCTTTTCCATAGGATACCAATACTTTAAGTAAAGGTCATTCTGCTTTTCTATGGTTTGCCCCATTAAGATATAGTTACGTATTAAATCTGCTTGGGTTAAATCTACACCTGTTGAGTTTAAACTTTCAAAAATGAGTTGTGGGTCGTCTTTACCACGTTCTAATATCACATCAACTATTTGTAATTTCTTGATTCCGTGATATAATTGCTGTACGTTTTCTGGTGTTATTTGTTGTTTAAAAAACGCATAATTATCTAAAACTCTTTGTGAAGCTGAATCGTCATTTTTAACCTCATCTATTAGGTTTTTTAATGTATTTTTATCTTTTTTAGTAAGCAGTAACTTATATTTAGAATCATCTTTTCGATGCTTATTAACTATATAAGTTTCTTGTACTTCTTCCCAAGTTTCATCTTCAAGTGATACTTCCTCATTATCCTTCAAAAAATGTGTTAAGGCTAATAATAATAAAGAAACTGTTGTTAACCGTTGTTGACCATCAATAACTAATAATTCTGGTACACTTGTTATTGGTGAAGTACCTGGTTTAAAATATACAATAGAGCCAATAAAATGGGTTAACTCTGATGTATCGCTACCTACTTTAATAATATCTTCAAAAAATTGATAGCATTGTTTTTGATGCCACGAATACGTGCGTTGGTATATTGGTATAGTAAATTGCTTTTTGCCATCTAAAAGGCTTATAAGTTGAGCTTGGGTTGCTTCCATATAATTATTCTTCTTCCTCGTTAGGTACTATTTCATTTTCTCCTAAAAGGTTATCAATTAATGCTTCTATCTTTTGTTCAAATTCTTCTGTCTCTGTATCTAAATCATAAATAACAATTTCGTCTTGTAAATAGGGAATTAAATCACTTTTTAAATCATCCAAACTAATGTATCCTTCTTCTAAACCATAATCTACCTCATCATCATCTACCTTATAAAAAGTCTGACCATCATCCATTGTTGCTTTAGGAAAAACTATGCGTGGAATTAAGGAATTAGCTATTTCAAACCACGTTTGTTCTTTTAATTCATCGTTTTCTTTCTCCCAAAACTCTTTTATCAAATCGTTTATCCCCTTATCGTTTTGATTGGATAAGCCGGGTAAACTGACCCACCTTCGCCGGATGAAACTGACCATGGCAAATGGACTGCCCAGATTTGATCTATCCTTGGGTTAAACTTAGTTTTTATTTTTCAATTTTCTTCTCATTGATTCTCCTTTTATATCTATTCTGTGAGCTGTATGCACCAAACGGTCGAGGATGGCATCGG
>NZ_MDGL01000053.1 GCF_002742265.1 Maribacter sp. 4G9
CAGGACTATCTCGACGAATATTGCTACAGGTTCAACCGCAGCTTCATGAAGGAGGGCATATTCGACAACCTGATGCTCAGGATGGTAAATACCCCGCCATGCTATATCAAAAATATTAGTGGTTAAATGCCTAAGTCAATCAATTATTTAAAGGTCTAAACGAAAAAAGTCTTTCCATTGAATAGGAAAGACTTTTTTACAACTTGAACAATTTTAGAAGTACTTGTATTATATAAAACCCCGAAGAACTAAATGGGTGATTTATTCCACCGTTAAATTAAAGGTTTGGGCAATATCGGTTTCTCCGCCAGCATCGGCCAATGTTCCATCGTTTGGCTTTTTGAGCTCATGGCGTAAAGTGATTTGTAAAGTACCATTTCCAGCATCGCCCGTGCTCAAGGTAAAACTCAATCCAACGGGGTTGCCGTTACCATCCAAATCTTCATAATCTACACCCGTAATTGCACCTGTGGCCGTAAAAAAGAATTGATGTTCCTCATCTTCTTCTTCTATTTCTTCGGTAATATCCTCCGTAGGAGTTTCGGTTTCGTTCAAAAGCTCCAGGCTACCATTATAGGTTGTATTGGCAATTAGGTTGCCAGAAACAGTTATAACTGGCGCATTAGGACCGTCCCCGTCCAAATCTTGGGATTGCAATGTAATTGTACTTCCCGCGCCGCTCAAGGTCACGTTCATGGTGGTTATCACCTCTTCCTCATCAATTGGTGGTGGGTTGTCATCGTCATTGTCACAGGACACAAGGCCAAATGCAACGAAGCAAAGTAAGAGAATCGATTTGATAGCGTTGTTGTTTTGCGTTTTAGATTTAATTGTATTCATAGTCATTTGTTTTTATTAATAATTATAGATTATTCTTAGATTTATGTTTCTCCCCATGTCATCAACAAAATATCGCAACCTGTTCAAATAATCCCTGTAGGAAGTATTTAATAGGTTGGTTGCACCAAGACCTACGGTTAAATCCTTATCGTTATTAAGCGAGAAGGATGTTTCCGCGTTAAAGGCAAGTAGATGATAGGCCGGTGGTGGTGTATTGATGTCCAAAAGAACATCTTGTTGTTGTTCTGGAGAGAAGACGGTAATGTTTGGGGGAAATCTTTTTTGCTCAAATACGAACTGACTTTCCATGCCAAACGTAAAATTGTTCCACGAAGGAATTTTAAATTCAATACTATTGTTCAAGTTTGCCGCCGGAATATTTATCAAAGGAATATCGGTTTCCGTATCGGTACCGCGAACCCAAGAAAATTTATGTTCCGTGCGTATATTATTGTTCCAATTTTTAAAAATCGATGCGTCTATACCAATAAATGAAGCATTCGTCTGTCTGTATGACCAAACAGGAAATGCGCCCCTAATGGTAAATTCTGCACCGGTCGGCTCCAAGATGATGAAATCGTTAATGCTGTTTACATACGGTGCCAGGGTATATCCCCATTCCAAGGAATTCCTTTCCAACGAAATCGAAATCTTTGACGATTTTTCACTCTGTATGCGTAAATCGCCCAATTCAATTCTTGCCGCTGAATGGTGGAGTCCGTCACTGAACAGTTCAGATGGATTGGGTGACCTTTGGGAATAGGCATAGTTCACCCTTAATAAGTTTTCGCCATCCATTTCAAAATTAAGGCCAGTACTACCGGAAAAATTGTGAAAATTGAATATTGGATTCGTAAGGAGTTGGGTTCCCAAATCCTCTATTACAATTTCTCCGAAATCCTGGTCATAGCCTCTTTCCTCCCATCTAGAGTTGCGGTAAAACTTTTTGGCGTTTATCCTATTGAAATCATAGCGTAAACCTCCATCTATGGTCCAAGAATCATTTAGGTGGTACTCGGCAATTCCATAAGCGCCCAAATCATACTTATCGTAATCTGGAATGAGTCGTCTAACGCCTGTATCGGGATTAGCAAAGTTGTTTTGATACCTTCCCAAAACTCCTACCTTTAGGTCAAAGCCCTCCTTTGCATCGAACTTGAGGTCCGTTAAAACGGAATGGGTAGTCAGTTGTAGATCCAAGGATGCCTTATCCGCATCGTCACCAACCCGAATATCATATTCGAACCTACGGTTTTTCTGAAAATCATATTGTACGTTCCACTTTCCAAATCCTTCTATTCTCCTATAGTAATTCAGTTTTGCAAGATGGTGGGAAACCTCTTGATTGGGCCTGGCAATATCATAGGTGAAGTCGTTAATGACATTTGGACGTTCATTATTGATGGATTGGATCAGGTCATCCACATTGCCAATATGAGAAGCCCTAAGAATTCCAATTTCGGTATCGAAAAAGGAATAATAGGCCTCCCAACCTTGCTCAAAATCCCTTTTGCCAACATTGAAAGAAACACCCATTTGACGTATTCCCGTATTGGACAATACATAATCCGGTGCTTCCAAATCACCCAAAAGCTTATAGGATCCTTGCGCTTTAATAAAAAGCCCGGAGTTATAGGATTTGGTGAGCGTGCTGGTTATATTTCCGCCACGGCCATTTGAAAAGAGGCTCATTTGTGTCTTTCCAAAAAGCGTATCTTTTCTTACAATGGGCAAAGGATCTAAAACAATCACACCTCCAACGGCATCACCACCATATTTGAGGGCCGCGGCACCTTTGATGACACTTATCCCCTGATTGGCATTAATATCCACATTGGGCGCATGCTCATCTCCCCACTCCATGTCCTGCATACGTACGTTGTTGTTGAGTATCAAAATTCTACTGCCGTTCAACCCTTGTATCACAGGTTTTACAATGTTGCCCCCTGTATTCAAGGTAGATACTCCTGCAATTTTCTTCAAGGCATCTCCAAGGCTGTTGCCACTGCTCCGCTCAATATCTTTCAAGGATAATTGTTCCTCCTGACCGGAATTCGTGTTTTTTGGAGTATTCCCTACAACCTTTACCTCTTTTAATTCTTCAAGATGATGTTCTAAAAGAATTTTTTCAAACGTATCCCCGTTGATGGAAATAAGCACGAATTTCGTGGTACACGAAGGATGTGAGACCTCCAATTCTAAAACACCATTACAAAGGTTTCTAAAACTGAACTTACCATCCTCCTTGGAAAGTGTAGTTCTATCCATACCCGATATAGAAATGGTAGCCCCGTCCAAAGGGCGATTATCATGGAAATCGTAGACCTCTCCCACCAAAATGGAATTACAATCCTGGGCATTTACGCTGATGCCCATAAGTACAATAAGTAGTATTAAAGAATACTTCATTAAGTTATGTTTACGCTAACGGATATCGATATATCTATACACCGATTTAAAGAGACATATATTAGCGTAACTTTGGGGGAGGCCTCCCAAAATGTGAATAAAGTAGTTTTTGAGAAGGCCGAAGTATTGGGGTCTCCTTTATAATCTTATTGTTGACAAGAATCAGCACAATTGGTGCCAGAATCAATACCGAAACGACCCTGAAATCAATTTTCTGATTTTGAAAGGAAAAGTAACAGGTTTCACAATTCTCTATAGTATCCGTACCGTCTTGATGCGTGTAGATATGAAAGGAACTCACCTTAAAGAGCATTAAGGTGAATAATATAAAAGCTGAGAGATATGTGAATATCTTTCTTTTCATAGATGCAAAACTAGCAAATGCATTAGCATTATTTGTTAAATAAAACTTAACTATTAATTATTGAAGAAAAAGCCCAACCCCATTCTTTTGAGCATCTTTTTTTCAAAGGCCCAGAAGAATTTAAATTGGCCAAACAACCATCCATATACTACCAAAAGCACTTGGTAAAATGGGAATATCAGAAAAATACGTAACGTCCAATATACTAGGGCACTCCACCAAGTTTCCTGGAAGTTTTCCTTTTGTAGACCTATCAATTCCAGAAACGGTTTGGCAACATATACAGAAGAAGAACCAGTAATAGCAAATACTATGAATATAATCATGAGCTGAAAATTATTCCGTATGCCCCAGCGTTCCTTAAGTCTTTGCATTTTTATCGATTTTCGATACAAAGATAGAACCTATATTCTAGGTAAAAAAGGACCCAGTCTTTGATTGTACTTGCGCTGGAAGTAAATGAAGTAATTATACAGTTTATAATTCACTTCATAACCGTAATCAATTTCCCTTTCATAATTGATTTGCAACTCGTATAAATTTGGATTGAATTGTCCAGGCTGTAGAACTCTCCTGTTCCACTCCATGACCATAAGAATATTCCTGTTTTCCAAAAAGGATTGGGAATAATAGCCTTCCGGTCGTGCTATGGAATTGAGCCAAGTATAGAAACCTGGGTCAATGATAATGATTTCATATTCGGTTTCCTCATTGGCTATTCTAACGGTGTCGCCCTCGGTTGCCTCAAAGGCATTCTTTTCTTGGTCGGAAATGGAGAGAGCCTCCTTGGATCCTCCACAATGCACAAGAAATAGGCAAAGCCCAAAAATTCCTATAATTTTTATTGATGTTTTTAAAATTTTCATTTTCATCTTGTTTAAGATACAAAAAAAGCCGTTTGAACATTCAAACGGCCTCCGTTAAATATGGTTTAAAAAGAGCTTACTTGCCAAAAAGACCTCCTAAAAGACCCCCAAGTCCACCCTTCTTCTTATTACTTCCCATGACCATTCCTGCAACGTCGTCCAAAATGCTTCCGTCACCATCGGCATCCAACAATGTAGTGATCAAACTTTGGTTTTGTTGAGGCTGTCCTCCCAACATACTTCCCAAAAGGGCATTCATCCCGTTTGAATCGTTTACCCTGTTTTGAGAAGTTTCCCTTCCCAAATAGCCCATAACTATGGGTGCGGCGATCTTGAGTATTTGACTGACCGTTCCAGCATCCAATCCGGATTTTTGACTCAAGGCATTTTCTACCTGTGGTTGCTTGCCTCCAAAAACATGGCCAAGAATTCCCGCACCGTCATTTATTACGGAGTCATCCACGCCACCTTGGAACAATCCTCCCAGGTTATTCAAAATGCTACCATCATGTTTGTTGCTCAAGGCACTCATCAATCCCTCGGCACCTTGTGGATTCTTTACGTTCTTTTTCATTGCTCCCAAAATAAGGGGCATGGCCATACTCAACACATCTGCTGTTTTACTTTCCGGTTGATTGGTCTGTCCCGCTACTCCGCTAATTACTTGTTTCCCAATAGGGCTATTTAATAAATCTAATAATCCTGCCATTTTTATAGTTAATTTAATGTTTGGTTTGTAATGTACAAAAAGAGTTCAAAAAAGTTGCAATAAAGCACTATTTAAAATAAGAAATAATCTGCTCGGCAAGCTCTATTCCAATTCTATCCTGAGCTTCGTTCGTGGCACCACCAATGTGTGGGGTCAATGATATTTTCGGGTGCATCAAGATCCTGATTTCCGGTCTGGGTTCAGATTCGTAAACGTCCATTCCCGCAAATGAAACCTTATTGCTTTCCAAGGCATCTACCAAGGCAACTTCATCGATTACACCGCCTCTAGCGGCATTAATGATGCCCACTCCGTCCTTCATAAGGTCAAATTCTTTTTTGCCCAAGACGTATTTTTTTTGCGCAGGTACGTGAACGGTAATAAAGTCAGATGCTTTTAACAGTTCTTCCTTTTCTGTCCTCAAAAGATTGAAAGTGACCGATTGTCCATCAAAAAAGGACAAAGTCAACGAAACTTCATCCAATACCGGGTCGAAGAACAGTACCTTCATGCCGGCTCCTAAGGCCAACTTGGCAACTGCTTGGCCAATTCTGCCAAATCCAATGATACCCAATGTCTTGCCAGAAAGTTCCTTGCCGTTCCCGTATGATTTCTTTAGCTGTTTGAATTTGCTATCGCCCTCCAAGGGCATGTTTCTATTGGCATCATACAAAAACCGAACGCCACCGTACAAATGGGCGAACACCAATTCCGCCACTGACTTGGAAGAGGCTGCCGGGGTATTGATTACATGAATTCCTTTCTGCTGGGCATAGGCCACATCAATATTGTCCATACCAACCCCACCTCTGCCAATGAGCTTCAAATTGGGACAAGCGTCAATTAGGTCTTTATCAACTTTGGTGGCACTTCGAACCAAAAGCCCTTGAACATTGTTACTGGTAATGAAATTACCAAGCTGATTCTGAGCGACAGTGGTTGTCATAACCTTAAATCCGTTTTTTTCAAGAAGAGAAATACCTTTTGCAGATATCCCATCGTTCGCCAATATTTTCATTGTTTTATGCTTTCCGTTCCATTTCGCTCATTACATCCACCAAAACACCAACACTTTCCAAGGATAGGGCATTATACATGCTCGCCCTATACCCGCCTACCGAACGGTGTCCATTAAGGCCATTGATTCCGGCCTCTTTCAACATAGCTTCAAAAGTTTCCTTAAGGCCTTCCTCCGTTAGGTTGAAAGTGGCATTCATGATAGAACGGTCGTTTTTATTGGCATATCCCTCAAAAACCGGGTTCAAGTCGATTTCAGAATAAAGCAACTGGGCCTTTTTCTCATTTATTTCCTCAATGGCTGCGATACCGCCAAGATTTTTCAGCCATTCCAAGGTTAACATGGAGGTATATACGGCAAAAACAGGGGGAGTGTTGTACATGCTTTCTTTGTCAATATGTACTTGATAATTCAACATGGAAGGTATTTTTCTGGATACCTTGCCCAATATTTCCTCTTTGACAACAACCAAGGTCGTTCCGGCAGGACCCATATTCTTTTGTGCCCCGGCATAAATCAAATCGAATTTTGAGAAGTCGAGGACACGTGAGAAAATATCAGAACACATATCGCAGACCAACGGAGCATCGGTCGTAGGGAATTTTTTAAACTGTGTTCCGAAGATCGTATTGTTGGACGTAAGATGTAAATAATCCAATCCGGAGGGAACGGCATAGCCCTTTGGAATGTAATTGAAATTTTCGTCCTTGGAAGAACCTACTTCCACCACTTCCCCAAAGAGTTTGGCCTCCTTTATGGCCTTATCGCTCCAGGTACCAGTATTCAAGTAACCGGCCTTTGTTTCCAAAAGATTATAGGCTACCATTAAGAACTCCATACTGGCCCCGCCCTGTAAAAATAGGGCATGATACCCTTTGCCTTCTAGATTCAATAATTCCAATACCAAGGAACGTACCCGTTCCATCACGGCCACAAAATCCTTACTTCGATGGGAGATTTCTATTAAAGATAGGCCAGATCCATTAAAATCCATAACGGCCTCAGAGGCCTTTAAAAGTACTTCCCTAGGAAGAACACAAGGTCCGGCACTAAAATTATGTTTTTGCATTTTTTTAATTTGATTAAGGGGTTAAAGGTCAGAAATTTCTATTGATTATGGATACACAAAAATCAATTATTAAGGGATGTTTTTAACAGGAATTCAACAGTATCAACACCATCTGCGTAGTCCCAAAGCGCTGGTTGTTGAGAATTGCCAAAAGCAATATGATCCGGGTTTGAATCAGATGAAACGATGCACTGAATTTCATCGATATTTTGATCCAACCTGTGTTCAAGGGACTCCTTGGATTCATAATATTCAAAGAAAAGGGAGGCAATAGGGGAGGCAAAACCCGTATCCTCCTTCAACAGTAGGAAACCATTGTCCAAAAACTTGAATTCGCTCATCAAATAGACGGCCTTGTTGTAATCGTAGTTATTGGCGTATTTGTTCTCCTGTATGATATCCTTAAACGTGTATATGGCCTTATAGAGTAGGTCAAAATCATATCCCTTGGGAACCATAATTTTGGACACACTTCTGCATCCTAGACCGTAATATCTAAAGATATCTTCGCCTAAAAGTGCAAGTTCTTCCTTTGTTTCGCCACCATGGATGATAGCCACGGAATTTCTGTTTTTTCGAATAATATTTGGCTTTTTACCAAAGTAATATTCGAAATAGCGAGCGGTATTGTTACTTCCCGTGGCAATAACCGCGTCAAAATTCGTTAATTTTTCATCGGAAAAATTTATGTGTCCTAAAAGTAAAGGTTCTAGCCATATTAGATATTCGGCGAAAAAGGGTAACAACACTTTATCATTACTGGATAATTTTACAAGCGCCTTGTTTCCCGTTGCCAGGACCGATAAAAAATCGTGGAACCCGACCAAAGGAATATTTCCTGCCATAATAATGGCTACGGTCATTGGGTTCGTTTTTTTAATTTTGTAACGGTCCAACCAGGTTTTTAAATTATCGGTTTTCAACGCATGCGACCATTGTTCAAAGGCAAACAATATATTTTCTTGGGTAAACCAACCATTTTGACTTGAAGCCCTATTGACAACTTGGTCCAGTTTTCCATACCAACCCATTTGATCATCCTCAAAATTTTGGTTTCCTTTGGTAAAATGACAATAATCACCCAAAAATTCTCCGAGTTTAACAAAAGCTTTTATAGTTTCTGGTTGTTCTGCCATTATATTTGTATACAAGTTTACTAGGGTTTACTTTTGTGCAAAAGTAAGATTCTGAATTGAAAAAGAGCCGAATGTTGGTACCCAAAGGGGTTATTAATTTTCGTCTCGGTATAAAATAAAAATAGAATTATGGCAATTATAATAACTGATGAATGTATAAATTGTGGGGCCTGCGAACCAGAATGTCCCAATACCGCCATTTATGAAGGTGCTGATGAATGGCGATATGGTGATGGCACTTCCCTCAAAGGGGAAGTGGTTTTGCCAAATGGCAAGGCGGTGAACGCAGAGTATGCCCAAGAACCCATAAGTGACGAGGTCTATTACATTGCCCCGGACAAGTGTACGGAATGTATGGGCTTCCATGAAGAGCCACAATGTGCCGCCGTTTGTCCCGTGGATTGCTGCGTACCCGATGAAGACCATGTGGAATCAGAGGAGACCCTGCTGGCCAAACAGGCCTTTATGCATCCGGAAGAGTAGACGGAAAAAATTTTGAATTACAAATGATTTTCAATTGATTCACCCGAACGTTGTTCGGGTTTTTTATTTAATAGAAATAATAACGGAGTAAAAGTTATCTTTGCGCCCGAAAAAAATATTTAAATTCCAAATCCCAAAATTCAAAAACCGCTCTTGAACCTCAAAAACGTTGTTTTTGACACATTTAACTAAAACCTAGCATCTAAAATTTAACATCTGAAAGAATGAAAGCAGGAATTGTAGGATTGCCCAATGTGGGAAAATCGACCCTTTTTAATTGCTTGTCCAATGCCAAGGCACAAAGTGCCAATTTTCCATTTTGTACCATAGAGCCCAATATTGGTGTGGTGAACGTACCGGATGCACGACTTGAAAAACTTGAGGAGCTGGTAAAGCCGGAGCGTGTGCTACCTGCAACCGTTGAA
The DNA here is from genome assembly GCF_002742265.1 of Maribacter sp. 4G9. Classification (GTDB taxonomy): domain Bacteria; phylum Bacteroidota; class Bacteroidia; order Flavobacteriales; family Flavobacteriaceae; genus Maribacter. The sequence continues at coordinate 9,320 of NZ_MDGL01000053.1, forward strand.
ATTGTAGATATTGCCGGATTGGTCAAAGGGGCGAGTAAGGGTGAAGGTCTTGGGAACCAGTTTTTGGGAAATATCCGTGAAACCGATGCTATATTACACGTCCTAAGGTGTTTCGACAATGACAACATCGTCCATGTGGATGGAAGCGTCAATCCTATTCGGGATAAGGAAACCATAGATATGGAGCTTCAATTGAAGGATTTGGAAACCGTGGACAAAAAGTTGGACAAGGTAAAAAGAGCTGCCAAAACAGGAAATAAGGAAGCGCAAAAGGAGGAGGCGGTTTTGATGGCAATAAAAAACGGTTTGGAATCCGGGGTTTCCATAAGGGCTATTGAGATTTCCAAGGAAGATCGGGCGGAATTTGTAAAACCGCTTCAGTTCATTACTGATAAACCGGTCATGTATGTTTGTAATGTCGATGAAGAATCGGCAACTTCTGGTAATGCCTACGTGGAAAAAGTTAAGGAAGCCGTTGCCAATGAGAATGCCGAAGTGATTTTTCTGGCCGTAGGTACAGAGGCCGATATCACGGAATTGGAAACCTATGAGGAACGACAGATGTTTTTGGAAGACCTTGGTTTGGAAGAGCCAGGGTCGGCCAAGTTGATCCGTGGTGCATACCGACTCCTAAATCTTGAAACCTACTTTACGGCAGGGGTCAAAGAGGTACGGGCATGGACCATTCCCGTAGGTGCTACGGCACCTCAAGCCGCAGGTGTTATCCATACCGATTTTGAAAAAGGTTTCATTCGTGCAGAAGTAATAGCCTATGACGACTATGTGAAATTTGGCAGTGAGGCCAAAGTCAAGGAAGCAGGTAAAATGCGTGTGGAAGGCAAGGAGTATATTGTGAAGGATGGTGATGTCATGCACTTCAGATTCAATGTGTAAAGCCCCCTAGCCCCCAAAGGGGGAGTCTTGTTTTTGCTTACATATAGCCTTATTGATTGGTCTATCAATAGCAAGGTCTCAATTTGCACAATATACACCGGCTTTTAGGATAAAAAATTGTATTGTGATCATGTTGAAAACATGGGCGTAATAGTTCCCCCTTTGGGGGATAGGGGGGCTAATATATCAACAATACAGGGCGTTCTATTGTTAATTACTTTACTGGTATTGGGTTTTATCTTTGTGGGAGTCATGCTATCTTTAGCAGCACTTTCATAAATTTTAGTTAAATGTCCCAAGAATCTCAATATACCGAAGATAACATACGCTCGCTCGATTGGAAGGAACACATCCGATTACGGCCTGGTATGTACATCGGGAAATTGGGTGACGGTTCCTCTGCAGACGACGGTATCTATATTTTGCTAAAGGAAGTCATCGATAACTGTATCGACGAATTCGTAATGGGTGCCGGGAAGACCATTGAAATTACCATAAAGGACAAAACCGTTAAGGTGCGGGATTACGGACGGGGCATCCCTCTTGGAAAAGTGGTGGACGTCGTCTCCAAAATGAACACCGGCGGTAAATACGATAGTCGGGCATTTAAAAAATCCGTAGGTCTTAACGGAGTAGGTACCAAGGCTGTCAACGCCCTTTCCAGTTTTTTTGAGGTCCAGTCTTCTAGGGACAATCTTTTGAAAACCGCCCAATTTAGTTTAGGGAATTTGGAAAAGGAGGAAGGACCGGAGGATACTTCAAAAAGAAAGGGCACCAAAGTTACCTTTGTTCCGGACGAGAGCATTTTTAAAAATTACAAGTACCGTAACGAGTATGTGGAACGTATGCTCAAAAATTACGTGTATCTGAACCCGGGATTGACCATCGTTTTTAATGGGGAGAAATTTCATTCTGATAATGGCTTAAAGGACTTATTGGAAGACAACAACAACATGGATGATATGTTGTATCCCGTCATCCATCTAAAGGGCGATGATATAGAAGTGGCCATTACACATAGCAAGACCCAATACAGTGAAGAATACCATTCTTTTGTAAACGGTCAACATACCACACAGGGTGGTACCCATCAAGCGGCCTTTAGGGAAGCCATCGTGAAGACGATACGGGATTTTTATGGAAAAAATTACGACCCGTCCGATATTCGAAAATCCATCATATCCGCCATTTCCATAAAGGTAATGGAACCCGTCTTTGAAAGTCAGACCAAGACAAAATTGGGTTCTACGGAAATGGGTGGCGACTTTCCAACGGTGAGAACCTATATAAATGATTTTTTAGGTACGCAACTGGATAACTATTTACATAAGAATCCTGAAACCGCAGATAAACTTCAGCGAAAGATCATCATGGCGGAAAAAGAGCGAAAGGAACTTTCCGGCATACGAAAATTGGCAAGGGACCGAGCTAAAAAGGCCAGTCTCCACAATAAAAAATTGAGGGACTGTAGGGTGCATTTGGGCGATATGAAAAATGAACGAAGGTTGGAAAGCACCCTATTTATTACAGAGGGTGATTCGGCATCCGGTTCCATTACGAAATCCAGGGATGTCAATACACAGGCCGTATTCAGTCTTCGTGGGAAGCCGCTCAATTCCTACGGAATGTCTAAGAAAATAGTGTATGAAAATGAGGAATTCAATTTGCTGCAGGCGGCCTTGAACATTGAAGAGTCCATGGAAGACCTTCGGTATAACAATATAGTTATTGCTACCGATGCGGATGTGGACGGGATGCATATTCGTTTATTGCTCATTACCTTTTTTCTGCAGTTCTTTCCAGAATTGATCAAGGAAAACCACCTATATATATTACAGACCCCATTGTTCAGGGTGCGCAATAAAAAGGAAACCATTTATTGTTACAGTGATGAGGAGCGAAAGGCGGCTATCCAAAAGCTATCCGGTAAACCGGAAATAACGCGGTTTAAGGGATTGGGGGAGATTTCTCCTGGTGAGTTCCAACATTTTATTGGGGACGACATTCGTCTGGAGCCTGTAATGCTGGACAAAGCCATGTCCATTGAGGAATTGTTGAACTTTTATATGGGTAAGAACACACCGGACAGACAGGAATTTATCATAGAAAATTTGAAAGTAGAGATTGACCTGATCGATGAAAATCAAAAATAAACTTGAAATACGATTGCTTCTGAATGGAAGAAAATGAAGAATTGAACGAAGGACAGAACGATAATCTATCGGATGGTCAAGAAACAAATAAAGACGAATCATCCGAAGCCTTGACAAGGGTTACCGGTATGTACAAGGATTGGTTTCTGGACTACGCTTCCTATGTTATTTTAGAACGTGCCGTACCCGCCATTGAGGATGGATTCAAACCCGTTCAAAGGCGCATCATGCATTCGCTTAAGGAATTGGATGATGGACGGTACAATAAGGTTGCCAATGTAGTGGGCCATACCATGCAGTATCACCCGCATGGGGACGCCAGTATTGCGGATGCCATGGTGCAATTGGGCCAAAAGGACCTATTGATAGATACCCAGGGAAACTGGGGAAATATACATACTGGAGATAGTGCGGCCGCATCCCGATACATTGAGGCCAGATTGTCCAAATTTGCGCTCGAAGTAGTATACAGCCCAAAGATTACGGAGTGGCAATTAAGTTATGACGGACGGAAAAAGGAACCGGTTAACCTGCCCGTAAAATTCCCGTTGTTATTGGCACAGGGTGCGGAAGGTATCGCCGTAGGCCTTTCGACCAAAATCCTGCCCCATAATTTCAACGAACTGATCGATGCCTCCATAAAACATCTGAAAGGAAAGCGGTTTACACTCTTCCCTGATTTTCCTACTGCGGGTATTATAGATGTAAGCAATTACAATGACGGTTTAAGAGGAGGTAAGATCAGGGTTAGGGCAAGAATATCGCAATTGGACAAAAACACCTTGGTCATCAATGAAATACCATATGGAACCAATACTTCTTCCTTGATTGATTCCATTCTTAAGGCAAATGACAAGGGTAAAATCAAGATCAAGAAAATTGAGGACAATACGGCCGCGGAAGTCGAAATATTGGTGCATTTGCCCTCAGGAATATCACCGGACAAAACGATAGACGCACTGTATGCCTTTACTGCTTGCGAATCCTCAATTTCCCCGTTGGGTTGTATCATTGAAGACAATAAGCCATTATTTATAGGGGTAACGGAAATGCTACGGCGTTCAACGGATGCCACGGTTGAATTGTTGAAGCAAGAGTTGGAAATTCAACTTTCCGAACTTGAAGAGCAATGGCACTTCGCATCCTTGGAACGAATATTTATAGAAAATCGGATTTATCGGGATATTGAGGAAGAGGAAACGTGGGAAGGTGTCATCGCAGCTATTGACAAGGGCTTAAAGCCATACACCACACATTTAAGAAGAGCGGTGACCGAAGAGGATATCGTACGCCTGACAGAAATTAGAATAAAGCGCATTTCCAAATTCGATTTGGAAAAGGCCCAACAGTATCTGGAGAGTCTCGAGGATAAAATTGCCCAAGTAAAGCACCACTTGGAACATTTGGTGGAGTATGCCATCGATTATTTTAAGAACTTGAAGACCACCTACGGAAAGGACAAGGAAAGAAAATCTGAGATTCGCATTTTCGATGATATTGAGGCCACAAAAGTAGTCATTAGAAACACAAAGTTGTATGTGAACAGGGAGGAAGGCTTTGTGGGAACTTCCCTAAAGCGGGATGAGTATGTAACGGACTGTAGCGATATTGACGATATCATAGTTTTCACCAAGGACGGTTCCATGCAGGTAACAAAGGTGGATGCCAAGACATTTGTGGGTAAAAACATTATCCACGTAGCCGTTTTTAAGAAAAGGGACAAGCGTACCATTTACAACATGATTTACAAGGACGGTAAGGGTGGAGCTTCTTACATAAAGCGATTCAACGTAACGTCCATGACCCGGGATAAAAGCTATGATTTGACCGCGGGAACCCCAAACTCACAAGTACTATATTTTTCGGCCAATCCAAATGGAGAAGCAGAAGTTGTTACCATTAATCTGCGGCAAGCCGGAAGTATTAAAAAACTAAAATGGGATGTGGATTTTGCCGATGTTCTTATAAAAGGCCGAAGCTCCAAAGGGAATATCGTTACCAAATATTCCGTGAAGCGTATAGAGCTTAAGGAAAAGGGTGTCTCCACCTTAAAGCCCAGAAAGATTTGGTTTGATGATGTGGTCAGAAGACTGAACGTAGACGGTAGGGGAGAGTTGATCGGGGAATTTAAGGGAGACGATTTGCTGTTGATCATCACACAAAAGGGTGTGGCGAAAACCATTCAGCCCGTACTTACCTCGCATTTTGACGAGAATATGATCGTTCTGGAAAAGTACAATCCCAAAAAACCAATTTCGGCCATTTATTGGGAAGGTGAAAAGGAACGTTTTTACGTGAAAAGATTTTTGATCGAAAACGAAAATAAGGAGGAGACTTTCATTACGGAACATCCAAAATCCTATTTGGAAATAATCTCAACGGATTGGTTGCCCGTGGTAGAAATTGAATTCCCAAAACCCAGAGGTAAAGACCCAAGGGAAAACCTTAGGGTGGAACTTGAGGATTTTATTGCCGTAAAGGGAATTAAGGCCATGGGGAATCAATTGACTTCTGAAAAGGTCAAGAACATCAACCTGTTGGAGCCGCTTCCTTTTGAGGAGAAAGAACCTGAAGACGCGGAAGAAATAGAAGTTGTGGATGAGGAGAATATTTCTTCGGAAATGGAAGGAAAGCAAGGGAATGGTACCACTAGTCAAAATGAACCCTTGGATAATGATGGAGAAGAAGGACAGATTACCCTGTTTTAAAATTGAAAGGAAATGAAAAGTCTTTTTAAGGAGTTCAAAAATTTTGCGGTAAAGGGCAACATGATCGATATGGCCATCGGTATAATTATCGGTTCTGCCTTCAATGAAGTGGTGAATATCCTGGTAAAAAAAGTTATTATGCCACCCTTATCCCTAATGACCGATGACGTAAATCTTCGAAACAAAAAATGGATTCTAAGGGAGGGCAATGAAAATATGGAAGAAGTCGCAATAGGATATGGTGAGTTTTTAGAGGTAATCATCGACTTTGGCATTATCGCCTTCACCATTTTTATGATGCTCAAATTTATAAATAAGTTTAAGGAAAAATCAGAAGATCCAGCCAATGCTGAAGTCGCTACCCCAAAAAACATTGAGCTTTTGTCCAATTTGGAAAGTCTCATGAAGGAGCAGAATGCCATTTTAAGAAATCAGCAACAACGTTAATTTTTTGATTTATTTATAGTTTAATAGAAATGAATTATTCTATTTACGTATCATAAGAACCTTTTCTAATTATATTTGGCGAAATCATAATAATAAATGGATTTAACGAACCCCCTGATTTACGGTGTACCCTGTTTTATAGCTTTTATCTTATTGGAATTAACATACAGTCATACCCATGGAGATAAGGAACTTTACGTCTGGAAGGACTTAATGGCCAGTGGGGCCATGGGAATTGGATCGGCTATATTGGGGCCCTTGATCAAGGTTACGGTATTGATCGTAGTCTTTAATTTCACCTATGAATTGTTTAATCCCATGGTCGATGGTGTTAGGATGAACATCATGGGATATAAGTCCTTTGGCTATGAGTGGTATATTTTTCTCCTTTGCCAGCTCGCCGATGATTTTACCTATTATTGGTTCCACAGGGCAAACCATGAAATTAGGATTCTTTGGGCCGCGCATATAGTGCACCATTCATCGGACCATTTTAATTTAGGGACGGCTATCAGAAATGGGTGGTTTACCCTATTATATAAGCCCTTTTTCTATATGTGGATGCCCGCTGTAGGTTTTCCCGTGGAAGTAGTAATATTCTGCCTGGCCATAGAATCGTTTTGGCAATTCCAGTTACATAGTAAGTATGTGCCTAAAATGGGTTGGATAGAAAAGATTTTCAATACGCATACGATGCACCAGGTGCACCACTCACAGAACGTGGAATACTTGGACAAAAACCATGGTGGTTTTTTGAACATTTTTGACAAAATGTTTGGCACATGGAAGGAACTCGATGATGATATTGATGTGAAATTTGGGGTTATTCATGCTCCAAATTCCTATAATCCGCTAGTTATACTAACCCATGAGTTCAAGGATATTTGGAACGATGTAAAAAAATCAGACAAGTGGTCCCATAAATTCATGTATATTTTTGGACCTCCGGGTTGGAGCCATGATGGCAGTACGATGACCGTAAAACAACAACAACGGCTATTTGAAGCGCAAAGGAACGCCAACCCGGAGGTGGTCTTTAATAGACCTAATTAATTCCAAAAATACAGATTATACTTCCCAACCTGCCCTGTAGGTTCTGCCTACAAACTGATTGGCCTCTTCTAAATTGGTGATGCGCATGTTTTCGCCATCCCATAATAATTTCTTGCGTGCGAAAAAGTCCATTTGGCCTTGTTCATTTTCTTTGCGGAGCATATAGCTGCGTATGGCCAGATTGCCCATAAGCACGGTTTCGGTCATAGGACCGGCATAATCGAAGGAAGAGGTAAGGGCCAAGTGCTCCTCACTTCCAAATCCGGCTTTGCAGGCGTCCACCCATTTGCGTTGGTGTCCATATTCCGGTTCTAGACTTTCCTCAACTTCAGGGCCAAATTCCGTTGTACCATCGTTCAGATACAATTTTGGCATCAATGGGGAACTATCATTGATATTGGTTGATATGATTCCTTTTTCTCCAATAATAAGTACCCCATTGGCACTGTTCTTTCCACCTATATCGTCATTGGCGGGAATGATATCTGGATGTGCCGGTCTGATACCGCCGTCGCTCCATGTCATTTCAATGGGTGATTTTGTTTTCTCGGTTGCATCGAAATTTAGCGTAATAAACGAAGATGGGGGGCATCCTTCTGGATAATAGTCCGGTGTCCACATTTGCGTATATACGGAACCCACACTACATTCTGCGGCCGTTGGATATTTTAGGTTCAAGGTTCTAAACGGTATATCTACCAAGTGACAACCTACATCTCCGAGCGCTCCGGTTCCAAAATCCCACCAGCCTCTCCAATTGAAGGGGTGCAAATTGGGAACATAAGGTCGTTCCTCGGCAGGTCCCAACCAAAGGTCCCAATTCAAGTCTTTTGGTTTTAGGCTGGCATTGGCCTTTGGCATTTGAATACCTTGGGGCCACACAGGTCTGTTCGTCCAAATTTGAACTTTACTGATGGCACCTATTTTATCATCGTCGATCCATTTTTGGACCATTCCCAATAACGGATTGGAACCTCCCTGGTTTCCCATTTGGCTTACAATTTTATTATCACGTGCCATTTGGGTTAGTTTTCTGGCTTCTTTGATATTATGGGTCATAGGTTTTTGCACATACACATGGATACCTCTTTCCATGGCATATTTTGCGGCTGGACCATGCACGTGGTCTGGTGTTGATATAGTTACGGCATCAATATTTTTTTTCTTGTCCAACATCTCCCTGAAATCATCAAAAAGTTTTGCCTTTGGAAAGGACTCCACGGCCTTGGAAGCGGATCCCTTAAAATCGACATCACAGAGTGCTACCACACGTTCCCTGCCATTGACGGAAGCATTGGTGATATCACTAAACCCTTTACCGCCAGAGCCAATGGCCGCTAGGTTCAGTTGGTCACTAGGTGAAATAAAACCAGGACCTCCTAGAACGTTTCTAGGAACAATGAAAATAGAGGAGGCCATTGCACTTTTCTTCACAAAGTCCCTCCGGCTGATTGATTGCTTTTTTTTGTTTGATTTTTTCATCTTGATTAAATACGTGTTTTCGTTTTGTTAGTTACCTATTCCTCAAGGTACTAATTAATTTTGGTGTGAAACCATCAAAATTCCTTTCTATTGATAATAGTACTTAAAATTCAAGAATTTTAATTTCTTTAAATTCGGATTATGCAGTTACGAACGAATTTTACAAATGCCCAGGTGAAGAAGTGAAGATGTGAAGTATTGAAAAAGTGAATTACTAAAGAAGTGTAATGGGGAAATAGTTATAGGTTTACATACAATATTGAATGTACCTGTTTTTGGATCACAAATTGATATGTGTATTTAAGATTGTACTTAATTATTTATTGAACCCTATAAGCAGTACCAATTTTTACAACATTCTTTCTATTTGGGTCTTTAACCGCATTTTTGTATTCAAAGGTGTACGAGGTATCCGTTGTCCCTATAATTTTATAGTGAATGCCTACTTTGCTTTTTAAATCCTGTAAGACAAACTCACAATCATTGAGCCAACGAATGGAAGCACTGTCGATCTTATTGTCATAATAATCTATACTGTAATTATCCCCTCGTACAAAACGTCCTTGTTTAAGGGAATCCCCTATGCTATAATTGAAAAGAAATTCGCCGGTCTTATACGCTTGACAATCCCTATTGGGGCTGTAACAAGATATCAGGGAAATTAATGGAAATACAACAAAAAACATTTTTTTCAACATGGTTGCAATTTAAATAAAATTGGCGTTTCCCAATTCTTGGAAAACCAGTAAGACTGCCAAAACTTTTGTTAAAGTTTGTATGGCTTTTATTGGGACCTCTTGTTATTGTATCCCATAACTAAACTTGTTTTATGTCTATTGTCTACTTTTGGGTTTTTCTTATAAGCACTATTGGTGCTGAATACGTTTAGAAAACACATATTGAATGGTATTCCATAAAGTGGAAGCTTTGTTACAAGATTATATTATTTTCGCTCAATTAGTAAAAACGTATGTGGGACTACACAAATTATTTGAATTTTAAAGTGACTACCGTTGAAGGTAGGTATGTAACCAATGCACATATTGAAGGATTCCTAAATTCCTTGGGCGACCCATTTAATTTGGAGGTATTAGGGCGCTCCGTAGAAGAAAGACCGATTTATGGAATAAGCGTTGGTCATGGAGCAAAACGCGTTTTTATGTGGTCGCAAATGCATGGAAATGAATCCACTACGACCAAAGCGGTACTTGATTTGCTCAGTTTTCTAAAGAACGAATCGTCGTTGGCCAGCGAACTTTTGGGAAAAGTGACCTTAAAAATAATTCCCGTTCTTAATCCGGATGGCGCAAAGGCTTACACTAGATTCAATGCAAATCAAATCGACCTAAATAGGGATGCCCAGAAAAAAAGCCAACCTGAGAGCCAAGTGCTAAGAAAAGCATTTGAAGATTTTAGTCCTAACTATTGTTTTAATCTACATGATCAACGGACCATTTTCAACGTAGGCAATGAAGAAAGACCCGCAACGGTGTCTTTTTTGGCTCCTTCCTTTGATGAAGGACGAAACAACTCATCATTCAGGGGTGTCGCCATGAACATTATCGCGGCCATGGATTATGAGCTGCAAAAATTGATACCAGGTCAAGTTGGTCGGTTTGATGATTCTTTTAATCCAAATTGTGTTGGAGATGCATTTCAAATGGAAGGAATTCCCACCATTCTTTTTGAAGCAGGTCATTATTACGAAGATTACCAAAGGGAAAAGACGCGTGAATATATTTTCAAATCCCTTTATAAGGCTATAGATACCATAGCCAATGAGCAAATGAACGACTATCCATTGGAGGCCTATTTTAAAATACCCCAAAACAACAAATTATATGTGGATATCCTTTTGGAAAATGCCCATGTCTTGGATAAATCTTTGCGGGAAAAGGATTGTATCTCATTGATTTACAAGGAAATATTGACAAAAAATAGAATAACATTCGTTCCTTCCATTGCTGAAAAAGGCTTTAGGACAGGGCAATATTTTGGTCATAGAACGGTGGATTGTCTTAATGAGGAAGACATGCAATGGTTGAGTTCCCAAAAAATCCCTGAATTGATAAAATAGTAAGATTAATTATGGTTAGGTTTACGGACATTACGATTTTCGTACAAAAACATAATATTCTCTATAATTCTTTTTAATATTTTTTATTTTTGCATAAAATTAATCAACTATGGGTAAAGTTAAATTAGACGAAATTGACCACCAAATTCTGGATATGTTAATCGATAACACCAGAACACCTTTTACCGATATTGCAAAAAAACTTTTAATTTCCGCAGGAACCGTACATGTGAGGGTGAAGAAAATGGAGGAAGCCGGAATTATTAAAGGTTCATCGCTTACATTGGATTATGTTAAACTTGGCTATGCTTTTATTGCCTATGTAGGTATATTCTTGGAGAAAACGCATCAGACCAAATTTGTGCTTGAACGCTTGAACCAGATTCCAAACGTGACCATTGCACACATTACCACGGGGAAGTTTAATATCTTCTGTAAAATCAGGGCAAAGGACACCACACACGCCAAGAACATCATTTTCAAGATTGATGATATCGATGGTATCAGTAGAACGGAGACCATGATTTCCTTGGAAGAAAGTTTCAATGATAAGAAACGTTTGATGCACACCATTTTTAACGAACTTTAGTTTATTTTTTACGATATTGCAAGGCCCAATCAATTTTTGATTGGGCTTTTTTGACGTAACCTTGGGCCAAAAAGTATGAGAAAATCAGAATTACCGGATTTAGGTACTTCCAACTTTTATGATACGTATATAAATACGTTGGAGGACGTTAATCTTATGGATGCCTTTTATGAAGGAAAGGAGTGGTTTCTAGATTATGTAAAGGACCTTCCCCTGGAGCAACTTGGGTATGCCTATGGGGAAAATAAATGGACCATTGCAGAGGTGTTGATACATATCATCGATACGGAGCGTATTTTCCAATATAGGGCCTTCCGGTTTTCGAGAAACGACAAGGTTGAATTGCCCGGTTTTGATCAGGATGCCTACATATTGGAAAGCAATAGTCTCAATAGGACCAAAGAGGATATCCTTGAGGACTACCTGGCCGTTCGCAACGCTACTATCACCCTTTTTAAAAATTTGGGAAATGCCCAATTGGGTCGTGTGGGTACTGCAAGTGGAATTTCATGGAGTGTCGCAGCATTGGGTTTTGCCATTAGCGGGCACCAAAAGCATCACGCCAATATCCTAATGGAAAAATATTCCTAAACTAATCATACTCTGAATACGCATCCTCATCGGATTCATAGTTCATCTCCATTTCAGGAATGATTTCTTCTTCTTCCTGCATTACTTCTTCGGGAGTTTTACTTTCAAGTTCCTTTTCAATGGTATCTTCAAAGTTGGCAATGAAATTGGAAAGACTTTTACTGATCTTAACTAGGTACAGCGTATCCTCTGTTCTAAGTTCCACGGCTTCCACATATTCGCCATGGGCATTTTTGAATACGATAATGTCTTCATCACCATAGCCATAGGGATATTTTTCGATTAACAGGGACGCAAGCCTATGGTCCAATTTTTTGTAGTCGATAAGTCGTCTGGTCATAATAGTTTAGGTCAGTTGTGGTTTTATTTTATTCTTGACCTAAACTAATTATTTAATCAACTCGTAAATGTAAAGAGTTGTGAAACAGTGGTTTTAGTATATGAAAATTTTATTCCATGTAGTATGCAAAGGCTTGCTGAAATAAATCGGGAGAAATGGTTACATCAATTTGGGTTTTACCAATACGACTTAAGAGGACAAAATTGATGTTTCCGTGTGAATTCTTTTTATCATATTTCAGAAGTTCGAGAATAGCCGTGATATCCTTTTCGGTAAATTCAACCCTTTTGTAGTACTTCAAAAAGGTTGTCTTTATATCCGCCAGCTGCTCTTGGGACAATCCTGTAATCCTGTATGAAAGGTATCCCTCCGTAATCATTCCAATGGCAATTGCCTCGCCATGTAGCAAGGTTTCCTTGTTTTCATTTTCCAAAAAGTAGGACTCTACGGCATGCCCCAAGGTATGTCCGTAATTCAAGATTTTCCGAATGTTTTGTTCGGTAGGGTCCTCTAGCACGACCTTGTTCTTAAATTCTACGGAAGGAAAAATATGATTCTTTAATTCGTTGATGGAACGAACCTCTTTTAGCGATTCCCAATAATCCGCATCTCCAATAAGACCATGTTTGAGCATTTCTGCAAAGCCACTGGTAATCTGTCTTTCGTTCAATGTTTCCAGGAAATCCGATACTATCAAAACCATTTCCGGCTGATTGATGACCCCGATCTGGTTTTTCAAGGGCCCTAGGTCAACACCCGTTTTTCCGCCAACGGAAGCATCAACCATGGACAAGAGGGTAGTAGGTACGTTTATAAAGTGAATCCCTCTTTTAAAGGTAGAGGCCACAAACCCCCCAAGATCCGTCAAGACCCCTCCGCCCAGATTGATCATAAGACTCTTTCGGTCCGCTCCAAGTTCGGAAAGGGCTTCCCAAACACCTACACAAGTTTCTATGGTCTTGTTGATTTCCCCTGATTCTATTTCAATGATTTCAAAAGTATACTCCCCTGCAATTTCAGACATAAATTGTGGCAAACACAATTCATGGGTGTTCTCGTCCACCAAAATAAAAATAGTGGAGTAGTTATGGGAAGCTAAGTGTGAATTTAGAACTTCAAATGCCATTTTGTCAAAATGGACCGAATAAGAATCTGATACTATGGACTGCATGGAACCTAAATTATATATAGACCAAAAATCTTTAATTTAAGAGCGCAAAATAATGGTTATTTTAATCAATAGAATATAAATCCTGTCTTTATCTTTGGTGCCTTAAAAATTGTCTGCATATGGATGCTATTTTTGAGAATACGGCAACCGCTTTTTCTTTAAAGACGGATTCTGAACTGGAACGGGCCTATTTTCTCTTTAAGATGATTGCCAATGAGCCGCTTGTAAAGATTGGAACGGCAATGACCAATTTTGCCATTAAGGCACATCTTCCTGTCGAAGGTCTCATTAGGGCTACCGTATTCGACCATTTTTGCGGAGGTGTCAATGAAGCCGACTGCATGCCGGTTGTGGACAAAATGTTCGAAAAGGGGGTATGTTCCGTTTTGGATTACTCGGTAGAGGGCAAGGATGAAGAAGACCCTTTTGACAACGCCACGGCAATGATCTTGAAAATCTTGGATTTTGTAAAAGAAAAGGATGCCATTCCGTTTGCCGTATTCAAACCATCTGGATTTGGAAGATTTGCCCTATACCAAAAGATAAGCGAAGGCGGGAAATTATCCGAAAAGGAAGAGGCCGAATGGCAACGGGTCATCAATAGATTTGATAAAGTGTGCAAAAAGGCGCATGACCTGGATGTCTCTTTGTTGATAGATGGGGAAGAAAGCTGGATGCAAGATGCAGCAGACCAGCTTGCCGAGGACATGATGCGCAAATACAACAAGAAGAAAGCGATTGTTTTCAATACTTTACAGACCTATAGATGGGATAGGTTACCCTATTTAAAGGATTTGTACGAAAGTGCGGACAAGGAAGGATTTAAGATTGGAATCAAGGTAGTTCGTGGCGCCTATATGGAAAAGGAAAATGAGCGGGCCAGGGAAAAGGGATACCCAAGCCCTATTTGTGAGTCAAAAGCGGCTACCGACGAAAATTTTGATGCCACTATCGCCTATATGCTCGAAAATTTGGAGGTAATGTCTATATTTTCAGGAACACATAATGAAAATAGCTGTTATAAGCTGATGCAGTTGATGAAGGAAAAGAAAGTTGACAACGATCACAAGGACATTTGGTTTGGACAACTTTACGGTATGAGCGACCATATTTCCTTCAACCTCGCTGCCCATGGTTATAATGTGGCAAAGTACCTTCCTTTTGGACCGGTTAGGGACGTTATGCCCTATTTGATCCGCAGGGCGGAGGAGAACACATCGGTAGCGGGGCAAACTAGTAGGGAACTTTCCTTATTGAAAAAGGAACGTAAACGGAGAAAAATCTAGTTATTTAACGGAGACTGATTCAATACTGGCCTTATCCGGACAGTTTTTCACCCAAGCTTCCAATTTTAAATCCTCCTTTTCACCTTCAATAAAGTACGATTTACAAGGTGAACTTTTTGTGTTGCTTGTGGAGAAATCCACATCTCCTTCAGTGAGGAGATAAACGATATCCAAACTATCCAATTCCTTTTCCGCTAGTTGTCTTTCTACCTCGTTGGAATAATATAATGATTTGGACCGAATGTCCTTTAAGGTTCTACAGTTGGGGAAATAGCAAAAACTGACTCCGGTTTCGTCCGATTTTTTTCGTAAAAACATTGCCAAAAAAACAATCCCGATGGCAAGTCCGCCCATATAAAATCCCAAACGTTTAAAAAAACTCATTGCAAGAAATCAAGGTTAAAGGGCGTAAAATTATGGGATCACATTGGATGCTGAAAGTAAGTTGGGGTAATTCTAAAAAATTAGGAAGTTGATATCGCTATAAGAGAGGTCGAACCAATCCCCAACAGATTTATTGGTTAGTATACCATGGTACATATAGAGTCCGTTGCGAAGCCCCTTGTCAAAGCGAAGCGAATTTTCCAAACCTCCGTCCTCACCGATTTTTAGTAGATATGGGGTGAAAATATTACTGATGGAAACCGAAGCCGTTTTAGGATACCTTGAGGGTATATTGGGCACTCCGTAGTGGAGTACACCAGATTTTTCGATAGTGGGTTTATTATGGTTGGTAATCTCACTGGTTTCAAAACAGCCGCCCGTATCAATACTTACATCAATAATGACCGCTCCTTTTTTCATGTGTTCCACCATGGTACTCGTAACGATTATAGGAGACCTACCTTTACCTCGGGTAGCTCCAATGGCCACATCACAGCGTTTTAAGGCCTTTAAAAGATTCTTAGGTTGAATGGTAGAAGTATAAACGGTTTGTTTAAGATTGGTCTGAATATTTCGCAGCCTGGTTATGGAATTATCGAAAATCTTCACATTGGCCCCAAGTCCTATGGCCGATCGTGCGGCATATTCCCCAACGGTTCCGGCACCAATGATGACCACTTCCGCAGGTGGTACCCCACTTATGTTGCCAAACATGAGTCCATTTCCTTTATTGGTCGCCGCCATGAGTTCTGCAGCGATAAGAACGGAAGCCGTTCCTGCAATTTCACTTAATGACCGTACTGCGGGATATTTGCCATCTTCATCGCGAATGTATTCAAACGCAATGGCCGTAATCCTTTTTTGGGCCAACTCCTCAAAGTAACCTTTGTTTTGTGTTTTGATTTGCAAGGCCGATATCACCGTTGTCTGTGGGTGTATCATGGCAATCTCTGAAAGGGTGGGGGGCTCCACTTTTAATAGTAACGGACAGGAGAATACTTTTTTTGTGTCCCTTGTAATTTCACCACCGGCATCCACGTAATCCTTATCAGTAAAGTTGGCCCCTTCACCAGCACCTGATTCCAATAGAACCCTGTGTCCGTTGGAGGTAATGGCGTTTACTGCGTCTGGGGTTAGGCAAATACGTTTTTCTTGGTATTGGTTCTCCTTGGGTATACCAATAAATAGTTCCCCTTTTTGTCTAAGGACTTCCAGGGTTTCCTCTTGCGGCAGTAATTGCTGTTTACTAAAAGGAGAGCTAGGTTGGTTCATATATGGGTATCTAAAAAAGGAATTTTTAGTCCTAAATCAAATGTACGATTTTTAGATAAACGTTAGTTCCCAAAAATCATGGGTAACCCAGATTCTTAAAACTTAAAATGAAACCAGCTTTGTATTTTATCCTGAAAAACTTTAAGGCCCTGTTCAATATTGTCCGTGGAGAGTTTTCGGTTTATTTCTTCGGAAAGCGATTCGGCCTTTAGTTCGTCCGGGGAATCATTCGATTTCTCTAAAGTATTGGATGTATAGCCATCCGAAATATTTTTTTCCTTTAATTCCTCCAATTCCGCTTCCATAGCCTCCAAATCGATACCATGGACATACTTGTCGTAAAGTTTTATCCTAATAAAGTATACAAATGGAATTATGACCATGCATATTGGCAGAAGCCATAAAACATTCTCAGAATCTATGTACTTATTTTTTGAATATAGAACTTCAAAAAGTTGAAATACATACATAGTAACTGGTATTAAAATGATATGATACCACCAATGCTTACATGTAAAAAACCAAATTAATAGAAGATATAGAGGTACAATTTTACCAAGTAGAAACCATGCATAAACACTAAGATTTGCAAACCCATTTTCGTCGATTTCGAATCCCAAGAAGTTAATTGTAGCACCTTCCTCAGACGAAACATAGTCATGTAGTTTAAAAATGAAGGGCGAGGCTAGAATTAAAAAAACCATTAAGGAGTCCAGAAACAACTTCCTTTTCGCTTGCTTTCTTTCTGACTTATTCATTTTCTCCGTCAATATTACTTCGCTTAAAACGTATGCTAGAATAATACAACGAAAAAAAGGACAATTTATTGATTGTCCTTTTGTTAATTTAAATAAACTATTAAAAATAGTACTATTAATTCTTATTTGATTTTCTGATAAGTGTTCTATCCACACTTAGTTTTTGGTCTACTACTATAGGAGATATAAGTCCTAAGAGGAAGAAGCCTAACACCATGGCGGCTAAAAAAGTTCTTTTATTTTTCATTTTCTCTAGGGGTTTTTAGTTAGTACTCTACTTGTTCTTGTACAAACGTAAGAAAAAATGGACAAACAAAATGTATTTAATCGTTAAAATTATGTATTTCAACGTGAAAATTGTGCATTTTATCGATTTCAATGTGTTTCATCGAAAAAATACAATAAAAACCTCTTAAAAACGATGTGGTTTATTTTAGAAAACAAAGGTAATTCTAGTTGGGATCTATCCAAATGATGTTAGTCTTCTTGTTGTAGCATCCAGAATTTCAATTTTTAAGGCAATCAAGTCATCGGGCAAAAGGGAAGGAATTTTTTCTGGCCATTCCATAAAAATATAGGCATCGGTACTAAAATAGTCTTCCAGTCCAAAATCCAGGGCTTCCATTTCGTCCTTCAGTCGGTAAAAATCAAAATGGTAGGCGATAAGGTTCCCCTGGCTATCAGCATATTCATTGACCAGTCCAAAGGTAGGACTGCTTACTTCGTCAACACCACCCAACTCCTTGACAAGGGCCTTGATCAAGGTAGTTTTTCCGGCACCCATGGGAGCGTAGAAAGCAAATGTTTTAAAAGGAACTTCTTTTAAGATAGATTTCGCGATTTCTTGAATGTTACTTTCTTTATAAACCCGTTCCATTGCAGACTATTTGGGTTCCAAAACTACAAAAGGCACGATCATTTCTTCCAAGGAAACACCCCCATGTTGGTAGGTATTCCTGTAATAGCTTACGTAATGGTTGTAATTGTTGGGATAGGCAAAGAAAAAATCGTTCTTGGCAAAAATAAAGGAACTGCTTACGTTAATGTTGGGAAGAAAAATAGTTTTAGGGTCTTTGGCGGCGAATACATCTTTTTCCTCATAACTTAGACTCCGCCCCGTTTTGTAGCGCAGGTTTAAACTCGTATCCCGATCTCCTATTACTTTGGACGGTGATTTTACATTGATGGTTCCATGATCCGTTGTAATGATTAATTTCATACCCAATTGTTGTGCTTGCTGTATGATTTCAAGCAAAGGGGAATTCTTAAACCAACTTTGGGTAAGTGACCGGTAGGCCTTATCGTTGGAAGCCAGTTCCTTGATTACCTCCATTTCGGTTTTGGAGTGAGAGAGCATGTCCACAAAATTGTAGACAATCACCGTAAGGTCATTGTCCTTTTGGGATTTGAAATTTTGAGATAATTGCTTCCCCTGTTTTAAACTACTGATTTTATGGTACTCCCATTTTAAATCTAATCCTAGGCGTTTTAGCTGTGACTCCAAAAACCTATCCTCGTAAAGATTTTTCCCTCCTTCATCCGTATCGTTCTTCCACCAATCCGGATATTTTTTCTCCATATCCAAAGGGGTAAGTCCAGAAAAAATCGCATTTCGTGCATACTGGGTGGCTGTGGGCAAAATACTATAATAGGATTTTTCCGTGGTCTTTTTGTAAAAGGAACCTACCGCATCCTCAAAGGAATACCATTGGTCGTATCGCAGATTGTCCACAACGATCAAAAGTGTTTTTCCTTCCTTCATTTCTGGGGCTATCCAATTTTTAAAGAGGGTATGGGACATTACGGGTGCCTCTGCACCATGGAACCAATCTTCGTAATTTTTATCCACGAACTTTCCAAATTGGTTATTGGCTTCAATCTTTTGCGATTCCAGAATTTCGAACATACCGCTATCCTCTATTTGTTCCAATTGTAGTTCCCAGTAAATCAATTTCTTATATAGTTCCGCCCATTCCTCAAAGGAATTGACCATGGAAAGGTTCATGGCAATTTTCCGAAATTCCTGCTGATAATTGCTGGTTGTCTTTTCCGATACCAATCTGGAATGGTCCAGACTCTTTTTCAGCGAGAGCAGTATTTGATTGGGGTTTACTGGTTTTATGAGGTAATCGGCGATTTTTGAACCAATGGCCTCTTCCATAATAAATTCTTCCTCACTTTTGGTAATCATCACCACGGGCAAGGAGGAATCGATGACCTTTATTTCGCTTAGCGTTTCAAGTCCGGAAATGCCGGGCATATTTTCGTCCAAAAAAACGATATCCACGCGTGTCTTTTCGAGTTCTTCTAAAGCTTCCTGTCCGCTTTGGCAGGTAATCACGTCATAATTTTTATTTTGTAGAAAGAGAATGTGAGGCTTTAACAGATCCACTTCATCGTCCACCCAAAGTATTTTTATTTTATTCATTCAGAATTCTTATACGTTGTTCGTTGTTCGTTGTCGGTTGTTGGTGGTTAAAGAAACTACTTTTCACTTTTCATTCTTCACTTTTCACTTTTAACTATCTCAAGTCTCACATCTCAATGCTGACATCTCAATTCTAACCACATGGTATTGCCTCAATTATTTGCATAACTTTGAAAATCAGATGTCATTTCTTTGTATTAAATGAAACCCAACAAGCTTACTATATTCAACGATCCAATTTACGGATTTATTAGCATTCCCAGTGATTTGATTTTTGACCTGATTGCACATCCGTATTTTCAGAGATTGCGCAGAATTTCCCAAATGGGGCTTTCTTATTTGGTATATCCGGGTGCTCACCATACCCGGTTTCACCATGCCTTGGGTAGCATGTACCTTATGCAAAAATCGATACGGGTACTTCGCTATAAAGGGGTGGATATTTCGGAGGCGGACGAGAAGGGACTTTTGGGGGCGATTCTTTTACACGATATAGGTCATGGACCATTTTCACATGCCATGGAACATAGTATCGTAAACGGAGTTAGCCACGAGCATATATCATTGCAGTTCATGAAAGAACTGAATGTTGCCTTTAAAGGGGAGTTGGATGGGGCCATCGCAATATTTACTAGGAAACATCCCAAAAAGTTTTTGAATCAATTGGTTTCAAGTCAGCTAGATATGGACCGATTGGACTATCTAAAGCGGGATAGTTTTTATACCGGGGTTTCTGAAGGAAATACCAATGCCGATAGGCTCATCACCATGTTGAATGTGGTAGACGGTAATCTCGTAGTGGAGGAGAAGGGGATTTACTCCGTGGAAAAGTTTTTAATGGCCCGCCGTTTTATGTATTGGCAGGTGTATCTACATAAAACAGGGGTAGTAGCGGAACAGATACTGATCAGTATTTTGAAAAGGGCCCGATATTTAATCGATAATGGCATAGATCTTTATGCCAGTAGGCCATTGCTGTTTTTTCTACAAAACGATATACATCGTGAAAACTTTGACGCCAAGGTTCTTGAATTGTTCTCCAAACTGGACGATGTAGATATCCTTTCGGCCATAAAAAATTGGCAGGATGCCGAGGATAAAGTATTGGCCACACTTTGCAAAATGCTTATCAATAGAAAACTCTTGCACATAAAAGTAAAGAAGGAACCCATTAAGAAGGAGAAATTATCCAAAAAAAAAGAAAGGGTAGGGGCGTTGTTAGGGCTAACTACGGACGATGATATCTCCTATTTCTTTTTTACGGGAGAAATCGAGAATAGGGCCTACAATCAGGAAAGCCAAAACATCCATATATTACGAAAAAATGGCAAGATCGTAGATGTGGCAAAACTTTCGGACCACTTGAATATTACAGCACTGTCAAAAACTGTCACCAAATATTATATCTGTTACCCTAAAGAGGCCGTATAACAATTTTTCTTACATTTGTGCCCATGGTGTTTACAGCAGGTCAAATTGCGGGTATTTTAGAGGGTGAAGTCCATGGAAATCCAGAGATAGCCGTTCATAAATTGGCCAAGATCGAGGAGGGTGAAAAGGGCTCTTTGACCTTTTTGGCCAACCCCAAGTACACGGCCCATATTTACAAAACAAAAGCTTCCATTACCATTGTAAACAAGGATTTTATTCCTGAACAACATTTGGAAACCACCCTCATTAAAGTTGAGGACGCCTACAAATCATTCTCCAAATTGCTGGAATACTACAACCAGGTAAAAAATAATAAGATAGGTATTGAACAACCGGTTTATAAATCGGATTCCGCAACCTTCGGGGACGGACTATATTTAGGGGCCTTTTCCTATATAGGCAGTAACGTAGTCATTGGGAATAACGTTAAAATCTATCCAAACGTCTATATTGGCGACAATGTGCGTATTGGTGATAATGTGGTTGTTTTTGCCGGGGCCAAGATTTATTCGGAAAGCATCATCGGTAATAACTGTGTGGTGCACAGTGGTGTTATTATAGGTGCCGATGGTTTTGGTTTCACCCCAAATTCCGAAGGGGAATTCAGCAAGGTGCCACAAACGGGAAACGTCATTCTTGAGGACAATGTGGATGTTGGGGCAGGCACTACGATCGATAGGGCCACCTTAGGGTCTACCATATTGAGAAAAGGTGTGAAGCTGGACAATCAAATTCAGATTGCCCACAACGTGGAAATAGGGGAACATACCGTGATTGCGGCCCAAACCGGAGTAGCGGGTTCCACCAAGATAGGAAAGCATTGTATGATAGGGGGACAAGTTGGAATCGTGGGACATATTGTTATTGGCAATTATGTCAAGATTCAAGCACAGTCCGGGATAGGAAGAAATATAAAGGACAATGAAGTCCTACAGGGATCGCCTGCCCTTAATTATGGCGACTTCAATAAATCCTACGTACACTTTAAAAACTTACCTAAAATAATTAACAGAATCGACAACTTGGAAAATAAGGATCGACGATGAACACAAACGAAAAACAACGCACCATTGGGGAAGAGGTTTCCCTTACAGGTGTTGGTTTGCATACTGGAGAGAACGTAACCATAAAATTTGTTCCCGCTCCTGAAGACCATGGCTATAAATTTAAGCGTGTAGACCTTGAAGGAGAACCGATCATTGAGGCTGATGCCAATTATGTGGTAAACACCCAGCGAGGCACCAATCTTGAAAAGAACGGGGTGAAAATCCATACCTCGGAGCATGTATTGGCCGCCCTTGTAGGTCTCGAAATAGACAATGTCCTCATAGAATTGGACTCTCCGGAACCTCCAATTATGGACGGTTCCGCAAAGTTTTTTGTAGCGGCTCTTGAAAAGGCAGGCATTGTGGAACAGGAAGCATTGCGAGAAGAATATGTTGTAAAGGAGGTATTGACCTATAAGGATGAATCCAGCGGTAGCGAAATTACCGTAATACCCGCCGATGAGTATCAAGTCACCACCATGGTGGATTTTGGAACAAAAGTTTTGGGTACCCAAAACGCTACTCTTGAAAAATTATCCGATTTTAAAAAGGAGATTTCCGCAGCACGTACCTTTAGTTTTTTGCACGAGCTTGAAATGCTTTTGGAAAACGGACTGATCAAAGGAGGTGATTTGAACAATGCCATCGTCTACGTTGACAAGGAAATTTCAGAGGCAACCATGAAAAAATTGGAAAAGGCCTTTAACAAAGAGAAACTTTCCGTTAAGCCCAATGGTATATTGGACAACCTAACCTTGCATCAGCCCAATGAGGCCGCACGTCACAAGCTTTTGGACGTGGTTGGTGATTTGGCACTTGCAGGTATGAGAATCAGGGGAAAGGTAATTGCCAACAAACCGGGTCATTTTGTAAACACCCAGTTCGCTAAAAAATTATCCAAAATCATAAAGTTGGAGAAAAGAAACAATGTGCCCAAATATGATTTGAGCCAAACTCCATTGATGGATGTCACTCAAATTATGAAGATGTTGCCACATAGGCCACCATTTTTGTTGGTCGATAAGATTTTGGAATTATCAGATACACACGTTGTAGGTGTGAAAAACGTTACCATGAACGAGCCTTTCTTTGTAGGTCATTTTCCTGGAGCACCCGTTATGCCGGGGGTTTTACAAGTGGAGGCAATGGCCCAAACGGGAGGGATATTGGTCTTGAGTACCGTACCGGACCCCGAAAATTATTTAACGTTCTTCATGAAAATGGACAATGTGAAGTTTAAAAGGCCGGTGCTTCCCGGGGATACCTTAATTTTTAAGTGCGATTTAATCTCGCCCATAAGAAGAGGTATCTGTCATATGCAAGCCTATGCGTACGCCAATGATAAATTGGTTTCGGAGGCTGAACTGATGGCCCAAATCGTAAAATCAAAATAATCGAAACTATATGAATCAGCCGCTGGCATACGTCCATCCAGGCGCAAAGATTGCAAAGAACGTGGTCATTGAACCATTCACCACCATACACAACAATGTAACGATTGGTGAAGGTACCTGGATCGGTTCCAACGTCACCATCATGGAGGGTGCTAGAATCGGGAAAAATTGCAACATTTTTCCGGGTGCCGTCATTTCCGCACCTCCGCAAGACCTAAAGTATAAAGGCGAGGAAACAACCGTGGTCATAGGAAACGGAACCACCATAAGGGAGTGTGCCACCATCCATAAAGGAACTTCGGACCGCATGAAAACGGTCATTGGCAAAAATTGTCTTATCATGGCCTATTGCCATGTCGCCCATGATTGTTTGGTAGGAAATAATTGTATTTTTTCGAATAATTCTACGCTAGCCGGACATGTGACTATTGGCGACAACGTCATTTTGGCCGGTTTGGTTGCCGTACATCAATTTGTATCGGTAGGGCAGCACGCATTTGTTACCGGGGGATCGCTGGTTAGAAAGGATGTGCCACCATATGTAAAGGCGGCCAGGGAGCCACTTTCCTATGTAGGTATAAATTCCGTTGGACTTAGGCGCAGAGGATACCAATCGGAAAAAATAAGGGAGATTCAGAATATCTATAGAATTCTATATCAGAAAAATTACAACAACACCCAAGCGGTCCAAATTTTGGAAGCAGAGATGGAGGCAACTCCGGAGCGGGACGAAATACTTCAGTTTATAAGGGATTCTCAACGAGGAATCATGAAAGGGTATTTCAGTAATAGTTAATTACCTTAATTTTGCAGCTGCTTGTTTTTAAATAGTAGTTTATCATAAATCATTTTAAGTAAATAAGAATGGCATCTACATCGGATATTAGAAAAGGATTGTGCATTAGATACAATAACGATATTTATAAGATTATCGAATTTTTGCATGTTAAACCAGGCAAGGGCCCAGCCTTTGTAAGAACGAAACTTAAGAGCGTTACTACCGGAAAAGTTTTGGACAATACGTTCTCCGCAGGTCACAAGATTGAGGACGTGCGTGTGGAGACACGCTCCTATCAATTTTTGTACGCAGAAGGGGAGACATATCATTTTATGAATACGGAGGACTACAACCAGCTTACATTATCAGAGGGTGCTCTTGACGCTCCGGGACTTTTGAAGGAGGGTGAAGTCGTAAAGATCATGTTCAATACGGAGGATAGCATGCCCTTATCCGTGGAAATGCCTGCCAGCGTGGTTTTGGAAATAACGTATACGGAACCTGGTGTAAAGGGAAATACGGCCACCAACGCTACGAAGCCTGCAAAGGTTGAAACGGGTGCCGAGGTAAATGTACCCTTATTCATCAACGAGGGCGATAAAATTAAAATAGATACCTCCAGCGGTTCTTATATGGAACGCGTAAAGGAATAAAACGACGTCCTTGAAATTTCCAACTACATTCACGCTTAAACAGATATCAGAAATCATACAAACCGACTATGTTGGTGATTCTGATTTTCCTGTGATGGGCATGAACGAAATCCATGTGGTGGAACAAGGGGATATCGTATTTGTGGATCATCCAAAGTATTATGATAAGGCCTTGAATTCCAAGGCTACCGTAATTCTTATCAATAAAGAGGTAGATTGCCCTGCTGGCAAGGCCCTTTTGGTTTCAGATGATCCTTTCAGGGATTTCAACAAACTCACGCAGTATTTTAGTCCCTTTGTTGCTTCGGTCAGAATGATATCCAATTCGGCCATAATCGGAAAAAATACCGTGATACAACCCAATGTGTTTATTGGAAACAACGTTACCATCGGCGACAATTGTGTGATCCATTCCAACGTGAGCATTTATGACAATTGTATTATTGGGAACGGAGTTACTATCCATGCGGGTACCGTGCTTGGGTCCGATGCCTTCTACTATAAAAATAGGCCAGAGGGTTTTGATAAATTACTATCCGGCGGAAGGGTGGTTCTAGAGGACAATGTGGACCTTGGCGCCCTGTGCACCATAGATAGGGGCGTTACCGGCGACACGACCATAGGAGAAGGTAGCAAGTTGGACAATCAAGTACATGTAGGTCATGATACCGTTATAGGCAAAAAGTGTTTGATCGCTTCCCAAACCGGTATTGCCGGTTGTGTGGTCATTGAGGATGAAGTGACCCTTTGGGGCCAGGTTGGGACCAATAGTGGCATTACTATAGGAAAAAAGGCGGTTATTATGGGACAGACAGGAGTTACCAAGTCGGTTGCAGGAGGTAAAAGCTATTTTGGAACTCCTATAGAAGAATCAAGGGAAAAGCTGAAGCAATTGGCTTACACTAAAAGAATTCCGGAAATATTAAAAAAACTTGAAGATAAATAAGAAGCGGAATACTTTAGTATTCTTTGTCAATCATATATTTTTGCAAAAGAATTCTACCTCGGGGCTAGCCTACGAGGCATTCACAAGGAACTATTTTTAATTTCTAGGCAAGTCAACTGGTATTTAACGCGTTGGCGGTGCCAATAAAAACCAAACAGCAGTATGAGCGTTTTAGTAAACAAGGATTCCAAAATAATTGTACAGGGATTTACAGGAAGTGAAGGTACTTTTCATGCCGAGCAAATGATCGAATATGGCACCAATATCGTTGGAGGCGTAACTCCGGGAAAGGGTGGCCAAGAGCATTTGGGAAAACCTGTTTTTAATACTGTAAGCGAAGCTGTTGAAAAAGTAGGTGCCGATACTTCCATCATTTTTGTACCACCTGCTTTTGCCGCCGATGCCATTATGGAAGCTGCCGATGCTGGAATCAAAGTTATTATTACCATTACCGAAGGCATACCCGTGGCCGATATGGTCATCGCTGCCAACTATGTCAAGGACAGGAACTGTAGATTGATCGGTCCAAACTGCCCAGGTGTCATTACGCCTGGAGAGGCCAAGGTAGGTATCATGCCTGGTTTCGTATTTAAGAAAGGGACTATTGGAATCGTTTCTAAGTCTGGTACACTTACCTATGAGGCTGCTGATCAAGTGGTAAGACAAGGATTGGGTATTACAACGGCCATAGGTATTGGAGGTGACCCGATAATTGGAACAACGACCAAGGAAGCGGTTGAGCTTTTGATTAACGACCCAGAAACCGAATGTGTAGTAATGATCGGTGAAATTGGCGGTCAGTTAGAGGCTGATGCCGCAAAATGGTATAAGGAAAGTGGTAGCAGTAAGCCGATTGTTGGTTTTATAGCCGGGGAAACCGCCCCAGCAGGTAGAACCATGGGGCATGCGGGAGCCATTGTGGGTGGAAGTGACGATACGGCCCAGGCCAAAAAGAAGATAATGAGGGAACATGGAATTCATGTAGTGGATTCCCCTGCCGAGATAGGTGCCAAGGTAAAAGAAGTAATGTCATAAAACACACTTAAAATCTATAGTAAAATCCCGTTTTTGCGGGATTTTTTTTCGCCTATATACTTATATTTGATAATCGACCATAGAAATAACTATTAAATGAAACTTTTAGAAGGAAAAAATGTAATCATAACCGGTGCCAGCCGTGGCATTGGAAAAGGAATAGCCAAAGTATTTGCCCAACATGGTGCCAACATAGCATTTACCTATAGTTCTAGCGAAACTCCTGCATTGGAATTGGAAAAAGAGCTAAGTGGGCTAGGTGTAAAGGCGAAAGCGTATAAAAGTAATGCGGCAAGCTATGCCGAGGCCGAAACACTTGTAACAGAGGTGTTGAAGGATTTTGATGGGGTAATCGATGTTCTAATAAACAATGCGGGCATTACAAAAGATAATTTGTTGATGCGCATGTCAGAAGAGGATTTTGATTCTGTGATGGACATCAACTTAAAATCCGTCTTCAACATGACCAAGGCCACACAGCGTACCTTCCTAAAACAACGCAAAGGGTCTATTATCAATATGAGCAGTGTGGTAGGGGTGAAAGGAAATGCCGGACAGACCAATTACGCAGCTTCCAAAGCCGGAATGATCGGGTTTACAAAATCCGTCGCCTTGGAACTTGGCTCCAGAAATATTAGATGCAATGCCATCGCCCCAGGTTTCATAGAAACTGAAATGACGGAAAAGCTGGATGAAAAAACGGTCCAAGGTTGGCGGGATGGTATTCCCTTAAAGCGAGGGGGAACCACAGAGGATATTGCCAACGCATGCCTGTTCTTTGCCTCTGATCTATCGGCCTATGTCACCGGACAAGTCCTTAATGTGGATGGTGGTATGCTAACCTAGGCATTCCTGTTTTTATGGACATCTAAAAGTCATCAATACAATTTTAATTAATGCGAACTGAAACAGTCCTACTTATTATATTGGCCGCCTTGGCGGCTATTTTGGTGGCGCTGTTTCAATATTTTTTTAGAAAGAAAGAAAGGGCCAAATTATCAATTTACTTGGCAATTTTACGTTTTTTAGGGGTATTTGGGATTTTACTTTTACTTGTTAATCCACAATTTTCCAAATCCTCGTTTACCATAGAAAATCCGGTTTTGAACGTCTTGGTGGACAATTCCGCATCGGTAAAAAACAATGAAAACGAGATCAAATCCATTTTGTCCAAGCTTGATAATGCCGTAGGACTTAAGGATAGGTTTTCAATTAATCATTATGTTTTTGGAGAAGACGTAGAGCCCATGGACAGCCTATCCTTTACGGATAAATTGACCAATATTCACCTACCCATTTCGAATGTAAATGAGGCGTTTAGACGAAAACAGGGTGCAATGCTTCTTATCTCTGATGGAAACCAGAATGTTGGGAGGGACTACACCTATACTACAGGAAAAAACAAAGCCATTTACACCGTAACCGTTGGCGATACCACGGCCTATAGGGATTTGGCATTAGGCTCTATAATAACCAACACCTATGCCTTCCTAAATAATAAATTTCCCCTGGAAACCTATGTTAGATATCAGGGAAGTGGGGAAATAACAACCAAGATTGATGTTAAAATTGGCAATACAATTGTCTTTTCCGATAATCTAAAGTTATCGGAATCCAAAAATTTTCAGACTATAAATACTCTTGTCGATGCTAGTAGTGTAGGACTAAAACGAATATTAGTAACCGCTTCAGTATTACCTTCCGAAAGGAATGTCATTAATAATACACGTGAGACCACCGTGGAAGTCATTGATGAAAAGACAAACGTTGGGATTGTTTCTGAGGTACTACATCCTGATTTGGGTGCATTCAAAAAGGCCATAGAAAGTAATGAACAGCGCAAAGTCTATGTGCTAAAACCAAATTCCCCGACCAATGAGTTGGAAGAAATAGATATTTTTTTCCTTTACGAACCCTCCAGAAGTTTCAATTCCATATTCCAATACATCAAGAACAAAAAATCCAACTACCTGATCATTACCGGGGTCAATACGGACTTTAGTTTCCTTAACCAGGTTCAGGACGATTTTGAGGTTGAGTTGGGTTATCCAGCGCAGGAAGTGTTCGGTCGGCTAAATGTTGGTTTTTCCAATTTTGATATTTCCGATTTTGATACCGATATTTTTCCTCCCTTAACGAGCGATGCCGGTCCCTTAGTGTTCAATTCCCCATTCGATGTGTTAATGGATTCGGAAATAAAGGGTGTGAATATTAATTCACCAATGCTAAGTGTCTTTGAAAACGATTCCTGGAAAAAAGGACTATGGGTAGGTACGGATATTTGGAGATGGAGGGCACAAACATACCGCAATACGGGAAATTTTTCTAATTTCGATAGTTTTTTGGGTACACTGGTAAGATATCTTTCTGGAAGTGCAAAAAAGGAAAGGCTAAACTTGGAATACAATAGTTTGTACGAAGGTAGCAATGCCGCGATAATTACGGCCACCTATTTTGACAAAGCCTATTTGTTCGATCCCAATGCCATCTTGAACATCACCTTGACCCATTTGGAGAGTGGGCGTTCAACTTCACGATCCATGGCTATTAAGAATGGGTACTATGAAGCGGATCTAAGCGACCTGGCACCTGGGGACTATGAGTTTTTGGTAGAAGTTGTAGGCGAGGAAATTGCTAAAAAAGGAAGCTTTGTTATTTCCGATTTCGACCTTGAGAAACAATTTGTTTCAAGTGATTATAAAAAAATGGCCTTGTTGGCCGGCAATACAGGAGGCTCTTCCTATTTTCCGGATCAAGTAGATGTTTTGATAAACGATTTAGGTGCCAATAACAACTATGTTCCCATACAGAAAAGCGTTGAAAATATCGTATCTTTGATAGATTACAGGATACTATTGGCCATAATCATTTTGGCCTTCACATTAGAGTGGTTCCTCAGAAAGTATAACGGTTTAATCTAAACAAATTTATAATGGACAAATTACCAAAAATTGCCTTACCGGCGATATTTATATTTATAGTGTTGGTTATCTTAATTTCCAAATCTGCCGTGACCATAGGTTCCGGAGAAGCGGGTGTACTCTACAAAACTTTTGGTAACGGGGTCGTAACGGACCAACCGCCCATGGGTGAAGGATTTCACCTAGTTGCCCCATGGAACAAGGTTTTTATATATGAAGTACGACAACAGGAGGTGTTCGAAAAAATGAATGTACTCTCTAGCAATGGATTGGATATCAAGTTGGATGCGTCCGCATGGTTTCAACCCAAATACGACGACCTGGGTAAATTGCATCAACAAAAGGGAGAGGATTATGTACAACGCGTTTTACTGCCTACCATACGATCTGCGGCAAGATCGGTAGTTGGCCGTTATACTCCAGAACAGCTTTATTCAAGTAAAAGGGATGCCATTCAAATGGAAATCTTTGAAGAAACCAAAAAAATTGTAAATGATGAGTACATTCAGTTAAATGAAATCTTGGTACGTGATGTAACGCTACCTCCTACTATAAAAGACGCCATAGAGCGTAAATTAAAGCAGGAACAAGAGTCGCTGGAATATGAGTTTCGACTGATTACGGCAGAAAAGGAAGCCGAAAAAGTTAGGATTGAAGCTCAGGGTAAGGCAGATGCCAATAGGATATTGAGTGCATCGTTGAACGATCAAATTTTAAGGGATAAGGGAATAGATGCTACGCTTCGTATGTCAGAATCCCCAAACGCCAAGGTCATCGTAATAGGTGGTGGAGAATCCGGATTGCCCTTAATTCTAGGAAATAACTAATTTGTTTAAATTGTTATTTTTCAAAAATATTCTTTTACACAAGAAAATTAAATTTTACTTTTACGTCGTAATGAGAAAAAACAACAATACACATCATCATTTTTATACTTGCTCTCAAGCGAGGTAAAAATGTATTGTAGTATTACAAACATATTTTAAAACCCGTTTGAGCAATCAAACGGGTTTTGTTTTTGGCTCTGATAGTATTTGCCAACTAAAATTATAAATCGATAATGACAAAGATTAGGATTGCTATTCAAAAATCGGGAAGACTCAATGAAGACTCCCTTCAAATTCTAAAGGACTGCGGAATTTCCATAGATAATGGGAAAGATCAGTTAAAAGCCTCTAGCCGAAACTTTCCCATGGAAGTGTTTTACCTACGTAATGGTGATATTCCCCAGTATTTAAGGGACGGTGTGGTGGATGTTGCCATCATTGGTGAAAACGTATTGATAGAAAAGGGCGCCGACATTTCCATTGCGGAAAAACTTGGTTTTTCAAAATGCAAGGTGTCCTTGGCGGTACCAAAGTCCGTCAAATACAAATCCGTTGAGGATTTTGAAGGAAAACGCATCGCTACTTCCTACCCCAATACTGTAACCAATTATTTAAAGGAAAAAGGAGTAAATGCCGAGCTTCATATCATAAATGGTTCTGTAGAGATTGCCCCAAATATTGGCTTAGCGGATGCCATTTGTGATATCGTATCCAGTGGCAGTACGCTGTTCAAGAACAATTTGAAGGAGGTAGAAGTGATGTTGACCAGTGAAGCCGTTTTGGCCGTTTCGCCCCAAATATCGGAAGAACGAACAGCTTTGCTTAAAAGACTACAATTTAGGATACAATCGGTCTTAAGAGCCAGGAAATCAAAATACGTACTCTTAAATGCCCCTAACGAGAAATTACAGGAAATACTGAAGTTATTGCCTGGAATGCGCAGTCCAACGGTATTGCCCCTTGCAGAGGAAGGGTGGAGCTCGGTTCATACGGTAATAGATAAGGATACTTTTTGGGAGGTAATAGATGAATTGAAGAAGGCCGGTGCTGAAGGTATTTTGGTTTGTCCTATTGAAAAGATGGTTTTATAAAAGGCTATTGGCTGTTAGCTTTTTGCTATCCACCTTACATTATTATTAATTATTTGCCCAGCGCTAATTGCTATTTAAGAAATGAACAAGATTTATAATCCTAGTAGAGAATCGTGGTCCACTATACTTAAACGTCCAACGCAGGCCGTGTCGGACATTGAGGATATAGTGGATACTGTTTTTGCCGAAGTAAAAAAAGGAGGGGATTCCATTTTGAAAAGGTATACGGAGAAGTTTGACGGAGTTTCTTTGGACACCCTAAGGGTGTCCAAAGAGGAAGTAAATCAGGCGAGGCAGCATGTTTCGGAAGAACTGAAAAAAGCCATTCAATTGGCAAAAAGGAATATTGAAGAATTCCACAAGGCCCAAAAAACGGAAAGGCTTTTCGTAACTACTGCACCTGGGGTAGATTGTTGGCAAGAAAAGCGACCTATTCAAAAGGTGGGGCTATATATACCTGGAGGTACTGCACCTTTGTTTTCTACCATTCTCATGTTGGCCATCCCGGCCAAGTTGGCGGGATGCAAGGAAATAGTACTTTGTACGCCACCAAACAAGGAAGGAAAAGTAAATCCCGCTATTTTGTATACTTCAGCACTGTGTGGGGTCACTAAAATTTTTAAAGTAGGGGGCATCCAAGCCATTGCGGGAATGACTTTTGGAACGGAGTCGGTTCCACAGATCTATAAGATTTTTGGTCCCGGCAACCAATATGTAACGGTTGCCAAGCAAATAGCGACCAAATATGGGGTGGCCATTGATATGCCGGCAGGACCCAGTGAGTTATTGATTTTTGCGGATGATTCCGCAAATCCGGCTTTTGTAGCCTCTGATTTGTTGAGCCAAGCTGAACACGGTGTTGATAGCCAGGTTATTTTAGTCTCTACTTCAAAGGACCTGTTGGATAAGGTAGAAGTTGAAGTAGAAAGTCAATTGACGGATTTGCCAAGAAAAGAAATCGCCAAAAAGGCTATAGAAAATAGCAAACTCATCTATGTAAATGATAAAATATCCGCCGTTGACTTGATCAATGAATACGGACCCGAACATTATATTATTTGTGCCGAAGATGAGGACTTTTTTATTGAAAATGTGGAGAATGCCGGATCGGTATTTGTTGGGAACTATACCCCTGAAAGTGCTGGCGACTATGCTTCGGGCACCAACCATACACTGCCTACCAATGGATATGCAAAACAGTATAGTGGGGTGAATCTCGATAGTTTTATGAAAAGTATGACCTTTCAGAAAATAACCCAAAAAGGCATTCAAAACATTGGCAAAGCGATAGAACTAATGGCGGAGGCCGAAGGGTTGCAGGCACATAAAAATGCGGTAACCTTACGATTGAATGAAATAAATAGTGTCATTTCCAGTGAAGTCGAGAAATCCTAATATGAAAATGTTCGATTTAAATAATTTGATTCGTCAAAACGTAAAAGGTTTAAAACCCTATTCCTCTGCTCGGGATGAATATGTGTCGGATGGTTCGGAAATGATTTTTTTGGACGCCAATGAAAACCCATTTCAGAATGGTGTCAATCGATATCCTGACCCCCAACAAAGAAGTTTAAAGTCCGTCTTGGCCCAACAGAAAGGTATCAGACAGGAAAATATACTCTTGGGCAATGGAAGTGACGAAGTACTGGATCTCCTTTTTAGGACTTTTTGTGAACCTAATGCGGACAACATTATTACCCTACCACCCACGTACGGAATGTATAAGGTTTTGGCGGATATAAATGTGGTTGAAAACAGGGAAGTATTGTTAATGGATAATTTTCAACCGGATGTAGTGTCCATTTTGAAAAACTTGGATACAAGTACTAAAATGGTATTTCTCTGCAATCCCAACAATCCCACCGGGAATAGCTTCCATATTTCAAAAATTGAAAAATTGTTATCCTCTTTCAAGGGTCTAGTCGTCATTGACGAGGCGTATATTGATTTTTCTTCCGATGAAAGTTGGGTTTCCAAATTATCTGAACACCCAAATTTGGTGGTAACGCAAACGCTCTCCAAGGCCTATGGAATGGCAGGAATTCGCTTGGGAATTTGCATTGCTTCTGAAGAAATAATATCGGTATTGAACAAAATAAAACCTCCTTATAATGTAAACGAACTTACCCAACAGCGCGCTATGGAAAGGGTGTTGAATCGTGAGGAAATTAACAAAGAAGTCGAAAACATCCTTGAAGAAAGAAGGGTATTGGAACAAACGTTGAAAACCATTCAATTTGTTGAACAAGTCTATCCAACAGATGCTAATTTTATTCTTGCTAGAGTGGATGATGCGTCACTTAGATATGGACAATTGCTGGAGAAAGGCATTGTCATTAGAAATAGAACTACCCAGCCCCTTTGTGAAAACACCTTGAGATTTACGGTTGGGACGCATAAGGAAAATGAATTTTTGATAAAGGCCTTAAAAGAATTACCATGAAAATAGAAAGTGCAAAAAATAGTTCCCCCATTGGGGGCGGAGGGGGCCGCAAAGTCCTATTTATTGATCGGGACGGTACCATCATTAAGGAAACTGCGGACGAGCAAATTGATGCCTTTGAAAAAATGATTTTCTATCCCAAGGCATTTACTTTTTTGGGTAGAATTGCCAAGGAACTGGATTATGAACTTGTCATGATTACCAATCAGGATGGTTTGGGTACTGACTCCTTTCCAGAAGATACCTTTTGGCCCGTGCATAATTTCATTTTAAAATCGTTCGAAAACGAAGGAGTTGTTTTTGATAAGGTTTTTTTAGATAGAACCTTTCCACATGAGAATGCAGATACCAGAAAACCTGGTACTGGACTCCTTACTGAATATTTTTCCAACGAATACGACCTTGAAAATTCCTTTGTAATTGGCGACCGACTAACGGACATTGAACTCGCTAAGAATTTAGGAGCCAAAGGTATTTTTATCAATGACCAAACGAATTTGGGAACCGGTGAGATTACGGTAAAACGGGAAGCATTGGATAATATCATTGCTCTGGAAAGCAACGATTGGGAAAAAATCTATGAGTTCTTAAAACTGAAGGATAGAACAACGGCAACCCACCGAAAAACCAACGAAACGGATATCCTTATCGAATTGAATTTGGATGGAACTGGAAAAAGCGATATTAAAACCGGGTTGGCGTTTTTCGATCACATGTTGGACCAATTGGCCCGTCACGGACAAATGGATCTAAAAATTAAGGTAGACGGGGACTTGGAAGTGGACGAACACCACACCATTGAGGATACCGGTATTGCGTTGGGGGAAGTTTTTTACAATGCCTTGGGCAATAAATTGGGTATCGAGCGCTACGGATTTTGTTTACCGATGGACGACTGTTTGGCACAGGTAGCTATCGACTTTGGAGGCAGAAATTGGCTGGTTTGGGATGCTGAATTTAAAAGAGAGAAAATCGGGGACATGCCTACGGAGATGTTCCATCATTTCTTTAAGTCCTTTTCGGACGGTGCCAAAGCAAACCTGAACATCAAGGCCGAAGGCACCAATGAACACCACAAAATAGAGGCAATTTTTAAGGCCTTTGCAAAGAGTATTAAAATGGCCGTGAAGCGGGACGTTGAGAAAATGGTATTACCATCAACCAAGGGCGTCTTATGAAAATAGTTATAATAAATTATGGAGCTGGCAATATCCAAAGCATCAGATTTGCAATAAGAAGATTGGGGTACGATGCTGTGCTAAGCAGTGATGTCGACGAAATACGAAATGCGGAAAAAGTTATATTTCCTGGGGTAGGCGAGGCCAGCAGCGCCATGAAAAAACTAAGGGAAAGCCAATTGGACCAATTGATTCCCAATCTTACCCAACCGGTTTTGGGTATCTGTTTGGGGATGCAGTTGATGTGCAACCGTTCGGAAGAGGGCAATACAAATGGCCTAGGAATTTTTGATGTTGATGTTAAAAGATTCGTCCCGCAAAGCCCGAAGGGCACCATAAAAATACCCCAAATTGGATGGAATAAAATAGAACATTTAGAATCAGACTTATTTAAGGGGCTTCAAGAGGATTATGTGTATCTGGTGCACAGCTTTTATGCTCCGCTGTGCAAGGAAACGATTGCCCAATGTACATACGGGTCGGACTATAGCGCCGCACTGCAAAAGGATAATTTCTATGGCACCCAATTCCATCCGGAAAAATCTGGGGATTATGGAGCAAACATATTAAGAAACTTTTTAGCCCTATAAAAATGGAAATTGAAAACAGTACCCCCCCTTTGGGAGCTAAAGTGCTTCGGATAATCCCAGCCATAGACATCATTGAAGGGAAGTGTGTACGACTCTCCAAAGGAGATTATGATACCAAGAAAATCTATAATGAGAATCCGCTTGAGGTCGCCAAGGAGTTTGAGGCTCATGGTATAAAATACCTCCACTTAGTGGATTTGGATGGTGCAAAATCCAAGCATATCGTAAACCATAAAGTATTGGAACAAATTGCATCACGTACGACATTAAAAATCGATTTTGGTGGTGGCTTGAAAACCGATAAGGATTTGCAAATCGCCTTTGAAAGTGGCGCAAACCAGATTACCGGTGGAAGCATCGCTGTAAAAAACAGAGAAGTATTTCTTGGTTGGCTGAATGAACATGGGTCGGAAAGAATAATTCTTGGGGCCGATGCGATGGACGAAAAAGTGGCAGTTTCCGGATGGCAGGAAGAATCGACGGAAGACCTCATTCCTTTTATTCAGGAATATCAAAAGAAAGGTATTCGCTATGTGATCTGTACCGATATTTCCAAGGACGGAATGCTGCAAGGACCTTCGTTTCAATTGTATAAAAGAATACTTAAGGAAACTTCACCTGAAAATAACATAAATTTAATCGCTTCAGGTGGAATTTCAACTTTTGACGAGCTTCCAAAACTGGCGGAGCTAGGTTGTGAGGGGACCATAATTGGCAAAGCCATTTATGAAAACCGAATTACGTTAAAACAATTGGAAGAATATATTTTGAACAATGGATAAGGAATCACAGTTAATAGAGGAACTGGTCAAAAACGCCCTGTACCGGATGGACGAAAGTACACGGATGATCAAAAAAAGCCTTGGAATCGTAACAGATAAGGAGATTTGGCAAAAACCAAATGATTCCCTCAATAGTATCGGGAACCTTATCCTTCACCTATGTGGAAATATGACCCAATACATAATTTCTTCCCTGGGGGAAGTGGACGATGTGCGAGATAGGGATGCCGAGTTTCAAACCAAAGGGGGACTTACCAAGGAGGAATTGATTAAAAAACTGGAGAATACGGTGGATGATGCCAAAAGGGTCATTTTTGATGCCAAGCCGGAGCAACTGATTAAGATTCGGTCCGTTCAAGGCTTTTCCTTTTCCGGGGTAGGGGTCATTATGCATGCGGTGGAGCATTTTTCCTACCACACGGGCCAAATCGCTTTTTGGGTAAAGTTTATGAGGGACAAGGATCTTGGATTTTATGATGGAATTGATTTAAACTCTATAAATGAAAATTAATTTCTAAG
Source organism: Maribacter sp. 4G9 (assembly GCF_002742265.1). Lineage (GTDB taxonomy): Bacteria > Bacteroidota > Bacteroidia > Flavobacteriales > Flavobacteriaceae > Maribacter. Next base: position 46,587 of record NZ_MDGL01000053.1, read on the forward strand.
GAACAAGGTTGAAAATACGAGATTAGAAGTAATAGTTTTTTATTTAAAGAAAGGTATGCAAGATTTGAAATCTAGGACCAAAAGATTTGCTATAGACTGCTGGGTTTTATGTGAAAAATTACCCAAATCAAGGGAGTTTGATGCTTGGGTAAGACAATTAATTAAAAGTTCCAGTTCGGTTGGAGCGAACTACCGTGCTTCTCAGAGAGCTAAATCTACTGCGGATTTTATCAATAAATTAAAAATTGTTGAAGAAGAAGTTGACGAGTCCGTCTATTGGCTGGAATTATTACTTGAAATATTGCCCAACTATGAAACAGAAATAAATAAACTGATAGGCGAAGGGAAAGAATTATTGGCAATTACAGTGGCTTCCATTAAAACTGCCAGAAAGAACAAAAATTGATTGATTTTCCTAAAATTTCACATTTGTACCTTGTACTTTTAACTTTCCACCTGTAATTATGTTAGCAAAAAGAATTATACCCTGTTTGGACATCAAGGACGGAAGAACCGTAAAGGGAGTCAATTTTGTAGACTTAAGAGATGCGGGAGACCCCGTGGAATTAGCGGAAATCTATAGCCAGGAAGGTGCCGATGAGTTGGTATTTTTGGATATTTCGGCAACGGAGCAAAAAAGGAAAACCTTAGCGGATTTGGTGTATCACGTAGCGGAAAAGGTGAGTATTCCCTTTACGGTAGGTGGTGGAATATCCTCTGTGGAGGATGTTGATATTTTGCTTCAGAATGGGGCGGACAAGGTGTCCATTAATTCCTCGGCAGTTAAAAATCCCCAATTAATCAACGATTTGGTGGCCAAATTCGGCTCCCAATGTATCGTTGTGGCAATCGATGCCAAAATGATAGAAGGAGAATGGATTGTGCACCTAGTGGGTGGAAAAGTACCTACGGAACGTAAGTTGTTTGAATGGGCAAAAGAAGTTGAACAACGTGGAGCCGGAGAAATTTTGTTTACCTCCATGGATCACGATGGCACCAAGGACGGCTTTGCCAATACGGCGTTGGCCCAGTTGTCCACAGAACTTAATATTCCTATCATTGCTTCGGGTGGTGCCGGAACGATGCGACATTTCATAGATACCTTTAAGGAAGGAAAGGCCGATGCAGCCTTGGCCGCCAGTGTATTTCATTTTAAGGAAATAAACATCAAAGATTTAAAGGAGGAATTAAACAACCAAGGAATCCCAGTTAGGATTTAGAATCAAGCAATAAAGAATCGATGAAAAAAATTGGACTAATTGGTGGTATCACGTGGCAATCGACGCAATTGTATTATCGGTACTTAAACGAAGCCGTGAATAAAGCCCTGGGCGAATCGCATTCCTGCAAGTTGATACTGGAGTCGGTGGATTTTCAAGAAATATCGGAAAAGCAAAGTAGGGGAGATTGGGAATCCTTGAATACTGATTTTGCCGAAATTGGAAAGAGATTGGAAAATGCGGGGGCTGGGATTATTCTAATCGGCGCCAATACCATGCATCTTTGTGCGGACAGCATCAAGGAAAGTACCAGTATCCCTCTATTGCATATAGCCGAAGCCACTGGGGAGGCCATTATAGCCCAAGAGTTGGACAAAGTGCTCTTGTTGGGTACCAAATATACCATGGGGCTTGATTTTTATAAGAATATCCTAAAGAATCAATTTGGAATAACGACCATGGTTCCCAGTGAAACGGACCAAGAGTTGGTCCATAACATCATTTACACAGAACTTGCAAAAGGAATTATCTTGCCAGATTCCAGAAAGGAGTACCAAGCCATTATAGGTAAAGCGGAAGAACTTGGGGCACAAGGAGTAATCTTAGGCTGCACTGAAATCCCGCTGTTGATACAACAGGAACATTGCAATATTCCTACCTTTGATACGACACAAATACATGCAAATGCAGCCGTGAAATTTTCACTGGCCAAATAGAACTATCACATGAAAGTTGATTTTAAAAAGAATAGGGACGGACTTGTTCCTGCCATCATCCAAGATGCCAGAACAAAAAATGTGCTCATGTTGGGCTATATGAACGAGGAAGCTTTGCAAAAGACCCAAGAAAGTGGAAAAGTTACTTTTTTTAGCCGAACCAAGGAACGTCTGTGGACCAAAGGGGAGGAAAGCGGAAATTTTCTACACTTGGTAAGCATAAAGAACGACTGTGATAACGACACGCTTTTGATTTCTGTCGATCCGGTTGGACCTACCTGCCATACCGGAAGCGATACCTGTTGGAATGAGATAAATACTTCTAGTTTCGGTTTTTTTTCAGAATTGGAAAATACGATTGAGCAACGTAGGAAAGCGGCCAAAGGCGACACTTCCTATGTTGCGTCCCTTTTTGAAAAGGGAATCAACAAAATTGCGCAAAAAGTAGGGGAGGAGGCTGTTGAAACCGTTATCGAGGCCATGGACAATAACGATGATTTGTTTCTATATGAAAGTGCCGATTTACTTTTTCACTATTTGATTCTACTACAGGCGAAAGGATTTACCTTGAAGGATATTGAAGCCGAATTGATGAAGCGTAAGAAATAAGGAATTTAGAGTATTCTAATGTTCAAGTCGCCTTACCCTAATATTTTTAAAATATACCCGCTGTCCATGATGTTGAAACATAATGTGCCCTTCCTTATCTGAATGAAACTCTGGATTTTCCTTGAACTTGCTTTGCCCCAGCAATTCCTTCATTTCCGGACTGTCCATGGTAAAATCAATCACTTTTTTACCATTTAACCAATGCTCAACATGGCCATTATTATGAATAAGCTTGGCCGTATTGAAGTCTCCAATGGGTTTCAATTCTTTGTTTACGGGTTTGATTAAATCATACAAGGAACCAGCGGACCGCACAGCGAGGGTATCATAAAAATTCTCGTCATCCAAGATTTGTAGTTCATAATTGTCCAACCAATTGGGACTGTTTCCGTTTCCAGATTCCATGGTCAAGTCTTCCTGCATGTGAAAGAAGACACCGGAATTGGCGGCAGTATCCACGGCCCACTCATACTCCAATTCAAAATCCTTAAAACGTTCTTTTGTAATCAAATCCCTATTGGTCGTATCCGGATTGGCAATTAAAGCCCCATTTTCAACATACCAGATTTCTTTCGGAAACTCATCCATTCCGTACCCTCTTAGGGCATTGGTGGATGATCCATCAAAAATGACGATCCAATCATTCTAGGCATGGGACTTAGCTTTGGGCAAGGATTTCTTTTTGTTGGAATCACAGGAACAAACTAGGCCGAAAATTAGGACAATGCTTAATAGTTTTTTCATTTTTTGTTGGTTGTTTTGGTGTTACAAACCTTATTATTTATTCTTCTAAAATCTTCGTTTCGAATCCGTCAATGCTTTGGGTGTTCTTGTTTTTCCAATATTCCCTGATGTTTTCCTCGCCTTGTTTTTCAGCCCAGAGGTTTAAGGTGGTGCGTTCCTCTTTGTAATCCATAAAGGGTACGGCAAAGCCACAGGACGTTTGGACTAAATCCACTTGCATTTCTATAATTTGTCTGGCACCAGCATTTGGGGGGAATAAATGGACATATTTTTTAAATCCTTCATCACGCTTGTGGAAAATTGCTGCGTTCCCGTAAAGCCTTAAAATCATAGGTTTTCCCTCAAAAGCACAGAACAAGATAGTCATTCTATTATCTTTGATAAGATGCGCAGCCGTTTCGTTACCGCTCCCGGTCAAGTTTAACCAAACTACTTTATTTTTATCGATAACCCTAAGACTATCGGTTCCTTTTGGGGATATATTCACTCGGCCATCAGAAGCGGCCGTCCCAACGAAGAATATATGCTGATTTTCTATAAATGACCTGTGTTCGGAACCTATTCCTGGCAACTTTTTTCCCATTTGGATTTTCTAATTTCTTAAAAACAGGAAATTTAAGGATTAAATTGTTTTCTGGTTTTATGTATGAATTCCTTTTTATAAGGGATTATTGAAAAACTTTCACTGCTTCATTATGAAAATACAGGTCATTTTTGGTAGCATAACTATCATTGATTTTTCTATTTAAATAAAATACAAACTCCGAATACTTAATTAGATTAAGTGATATCAAATTAATTTCTAGGATGTTTAAAAGCCAATGTAATTCAGAATCGTTTTGTATTTTTAAATAATAACTCTTAAAAGGATTGGAAATGACCATACTGAACAAGATTAAATGGGTTTTGGGTATATTAATGATTTTTGTACTGATCATTGCCACAAATCTCATTGACCGAAATAATTTTTTAAGGGTTAGGGATTCCGTCACCTCTATCTATGAGGATCGCCTGGTAGTCAAGGATATCATTTATGAAATTGCCCGATATCTACAGGAAAAGGAGCTTGCCATGGTACGGAAGGACTCCACTTTTTACACAGGCAGGACCATGGTGATAGATGACAAGATTCAAAATTTGATGCTTCGATATCAAGAAACCAAATTGACCAAAGAAGAAGCAAAAGTCTTTGGCGAACTCAAAGGAAATCTTGTGAAACTGGAAGCTCAAGAAACGAAATTTGTTGAATCTGGGAAGACACAAAAGGAACTTCTTCAATCAAGTATTAATGATATTAATGAAAATCTATACGACCTTTCACAAATTCAGTTGAGCGAAGGTAACCGACAAATGAATATTAGTAAAAAGGCGGTGGACGCTGTAGAATTGTTTACCCAACTTGAAATCTATGTGCTGATTGTTCTCGCCATACTAATTCAGATAATTGTTATCTATGATCCCAAGAATAGTGATGAGAAGTAGGTTTAAGAACGGTATGGTGTTTAAATTCCTAATTTTTTGATTGTCCAATTTTCTTCTTGAAGCACACACTGTTCCCCACGCCCACGTAGGGTGGGTAATTGGCCGTTACGGCATAACCGTTCTTTTTATACAGACTGATGGCTTCCGGTTGCCGAAGCCCTGTTTCCAGTACGCAATAGGTAAAGCCCAGTTCACGGGCCCACTCCTCTAGGGCCTTCAAAATTTTGGAGGCAATGCCCTTGCCCCTCATTTCTGGGTCCACGTACATGCGCTTTACCTCCGCACTATGTTCATCAAAACGTTTAAAGGCTCCGCAGCCTAGCGCAATGCCATCTGCCCAATAAACTATACAGTGCCTTAGCTGGGTAATGCCATTAAACTGGGAATAAAAGGCAGTGTCCTCACCATCGCGCTCGGCCAAATCCGCATCCAACAATTGAACCAACTTTTGAAAGTCGCCGTTCCCGGAATCCGTTCTAAGAAATTCTTCCTGTTTCATTTATTTAAACGGAAATGGAGATGCCTTGGGCACTAGGGCCACCAGCATCAAAATAAAAATCGATCCTGCCCAGGTTCACACCAAAACAACCCACTTGATTCACTAAAATGTCACGTCCGACGGCATTGGCCACAATCGTGGGGCGTTCCAAAAAGGTATGGGTATGGCCGCCGATGATCAAATCGGTATACCTGGTTCGCTGGGCTAGGGTAAGGTCGTCTGGTCTATTTTCGTTTTCGTAGCTATAGCCCAAATGGGATAGGCAAATAACCACATCACATTTTTCGGTTTCCCTTAACAGGGTTTCCATGTCCGAAGCTATTTCATAGGGATCCAGATATTCGGTTTCCTTGTACAAATTTTTGGTCACCAATCCTGCCAATCGGATTCCAATACCATATATGCCCACTTTGATACCATCCCGTATATAGGTTTTGTAGGGTTTTGTGTAACCGTCCAGGACCGTATTGGAAAAATCATAATTGGCGATGAGAAAATCAAAACTAGCATAGGGCAGCTGGGCCAAAAGGCCGTCTATACCATTGTCAAAGTCATGGTTCCCAATAGTAGAGGCATCATATTTTAATTTGCTCATCAGCTTGAACTCCAACTCGCCGCCGTAAAAATTAAAATAAGGGGTACCTTGAAAAATATCACCGGCATCCAGCAGCAGGGTATTTGGATTTTCTTTCCGTATGCTTTGCACCAAACCCGCCCTTCTGGCTAGCCCTCCCAAACCTGGAAAATCCGCATGATTTTTTGGAAAGGGGTCAATGTGGCTATGTACGTCATTGGTGTGCAGGACGGTGAGGTGTTTTTTTCTGTCCGTACAGGAATTAAGGCAAAGCCCTCCTGCCGATACCATTACCGACCCCGCCACCGTTCGTGAAACAAATTTTCTTCTATCCATTTTTAAGTTCAAAAATCAAGTTCAATTTAGTTGTGGGTTGTTCTTTGTTGGTTGTTCGTTGTTGGTTGTAAGATGAAAATACCAAATACAAGTATCAAATCTGTTTTCACCCACTAGTCCACTAATTTTTTAACCCCTAGTTCACTAACTACCAAAATCCAACATTCATTCCACCTTATAATATCTTAGATCTACCTTGGGCGAAAGCGTATCTACCTTTCTAAAATAATCGATCATGGCACTCCTAATTTTATAGTCGATGTCCGTCACTTCCAAGGCATCCTTAAAAAACACCATATCATCACCGCCGGACACTAAGTAGTCTGATGTGGCCACATAATAATTTCTATTATCATCAAAGGGTTCGCCTCTAATATCCAGGGATTTTATACGATCCTCCTTGTCCAAAACCAATTGTATGCCGGCCACGGGATGCGCCCTTTTTGATTTGATGAGATAGGCTAGCATTTCCTTGACGGATTTACCGCTTAATTCCACTACCACGGTAGTGTTCTCAAAGGGCATGACCTCAAAGGCCGTTCGAGCGGATACACTTCCCTTTGATATATTGGAACGGATACCGCCATGGTTCAACAACACAAAATCCAAATCCTTACCGGTTCGGCTTTTAAAAATGGGGGCTGCCTGTTCCAGAATGATATCCGCCATTAGATTCCCGGCACTGGTATTGTAGGTACCATCCGTTTTGCTAATGTCCCATGAGGCGTATGCCAAAGTACTGTCCAAAACCGACTCCACATGCTCATGGTACGGAAGTATATATTCTGAAATGGAATCTACAGGGGCAAAGGCGCTGTCCACCACTACCTTAATCCCGTTGATTTTCCGTAAGTTTCTGGAGGTCTGGCTACAGGATACAAGCCCAAGAATTGTTGTAAATATAACAAAATGTTGTATTTTTAAACATTCAAAGTGTTTTAACTTCGCCATACAGTTGAACGGATATTATTTACATTTGTAGAAATGTAAAAATACATGTTTTTAAAAGGAATTAAGGACAAGTTTAAACAGAAATCCGGGCTTAAATTTATAAAGCAGGAGCTGGAAAAACCGGGGTATGTAAGTACCCGTGGGAAAGGGATACGTTCTTTGGGTTGTATTGTGGATCTGGACAAGTTTGATACCTCTGACGTGTTCTATCAATTTTTGGATGATTTCTCCTTAAGGCCCAATGCGGTAAAGATCATAGGCTATAAAAGTTATTATGACAAAAATTCCCCGTATTCCACTCCCATATTTTCAAATAAGGATTTGGGATGGAACGGTGAGATCCAAAATAGCTACGCGTTGGAGTTCTTAAACAGGGAATACGATTTATTGGTGAACTACTATGATGATAATAACCTGTTGTTGAACCTAATGTCCGTTAGGACAAAGGCAAGGATCAAAGTAGGTTTTGGGTCGGTGGGCCCTGCTTACAATGATCTTATCTTGAACACCCCAATATCCGATTTTAAAACGTTCAAACAAGAATTGAAAAAATATTTAAGCGTTTTTAAGGAAATTTAGTATGGAAAAATTAAAGGGAACAGGAGTGGCGCTGATAACCCCGTTTACAACGGAGGGCCAAGTGGACGTGGATGCTTTGGCAGAAATCGTATCCTTTAATATTGAAGGGGGCGTGGACTACCTGGTGGCTTTGGGAACAACGGCAGAATCCGTTACGCTTACCAAACGAGAAAAACAAATGGTCATAGACACCATTTTGGAGACCAATAGTGGAAGGCTTCCGGTGGTCATTGGCATTGGGGGGAATAATACGGCGGCCCTTGTCGAGGAACTTCAGACAACGGACCTCTCCCATTTTGATGCCGTTCTTTCCGTTTCGCCCTACTATAACAGACCTACCCAAGAGGGTATTTATCAACATTTCAAGGCAATCGCGGAAGCTTCTCCCTTGCCGATCATACTGTATAATGTGCCCGGGAGGACCGGCAGTAATATGCTACCCGATACAACCCTGAGGTTGGCACGTGATTTTTCCAATATCGTAGCAATTAAGGAGGCCAGTGGGAATATGGTTCAGGTCATGGAGTTGATTGAGCAGAGACCGGATGGATTTTTGGTTCTTTCAGGGGACGATATTACGGCTTTGCCCACCATATTGGCCGGTGGGGAAGGGGTAATTTCCGTAATCGGCCAGGGATTGCCATCTGCATTTTCACAAATGGTAGGTTTGGGTATGGACGGCAACAGTGAAGAAGCCTACGAGCTGCACTATATGATGCAGGAGGGTATGGGCCTTATTTTTGAGGAGGGGAATCCAGCCGGCATCAAGGCTATATTCGAGATTCTGGGTATTTGCAGGGCGTCTGTACGATTGCCGTTGTTGGAGGCAACCCCAGGCCTAAAGAATAAAATCGCCAACTTTATCGCTTCGCTTACCAAAATTCCTGCTTAGAACGGTGCGTTAAATCCATGCCAAATGAAGTGGATGTAACGGTGAATGCCCTTATTTTTGACCGATTAAAAATGTTTTTTAAATCCGTTGATAATCACTAATTTTGCAAAATGTTTTTTAAAATGAGACATTTTTTTGTTTTAGGGCTGTTTCTAATGGTTCTCCAATCCTGTAGCGAGTACCAAAAAGTACTCAAGAACGAGGATTTAAAGGCCAAGTATGATATGGCCGAAAAATTCTACGAAGAAAAGGACTTCAAGCGTGCCAACCGCCTCTTCGAGCAAATAGCACCCAAATATGTGGGCAAGCCCCAAGGGGAGCGGGTTATGTTCTTTTTGGCCGATAGTTATTTCAAGCGAGGGGACTATAACATGGCTGGTTATCAATTTGAGCGTTTCATAAAATCCTATCCCAAGAGTGATAAGTTGGCCGAGGCAACCTTTTTAGGGGCAAAGAGTTATTATGAGCTTTCCCCGACCTATTCCTTGGATCAGACCGATACGGACAAGGCCCTCTTAAAACTGCAGAACTTTATTAACACGTATTCCGAGTCGGAATTTTTTGCCGAAGCCAATGCCATGGCACAGGAGCTTACAAGAAAAAAGGAGAAAAAGGCGTTTGAGATATTAAAGCAGTATAACAAGCTGGGGGAATTTAATTATGACATGTTGAAATCGGCCATAGCCGCAAGCGATAATTTCATTTCGGATTTTCCAGGTTCCATATACAGGGAGGATGCTTATTTTGTAAAGGTACAAGCCCTAACCCATTTGGCGATGAATAGTTTTGAAAGCCTTCAGGAGGAACGTCTCACGGAAGCCATGGAAGCCTATCAGACCTTAAAAAAGCAATATCCCAGTACCAAATATGAAAAGGAATCCGCGCAGCTATTGGAGCGGATCAACAGGGAATTACAGAAATTCAATACAATAGAAGAATCTAAATAACTAGTTTTCATTATGAACATGAACGATTTAAAAAGTTCCAAAGCGCCCGTCTCAACGGTAACCGTCAATCGAAATGAATTTGATGCCCCTACCAATAATATCTACGAGGCCATTTCCATAACGGCCAAGCGTGCCGTACAGATCAATTCCGAAATTAAAAAGGAATTGTTGGAAAAATTGGAAGAGTTCGCCACCTACAGCGATAGCTTGGAGGAGGTTTTTGAGAACAAGGAACAAATTGAGGTTTCCAAGTTCTACGAAAAACTTCCCAAACCACATGCTCTGGCCGTAGAGGAGTGGTTGAACGATAAAATTTATCACAGAAATACGGAGAAAGACGCATAAGGATTATGTTAGGCGGCAAAAACATCCTTTTAGGCATTACCGGAGGGATAGCAGCCTATAAAACGACCTTTCTCGTCCGTTTATTGATAAAAGCTGGCGCTAACGTGAAGATTGTTCTTTCCGATAGCGCCAGTTCTTTTGTTTCCCCATTGACTCTGGCTACCCTTTCCAAAAATCCGGTAGTTTCCAATTTTGTAAAGGTGGAAAACAATACCACGGATTGGAACAACCATGTGGCCTTGGGCCTTTGGGCAGATATGATGCTGATTGCCCCGGCAACCGCCAATACTTTATCCAAAATGGCCAATGGTGCTGCGGATAATCTATTGTTGGCGTGCTACCTTTCCGCCAAGTGTCCGGTTTTCTTTGCCCCGGCAATGGACCTGGACATGTACCAACATCCCACGACCAAAAAATCCTTTAAGGCCTTGGAATCCTTCGGGAATATTATGATACCCGCTACTTCGGGCGAATTGGCAAGTGGTCTGCACGGGGAAGGAAGAATGGCGGAGCCGGAAGACATTGTTACTTTTATCAAAGATTATCTATCGGAAGGACTGCCTCTTAAAGGAAAAAAGGTTCTGATAACTGCAGGTCCTACTTATGAGGCCATTGATCCTGTACGTTTTATAGGAAATCATTCCTCCGGTTTGATGGGCTTTGAATTGGCTAGGGCTGCAGCAGCGCTGGGTGCTAATGTGATTTTGGTATCGGGGCCTTCAAAATACAATGTTGAAAATGACGGGATACAATTGATTCGGGTCGTTTCTGCGGATGACATGTATGAGGCTGCCTACGGAAATTATGCCAATGCGGATATCGTCATCTGTGCCGCCGCGGTGGCGGATTACAAACCGAAGGTTAGGTCAGAACAGAAAATTAAAAAATCCAATAACGAGCTACAAATCGATCTGGTAAAAAACAGGGATATCCTGTATTCCTTCGGTCAGGAGAAAAAAAACCAATATCTGGTAGGCTTTGCCCTGGAAACGGAAAATGAACTTGAGAATGCCAAAGCCAAGCTAAAGCGTAAGAATTTGGATGCCATCGTACTCAATTCACTCAATGACCCAGGAGCCGGATTTGGGGGCAATACCAATAAAATTAGCTTTTTGGATACCAATTTGTCTATACAAACGTTTGAATTAAAAACCAAGGCCGCCGTTGCCAAGGATATCCTAAATGAAATCGTTAAAAGACGTTATGCGTAAGCTGTTCCCTGTTATAATTTTAGTTTTTACCTTAGTTTCCCTTCGCGCGCAGGAATTGAACTGTACGGTTACCATAAACTCCGACCAGGTCTCCCAGACCAACCAGCAGATATTTAAGACTTTGGAACGCTCCTTGAGCGATTTTGTGAACAAGAACAAATGGACCAACAGGGTATACAAGGAAAATGAACGGGTTAATGCCCAAATGTTCATCACAATCACGGATTATGAATCGGATCGTTTTAGCGGTAATATTCAAATACAGTCCTCAAGACCCGTTTACAACACATCCTATGAAAGTCCGGTATTCAACTACAAGGATAACCAATTGAACTTTCAATATATAGAATTTCAACCTCTGGTCTTCAACGAAAATGTTTTTGAATCCAACCTAGTTGCCGTTGTGGCCTACTATGTATATGTAATCTTAGGGCTGGACGCCGATACGTTCTCTTTGGAAGGTGGTACCGATTTCTATAGAAAGGCACAAAGCATCGTGACCCAGGCACAGGGGAGTAATTATAGTGGTTGGACGCAAACTACGGATCGTAGTAGGTTTGAATTAGTAGACAACCTTCTTTCCAATACCTACAAGGAGTACCGGGTGGCCATGTACAATTACCACAGAAAGGGATTGGATATTTTGGCGGATAACAATAGTACAGGAAAACAGATTATAGCCGGCACCATGAACCTGTTCCAGATCATGATCAATAGAAGGCCCAATGCCTTTTTGATACAGACCTTTTTCGATGCAAAATCCGAAGAAATCCAGAATATTTTCTCCGATGGTCCCAAGGTGGATATCGTAAAGCTGAAGGAGACCCTCAACAAAATTGCCCCTTTGTATTCCAGCACCTGGAACGAAATCAAGTATTGAAATTAGTGAGTTAGGGAACTAGTGATTAGTGAACTAGGATTTAGTGGGCTAGGAGCTGTTGAACTAGTGGGTTAAAACGGAATTGACACTTGTTCTTTTATTTTTTATCTCCGAAGTGGTTTAAACTTTTATTTTTTTCTTTTTCTTGAATTTTTTCAACGCTATCGCAATGAATGCCAAATAGTTGAATCCTTTCCAGCTTTCGGTGGTCGTATCGAACCTGTTGAGCAGGGAACGGTAGCTGTCCATCCATGCATTCGCCCTTTCCACGGCATATCTTTCATCGTATAGGT
>NZ_MDGL01000054.1 GCF_002742265.1 Maribacter sp. 4G9
TCGCAGCTGTGGCCGTGGCCGCATTTGGGGCACCTGTAGCCCCCGTCCCACTTTAGCCAGGCCAGATGCGACAGGCAGCTGTCCGTGTCCGGGAATTTCTCCATAAAGTCGAAAAGGGACATGCTTTTGAATCTTTGCTCCATGTTCTTGATGTTTGTTTCCCCGAATTTACTACTTCTATCGTTATTGATTAAGTACCTAAGTCAATAAATTTTTATCGAATAGATTAATCCCTACTTCCAAAAACCTGAAGTCCCCAATAGACAAGGGTGGCCAAGGAACCAATAGCAGCTACCAAATAAGTCCTTGCCGCCCATTTCAAGGCATCTTCGGAACCTTTGTATTCAGACTGTGTGACCATATTCCTATTCTTGAGCCATGCTAGGGCACGGTTGCTCGCATCATATTCAACAGGTAGGGTAATAAAACTGAACAATGTAGCCATTCCCATCATGATCAATCCGGCTACCGCCACCCAATATCCAAAGCCAACCCCCGCAGCGGCACCCAGTGCCAAGCCGCCAAAAACGACCCAAGTGGACATTCCGGAGGTAACACTCACCACAGGTACCAATTTGGAACGCATGGTCAACCACTCGTAAGCTTGTGCATGCTGCACGGCATGGCCACATTCATGGGCAGCCACCGCTGCGGCAGCAGCGTTGCGTTGGCTGTACACGCCTTCACTAAGGTTTACTGTTTTGTTCTTTGGATTGTAGTGGTCCGATAACATCCCCGGTGTGGACACTACCTTTACGTCACGGATACCATGATCCGCCAACATTTTTTCGGCAATCTCGGCCCCACTCATACCATTTTGTAAATGGACTTTTGAATAATGCTTAAACTTACTCTTTAATCGGCTACTTACGAGCCAACTCACCAAAGCAATGGCACCGATTAATATATAATATCCCATCATAACGTTTCAATTTTTAGTTTCAATAAATATACAGAAGATTCCCTTTTGAATAAGAATCATTTATTAAAATCAAAAACCCCGCCAAACCCGTGATTATATGATTGCGGTCCGGTGGGGTTTCCAAAAACTGACAAAATGTACCGTTATGCGAACACTTCTTTCCAGCCAAAGGCCTCAATAATTTCCTCGTAAACCACTTTGCCGGACACAATATTCAATCCCTTTTCCAAGGAAGCATCCTTTTTACAAGCTTCTTCCCAGCCCAAATTGGCCAGTTTTAGGGCATAGGGCAAGGTAACATTGGTCAAGGCCATGGTAGACGTGTAGGGTAAGGCCCCGGGCATGTTCGCTACCGAGTAATGTACTACGTCATCAATAATATATATGGGGTCTTCATGCGTTGTGGGCCTTGTAGTTTCCACACATCCGCCTTGGTCTACCGCCACATCCACGATCACGGTCCCGGGTCTCATGTCCTTCAACATATCCCTTGTGATCAAGTTTGGGGCTTTCGCTCCTTTTAAAAGAACCCCGCCAATGATCAAATCATGGGTCTTAATATGTTTTCTAATATTGAATTCGTTCGAAAACTCTGTTACCACGTGTGGCGGCATGACATCGTTCACGTAACGCAAACGCTTCATATTGATATCCAAAATGGTTACGTGGGCACCCAGACCGGCTGCCATTTTAGCAGCTTGTATCCCAACGACACCGGCTCCAAGGACCAACACCCTACCAGGGGCCACACCGGGAACGCCTCCTAAAAGTACGCCTCGCCCCTTAACCGGTTTCTCCAAATATTTGGCGCCCTGTTGAATGGCCATTCTACCCGCCACCTCTGACATCGGTGTCAACAAAGGCAAGGTTCCATCTTCGTCCTCCACAGTTTCATAGGCAATGCAAATAGCTTTTTGTTTGATCATGGCTTTTGTCAACGCTTCGCTGGAAGCAAAATGGAAATAGGTGAACAAAATCTGCCCCTCCTGAATCAGTTCATACTCTTCTTCTATGGGTTCCTTGACCTTTACGATCATCTCGCTCATGGCATATACTTGCCCAATAGTATCCAAAATGACGGCCCCGGCCTGTTGATAATCCTTGTTGAAAAATCCGCTTCCTTCCCCTGCTCCGGACTGTACATACACGGTATGGTCGTTCTTTACCAATTCAAAAACCCCGGCCGGTGTCATACCAACCCTGCTTTCATTGTTTTTAATCTCTTTTGGAATACCCACTATCATAATGGTCAATTTTTAAATTATGGGGTAAAGGTGCGATAATTTTAATTTTTAAGGAATAAATATTCGATAAAAGGAGGGGTTAATCCAATTAAAGTTCATTTTTTTTATATAATATCCCCATTAAATTTAGGGGTCTATATAAAAATAACTTATTTTAAAACGAAATACCCCCTCATCCAATAGAAAGATTGAAGAAGGTGGGATATTAAAAAATCTGATGGAACCTAGTTGGTTATATCGTGTTGTCTCCGCAAAGGAAGTCGAGAGGTGACCCGAGATTTCGAATATTAAATAGGGTCTCGAATTGAAGTTTATCTGGAGCGAAGTCGAAAGACTCGACCTGACAAAGAAATAATACAATTCGCCCTGCTTAAAGCGCGCTACCCTACGATGTTTACAATTTTACCGGGAACCACAATGACCTTTTTGGGTGTTCTTCCCTGTAATTGTTGTTGGGTTTTTTCATGGGCCATCACGGCAGCTTCAATTTCCTCTTTGGTCATGTCCATAGGCAGTTCCAATGTAAAACGCATTTTACCATTAAAGGAAACAGGATACTCCTTGCTGCTTTCTACCAGGTACTTTTCCTCAAACTTGGGAAAAGAAGCCGTAGCAATGGATGTGGTATGCCCCAATTTCTCCCAAAGCTCCTCCGCGATATGCGGGGCATAAGGTGAAACCAAAATAGCCAAAGGTTCCAAAATGGCCCTACTATTACATTTTTGCGCGGAAAGTTCGTTGACACAGATCATAAACGTAGAAACCGAAGTATTAAAACTGAAGTTTTCGATATCCTCCTCTACTTTTTTGATGGTCTTGTGCAAAGTCTTGAAAGCCTCCCCCGACCCCTCCTTCGGAGGGGCGTCCGACACGTAGAATTCTCCGTTTGGACCGGAGTGATATAGCCTCCAAAGTTTTTTCAAGAAGGAATGCACCCCTGTAATACCGGCCGTGTTCCAAGGTTTGGATTGCTCCAAGGGGCCCAGAAACATTTCGTACAACCGTAGACTGTCCGCCCCATATTCCTCACAAATGGCATCGGGGTTGACGACATTGTATTTTGATTTGGACATTTTTTCAACCTCACGATAAACTTTTCCCAGAGTTTCTTTGGTCATTTTTTCGTTCGGTATAATATTATCACCATCAAAATAGTGTGCGCTTCCAATTTCCGACAACCTAGGGTCATCTATTAAATCTAAAAACCTAAATTCATTTTTAAGATTAACAAAGTCAACACTTATTTGAGTCGATTTAAAGGCCTTATAATATCTATCATATTCACTAACATCAGGATTAAAATCTTGGTGATAGCTCAGTCTTTCATTCAAGAAAGACGATAACTTTTTAGGTAGTTGACCTAACATACCCTCATTATTTTCTAGGCTTTCATATAATTCTTTGCTCACAATAATTTGGCAATGTCCACTTACATCTTCATTACCATTTCTTAATCTTCCCTCAATAATATTTACAAAAGCACTTTCGCCAGTAATCATCCCTTGATTAATCAACTTTTTGGCAAACTCGTCCTTGGGTACCCAGCCTTTATCGAACATAAATTTTTGCCAAAACCGGGAATACAATAAATGCCCGGTAGCATGTTCGCTACCGCCAATATATAGATCCACATCCTGCCAATAGTTAATGGCCTCCTGGGAAAAAATTTCCTCATCATTATGTGGATCCATATAGCGATTGAAATACTGGGAACTTCCGGCCCAACCCGGCATGGTGTTCAATTCTAGAGCCCCTCCCTTAATTTCGCCACTTCGACCTACTTCGACTCCGCTCAGCACAGGCTGCTCAGTGTCCGAAATGGCCCTCTCAAACTCTTCTTCAGAGACTACTTTTCCTTCATCCCCATATTGCAGCCAATGCCATTCTTTGGCATTGCCCAATGGCGGCTCTCCGCTTTCCGTAGGCAGGTATTTGTCTACTTCGGGCAATTCCAAGGGCAAGAACTTTTCATCTAGCATCTGGGGCATACCATCCGCATCATAATAGACCGGGAAGGGTTCGCCCCAATAGCGTTGCCGGCTGAAAACCGCATCGCGCAAACGATAATTCACCTTTCCTTTTCCCTGTCCTATTTTTTCAAGTTCAAAAATGGCGCGTTTTACGGCTTTTTTGTAAGGTAGCCCGTTCAAGAAATCGGAATTGGCAATTACCGTATTATCCTTATCGGCAAAAGCTTCCTCCGAAATATCTACCCCTTCGAATATATTGGGAATAGGAATACCAAAATGTTTCGCAAAATCGTAATCCCGTTGATCACCACAAGGAACGGACATCACCGCACCGGTACCATAACCCGCCAACACATAATCCCCGATCCAAATGGGCACCCGCTCTTTGGTGAAGGGATGCTCAGCATAGGCACCCGTAAAGGCCCCTGTGATGGTCTTAACATCTGCCATACGATCTCGTTCGGAACGTTTCGCCGTGGCCTCTATGTAGGCCTCAACCTCATCCTTTTGTTCAGGGGTGGTGATTTTGGACACCAATTCATGCTCCGGTGCCAAGGTCATAAAAGAAACCCCGAAAATGGTATCGGGCCGGGTGGTGAAGACTTCAATGGTGTCCCCTCCCCAACCCTCCCCTGAGGGGAGGGAGTGTAAAGTCTGTTCAATATTACGTATGACATCCTCTAGATTATTCAAAACTTCCTCATTGGAAAACCGAATGACCTTGAATCCTTTCTTTTGTTCCAATTCCAATGTCCTTTGGGCATCTTTGTCAAGTTGATATTCATGGATTTTTCCATCGACTTCAATAATCAGGTTCTTTTCAAGAGATACAAAATCAACAATGTATCTATAGATAGGATGCTGTCTTCTAAATTTTAAATCCAATTTTTTAGTGCGAAGTGCTTGCCACAAAACATTCTCAGCCTCTGTTGGGTTTTTTCGCATTTCTTTGGCCCGCTCCAGCAAAACACCGATAATGGAAGAATCCCCAGTAAGTCTCGAATGCTCTCCCCCTCCAATGGAGGGGGCCGGGGGGAGGACTTTAAAAGTGACAGAAGCCCCTTCAGAGCGCCCGATCCAATTGGTCTGGGAATCTTTAAGTGGTTGCGGCCAATCGATTTTATCGAGTCCGTCCAACAAACGTTGGGCGTAAGCCGTAATACGCATACTCCACTGCGTCATTTTCTTCCGAATCACAGGATGGCCACCACGCTCGGAAACCCCGTTTACAATTTCATCATTGGCCAAAACAGTACCCAATGCCGGACACCAGTTCACTTCGGTATCCGCTAAATACGTAAGTCTATATTTTAAAAGTAAGGCCTGTTTTTCCTTGGATGAAAATGCATTCCATAACTCCGCCGTAATATTAGGGGTATCGTCATCACATACCGCATTTACTTTGGTGTTTCCCTCCTTCTCGAAAATCTGGATCAGACTGTCTATAGCCTCTGCCTTATCGGTATCCATATTATACCAGGAATTGAACAATTGTATAAAAATCCATTGGGTCCATTTATAGTAACTTGGATCCGAGGTACGTACCTCCCGGCTCCAATCAAAAGAGAAACCCAACTGGTCCAACTGCCTTCTATAGGTCTTAATGTTGGCCTCTGTGGTAATGGCAGGGTGCTGTCCCGTTTGAATGGCATATTGCTCCGCCGGTAAACCAAAGGAATCATAGCCCTGTGGATGCAACACATTGAAACCCTTATGCCTTTTGTAACGGGCATAGATATCACTGGCAATATACCCTAACGGATGCCCCACATGTAGCCCTGCCCCCGAAGGATATGGGAACATGTCCAAGACATAGAATTTTTCCTTTTCGGAATCGTTGTCCGCCTTAAAGGTTTGGTTTTCCGCCCAATATTTTTGCCACTTGGCCTCAATTTCGTTGAAATTGTAATTCATCTTCACAGTACTAAAAGTTTGACCCGTATTGATTTTATTTAGTAAAAATATCCTACTAGGCTAGAATTTCGTTAGGGCACAAAAATAGGCCTATTCGATGAAAGTTGAAAAGATATTGATGAATTACACCTTACCTCTCATACAACCAAAAAATGAATACTTTCTATACCAAAACCGTATCTTTATTCCTGTGAATACAGCAGGTCCCAAATACTTTCTTTGCTTTCTCCTCCTCCTGGTTTTGGCCTCATTGGAAGGAAGGGCCCAGCTAGGATTTTGTACAGGTAATTCCGGAGACCCTATTTTTACGGAGAATTTTGGGTCCGGTACCACGGATGGCCCTGCACTTCCACCCGGCACCACAACCTATAATTTCACCACTGGGACTCCCAATGACGGGGACTATACCATTTCCAGTACTACCAATTATTTTGATTGGCAAAACGTGGACGACAATACCCCAGGCGACACAAATGGAAAAATGTTCATAGTGAACGCAAGTTTTACGGCCGGGGAGTTTTACCAGCGTGCCGTTACGGGTCTGTGCGAAAATACCACCTATGAGTTTTCATCTTGGTTGATAAACCTTTTACCTGCTAATTCTTGTGAAAGCAACGGTATCCCAATAAACGTACGGTTTCAGATATGGGACGAGACGGACACAAATCTTCTGGCGCAGGGCGATACGGGCAACATACCGGCCAGAGCGTCCGCTAACTGGGAGCAATATGCCCTTGTATTTCAAACTCTTCCGGGACAGACTTCCGTCATCCTAAAAATGCGAAACAATAGCAATGGCGGTTGCGGCAACGATCTCGCCATCGATGATATCGTATTTAAGTCCTGTGGCGATTCCGTTACGGTCAATACAGACTTGGGTGAGGATAACCTAATAAGCTGCGAAAATCAAGGATCGGTTTCTGCTACTTTGGTGGCAACCCCAGACAATTCCATTTTTTCCACCCATGCCTACCAGTGGCAGGCAAGTACGGACAATCAAAATTGGACCAACATACCAGGTGAGAACACCAATACCTTTACGACCCCAATGTTGAATACAACAAGTTTTTACCGGGTAAAGGTGGCAGAGGACCCCGTTAATGTCTCCAATGACCTTTGTAATGTACTATCCGATGTGTTCGAAATCAATATCGTACCCATCCCGCCGCCACCCATAAGCAATGGTGATGTATCCGTATGCGTGAATGAAACCGCCACTTTAAACGTGGATAGTGCTGATATTTATAGCGTAAATTGGTATGATTCCCCAACCGGGGGAAACCTGCTTTTGGAAAACAGTAGGGAGTTTTCCCCTACCGAAGCAGGCACGTACTATGCAGAAGCAAATTCCAATGAGGTTGATTGTCCGTCAGACACCAGAACGGCCATCACCTTAACCTTTAATCCGTTACCCCAGGTTTTTGACAGCATTGTAACTTTTTGCGAGGGAGATACGGCACTTTTGTCGGCTGAAATCGACAATGTCAGCTATACCTGGAGTACCGGGGAGGTTACACGGGATATTACGGTGGGCACTCCCGGAGAGTATTCCGTAACCGTAACGAATGCGAACGGATGTTCCAGTACAAGAACAATTGTTTTGGAACAGATAGATGCACCTCGATTGGATTCGGTTAGGACCAACGGGCGATCTATTATCATAACGACCCAGAACGCAGGGGACTTTGAATTTTCCTTGGATGGTACCAATTTTCAGGACAGTCCTATTTTTGAAGCTGTTCTAGGAGGAATGTATACTATTTATATTCGGGACAAGACCAACTGCGGCATCATCACGACCGATTTCCTTCATATTGTAGTCCCCAATTTTTTCACACCAAACGGGGACACAACCAATGACGTTCTAATTCCGGAAGGAATAGCATCCTTTAGCGAGGTTGAACTTTCCATTTACAACCGATATGGCAAACTATTGAAATATGGAAAAGGGGAGAATGCTTCTTGGGACGGCACCTTTTTGGGTGCCCCTATGCCGGAGTCCGATTATTGGTACCGCCTACAATTGGATACTTTGGTGCGCAAGGGGCATTTTACCTTGAAGCGATGATAGTTTTTGGTTTTGTGATTCATTGTATCCGTTCGTTTTATTTTTTTCTATTGGTCATGCCCCGACTGTGCTCGGCACAGGAATATAATTCCCTATGCAACTTCTAGTTGCGTATCACGATTTGTTATGGCTCATGTCACATTACTTTTCTATTTTTACATCACTATTGGTTATTTATGAGCAAAGCATTTGAAAGATATCAAAGAAGAAAATTGATTTCGTCCTATTTCTCGGTCGTATTGAGTATTGCCTTGGTGTTGTTTCTATTGGGTATCCTAGGTCTTCTGGTACTGAACACCAAAAAAATGGCCGATCGTTCCAAGGAGCAGATTACTATTTCCGTGTTTTTAAAAGAGGATGCGAAGGATATGGAGGTAGAACAATTGCAGAAAACCCTGGCTATGTCAGAATACACCAAGTCTGCCACCTATGTATCCAAAGAGGAGGCGGCCGCCCAACATAGTAAGGAGATAGGAGAGGATTTTGTGGATTATTTGGGTTATAATCCGCTCAAGAATTCCATAGATGTTAAATTAAATGCCGATTTTGTCACCGCGGAGAAGGTTGCGGAAATCGCAGCCACCCTTGAAGAAAAAAGCTATGTGGACGAGGTAAGCTATGACCGTGTATTAGTAAGTATGGTCGCCAAGAGCGTGGAAAAAATAGGGTTTTGGATTTTGGTCGCCAGTGCCATTTTTACCATAATCGCCGTTTTGTTGATCAACAGCTCCATACGACTATCCATTTATTCCAAACGCTTTATTATCAAGACCATGCAAATGGTAGGGGCGACCAAGAGTTTTATTCGCAAGCCATTTATCTGGCAGAACATAAAGTTGGGAATGTTGGGGGCCCTCATTGCACTTATTGCCATAGCGGGTGTCATCTATTATGTAAACACCAATTTTCAAGATCTGGGACTTTTGGAAGACCCTTTGATACTAGTGATTCTTTTAGTAGGTGTGTTTCTTTTGGGGATGATTATTTCCTTGCTCAGCACCTACTTTGCCACCCAACGTTTCTTAAATCTCAGAACAGACGAATTATATTATTAAATTTGCCCTATGAGCAAAAAGGACAAAGTGGAACAGGCCCCAAGACGTGAATTTATTTTTCAGAAAAAGAATTACCTCTTCATGTTCATTGGCGTTGCGTTTTTAGCATTGGGATTTATTTTGATGAGTGGTGGGGGTAGCGATGACCCAAACGTTTTTAATCCGGAAATCTTTAATTTTAGAAGAATCCGTTTGGCACCTACCCTGGTCTTGATAGGACTAGGAATAGAGGTCTACGCCATTTTATTGAATCCTCACAAAAAGAAAGACTAATTTGGATATTTTAGACGCAATTATTCTCGGAATCGTTCAAGGGCTGACCGAGTTTCTACCCGTTTCCTCAAGCGGACATCTGGAATTGGGCAAGGCTATTTTGGGCGACAACTCCGTTCCCGAGGAAAGTCTATTATTTACCGTAGTATTACATTTCGCCACGGCATTAAGTACCATAGTGGTGTTTAGAAAGGATGTTTGGGAAATCCTTAGAGGGTTATTTCAATTGAAATGGAACGAGGAAAGTCAATTCACTGCGAAAATCATCGTTTCCATGTTACCCGCCGTTTTTGTGGGCCTCTTCTTTGAGAAGCAGCTGGAAGCCTTTTTTGGGGGCAATGTTATGTTCGTTGGTTTTATGTTGCTTATTACTGCCATCCTATTATATTTTGCCGATAAAGCAAAGGATACCGGTAAAAAGGTTGGCTTTGGTAGTGCGTTTATCATTGGAGTTTCCCAGGCCATCGCCATGTTGCCAGGAATTTCGCGGAGTGGAGCCACTATTTCTACCTCCGTACTCCTGGGCGTAGACAAATCAAAATCCGCCAGATTTTCCTTTTTGATGGTGGTGCCGCTGATATTCGGTAAAATTGCAAAGGACCTAATGGGTGGTGAACTCACATTTAACGGAGAAAACAATTTGGCTATGGGAGCAGGTTTTTTAGCCGCTTTTATTGCAGGATTGGCCGCATGTACCTGGATGATTCGCCTTGTTCGTAAAAGCAAACTTTCCTACTTCGCAATCTATTGCCTAATTGTTGGACTTATTGCCATCATCTACGGACTGACGAATAGGTAATCCATAAAACAGAAACCGTAATGGAAATCTTGACCAAGGAAGATTATTTAAATGGTCAGCTTATACTCATAGACAAGCCTTTGGGGTGGTCCTCCTTTCAGGCGGTGAACAAATTAAAATGGGCCATCCGGAAAAAATTCGGCCTTAAAAAAATCAAGATTGGCCATGCGGGTACCTTAGATCCCCTCGCCACCGGACTTTTAATAATCTGTACCGGGAAGTTTACCAAAAAAATTCAGGAATATCAGGGACAATCCAAGGAATATACAGGCACAATCACATTGGGCAGTACGACGCCCTCCTATGATTTGGAAACCGAAATAAATGAAAGTTTCCCTACAGCCCATATTACCAAAGACCTAATCACTAGAACCACATCCCAATTTATAGGGGAGATCGAGCAGGCCCCTCCGGTTTTTTCGGCCATTAAAAAAGACGGAAAGCGCTTGTACGAATATGCCAGGGAAGGGAAGGACGTTCCCATCCAAAAGAGAAAAGTGTTGATCCATTCCTTTGAAATAACGGATGTTCGATTGCCCGAAGTAGACTTTAGAATCACCTGCAGCAAAGGAACTTATATACGTTCCATTGCCCACGATTTTGGAAAGGCCCTGGATTCGGGCGGGTATCTGTCCAAGCTCAGAAGAACCAAAATAGGTGATTTTACCGTAAATATAGCGTTGGACCCATCGGTCTTATCGGAACGGATTTTGCAGTAACAGTTATATCGATGGATTTTTAGTAAATTCCCGTTCGTCGATTTACTATACTATTTTTAGAAAAAATCGGTTATATACACATGAATTTCAACAGACAACAATTATCCTTTTTGATTACCCTATTTTCCATGGGTATCGTTGTCTTGACGTTATACAATATCCACTTGGGCGGCCAAGAGGAAGATGACGACGACTATGTGGTGGAAATGGTCTTGGAAGAACCCGAAGAACTTACAGAGGAAGAGCAGGAAATCCTTGAAGAACTTGCCAAGGCGGAAGCCATAAAAAGTCATATGGCCTTTAACGAAACTGCCAAACCCAGTGTTGGCAACCCGGAACCTTTGCAGACCTTGGAGGAAATTATGGAGGAAAGGGCCATGGAAAATAATGGGGAACTTGCCGAAAACCTTATGTCTGATGGGGATTTTGTAGAGAGGGTCAAGGAACTGGCAAAAAAAAGGGAGGAAAAAAAGCAAATGCTCGGTGAAAAGGAAGCAAAAAAGGAGGAATACACGAACTATCTGGCCGAAAGGCGAACCTCCATTTCCTTCTCGTTGGTCGATAGAAATGGATACCGATTACCTCCACCAATATATACCTGTATAGAAGGCGGAAAAGTAGTTGTCAATATAGAGGTGAATAACCTAGGTCAAGTGACGGATGTCAGTTTCAATGAAAAAAGTTCCGGAACATCCAACGGCTGCCTTGTGGATAATGCTATTGCTTATGCTTATAAGGCGCAATTTAGCACTTCCGATAAACCAAGTCAAAAAGGCACGATTACGTATCTATTTCAAGGCAAGTAGCAACAACAGATCCCCAAGGATACTCTGCCCCTTATCCTTATTATACCATATTTGAAGGCTTTCCCGGAACGCAGCGGTCAAGGCCCCATGTTGCATTTTAAAAGCTTCTACCAATTGGGTCGCTTGGGTAGAACGGGGGCCCCAGGTCCCTAAAATTCTATTGGTTTGAGGTTCAAGCTGCACGAGCTTGGGAATGGACCATGCACCGTTCGTTAAAAACCGTTGCATGAGTTCTGGATGTTCATCCCTTAAAATAATTTTCAACGCAATATTGGGGTTGATTTCTGTAATCTTTTGCATTACGGGCAGGGCGGGAGATGCGTCACCGCACCAACTTTCTGTAAATACCAACCAATTCACTTCGTTGGAAAAAGATTTTATGGAAGCTATATCGGCTTCAGTAAATGTAAGGGTCTTGTCCCATCGCTGCATTCTCCGTGCGTTCAACTTTGTATAATTTATATAGGCATCCGTAGGTGCTTCCCCAGTAGACTTTCCCTCATTCGCCATGGTTCTCACGAGGTCCGCATATTGTTGATAGGTAAAGGCTACCTCAAGGGCTTGAGCCAAGGATGTTTTCTCAGAAACTTTCATATGACTGTAAATTGACATGGAGTTTATTGGTTGGAAATATACCGCAAACCTTACAATCCAATAAAATCATTTTAGGTAAATCATCTAAGAACAGGCCCAGAAGGCGTTCGTTGAATACATGTTTTAATGTCAAGATAGGCCCATGGATATGGGGTACTTTGGCGGTAGCCATAAAAAAAGGCTGGTCTTAAAAAAGAGTCAAGACCAGCCCAAACCAACCAAACCAAACAAAACTCAAATACCCGAATAAGGGTTAAAATTCTTAGGCAAATAAAGGGAAGTATCAAAATCCAAAATAACTTCTTCTTCCTCTAATGGATTTAGCGAATCAAGGTTTAACTCCATTCCACAATAAGGGTCAAAATCAGGTGAAAGAAACAGATAGGGATCAAAACCTAAATCTACCTCATGTTCTACCTCATTCAAGGATAATCCCTCATTTAGAGTGAATTTGGGGGTGCTGCTTAGGTCATTACAGTCCATTAACTTGCATACCATGGAGCCCTCGCTAGTTATAAGTTCAATATTTTGATCCACGTCTTTGGCATGGACCATCGAAAAAGTCACACACGAAATCAACAAAAAATAAAAATTATTCTTCATAATATTTAATTAATAATATGGTGCAAAGATAATGTCGAACGGACAGGTTTGAAGTATTTACTCTGTTAATTGGGTGTTAAACTTTCTTTTTTGATAGTATTACTATCATTTAATAGTCCTTTTCTTTATCATCCCTCCCCTCGTATCGTTTATTTTACTCATAACCACAAAGGCCTTAGGGTCGATTTTTGAGATTTCAATATTCAATTTTCTTATCTCCAATCTTGTAATGACCGTAAAAAGCACATCATACTCATTGTGTACACCATTTTTTCCGTAGCCCCCTTTTGCCTGATAGATGGTTACTCCCCTTCCTAAAACGTTCGTAATCATTTCCCGAAGCTCCTCACTGGAATCCGATATAATGGTTACGCCGGTATATTCCTCAATACCTTCTATTACAAAGTCCAGTGTCTTGGATGCCGCTAAATACGTCAGCATCGAATACAGGGCGGATTCTACAGAAAGTAGATAGGCGGCTGCCAAAAAAACTAGGATGTTAATAAGTATAATAATATCACCTATGGTAGTTCCCAACTTTCTACTGAGATAAATGGCCAGGATTTCAGTACCGTCAAGAACGCCACCCCCACGGATTGATAGCCCTATTCCTGCCCCAAGAAAGAAACCGCCAAATACAGCAACCAAAAGTTTGTCCTGAGTAACTTCAGGAAAATCCAAGGTTACCAAAACCAGGGCCAAACCTATAATGGCCAAAGAAGTCTTGATGGTAAACTGCCTTCCTATGACCTTATATCCCAAAAAAATGAACGGAATGTTGACCAAAATGATCAGAACATATAAAGGTATTTCATAGACTTCTGCCATAAGCAGTGAAATACCTGTGGCACCTCCATCAATAAATTGGTTTGGCAAAAGGAAACTTTCCAGTCCAAAGGCTGCGGAGAGGATTCCACCTGCCAAAAAAAAAGTATCCTTCATCAATAATTTTACATTGGGACCAATATTAAACGGAGATTGTGCCATGAAAAGAATCTTTAAAGGTTTTCAGGGTTTACCGCCAAACTATTGAAAAGCTTTGCCTTGGCCGTATAGTATTTGTTCTGTACGGCATTTTGTTTTAGCACAGCATCTATCAATTTGCTTTCCCTTGAATTGATAAGGAAAAGGGAACTTTCCCCAAAACTGAACTTTCGCTCCTCGGCGGTCAACAGGCTTTGATAGTTCGTGACAATATCCTGTATAAGCTGGTTTTGATTATCAAATGAGTCCAACTCATTGTATATGGCTATTACCTTGTTTTGAATGGCCACTTCTGCATTGTCAAATTCGAATTGGGCATCTTGTAATTTGATTTTGGCCAATCTTAAGTCACCACGCTCCTTTCTTAGAAACAAAGGTAACTGAAAGGTTACCCCGCCTTTGTACTGATTTGTATCAAAGGAGTTGATAAATTCTGGTGTTTCCGTAAGAAAATTGTATTCAAGGTCGATGGTTGGTAGGAGCTTGTTCGTTTTCAATTGTTTATCCACCCGCAGTCCATCTACCTTAAAGCCAAGACTTTTCAATTTTGGATGGTTTTCCAATGAGAAACTGTCGAGGGGTTTGCCCAATATCTCAAAAGTCTGGTCTATCTCCATATCAAGATCCTCTTCTGGAATGACATTGGGTTGTAAGTTGACTGGTATATTGTCCCCCAACCATAAAAAGTTGGACAGTTCCATAGATTGGTTGACCAAGGTAACCTTTGCCTGCTCCAATTCCAGGGCCCTATTTTGAACGGCAATTTTGGCCTCTACCGTATCAATGGCCGGTATATCTCCAGCAAGAGCACTCTTTTTGATTCCCACAAACCGAATTTGCGCGTTATCCAAAAAATTGGAGTACACCTTGCTGTCCCTGTAGGCCTGTAACCACTTAAAATAGGCTAGGGACGCATCGAAAAGGATTTGGTTGACCAGCAAATCACGGTCGGCCTTGCTTTGTTCCCTAAAAAACTTGGCCCGTTTAAGGGTCGCCATACGTTCGTTTATCCACGAACCACGTCCCAAAGACATCGCTACCCCGGCACTGTAGAGTCCATTTTCAGGAACGGATTCCTCCGGATTTAAAAATGCTCCGTCATTTTGTTCAAAGTTTCCCTTGAGTTCAATGCCGTACCAAGTGGGTATCTTAAAAGTAGCGTTTAAGCGGTCATAGTACTCCGTACCCTTAAAATCCTTTCGTTCGTAGTCCACATCCAACTTTGGGTCAAAACCGCCCCTAGCCTTTAAGAGATTGGCCTGTCCTGAACTCAAGGCCAATTCTGCCTGCTTGGCGATGGGATGGAACCTTTTGACATACCCAAGATATTCGTTGAACTTAAGGACCAACGTATCGTTCTGCTGTCCATGCACCAAAAAACTACTACAAAAAAGTAGGCTTAGGATAAAATACTTGTTCATATTTATTTTTTGACCGGTTCCCCTTGTGCTCCCTCAGGTTGGTAATAATTTGGAGGGAATCCATTTAACTGTCTCCATAGTTCAAACCAAATAGGAACATCCTCCAACAAGGCAATGGTTCTTGCACCAGAACCCACCCGGATGGCGTCTGGCCAAGGATGATCATCTTCGTCAGGAGCTACCAGAATACGATATTTTCCATTGGAACTTATAAAGGTTTCTATGGCAACGACCGTACCGCCGTAGGTTCCATAGGATACATTGGGCCAGCCACTGAATACAATTACAGGCCAACCATCGAACTGAATCCTAATTTTTTCCCCTAAATGAATCAACGGAAGGTCTATGGGTTCTACAAATGTCTCTACGGCTACATCGTAATCTGAAGGCATGATACCCACCAAGCGGTCACCCTCCTTAAAAGTCTCCCCAATTCCCGCCTGAATAGCCTTGTTTATAAAACCATTTTGCGGAGCCCGGATGTAATATAGATCGTTCCGTATTTCATAATTGGTCACTTCACTCTCCAACTTATTGACCTGTGCCTCAGAATCAAATTGATTGGACTGGGCAGTAAACATTTCGCTCTGGGCCTTGGATATCTTGTCTGTATACTCTGCCTGTACCCTGTTGATTTCAACCTCAGAATTGATTACCTCATTCTTGGCCGCCAAAAGTTTATTTTCCTGGGATATCAATTTTGCCTGACTTTCTTGAAGTTTCATTCGCTTCTCTTCAACATCGGTAACCGCCTTTAATCCTTCACTTTCCAGTTGTTGGGTACGATCAAACTGTCTTTGCGCTATTAAAATATTCGTCTTTGCCGCTTCCAGGTCGATACTATCGCTCTGAACCTTAAGTTTGGCCTGCAACAGCTTATTTTGGGCCTGTTGCAATTTGAGTCCCCGTTCCTTGACCAAGGCTTCGATTTGTACATTGAGTGCCTTAACCTTTCCTTGGTATGAATTAACCGAGGCCTCTTTTGCCTTTAACTGATTGCCGGTTCTTTCCACCAATCTTGGGTCAAAATATTCATTTTTAATTTCCGAAATAAACAGTATGGTATCCCCTTTTTTTACGTAGTCCCCCTCACGTACGAACCACTTCTCTATTTTACCAGGAATAGGGGATTGAATCGTTTGCGGGCGTTGATCGGGTGTTAAGGTCGTTACAGAACCTGTTCCCATAATATTCTGCGTCCAAGGCAAAAAAAGTATTATAACCCCAATAATGGCAAAAGTCAAAAGGAATCTGTTGAAATGCTTATAGTGCCTTTGATGGAACACTTTTTGCACAGAAATAAAGTGCTCTATAGAAACACTTTTATTTAGTTTATTGTGTGAAATGTTCAACATAACCTTATTTATATTTTTCGTTTACAACCTTACCCTTTTCCAAAGTAACCACACCATTGCAGTACTTGGACCATAAATCGTTCTCACTAACTACTAAAAGTGCCCATCCATTTGAAGGATCTGTGAGAAACTTGATTATTTTTTCAGCTTCCTCTTTGCCTATCTGATCCAAGGGATCCTTTAACACTAGCAACTTAGGCTTGATTACAATACTTCTGGCCAACACGATTCTTTTCGAAATAGTATATGGAATCTGCTTTCCTTCCGGATAAATAATCGTTTGAAGACCATTGGGTTGTTCCTTGACAAAACTGGTCAGCCCCACTTTGTCCATGGCCCAATATATCTGTTCCTCTGAAATCGACTTGTCCCCAAAGGTGATGTTGTCAAGAATGGTTCCCTCAAAAGGGGATTCCTCCAATAGGGATTGCCCAACGTGAGAACGGTAAAAATTTAGGTTCATGCCCCTTAAAGAGGCATTGTTGACATAGACTCTACCGGAATCCGGTTCCAGGATACCCGCAACTACCCTTAAAAAGCTCGTCCTGCCAGAATTGCGCCCTCCTTTTAAATGTATTATACTTTTGGGTGTGATTGTTAGATTGATGCCATTGAGAACCTTTTTGCCGGTATCGGGCAGGCTATAATGCACATTGTCCAATTCTATGGTAAAACCCGCCCCTTCTACAAAAGGCCTTTCCCCCTCTTGCGTCTCCAATTCCTTATCCACTACTTGTCCCATTTTTTCAAGGGAAGTAAGCAGGTCATAAAATGTTTCTAGACCCAAAATCAATTTTTCGACAGAATTTATAACCAGAAGTATTATAATTTCCGCTCCCACAAATTGACCGATATTCATTTCTTGGTTCAAGACCAACAACCCACCAATCAAAAGTAATCCAGCAGTAACCAATACCTTAAAACCGATCATTTGAATCAATTGTATGACCAAAATCCTAAAATGGTTTTCCCTGGCTTCCAAATATTTGGAAACTAGTTTGTCATTTTTGTCAATTGCATGGGAAGTCTTACCTGAAAGCTTAAAGCTAATGATGGACCTAGCTACCTCCTGTATCCAGTGGGCCACTTTATATTTGTTCTTGGATTCATCCAAACTGGTATCCAGGCCCTTTTTTGCAGTGAACCTGAATACCACATAAATAAGTCCCAATAACAAAATACCTAAGATTATGAAGAATGGGTGGTAAAAACACAGCAACAATAAACCAAAGATTATTTGCAACAGGGCAGCCGGAAAATCAATCAATACCTTGGATAACGATTTTTGAATCGTAAGGACATCGAAAAAACGGTTGGCCAGCTCGGGCGGATAATAATTATAGAGTTCCTTCATTTTTATTTTGGGAAACCTATAAGCAAACTCGAAAGAGGCCCTTGTAAATATTTTTTGCTGAAGGTTTTCAATAATACGTATCTGCATTAACTGCAATATACCTACGAAAACTACCCCTAAAGTAACCAGAACTACAAGCACGATCCATGAAGTACTGATTTGGGCGCCTTGTATCAAATTGATAATTGCCTGAATCCCCAACGGAAGGGAAAGACTCACAAGACCCGCAAAGATAGCGTAGTAGAAAATTTGAAAGACGTCCCGCTTATCCAAACGCAACATACCCAGTAGCCGTTGCCAAGGGGTCAATACCTCTTTATTCATTTGAGTCTTGTTTTAAAACATTGAAAACCAAGTTCGTTAGATATTCAGTAGGTGTTATATCACCGCCACAATCCGTCATGGAAGAAAAGTGATCCTTAAGAAAATGTTGGTGCAGGGCACCGCCTAAAATGGTACTGGCCAAACTAGAAGGGTATTTATAATGTGGATTGTATTGCCTAATCATTTCACTCAACCTTTTTGCCAATCGCTTGTAGCTGGCAAAATATCCTTCTTTATCTTCCTCGTCCACCTCTTTGGTCAAATAGGATTTGGAATATTCGTTAATTACGATTTGGTTCAACAATACCTCATTGATATGGGAAAAATTGGAATCTTCGGTAATCTCGCGCGTAATCATATAGATTGCCTTTGTCAATTTATCATTGGGCTCCGGAATGTTATGGGTGGCAAATACAAGTTGGTACTCCATCCAACCCCAATACCAAGAGGTTAAATAAAGTAGAAGTTTGTGCTTGTTCTCAAAATAGCGATAAATGGAACTTTCGTTCGATCCAATTCTCTCGCCCAATTTTCTAAAATTAAATTTTTCAAAACCAAGCTCCCCCATCATTACAATACTCATCTTTATAATGGATTTTCCCAGTTCCGAAGATTCTGGATCTTTGACAAACAACTTGTCGTTCACGCGAATTTTTACACCTTGAAAAAGCTCTTCCATTCCAAAATTTTAATAATTAACACCCGCTAAGATAATAGCATTACTATTATTTATTGAAAGTTTAACTTATTTTAACAGAAGTTATACTTTTATGTCCATAAGATTTTATATTTTTGAATTGAAAGTTTTATGGGAATATTCTGAGAATATGATAAATTAAAAGATGTATATTTTTAAAATATTTATTTTCAGTTCCTATCAGACTGGTTTAACAACCTAATTATTAACCCAAAATTGAAAGAACTATGAAACATTTACTATCATTATTAACATTATTTTTAGTCTCTTTTGGTGCTTTTTCCCAAACAGAATCGGCCGAAATTAAGGTTGGAGATATATTCAGTATTCAAAAAAGCAGCAACCTGCCCTTTGATCACATTCATTTTCCAAAGGCAAATTTTATCATAAAACGTGGAGGCATTGCCAATTATAAAGGTCTTGACGATGTCAAGGTAAAGGTTGTGGAATTACTGGACGATGGAATGGCCAAGCTTACATCGGTCAATGGTAAAAAATTCTTTAATACGTATAAATATGTTAAGGCCGATATGGCTCAAGCCCTTGAGGATGGCGAGTTGCAATACCTTGATTTGAGAAGTAAATCGACCGTAGCTACAAATTAGTCCCTCCCTAAAGATAAGTGCTTCTGCCCTTATTTATAATTTGGGAACAAATACTGAAACAAAAATCCCGCCGCAAAAATACTTGTGGCGGGATTTTTTACTTTTGCCTTAAAGGTAGTTTAAGGTATGAAAGCAAATCAAGATGAACCCAAACGATGTGGTTGGTGTATGGGCGACCCATTATACAAAGCCTATCACGATACGGAATGGGGCGTACCTGTTATGGATGATGCCACGTTGTTCGAATTTCTCATATTGGAAACCTTTCAAGCGGGACTTAGTTGGATCACTATCTTAAAGAAACGAGAGAATTTTAGAAAAGCATTTGATCAATTCGACTACAAAAAAATAGCCCTGTACGATCAAAATAAAATAAACGAACTTTTGGAAAACGAAGGTATCATTAGAAACAAGTTAAAGGTACATGCAACGGTTTCCAATGCAACTGCCTTTATGGAAATCCAAAATGAATATGGAAGTTTCAGTACGTATTATTGGGCATTCGTAGACAACAAACCAATAAAAAATAAAGTTTCCCATTATAAAGAAGCCCCTGGCACAACGCCTCTTTCAGATACCATAAGCAAGGATTTAAAAAAAAGAGGCTTCAAGTTTGTGGGGAGCACCGTGGTCTATGCAATGATGCAAGCGACCGGAATGGTGAACGACCACGAAACAAGTTGTTTTAGATATGAAGAGATATAGCTCGGTTCTGATTTTTTTACTTCTGGTAGGATGTTTTGTAAACGCCCAAAACAAATATGAGCGGGAATTTAGAATACGGAAATCACAGTTTCCACCAGCAGCCATTGGTCTTATTCAAGATAAACTGGAAGACGCCAAAAGAATCAAATACTACAAGGAAACGGATAGTACCAAGATCAGTTATGAGGCCAAGTTTAAAAAAGATAGGCTATGGTATAGTATTGAGTTTGATAAAGAGGGAACCTTGGAGGACGTTGAAATCCTAATCAAGGAAGTGGATATCCCGTCTGAGCCCATGCAGGAAATAAGGAAGTATCTAGATAAATCCTTTGGCAAATACCGTATCAAAAGAATTCAGCAGCAATATCCAACCTCCATAAAAGAGCCAACCGATGAAACTATAAAGAACGCTTTTCAAAATTTGATCTTGCCCACCATAAATTACGAATTCATAGTAGCAGGAAAAAATGACGAGGAATACTTTGATTACGAGCTGCTTTTTGGGGCTAATGGACGTTTTAAAAACATGAGGAAGTCCCTACCTCCAAATTACGACCATGTCCTATACTAAAAAATCCTGCCTGTTTTTTTTTCCATTTGCTTTAATGGTTCCATCGATACTCTTGGCACAGGACAATCTTACGGGCTATTGGAATCCACAAGTGGCCCTCAATTATGACGTAACACCAAACTATTCCCACAATTTTTCAGTTGAAAACCGTTCCTTTCTTTATAGGAACTCCCAGGCACAATTTACGGTGAGGCAAATGGATTTGAATCATTTTTCCAACCTTAGGATACGGGATAACCAAAGTATTGGATTTGGCGTAAAATATAGGTTTCGCAATCCGTTCAATAGCGATGCAAATAATGAACTTAGACTTACCCAACAGTTCAACGTTACCTTTAAAAGAGGAAGCATTCGGTATGGAAATCGATTTAGGGCGGAGCAAAGGATTACCAGCGAAAATACCGTTCACAGGTTTAGGTACCGTTTTGCCCTGGATTTTCCGTTAATGGGGGAAAAGCTGGATGTTGGCGAACCTTATCTGGTCCTCACTACTGAATCCCTTCTAAGTGCGGGTAGATCTATGGTTCCTGAATACGACCAAAGGATAACACCCAAATTGGGTTGGGTTCTAAGCCCAACCACCAAATTTCAGATTGGAGGGGAATACAGGGCGGAAAATTACGCACAAACGACAGAAAATGTATTTTTCTTTTTAACAGAACTTGTCCTAAGCCTTTAATTGTTCCATAAAAGATTCCCTGGAAATTTCCCTGGCACCTAGACTTGATAAATGGTCCGTGTACAATTGGCAATCTATAAAACGATACCCTTTTGCCTGCAAATCATGGGCAAGTCTTATAAAGGCGAACTTTGATGCATTTGATTTTTTACTGAACATACTCTCGCCACAAAACACGTGACCTAGGTCCACCCCGTACAATCCTCCTACCAATTCTTCGTCCTCCCATACCTCATAGGATTTTGCAACACCTATTTCGTGTAGTTTGATATAGGCAGACTTCATTTCCGGAGTAATCCATGTACCCTTTTGCCCTTCCCGCTTTATAGCGGAGCAGTGTTCCACCACGCTTTCAAAACACCTGTTCATGGTGATACTAAAATGACCCTTTGCAATGACCCTTGCCATACTTTTAGAGACCTTAATCTCGTTTGGATAGAGCACCATTCTAGGATCTGGGCTCCACCATAAGATCAACGAATCCTCGTTAAACCAAGGAAATATTCCGCTTCTGTAGGCTAATAGCAATCTTTCTGGGGATAGGTCTCCCCCCACGGCCAATAATCCTTCTGAATTGGCCCTGTTCACAGGAGGAAAGTAGAGTTCCGTATCCAAAAAATATATTGAATTTTGACCTCGCTGCAATGTAAATTCTTTTAGCTTAAATTACACATTTGAGCAAAAAAGCAAAAACTTGTTTAACCTTTTCAGGCTAAACAAGTTTTCAATTTTATGATGCTCTAATGATTTTACCTCCTACACAAATTGTTTAGAAAGGTAAATCATCATGATCTTCCTCATTCAGATTGTCCACTGGCTCAAAAGCTTCCATGGGTGGCACTGGCGGCATTCCATCGGGCTGTGAAGGGGCTTGTGTTTCTATCCTCCAGCCTTGTATGGAATTGAAATATTTAGTCTCTCCTTGAGGGTTTGTCCATTCCCGGCCTCTTAAATTGATACCGATTTTAACATCCTGCCCTACCTTATAACTGTTCAACAAATCACATTTGTCCTGAACAAACTCCACCATGATGTGTTGCGGGTACTGCTCGTCCGTGGTCACTACCACCTCTCTT
Source organism: Maribacter sp. 4G9 (assembly GCF_002742265.1). Classification (GTDB taxonomy): domain Bacteria; phylum Bacteroidota; class Bacteroidia; order Flavobacteriales; family Flavobacteriaceae; genus Maribacter. The sequence continues at coordinate 22,739 of NZ_MDGL01000054.1, forward strand.
TTCCTAAAACCATTGTTTCCAAAAGTTTTGGTATCGCCTATCAATTTGATTTTTCCTTCTAATTCCATCTTAATGCTCTTTTACTACAGAAATCAAAAATAAACAAAATGAGCGGGGAAATAAAGAATTTCTTGAAACCAACTATCCCCTAGGTAAATCATATAGGCATAGTACCGATTTCATTTCGGCCCGAAAATCCAAAATAGATCCCAAAAGCTTTCGGTACCGTATTTTGCCTCATCCGAATCCCAAAAATTTGCGATTCGACCTCCCTTAATGAGCGGTTAATACGGAAACCCCGATACAGCGCATCGCGAAATGATCTAGATAAACTCCCAAGCACAACAAATAATTACATTTTAGGTTATCTTTAATAGTATAAAATTTCTGGATGAATTTTAGTCCTAAAAACAAGACTACGAACATATTCCTTGTTATTGGCTCCTTTATTGTGGTGAGTTTGATTCTTTGGAATACCAATAGCTTTTTTAAGACCTTCAAGGAGGAAGAGCGTTTAAAAATGGAGATTTGGGCCACGGCCCAATCGGAATTTTTACAATCTGCGGAAGACGTTGATTTAGGGAGTCTTCACTTAAAGGTTTTCCAAAACAATACCTCAACGCCCATGATCCTTATAAACAAGGATAGTTCCATAAGGACCAACAATATTCCTTCTGTGTTGGCTACCGATTCTCTATACATTTCCAAAAAGTTACAACAGTTCCAGAACGAGAACGTTCCCATCTCCATAGATCAGCAGGGAGAACATTTGGCGACACTCTACTACGGTAATTCTGAAGTATTGAACAAATTGAAGTTTTACCCCATCGCCCTGTTATTGATCATTCTGTTGTTTGGGGCGGTCATCTATTTTCTTTTTAAAACGAACAAGGCATCGGAACAGAACAAACTGTGGGCCGGAATGGCCAAGGAAACGGCACACCAAATTGGCACCCCACTTTCCTCCCTTTTAGGATGGAACGAGCTATTGAAAACAGAGAATATAAGTACGGACATCACCAAGGAAATAGAAAAGGACATTGCCCGGTTGCAGACCATAACGGAACGGTTTTCAAAAATTGGCTCCCTGCCAAAATTGGATGCATGCGATATTGTCGTTGAGACTAGAAATGCCTATGATTATCTAAAAAGGAGGAGTTCCAAATTGATACATTTCACTTTCAATTCAAAACTGGATGCTGCCTTGGTGTTAATGAACAGATCGCTCTACAACTGGACCATTGAGAACTTGGTTAAGAACGGAATCGATGCTATGAAAGGCAAGGGAAGTATCGCCATTGAGATTGTTCCCAATGGGAAATTCGTGAATATCCTCGTTGCCGATACCGGTCACGGAATCCCCAAAAGTAATTTTAATACTATTTTTAACCCCGGAGTAACTACGAAAAAACGGGGTTGGGGCCTTGGCCTATCCCTTGTAAAAAGAATTGTTGAGGAATATCATAACGGAAAAATAAAAGTGCTTTCCTCTGGAAAAGAAGGAACCATCATGCAAATCACACTTAAAGTACATCAATAATCATGGCAAAGGAAAAACTGAAAGTAATTAAGGAAGCAGACTTGAACAATAATTGTCCGGAGTGTTTTAATCAGGATTTAAAGCTCACTTTTTACCAAAAGCACACCTACGGTGCCTTTTTCCATAAGACTACGAACGAGATTACCAATCAAATCGTTTGCAGAAAGTGTAACTCCATGATCTATCCTGTAAAATGGACCGATGATATTGAACGTATGTTCGACTATTATCAGAAAACCGTCGTACCGGAAAAAAAATCCACCAAACCTACCTTCCTGTTTTTTATAATCCTGTTGCTCATGATTGCCGTGGTGGGTATTGGGGTGTACTTCTTTTTGGGAGGAACCATTAAAGTTTAGAAGCGATCGCTTCGGCTACCTGAATAAATTCCTCTTCCGATAGTTTTACCTTCTTTTGAAAAGTAGCGTCCTGCATGGAATTCAACGGAATCAAATGCACATGAACGTGTGGCACTTCCAGACCGATGACCGTTAGACCCACCCTTTTGCAATCCATTGCCTTTTGAACGGCCTTCCCAACCTTTCTTGAAAACGCCATCAACCCCATATAGGTGGTTTCATCCAAATCCAGGATTTTGTCTACCTCAACCTTGGGTATACACAAGGTATGACCTTTTGCATTGGGATTGATGTCCAAAAACGCCAGATAGTTCTCGTCCTCCGCGATTTTGTAGCAGGGTATTTCGCCGTTGATGATTTTAGTGAAGATGGTTGCCATGGTTTTAATTTTAAATAAAAATACGATGGATATATCGAATTTTAAAGGGTCCTTTTTTAAGGGAAGCTTACACATCTTGTGTGTAGTTTTTTATTTCAGGCGTTTTTTAACATCCATCCTTTGGTGTAAAACTCTCACAATTTCCACGATATCATTTTCCACTTTTCTGTAAAAGATCAGATGTGATTTTATTTTAGTTACTCGATAGTTTTTTCGGGTTTGTTCAGCGGATTTTCCGATCGGATAATTGTTCGCTATAAATTCAATTTCATCAATTATAACGTTATAATATCTGTCGGCTTGTTCTTTGGACCATTTGTGAAAAGTATAAATCCAAATATCATTTAAATCATCAATCGCTTGTTTACTTATGTGATATTTGTTTTTACTCATAAGTGTTGGCGATGTAATTCGGCCAAATTTTGTTTAGGGTCAAAATTCTCAATAAATCCACTTTGTTCTCCTATTTCAAGTGCTTTAATTAGTTCTCTTTCTTTTTTTTCTTCGCTTTCTAAAAGTCTCAAAGCAGAACGAATAACTTCACTTACAGAACCGTATCTTCCAGATTTCACTTCTTCTCTGATAAAATTCTCAAAATGATCCCCGAGTGATATTGATGTGTTTTTTCCCATTTTGACTATAATTTTACCCAAATATACCAAATCTTGGTAACCTAGAAAAATTGCATAAAATGAAAGGTTTTCAAATAGTCTGACAACCTTCTATGCGACGTTTGCAACTTCGTACTCCATCAATGCATCATCTACTTTAAAACTTTGTGCTTCGAAGTTGCAAACTTAGAAGAGCGGGCGTACCGACCACACGAACGCTAGTTATTGGCGGTAGTGTTTTATTCATCTAATTGTTTTTGAAATTCGTCTATAAATTGTCCTACTTGAAAGCCGTCCATTAAAGCGTGGTGTCCGTGAATGGAAATTGGCATTGACTTTTTTCCGTTGGTTTCTGTCATTTTACCAAACGATATTTTTGGGCAACTGTCTGGGTGAGAAAAACTTCTTGCGTGTGAAATACTTGTGAAGTCTATCCAAGGAATTGCTGAAAAGTGAATCACATTTTCACCTGAAACTGCTGGTAAAAGGCTGTTTGTGTTTTGCACATTATTGATTTCTTCCATTGCTTTTCGATAAAATTCATCTTCATTTTCCACATAATCCATATAGGCAAATCCAAATGTTCCGTTTGGTCGATTTATGGTTGGCGAGGCATTTACAACATCAAATTCATAGACCTTCCCGTCAATTATTCTATATTTGAAATTGTGGATTTTATTGGCAGATTTCAATGCTCGATACAGATAATAAAGGAAGAATGAAATTTGCTTTTCTTTGGCTTTTGAATAAGCATTTGTGCATTCAACATTAACCGTTACACCAAAAAATGGTTCGGAAAATTTTGAAAAAAACTTAAAGTGTTCCTTTCTAATCCAACTCTCAATATCTATTAATTTTTTCATTTTTCTTCAATGAGATTCTCAAGTTTATGTTCTCAGATGATTAGGTGTTTACATTCTGACTAACATCAATTAAGTGTTTTATAAAATCCCAGATCTTCAGGTTTCAGTTCAAGTTTATCGATTTGTTTTTTGATTCTCTTAGCCAGTCCCATGTTTCTTTTTTGGTCAAGGCAGAGACGCACTGTGCGAGGTTTACAACTTCGTACTTCATCAATGCATCATCTACTTTAAAACCTTGTGCCCGCTCGCTAGCGCAAGGGTCACGCTTGTGCTGGGGTCAGAGGCACAAGCAAGATGCTCGCGCCAGCAGCGGGAATAATCGAGAATAATTTCATATTTCAACAATGAAAAATAAAAGTACCAATAGTTTTGTAACTTCCCTACAGAACATAGTTCAGAAAAGCGAATCATAAATGTGGAGAATTTTCAGAGATATAGGAGGCCTATTTTGGTGGTGCTTTGTTAAACTTGGAAGAACCAAACTTGAAAGTGAACAGTCTAAAGTTAATTGGTCTAGGAATTTATTGGTATCTATCTGCTTAACATTATTGGCCACATTTTTATTTTTAAAGTTCAAATAAAGAATTATATGCGCAATTTAATATACATTATACTTCTTCTCGTGAACTATGTAGGTTATTCATGCTCTTGTAATCCATATAGATTAATGGAGCAACAGCAGAGAGAAATGCAGTCCGAATGTATTTTTATTGGAAAGGTAATTAAGGTAAACGATGATTTAACCTATAAAATACAGGTAGTTGAATCCCTTGATGGTGGGGATGTTCAGGATAATATTTACATAGGACAGAATTGGAAAACTTGCTACCCTTATATTGAGGAAAATGGCTTTTGGCTTTTTTATGGTAGAATTGTAGATGGTTTTTTTAAAGTTAATAGGTGCGGTCTAAGTCGTCCATTTGACCATCCTTTTGCATCTTTGTCTGATTCAGATGAAGTGCAAAAATTGAGTAGAAAACTTGATTCTGAAAACCTAGTTGAGAAAGAAGCCGATATTATATTTAAACAAATGCAATTGATGGATTTGGCAAACGAAATTAAAGCTTTGAGAAGAAGGCGAGATTCATACTTAAGGCCCAATAAGATTAATTGATTACGAAATTCACAAATGGTTCAAAGTCAATGGGACAATGACTGGAAATTCAGAGTTTCAAAGGACTTAACACAATAATAAATGACCAAAAGAGATTTTTTCAGAATTGTAATAAGGCTTTTTGCCCTTTATCTTTTACTCCTAACTGTAATTAATTTTATTCCTGCCAACATTAGTTACTTGACATTTGATTTTTCAATTTGGCCAGTTTTGATCATTCTTGGTTCTGCGGTATTGATGTTATCATTATTCTTTTTTTTACTCCCCCGCTAGCGCCAGCGTCCCGCTTGTGCTGGAGTCAGAGGCACGAGCAAGATGCTCGCGCCAGCAGGTGTTTATAGGTGTTGTTATCTTTAATGTTTTCTACGCAACCTTGAATTCCTGTGTGTCCATTTGCACGCTAAACTTAACATTTGCTTTTAAAGCGTTAAAAACTTTTAAAATGGTTTCGATGGTAACATTCTTGGCACTTCGCTCCAGTTTTGAAATTTGAGACTTTTGAACTCCGATCAATTCTCCGAGTTGCTCTTGGGTCAGTTTCCTTTCTTTTCTGACCGACTTTATCATTTCCCCAAGGATTTCCATTCTCAGATCAAATTCATATTTGTCCCTGTCCGCTGTTCCAATTTTTCCGATGTCCTTGTCCTTCATTTGGTCAAGGGTCATAATTTTCATTTTTTTCTTTTTTGTAGCCATGACTTTGTTTTTATTGTTCGAAATATTCCGTTCGAATCTGTTTTGCTTTCTCGATTTCAGCTTTTGGGACCTTGTCCGTTTTCTTGACCATTCCATGTGTGGAAATCACAAGCGTTTTGGTTTTGCCTTTTCTGTCCCAGAATGCAAATAGTCGGTATTGAAGTCCACCATATTTAATCCTGAATTCCCAAATATCGTCCGTTAGTTTTTTGAACAGTTTTGGGTCAAGTCCGAGTTTTGCCTTATCCAGATTATAATAAATTTTGGCTTTTGCTTTCTTGTCGACCTTAGCCATAAAATCAATGGCTTGTTCAAGAAAAACAACTTCAAATCTTCTTTTCATTTGGAATTAGTGTCCTTTTATGGATACAAATATAAATAAAAAAGTTGATTTATATGGAAACTTTTGGAATTTGGTCAACATTAAAGCAAACAGTTATAAATAGAAACAAGTTACTATATTTCCATTTTAAACGTAAGATACTTATTTTGTAGCGTACATAGACGACCCAAAAGCACAGCATATTGTTTCCTTTAAGCTAGTAAACTAAATCTCCATAATCTTCCAAAATAGCATTTAGCAAAAAAAATCCCACCATAATAATTATCGTGGGATTCAAATTAGGTGACTCAAATCTATTATTCCCGTGTGATTTCAAGAATATCGAATTTCATAGTGCCGTTGGGAACGGAAATCTCAGCTGTATCTCCAACGCTTTTCCCCAACAATCCTTTTCCAATGGGAGAGTTCACGGAAATTTTACCGGATTTTAAATCGGCTTCGCTTTCCGCCACTAGTTTATACTTCATTTCCATACCGTTGGTCTGGTTCTTTAGCTTTACCGTGGACAACACCAAGACTTTTGAGGTATCCAACTGGGACTCGTCTATAAGTCTTGCATTGGCCAAGGTAGCTTCCATTTTTGAAATTTTCATCTCCAACAAACCTTGGGCCTCCTTGGCGGCATCATATTCGGCATTTTCGGACAAATCCCCTTTATCCCGCGCATCGGCAATGGCTTGGGAAGCTTTTGGCCGTTCCACATCCCTCAAGTAATTCAGCTCCTCCTTTAACTTTTTTAGTCCTTCCGCAGTATAATATGATACGTTACCCATAGTGTCGTCGTTTTATAAATAGCAAAATCCTCCATAACAGCCACATACTCATGACTTTTTTAGAGAGGATTTCCCACAAATATATATAATTTTACACAAATTAATATATCCATTCCCCAAACATTCTTACAGCATGAAACGAATATCAGGTCTCGTCATTTTTCTGCTTTTTTTGGCTTGTGACAACAACACCACAAACCGTAACCCCTTTCTACAAGAGATAAATTTTAGGTTTGATGCCAACTTGAACCTCCCCCTGTACAGTCCTTTGACCAATACGGGGAGTGCTGTCCTGGTCACACAGGACGGTGTAGGAACACGAGGGATATTCATCATAAACGCCGGGTTCAATCAATTTAGGGCCTTTGAGGCCAGTTGCCCCAACCACGCACCCAACGATTGCTCCACGATGACCTTTAACGGCCAAGTGGCCACCTGCCCTTGCGAGGAGTATGAATACAGCCTTTTTACCGGCCAAATGCTGAACAGACCGGACGATGGAAATCGCTATTACGATATGTTGGAGTACAGGACCAGTTTTGGGGGCAATAGTGTTACAGTGACCAATTAAATAAAAAGCCCCAAGCAAACAAAGTGGTTACTTGGGACTTACAATTAGTTACTTGCTACCTTTAAAAATTTACCGTGGTGCCCAATAAAAAGTTGATACCGGCCTGAGGATAATATCCGGCGCCCTCTACAGTAGTAATGACGCCAGGATTCGAAAAGTCATCATCGAACGTAAAGAAATATCCATTCGATACGATAGCGGCATCAAATAGGTTATTTACCAAGCCCGAAAATACAATGTTCTTTATAAAACCATTGAAGGGTAGTTCATACTGAAAATTTAAATCGGTCTGGGAATAGGCATCCAATACGGAGCTTTCGGCATCTATATTGCCCATATATTGTTTGCCCACGTATTTGGTCAACAGGGAAACCTGAAATGCCTCAACCGGACTATAGGTTATCAAGTTTCCTGCAATAATATCTGGGGAGTAGGCGATGTTGGTATTCCCCAGATTTTGCAGTACACCGTCCCTTTGAAACACAAAATCTCTATTTTTATTGGTACTTAAAGTAACGTTAGGTCTCCAAGTAAATTTATCGCTTATTTGCACTTGTGCGTCAACTTCCAGCCCCAAACGGTAACTATCCCCCACATTGGCCCTTAGCGGGGCCCCAACATCGTTCAGTTCACCGGTCAATACCAATTGGTCCTGATACTTCATATAGTACAAGTTCGTGTTCACTTGAACATCTGGAGAAATATAGCGCCACCCCAATTCCCAATCGTCCAATTTTTCCGGTCTTGGGCTTCCATTTTCATAGTCGTTCCTGTTGGGTTCCCTATTGGCACGGGCATAGGAGAAATAGAAATTATTGTTCCGGTTTAAATCATAGGTCACACCTGCCTTGGGGTTGAAAAAGTCGAAGGTATCATCCACCAAACCTGTGTCCTCGCCATTGGCCCGATAACCAACGGTTCTGTACTGTAGGTCACCGTAGAGCGACCAACGGTCGTTAAGCTTGTAATTAGCCTTGGAATAGAAGTTAAAATCCGACTTTTTGGAGGTGTCATCATAATAGCGGTCCCTGTACTCACTATTGCTGGCAAACCTTGCCCAAATGACTTCCCCAAAATGATCCCCTTCATAATTGTTCCATCCCCCTCCAAGAATAAGGTTTAGGTTTTCCTTGTTATAGGTTGCGGAAAAGACCGTTCCGTAAAAATCATTGTCCAACCAACGCCGTCGGATCAGGTCAGTAGTGTTCACTTCTTCCCCATTCACGTTGAGTGGTTCAAAACCATAGGTTTCAAAAGCATCGTCTTCCCTAAACTGTTCAAAAAAACCCCTTCCCCGGGTGTAATGCAAGGCGATGTTGGTACTCCAAGAATCGGACAACCGTTCGTTCCACAATAATTGGGCATGGTCCTGCTTATAATCGTCCACCTCGTTTTCATAGAATTGAATAGTACCATTTTCGTCCGTATAAATTCCCGAAGGATTGAAGGTCCTATCCGTACGTAAGGTCTCGGCATCAATACCGTACCAAGCTTGGTAAGTGATTTCATGACCTCCAAAAAGCAAGGCCTTGATCAAGGTATTGTCATCTTTGTAGGCCCCTTGTAGAAAATAGGAATCCAGATCTGATGAAGCCCTGTCGATATAACCATCGGAATTTATCCTGGACAACCTCCCTGAAATCTCGACCCTGTCGTTCAAAAGACCGGTGCTGAATTTCATATTACGCCTAAACGTATTAAAACTGCCGTACGAGGAAGAAACTTGCGCATAGGCATCTTCGGAAAATCCATCGGTCAACAAATTAAGACTGGCACCAAAGGCTCCGGCTCCGTTGGTAGAGGTTCCCACGCCACGCTGTAGCTGTAAACTCTCGGTAGAGGAAGCAAAATCGGGCATGTTGACCCAAAACGTCCCTTGCGATTCCGCGTCGTTGTAAGGGATACCATTAATAGTGACATTTACCCTTGTGGCATCGCTACCGCGTACGCGTATACCTGTATAGCCCACTCCGGCCCCAGCATCGGAGGTCGTAACCACCGAAGGCAAAAAGTTCATTAAAATAGGAATGTCCTGGCCCAGGTTTCTTGGTTTGATATCTTCCTTTGTTAAATTGGAAAAGGTTACCGGGGACTCCTTGGTAACCCGTACTGCCGATACAAATACTTCGTCCAGTACTACTTTCTTCCCTTCAAGGGAATCCGTTTCCGCTGGTTGTTGTTGGGCGTACGCGCCCATGGTTAGGCCCAGTAAGGCCAATGTTGCGAACATAGATTGTTTCATTCGTAAAAGTGTTACGAATAAAAGGGGCTATTATTCTAAATTAAACTTGATTTTTGTCCATCTAAGGACCTTTGATAATCCAAATTTGGCGTTTGCCATCCCTTGGCAGCATTACCTGCCCAGGTTCATTGGGTATAATCTCAGCTTCCTCCTTTTAAGATTCGGCACCCCTTTGAGATGGCGCAAAAATACATTGCTTGTTTCAATAAATCAATATAGGCCGATAAAAAATTGAAAAAAAAAGGGAGCCGACTGACCAGCTCCCTTTACCACCATCAAGCTATATTACAGAACCAAACCTAGGGTACAACAACCAAAACCTTTTGAAAACTCCCTAAACAGGACTATTACAAATCGCATTAGCCTATTTCTGTTGAATCATCCTGAAACTTAATGGTCCCTTTACAGTTAACGGTTAGTGTTTGACTTTCGAGGGTTTTTAAATTTCTTTACAATTAGTAAGACACAGGAAGCGTCTTTTGGTCACATCAAATGAAAAATTTACCCTAGAAATAATTAAAAACTTCTTTAAACCGACTTTTCGTGGGGATGTTCTAGTGGGATATCAATTGGATTAAATAGTCAAAAAAAAGACCGCAAGGCGGCCTTTAATAAATTATTCTATAATGATTACTTCTTCTTTGTAATCCAATTTCCATACGGATCAATATAGACCGTACGTCTAGTGCCGCTTTTTAAAACCATGATCAGTTTGAAAATTCCTTTTGAATTTCTGTAGGCCGCTCCCAATTTAGAGGTTGGATATTCTTTTAATATTTCTTCCACAACGGCGGGAGTCAGTTCGCTGGAAGGGATTCTTTCGTAATCGTCATTTATTACTTCAATTTTTGAAATCTTGTCCATTTGGCAAGGATTTGCATGGGTGTTCAATATCGTTCCAAAAACAACTACGCAAATTATGATATACTTTTTCATTATATGATCTATGTTAATGATTCGTACTTATCGTTATTTACGAAGCCTTAACCAAATTGGATGTTCAACTATAAAGATCTTTGCTTTTTTTAACGGAAAAGAAGATAGAAAAGAGGCCATATCCAGAATATTTCCAAAACATAAACCATTATGGCCGATGTTAAAACACTACTATTTGGAATAAAAAAAGTGTGTAACAAGTACACACTTTTTAAACTTACTTCTTGGTTAATTTAAGCCTGATGCGAACCCTTTAATAAATCTAAAACCGTCTTCACCGGATTAAAGGTTACCAAAGGCACCTCTACCATAATGGTATTCCAATGTGCCATGGCACCGTTCCAAAGACCTGGAAGCTCCAAGGCCTTTAATTCCTTTCCATTCATGGTTTTGCCCGTTATAAATCCCTGTTTAGGGTCTACAAAGTCCAACAGGTTGAATTTATTTCCTTTGTAATCACGAATTCCGCAAACCAAGTCCACCGGATTAAAATGGGTAGAATTTTGCAAAATATCCACTTGCTCCGGGTTATCCATATCTATTTGGGCGGATTCTATGATCTGAAGTGAAACCTCCCCATTGGCATTTCTAATCCAGAATGGTCCCCCACCGGGTTCCCCTTCGTTCTTGACCATGCCACAAATACGGATAGGCCTATTGATTCTATTTTTAAGTAGCGATATTTTAGCATCCGTTGAGAAGGAATCAAAATCCTTAGTAAACTTCACATTTAATTCGTCCGCCAAAAACGAGGTTATTGTACTGATACCATCTTCTGAAATAGCACCTTCATCCAACATTTTAGCATATTCAAAAGCCTTCTTTTGGACTTTTAACAAGACCCCGGCCAAAACTTTTTTACTGTCCGCCACGGCCTTGGCATCTTGCATTACCGCCACATTGTCTATGTTCTTTATAAAAATAACATCGGCATCCTGATCATTTAAATTTTCGATCAAGGCACCATGTCCACCTGGTCTGAACAAAACGGCACCATCCGTATTCCTAAATGGTTTATTGTCCATGTCTACGGCAATCGTATCCGTTGAAGGTTTCTGAAACGAATAATCCACGGTATAGTTTATCCCTGTTTCTTTGGAAACCCTTTCCCCTACAAGGTTCAACTCTTCCTTAAACATTTCTTCATGTTGTTCAGAAATCGTAAAATGCAGCTTACTTCCATTGGTGGAACTTGCATACAAGGCACCTTCTTTCAAGTGTTCCTGGAAAGGGGTTGCCGTGTTATCGCCATATTTATGAAAAGGCAATAAGCCCTTGGGGTAAAAGCCATAGTTTAAGGCATCTTCGCCTAACAGTTCCTTTACGAATAAATAGACCTTTTCCCCTTGAGAATTAAAATTCTTGGGTAGCCTGTCCATAACCTTTCTGTAAAAAGGCATTTTTTCCAGACCTTCCGAAAGCTTTTTTATATCCTTGTCACCCGTCCTTTCCAGGTAATCCCCGAGGGATTCCTTGGCAGGGTCATAGCTATCCAAAAAAGAAAAAAGAGCCTTGAACATTCTAGAAGCTGCACCGGATGCAGGCACGAACTTAAGTATTTCCAAATTGGATGCTTTAGATTCATAATAATGGATCAACTCACTTTCTTCCTCCTCACTAAAACGAAGAATGCCGTTACCTACTACGGCGGCACTTTGTAAGTCCACAAAGGGAATGCCCTCCATAAAGGTATTGATCTGATTCTCGACTTTTTCCTTGGCAATCCCCTTGTTTGCCATTTGTTTTATATCCTGTTCAGAAATTGCTATCATTTTTGTACGTAATTTATCTATGTGTTCGACTGCACGCTTTAAGCGCTCTTTTTTATTTCCCTTTAAGATAATAAAATTGCGTTCATACTTTTCCAAGGTAGCCTTAAAATATTCGAACATCTGCTCCCTTTCATTAGGTTTGTCCCTAAGGTCGTCCGCCTCCCAAGGAATATCTATATAGGTTAGCAAGTAAAGGTCATATTGGTTCTCTAAGGCGTATTTTTCAAGTACCGGGTCACAGTTTCCAATATAATATGCTTCGGAATATACTTTAGTTTCCAATAGATCGGTATCGCAAACAAGAATTTCCGTTGCTTTTTTGGTCAGTTCGTTTTCCAGTCGCATTTGACCTTCGGCGATAGGTAACAAATCTTCCGGCTCACAGGTCTTTCGTTCGTTGTTCCATTTGTTCTGAAGATATTCCCGTGCATATTCTGGAACCCAGACCGTATTATAATGTCTTGCGAGTTGTTCCGATAAGGTGGTCTTTCCTGTCGATTCCGGACCAAAAAGAACTACTTTTAGGACGTTCGAAGGCTGTTGTCTATACTTTTCTTCCATTCAAAATAACCTTGGATAGCCAAGATGGTAAATATAAGATATTGCAAGGAAAGCATGCCCCAGCCCCTGTAGGCATATAATGGCACCGTAATTACATCGGCCAAAATCCAAAGTGTCCAATTCTCCAATTTTTTAAGGGCCATGTACCACATTCCTGTAAAGAAGACACCCGAGGTAAAAATATCAATATAGTTTGATGGACCTACTTCCACATCAAAAATTCGGTATACGATATAGGTAACGACCATTGTTAGAAGGAAAAGTACAAAACCAATAATTTTCTCCTTTGCATTGGTCCTGGAAATATGTACGACCTTTTTATTGTTTTTAGTCCTGGCCCAATTCCACCAACCGTAAACACTCATGATGGAGAAATAGAAGTTCATCATCATATCACCTAACAACTGGTCCCGATACAAAAGATACACGGTAAGGACCGTAGCTACCAATCCCGTAGGGTACACCCAAATATGTTCCTTTTTTGCGTACCAGACACTTAATATGCCGGTAACAAAGACAATGGCTTCGATTACAATAATGAAGGTCTCCTTATCCCGGTAGGGCCCGAGGAAAAAATCAAAAATGGGGCTCATACGCGCTTCTATCGGACTTCACCAATTTCATATACATAAGTCCTTTGTCCATGAGTTCAAAGGCTGTTTTGATTTCGGTTTTAAGCACTTCCATCACCGTATCATAAGGACCAAAAACCTGGGTGCTTAAAGGATTTTCCAAAATGACCAGACCGGAATTTCTCAGTTTTTTGATAAAGTTGATGATATGTTCCTCAAAATCGTCCTGTAAAGGGGAAAAGGTAAGTTCTACGGATATATCCATGAAATTATGTTTTGGTAAAGATATTTGATTCTAGGCGCAAAAACTATCCTGTTTTTTGCCTAATGCCATAGACAAGGGTAAAACCTTCAAACTCCATAAAATGCACATGGTACTGGGAAACCTGCCCCTCAAAGATAATTTCGGCAGTTGTTTGAGTGTCAGAAAAGGAGAAATCGGCCACATGGATATGATGTAGAAAACTGATGCCCTGTTGCCCGTAAATTTTGTAGAGCGATTCCTTGGCTCCCCAAACGATGGTCAGTTTTCGGATAATGGCCTCCGTATTTGCCAAAGTCCGGTACTCTTCAAAAGGGGTGAACTTATGCGAGATCCTAAGAATCTTTTCCCTGTTCTTTTCTATATCGATGCCTACCTCCTCCGTTTTACTAACGATAATTGCCGTAAAATGATGTGAGTGGGTAATGGAAATAAAATTGCCGTCCTTCAAATGGGGTTTCCCAAATTCGCTATAATACAAATCCTTATCCTCGTATCCATAAAGCGCCATTAGATGTCGAATACTTAAGAAAGCCCTCCGGTGCAATTCGGATTTCATACCGTTATATCGGGTCTGACATTGTGATGTCAACCGGATGCCCTGTTCCAGAAAAGTTTCGGTCTCCTCTACCTTCCAAATGGCTATGGAAGTATTCAAATTTACTGTTATAGTTTTGTAAAGAGGCATTGATTTTTCATGTATTTTGTACCTTTGAAACTTATAAAATAGCTAGTCGTAGTTAAACGAAAGTAAAAAGAAAATAATATATGAGCACAACAACCATTCCCTACATTCCTTTCAAGGTCAAAGATATGAGTCTTGCAGCATGGGGGAGAAAAGAAATAGAACTGGCGGAAGCCGAAATGCCCGGTTTAATGTCCCTGCGTGAGGAATACAAAGACGAACAACCCTTAAAAGGGGCGCGTATTGCAGGTTGTTTGCACATGACCATTCAAACGGCGGTTTTAATAGAGACCCTCGTGGCCTTGGGAGCAGAGGTCACTTGGAGTTCGTGTAATATTTTTTCCACTCAGGATCAAGCCGCTGCCGCAATAGCGGAAGCTGGTATACCCGTATATGCTTGGAAAGGAATGAACGAAAAGGAATTCGATTGGTGTATTGAACAAACGCTTTTCTTTGGTGAGGATAGAAAACCTTTGAACATGATCTTGGACGACGGTGGAGACCTTACCAATATGGTATTGGACAAATATCCGGAGTTGGCCAGTGGTATTAAAGGGTTATCCGAAGAAACGACTACCGGGGTACATCGTTTATACGAGCGAGTTAAAAAAGGAACACTTCCAATGCCTGCTATAAACGTGAACGATTCCGTTACCAAATCCAAATTCGATAATAAATATGGCTGCAAGGAAAGCGCCGTAGATGCCATTAGAAGGGCCACGGACACCATGCTTGCCGGAAAAAGGGTGGTCGTAGCTGGTTATGGTGACGTTGGTAAAGGTACGGCCGCTTCCTTTAAAGGAGCCGGTTCCATTGTAACGGTTACTGAAATTGACCCTATTTGCGCATTGCAAGCCTGTATGGACGGTTTTGAAGTGAAAAAATTGGAAACGGTGATTGGCAATGCCGATATCGTAATTACCTCCACAGGTAACAAAGATATCATTAGAGGGGAGCATTTTGAGGCCCTTAAGGATAAGGCCATCGTCTGCAATATTGGCCATTTTGACAATGAAATCGATATGGCATGGTTGAACAAAAACTATGGCGATACCAAGGACGAAATAAAACCCCAAGTGGATAAATACACCATCAATGGAAAGGATGTGATTGTTCTTGCGGAAGGAAGGTTGGTAAACTTAGGATGTGCCACCGGTCATCCAAGTTTTGTGATGAGTAACTCCTTTACCAATCAGACTTTGGCACAAATCGAACTTTGGAAAAACCACGGAAATTATGAAAACCAGGTGTATATGTTACCAAAGCACTTGGATGAAAAAGTGGCGAAATTGCATTTGGAGCGCCTTGGGGCCGAATTAACGGAACTTAATGAGGAGCAAGCGGAATATATTGGGGTTACGATTGTAGGACCTTTCAAGCCTGATTATTACAGATACTAAACCCAATACTTTCTAAATAAAGCCCTTACAAAAATAGTAAGGGCTTTATTTTTTTATGCTAATGGTTTTTCTTTACTGGATTATCCGTTAAATTCACGCTTAGAACTTAAACCCAAAGTTGAACCTCCATTTATAGATCACAAAAGCGTATGAACAAAAAATTTTTAATAGCCTTGACAACCTTGTTGGTCGTACATATTTCAAAGGCACAGGATGACATTTCAATCGACAAAAAATATGCAAAGGAAATTGATCGGTTGGCCAAGGATAAAAAGGTACGATCTGCTTTTGGGTACATTGAGGGGCAAAAGGAAGAAACGACCTTAGATCATATTGCCCTTACCGAAATTTTGGCCGCACCGTTTAAGGAGGATAAAAGAGGAATAGCTTTCGCCAAACTACTTGAGGAGGCAGGCGTGGATAGTCTATGGACGGACAAGGCAGGAAATGTAATAGGCCTTAGGAAGGGTACGAGTGGAGAATCTGGATATGTGGGGATCGATGCCCATCTTGACGTAGTATTTCCGGAAGGTACGGACGTTTCCGTCAAAAAAGTTGGTGACACCTTGAAAGCCCCTGGCGTTGGAGATGATACAAGGGCTTTGGCCAATCTCATTTCCATGTTGAAAGGCATGAACAAAGCAGCCCTAAAAACGGAAAAGGATGTACTCATAGTTGGGTCGGTAGGTGAGGAAGGATTGGGCGATTTGCGGGGAATGAAATATATATTCAATGAATCCGGAATGGATATCGATTCCTGGATCGCCATAGACGGCGGGAGCATGGGAAGAATCAGCAATGCGGGATTGGGTTCCAAAAGGTATAAACTTGTGGTCAAGGGAAAAGGAGGCCACTCATGGGGAGCCTTCGGACTTGCCAACCCGCACCACGCACTGGGTAAGGCTATTGACCTATTTTCCAAAGCTGCTTGGGACTATACTTCCGGCGACATTCCAAAGACCAGTTTTAACGTGGGCCGCATGGGTGGTGGCACTTCCGTGAATTCCATTCCTTTTGAATCCTGGATGGAGGTGGACATGCGAGCCATCAGTCCAAAAAACCTGGATGAAATCGAAGAAATTTTTAAGTCATCGATAGAAAAGGCAATAGCCGATTATAATGCCAGCGGTATTGAGGATCAAGTAACCTATGAACTCATCAAGATCGGTGACAGGCCCTCGGGCGAACTGCCTGCGGATATTGCCTTGGTTCAAAGGAGCATGGCCGCCACCAAATATTTTGGCGGTACGCCCTCATTGGGTAGGGGCTCCACCAATATCAACATTCCCGTTTCCAAAGGCATCCCGGCCGTATGCATCGGCAGGGGCGGTTCTGGAGGCGGGGCGCATTCCTTGCACGAGTGGTATGTGAACGACGAGCCATCCGAAGAATCCATTAAACTCGCTCTAATGATTACCTTGGCTCAAGCCGGATTGAGTAAATAAAAAGAGAGTAGCCTATGACAATTTATGTGGATATGGACGAGGTTTTGGCAGATACCTATGGCGCCCATATAGATCTTTACAACAAAGAATTCAGTGGCAATCTCACCGAAGAGTTCTGTATGGGTAAGGAAGTTTGGCACGTGGTACCCGAAGCTCATCAGGCAAGTGTTAGGAACCATGCTAGAAGAAGGGGATTCTTCAGGAATTTAAAACCTATTGCCAACAGTCAGGAAATCTTAAGGCAACTGGCTGAAAAATACGAGCTCTATATCGCCTCTGCGGCCATGCAATTCCCTAATTCCCTGGAAGAAAAAAGTGATTGGCTGGATGAACATTTCCCTTTCATTCCATGGCAGAATAGAATTTTATGTGGTCACAAACATATTTTAAAAGGAGATGTTCTGATTGACGATAGAAGTTATAACCTCACCAATTTTGATGGTAGACCCTTACTTTTTACTTCTCCCCATAATATCCATACAACAGGTATTGAGCGGGTTAATTCTTGGCAAGAGGTAGCTAAAAAACTCCTGTAATAACAAAAACCCTCACAATGTGAGGGTTTCATTTTTTTTGTAGCGAACGTTTATTAAGCTTCAAAAGGCTCAATGGAAACATAGGACTTACCGCCCGCTTTTTTCTCGAATTTTACAAGACCGTCTACTCGGGCATGTAACGTATGGTCCTTACCGGCATATACGTTCTCACCTGGATTGTGTTTTGTACCTCGTTGTCTAACGATAATGTTACCGGCAATTGCCGCCTGGCCACCAAAAATCTTAACGCCCAAGCGTTTCGATTCTGATTCCCTACCGTTTTTAGAACTACCTACACCTTTCTTATGTGCCATAATTTTAAGGTTTTATATTGTTATACTTTGAAAGCAACGCGGTTAAGCCTTACCTCCGTCTAATTCGTCTTGCCATTTCTTCAACTCATCCCACTTACCTTCAGCAGCCAATTTGGCTTGTGCAGGCCATGTATCCGTAACGTGGTTACCTCTTACATCAGCAATGATTTCAGCGATTTTCTCAGGAGTTGATTTAGCTAATTCTGCAAATGTCGTAATACCTGCGGCATTCAATGTTTCTGCAATTTTTGGGCCGATCCCCTCAACCTTTTTAAGGTCATCTGCAGTAGCTTTTGCTTTAGCAGCCTTTGGTTTAGATGCAACCGACTTCTCAACCGGGGCCTCCTTTTTAGCCGTAGGTTTCTCTTCCTTCTTGGCCGGTTCCGCTTTTTTAGCACCTTTTGCCACTATGGATTCAATAACAATCTCTGTCAAAGATTGTCTGTGTCCATTTTTCTTTCTGTAACCCTTACGTCTTTTTTTGTGAAAAACGATTACCTTATCTCCTCTAAGGTGTTTAATGACTTTGACCTCAACAGCGGCTCCGTCTATAGCTGGGGCGCCAACAGTTATGTTCTTACCATCGTCCAAAAGAAGTACATTGTCAAAAGTCACCTTTTTTCCTTCTTCCGTTTGTAAACGGTGAACATACACTTTCTGGTCTTTTGCAACTTTAAATTGCTGCCCTGCCATCTCTACAATTGCGTACATAGCGTTAAAAAAATGTATTGTTAAAACCTATTGGATTTTTTCCAAAGGCGGGTGCAAATATACTGCTTATTCCTTAACTCACAAGGGATTTTTAAGTATTTTATCCCCTTCCTTTTTTTAAGTTATTGGACGGTTTGAAAAGTTGCATAAACGAAAGTGTGAGCACCAAGGACGTCACGAATCCCATGGTTGCCACCACTAAAAAAACAATGGCCTCAAAATTTTCATATTCCTTGGCCCATTTGGTGGAAAGCTCTTCCAAAAATCCGGGTGCCAACTCCGTAGAATAAAAGGCGAAAAACAGCGTAAAAATAAGTGTGGCCAAGCCTCCCGTAACCAGGCCGGCAACAAAACCGGTACCATATTCGAAAGTATCAGATCTTTTGATTTTTAGGTATTTTATAGTTTCATAAATACCAAATCCGGTAATAATCACATTAAATAGACTATAGAAAACATTGGTATGAAGTTCCAATAATGCCAAAATCAAAAAATAGGCGATAAGGCAGGCACTTGTTACGATTCCAAATCTGATGGGGAGTGTATAATTCTTAATTTCGTTTCTTTTTATTCTTATAAGTTAAGAAATCTTGATCTAAAATGTAACCAAAACGATGACAAAAGGACACCCGGCAATAAGACTAACCCTACAAAAAGAGTATTTTAGCGTAACATTTCCAATAAAACAATACTAATAGTATTGAAGAACACTAAACATTAAAAAAATGAAGAAAAATTTAATTGGGGTTGTCGCTCTTTTAGTTTCTTGTACACCACTTCTTGCGCAAGAGGTCGAATACGAAGAATATGATCTTGAAAATGGGCTTCATGTAATCCTTCACCAAGATAATACGGCTCCTGTGGTGACTACCTCGGTCATGTACCATGTTGGCGGTAAAGACAGAACGGAAGGCAGGACAGGGTTTGCACATCTTTTTGAACATTTGTTATTTGAAGGTACCAAAAACATAGAAAAAGGAAAATGGTTTGAGATCTTATCCTCGAATGGGGGTACCAACAACGCGAACACGACCCAGGACAGAACCTATTATTACGAGGTTTTCCCGTCCAACAATCTTGAGCTGGGGCTTTGGCTGGAATCTGAAAGAATGCTGCATCCCGTTATCAATCAGGATGGTGTGGATACCCAAATCGAAGTTGTAAAAGAGGAGAAACGACTGCGATATGACAATTCGCCCTATGGCCAATTACTTCCTGTTTTAGGGGAAAATCTTTTTGAAAAGCATCCCTATAAAGATCCCAACATAGGGTATATGAAGGATTTGGAAGCTGCCACCTTAGAAGATGTTAAGGCCTACAATGAAAAATACTACGTACCCAACAATGCGGTACTCGTTGTTGCAGGTGATATTGATATAGTAAAAACGAAAAGTCTCGTACAGGACTATTTTGGACCGATTCCAAAAGGTACCGATGTTTCCCGGAACTATCCAAAAGAAACTCCAATTACCACAGAAAGAAGGGTGCAATTCTATGACCCAAATATTCAAATCCCCGCTGCGGGGTTAGCCTACAGAACACCGGGTTTTAAGGAACGGGATGCCTATGTATTGGATATGATATCGACCTATTTAAGTGATGGTCCCACTTCGAAACTTTACAAGAAAATGGTGGATGACCAAAAACAGGCCTTACAGGTGGGAGCTTTCAATATTCCGCAAGAAGATTATAGCATGTATTTTGTCTTCGCCCTACCCGTTGGTGAGACTTCCTTGGATACCTTGATTTCCGAGATGGAAGAAGAAATTGCTAAAGTCCGTACAGAACCTATCTCAGAAAGGGATTACCAAAAACTTCAAAATAAGTTTGAAAATCAATTTGTAAACTCAAATTCAAGTGTTGAGGGTATTGCCAATTCGTTGGCCAGAAACTATATGTTGTATGGTGATACGGCATTAATCAACAAAGAAATCGAGATTTATCGTTCCGTGACCCGGGAAGAAATCATGGAAGTGGCCAATAAATATCTAAAACCCAATCAACGGGTCATTATCGACTATTTACCCGAAGAAAAACCTTCAAACTAAAACGGAAATGAAAAAGATACACCTATTTCTATTAAGTATATTTTTAACCACAGCTGTCCAAGCACAGGTGGATAGAAGTACCATGCCAAAACCAGGGCCTGCCCCTGAGATAAACCTGGATGAACCCCAAAGTTTCAGTCTTAACAACGGATTGAAGGTAATGGTCGTAGAAAACCATAAACTACCAACGGTTTCCATTCAACTGACCATTGATAATCCCCCAATTTTGGAAGGCGATAAAGCGGGCGTTTCCAGCTTAACGGGATCCTTGATGGGTCAAGGTTCCACCAATATCCCAAAGGACGAGTTCAATGAGGAAGTGGATTTTCTTGGCGCTCGACTGAGTTTTGGGGCGCAAAGCGCCTTTGCAAGTTCACTTTCAAAATATTTTCCTCGGATGATGGAGCTGATGGCCGATGCCGCCATCAACCCTAACTTTACCCAAGAGGAATTCGACAAGGAAAAAGACATATTGATAACCGCGTTAAAAGCTGAGGAAAAGGATGTATCTGCGATTAGTGGCAGGGTTCAACGGGCATTGGCCTATGGAAAGGACCATCCCTATGGGGAGTTCACTACTATTGAGACGGTTAACAATGTAAAATTGGAAGATGTAAAAACCTTCTACAGGGATTATTTTGTTCCTGCAAACGCCTATTTGGTAGTAGTTGGCGATGTAAATTTTGACGAAGTAAAGGAATTGACCGAAAAGTATTTTACATCTTGGACCAAAGCGGTTCCCCCATCGTTCACCTATAGCAAGCCAAAGGACGTTTACAATACTCAGATCAGTTTTGTGGACATGCCAAACGCCGTACAATCGGAAATTACGGTTCAGAACATTGTAAACTTGAAGATGAAGGATCCCGATTATCTGCCTGCATTAATAGCCAACCAAATCTTGGGAGGCGGTGGTGAAGCCAGATTGTTCCTGAACCTACGTGAGGATAAAGGGTATACCTACGGGTCTTATTCCGCCATTGGCGATGACAAGTATGAACCATCCAGATTTAGGGCCACGGCCAGTGTACGAAATGCCGTAACCGATAGCTCGGTAGTAGAAATCCTAAAGGAAATCGATAGGATCATCACCGAACCGGTATCGGAAAAAGAATTGAAAAACACCAAGGCCAAATATGCCGGTAGATTCGTTATGGCGCTGGAGCAACCCCAGACCATTGCCAATTATGCCTTGAACATAGAAAAAGAAGGGTTGCCAAAAGACTTTTACAAGACCTATTTGGAAAGACTGGAGAAAATAACGGTTGATGATGTTCAAAAAGCGGCACAAAAATATTTTAGTTCCTCCAACGCCCGTATTGTAGTTACCGGTAAGGGCAGTGAGGTGTTGGAAAACCTTGAAAAAGTGGAATTCAAAGGAAAAAAACTACCGGTGCTTTTTTATACAAAGACGGCGGAACGGACTGAAAAACCAAATTATAATGCCGCAACACCAGAAGGTTTGAAAGCGGAAACCGTCATTGAAAACTACTTAAAGGCAATAGGCGGGAAAGAGGCCCTAGAAGCGGTAGAATCCTATTCGATGACCGCAGAAGCGGAAATGCAGGGGATGAAGCTGAATTTAGAACTAAAGAAAACCTCCAAGGACCAGTTCATGCAGGATATCCAGATGATGGGGAACTCGCTAAGCAAACAGGTGCTGGACGGTGATACCGGCTATATGGTGGCACAGGGCCAGCGCAAGGATTTTTCTGAAGAGGAAATTATAAAGATAAAAGAAGAATCAGCGCCCTTCCCGGAACTGAACTATCTGGCCGCCGGAGGAATTTCTTTGGAAGGTACCGATATGGTGGGGGACAGGAAGGCGTATAAGGTCAAAATAACAGATAATAAATCGGCTTTTTACGACACTGAAACCGGACTAAAACTTCAGGAAGTAAATGTTTTGGAAATGCAGGGCCAGACCATGCAACAGACCATGATGCTCGAAGATTACAAGGAGGTGTCCGGAATTTTATTTCCATATAAACTGATACAAAGCATGGGGCCACAGAATATTGAGTTCATTGTATCGGAAATCAAGGTCAATGAAGGGGTCTCCCCGGCAGATTTTGAATAATCATACCTTCACAATGGTTTTAATGGGCCCACTTGAACTTCAAGTGGGCTTTTCTCATTTTAAATTTTATAACTGGAGTTTTAGTATATATAACTAATAACCCTATTTGGTATCTTTGCATCATAATTGATCTTATACTTTAATAAGAATACATACATGAAAAAATATTTTATCCCAATCCTAAGTTGCTTATTGCTTTTTATCTCATGCAAGGAAGAAAAGAAAGACGCAACCCCTACCCAAATGGAACAGGTGATGGCAATTCATGATGAGGTTATGCCCAAAATGGGACAATTGGGAAAACTGGTTGGTCAGTTAAAACCCATGGCAGATTCATTGGGGGCAGATTCACCCCAAGCCAAGGCGATGCGCGATTTACAGGATGCCAACAAATCCATGATGGATTGGATGCAAGGTTTTGGAGCTAGGTTTGAGCCGGAAGAAATCATGGATGGCAAGGAACTTAGCGAAGAAAAAAAGCAATGGTTGAACGAGGAGGAAGAAAAGGTCAAGGAAGTTAAGGAGAAAATAAATTCCAGTATTGCCAATGCTAAAACGCTTTTGAACCCCAAGAAGTAAATTCAATACAAATCTACCTATTTGGAAAGATATAGCTCAATTTCTCCTGTTGATGCTGTTATTTAGATATTACTTGGATAGTTTGCCAATACTAAAATATTTAAAATGGCAACTGGTTCAAATCCACATTACCACCGGAGATAATTATACCTACTTTTTTATTTTGAAACTCCAGGGGATTCCCTTGATTATCTTTAATCAAGGCCGCAAAGGCAACAGCGCTCGAAGGTTCGATTATGATCTTCATCCGCTCCCAAACGAGGCGCATGGCCAAAACTATTTCCGCCTCAGTAACCCGTACGATCTTGGAAACATTATCCTGTATTATCGGGAAATTAATATCGCCCAATGTGGTTCTTAAACCATCGGCAATAGTGTTTATGGTCTCATTCCCCTCGATTTTTCCAGAAATCAATGATCGGTACGCATCATCGGCCTCAAAAGGTTCGCCCCCAATAACCTTGCAATCCTGCCCAAAATATTTGGCTGACAAGGAAGAACCTGCAATTAAACCTCCCCCTCCTACGGGACAGAAAATAAAACTTAAATCTGGCTGTTCAGCCAGCAATTCCAAAGCTGCGGTTCCCTGACCTATGATCACATTCAAATCATTTGACGGATGTAAAAACACCGCACCTGTTTCGGCTGCAATTCTATCCGCCATGGATTGCCTGGCCT
Organism: Maribacter sp. 4G9; assembly: GCF_002742265.1. Taxonomy (GTDB): domain Bacteria; phylum Bacteroidota; class Bacteroidia; order Flavobacteriales; family Flavobacteriaceae; genus Maribacter. The sequence goes on from NZ_MDGL01000054.1 coordinate 46,809, forward strand.
CCACCGTGGGTTCACATTCGTAGATATGTCCACCATAGGCAATAACACCTTCCTTTTTTACTTTAGGGGCCGAAGTGGGCATGACGATATGGGCCGTAATCCCTATGCTCTTGGCGGCCAATGAAACGGCCTGGGCAAAATTTCCCGAAGAGTGGGTAACTACACCGTTCTTTCTTTGTGCCTCGTTCAGCTCCAAAATGGCATTTGTAGCACCCCTGATTTTATAGGCGCCCGCCCTTTGAAAGTTTTCACACTTAAAAAACACCTTACATCCCAGACTTTCATTAATTAAGGTTGAGGTAAGCACCGCGGTCCCGTGGACAAAAGGAGCGATTCTATTGTGGCAATCAGTAAGTGCTTTTTTGTCCATCCCTTATAAAAATTACTTCCATTCCAAGGTTTCCATGATTCTTCTAATGTCGTTTTGCAGATAGGCAGCCGCCGGCAATATGGAATCATAGTTGGGTTTTACATAAAAATATACAGAACCTGCCAGAAAGTGTTCCGTACTATCGGTCACAAAGAACTGGGACTGGGATGCCGCGTTCCCCTGTACCTCGAACAAGGACCCAAAAATCTTTTTATTGGGGTTTACATAGGGTTGCTCCACAATATTATCGGCCTTAGCGGCATGCTCATAGCTGAGCCGCTTGGCATCCACGATCAATTTTTTCAGGTTGGAGTCTACCTTTATGTAAGTCAGAAATATGGCACCTTTCATCTCTGGGTACTCCAAGGAAAAGGAATTTTCAGAATCCAAATTGGGCGTTGCCAATTGATTGTATTGAAATTTGAAGTTTTCCGTTTCAAAAGGCGAAGATGCTCCCTCCGGATATTCCAAGCGCATTTGGGCCCTTGGTTTGGGTATGGCTTGATCTTCGCACGATCCTAAAAGCAGGACGATCACTAATATAAGTACGGATGTATCAAACTTCATGGGGCAATGTCACTTTAATTTGTTTTAATCTCTTTTTATCGAAACTTTCCACTACAAATTTATAATCCTTAAAAATAACCTCCTCGCCTCTTTTGGGAAAACTACCGGCCATCTCCAAAACAAAACCGGCTATGGTTTCTGACTCGCCCTTGTTTTCCTCAAAAATATCCTCATCGGTAAGCTTGATGACCCTATAGAAATCCTTTAGGGTCGTTTTTCCTTCAAAGACATAGTTGTAATCGTCCAATTTGGAAAAAACCAGGTCCTCATCATCAAACTCGTCGCTTATATCCCCAACTATTTCCTCAATGATATCCTCCAAGGTCACAATACCGGAGGTACCCCCATATTCGTCCACGACCACGGCCAAATGGTTTTTCTTGGTCTGAAAATCGGCCAAGAGATCATCCAATTTCTTGTTCTCCGGAACAAAGTAGGGTTCCCGTATCAATGACATCCAATTAAGGGACTTCCTGTCAAGGTAGGGCAGAAGGTCCTTTACGTATAAAACTCCCAGAACATTGTCCAAATTTTCCGAAAAAACGGGAATCCTTGAATATCCGTTCTTTTTGATTTCCTCCAATACTTCGGGAAACTTCATTTGATCGTTCAATGCGAAAATATCTATCCTAGGCCTCATGACCTGTTTGGTATCGGTATTCCCAAAAGTAACGATGCCCTGTAAAATCTTTTGTTCTTCCTTGGTGGTATCCCCATCTGAGGTAAGTTCCAGGGCCTGGGACAAATGGTCCACACTTAAATTCGATTTTTCCTTTCCCAGCTTATTGTATAAAAAGAGGGTTCCGGAGCGCATGGGCAGGCTCAAAGGGGAAAAGATAAAGTCCAATACCTTTAAGGGATAGGCCATGAAGTTGGAGAAGCTCAATCGGTTTCTATTGGCGTAGACCTTGGGCAATATTTCCCCGAACATTAGAATCAAAAATGTAGCTACGACCACTTCCAAAAGAAACCTGACCGATACAATATTGAATAGAACCGTATTTATTTCGGAGAACAGGGTGTCCCCTATCAAATTAAAAATCAATACCACGCCAATGTTGATGGCGTTATTGGCAATAAGTATGGTAGCCAATAATTTTTTTGGCCGTTCCAACAATCTTATAAGGATAGTGCCCCTATCCGTTTTCTGATCCTTTATTTCGTTGATTTCGGTCACCGAGAGTCCAAACATGGCCACCTCTGCCCCTGAAATGAGGGCAGAACATAAAAGAAGAAGTATCAAGACGGCGATATTGAGTGCGAATGCACTATCCATTGCCATAAAAAACGATGCCAGTGGTAAAGGGTCGGGATCCACTTTCTATAATTTAATATCCAAATTAGAAAGGTAGGTCATCATCCTCATCCTGACTCAAAGGTGCAGGTGATTTTGCAGGTGTCCTTTCATCATGCTGCATTGGTTGCGGCTGGGAAGATTGGCCAGAGCTATTCTCCATACTTTCCTGTTTTGTGGTCAAAAAGGTGAAGTCCTGCACATGTACCTCTGTAGTATAACGGGTATTCCCGTCCTCTCCCTGCCATTGACGGTTCTTTAAACGACCTTCAACATATACCTTATCACCTTTGCTCAAGTATTTTTCACAGATTTCAGCGGCCTTGTTCCGCACCACGATATTATGCCAATCCGTATTGGTAACGCGTTCCCCCGTCTGCTTGTTTGTATACGTCTCGTTCGTGGCCAAAGGAAAGCGCCCGATGCAACCTCCGCCTTCAAAATAGTGCATCTTGACTTCGTCTCCCAAATGCCCGATCAGCATCACTTTGTTTAATGTCCCGCTCATAGTTTTTTCACGTTTAAAATTACGTCAACTACCTGATATTTAATCATTACCCTATGTGTGGGTATGTAATTTGACTCGCAGAATCCCTCTTTTGGGTTTCTTCCCTTCAAAAGTACTAAAATTTAAATGTATTCATGAATTCCGCTATCAATACGGGCACGGGATAATTTTTCAGATTTGATACATCTATTGCATCCGTATGAAAAAAGGTCCCTTCCAATATCCAAAATTTGGTATGTAGATGCTGATGCGACAATTTATGGACAATGGTGTCCGTATTAAATAGGTTGATTTCTGGCGGTTTTTTGAATTTCAAAACCTCTGAATACCGAGTTTCTATTTCCTGTAATGTAACTTCACGCTCCGTTTCCAACAAAGGGAATTCCCAAAGGTTTTGCCATATCCCTTTTCCCTTTCTTTGACGCAGTTGCGTGTAAACCGCATCACTTTGCCGATGCTCCAAGGGTACCAAGTAATTAAAATAGCGCTTCTTAATTTTGGCCTTTCCAATTTTAACGGGCAAATTCTTGACACTTCCCTTCTCAAGAGCCTGACATTCATTGGCCAACGGACACACCGCACAGTTGGGGTTTTGAGGTGTACACTGTAACGCACCAAACTCCATAATGCCTTGATTGTAATCCCTTGTATTGCTGGTATGCAATACCTCAAGGGCCAGTTTTTTAAAATATTTGATACCCGCTGTACTGTTGATAGGTATGTCCACTCCAAAATAACGGGACAACACTCGGTATACATTGCCATCTACCACCGCTTGCGGCTCATTATAACAAATGGAAGCAATGGCACTGGCCGTATAATCCCCTACACCCTTGAGTTTCAATAAGTCCTTATAGGTTTTTGGAAATTCCCCTTTAAAATCATCTACTACCATTTTGGAGGCCGCATGTAAATTTCGGGCCCTGGAGTAATAGCCTAACCCTTGCCATAATTTTAGCACCTGCCCTTCCTCTGCTTTCGCCAAATCCCGAACCTTAGGAAAGGTATCTATAAACTTGTAGTAATAGGGTATTCCCTGCGCAACACGGGTTTGTTGCAATAGTATTTCAGACAACCAGATTTTATAGGGATCTACCGTATCCCGCCAAGGCAGGCTACGCTTATTTTCATGGTACCACGACAAAATTTTATCAGAAAAAGACATTCCCAAAAATAATAAGCGTCAAAAGTATCAGTTTAAATACTTAAAATTAGATTATTAGAAAGAAAGATTGAATTTAATTTATATATTTGCAACCCGAAAAAAATACAGAAAATCTAATATTGTAAGATGACGAAAGCGGAAATTGTATCGAAGATCTCAGACAAACTGGGAATTGAAAAAGGAGATGTACAAGCGACAGTTGAATCCTTTATGGAAGAAGTAAAGACTTCTTTGGAAAGTGGAGATAATGTGTACCTGAGAGGTTTTGGCAGTTTTATAATCAAGACCAGGGCAGAGAAAACCGGTAGGAACATCTCGAAAAATACTACCATCAAAATCCCCGCCCATAACATTCCTGCATTTAAGCCGGCAAAGGTTTTTGTTGAAGGTGTAAAAAGCAACGTACAAGTAAAATAATAATCTAAAAGAAGAACTTTATGCCGAGCGGTAAGAAAAGAAAAAGACATAAGGTAGCTACCCATAAGCGTAAGAAGCGCAGAAGAGCTAACCGACACAAGAAAAAGTAGTTTTAGAAACTACTTTTTCGTTTTAATACCTACGTTCCTTGACATAGAGATTCCAAAGAGACTCTCGGCAGATTTTTTAAATCTGTTTCAAGCATTGTTTAATCCATCTATCCTACACTAACTGGGGATAGATACAAATACATTCAGGTGAATAGAGAATTAATCGTAAGATCTAGTTCCAATGCCGTTGAATTTGCCATGCTAAAAGACGGAAAACTCACTGAACTCCATAAAGAGGAAGACAATAACGACTTTTCGGTAGGGGATATATTCCTTGCCAAAATTCGTAAACCCGTAACAGGTCTAAATGCCGCATTCGTTAATGTGGGTTACGAAAAAGACGCGTTCCTTCATTATCATGATTTGGGACCACAACTGTCTTCTATGTTGAAGTTTATTAAACAGGTGAGTACCGGAAAACTAAAGGATTATTCCTTAAAAAACTTTCCGTTCGAAAAAGATATTGACAAAAATGGTGTCATAACGGATGCCATTAAGGCCAATCAATCCCTTTTAGTGCAAATTGTAAAAGAACCGATATCGACCAAAGGACCCAGAATAAGTTCCGAGCTATCCATTGCCGGACGTTACCTGGTCATGGTGCCCTTTTCCGATCGTGTCTCCGTATCGCAGAAAATTGAAAGCAAAGAGGAGAAAGACCGATTGAAAAGACTTGTAAAAAGTATAAAACCAAAAGGTTTCGGGGTTATTATCAGAACGGTTGCAGAAGGCAAAAAAGTTGCGGAACTGGACAAAGACCTAGCAAACTTGCTGAATAAATGGTCGGCAATGTGCAAAAAATTATACAAGGCCCAGACGCCTTCAAAAGTATTAGTGGAGCTCAATAGGGCTTCCTCCATCCTTAGGGATGTCTTTAACGATAGCTTTACCGGAATTTATGTTGACGATCCCACATTATACGGGGAAATCAAGGACTATGTTGCCGAGATAGCCCCGGAGAAGGAATCCATAGTTAAACACTACAATACCAATGTCCCTATATTCGAAAAATTTGGAATAGACAGACAAATCAAGACTTCCTTTGGCCGCACGGCGACCATGAGCAAAGGTGCTTACCTTATCATTGAACATACCGAGGCGTTACATGTAATTGACGTCAATAGCGGTAACCGTTCCAACAAGGCCAAGAACCAAGAAGACACTGCATTGGAAGTAAACCTTTTGGCGGCCTCGGAAATTGCGAGACAACTTCGCCTAAGGGATATGGGAGGCATCATCGTAGTGGATTTTATCGATATGGTAAAATCACAACATAGAAAGAAACTTTTTGACCATCTTAGGGATGAGATGAAAGACGACCGGGCAAAGCACAAAATTTTACCTCCCAGTAAATTTGGGCTCATTCAAATTACACGACAGCGTGTAAGGCCCGAAATGAATATTAAAACAACCGAAGAGAATCCAAACAAAGGCGGACAGGAGATTGAAGCTCCCATCGTTTTGATCAACAAAATCAACGTGGATTTGGAACGGCTCTTGAAAGGACCTGCAAAAGACAGCAGCATAACATTAAACATACATCCTTTCATAGCGGCCTACATTTCAAAGGGATTCCCGTCCATTCGTACCAAGTGGTTCCTGGAACACAAGCGATGGATAAAGATTCAACCAAGGGATGCGTATACGTATCTCGAATACCGTTTTAAGAATAAGGACGGCAAAACAATATATTAAATATTAAAGGCGACTTCCAAAAGAGGTCGCTTTTTTTGTTTCCGATTTTAAAATCAAATTTTATAAGGTCTGTACTTTATCTTAATGGACCGGATAGCATCATTCCTTGAATTGAAGTGGTTTAAACTTTTTTTGGATCGAAAGACAGGGTTGCAGAGATTTGTGTTGTGAAACATAAGTCAAACCAAAACAACCCTTTATGTACTTTATTCTTGACAAAGATATGATAGAAGAATCAATAGTCGCATACCTTCCTTCACCTAGTCGTGGCTTTAACGTTACGGTACCC
>NZ_MDGL01000055.1 GCF_002742265.1 Maribacter sp. 4G9
TTACGCATATCTATTTGCTTATTAGCCATTGTCTTTTTAACAAAAAAAGACCTTTGACTTTTTACAAATAGAATCGACTTTTTTAGTGGTTCACTTTCACCCGTTTTAGGTGGCTCACTTTAGTCCGTTTTGGGTGGTTCACTTTAATCCGTTTTTAGTGGTATACTATGACCGTTTTTTGCAGAGTACGAGATTCAGTTGGGTTTAAAGAGTACTCTCGTGTTCCAACTGAACCAGTTGCTGAATATAACGCAGGTGGCGGTTTGTTTGGTTCACCAAAGGATTATTTAACATTTCTTGAATGCATTAAGAATAATGGCAAATATTATGGTGGTCAAATTTTAAAACCTGAAACCGTTGCGTTAATGTTCAAAAATCAACTGCCCAACGGATTAACGTTAAGTTATAATGTAACTGAAGGTGGCATGGTTGATATTTTGGGTGGATTCCCAGATAATTCTGATGTTTATTCGTTATCATGGGCAATTGAAAATAATGAGGACGAGTTGATAAAAACCAAAGGTTCTGCCTATTGGGCTGGTATGGCTAATTCCTATTACACATTGGATAAAGAGAAAGGGATAGCGGTAGTATATTTTACACAGTTTCTTCCTTTTAATGATAAAGTATCTTATGATTTTTATCGTCTATTCGAAAAAGAAGTTTACAATAGTCTTAACACTAAATAACGATTTGCCAACAATGGCTCCTATGAAAAGCCCTAGTCCAGTTCTCTAAAGTTAGTATTTAATTTTCAATTACTTCATAATGATGGTTTTGGGGTGTTGAATCGTTGATAATTCCGATAGGATTATCAACCATTCAATACCATATAACTTGCTCGGCATCCTATATGTGATACACCGTTATCGGCGTT
>NZ_MDGL01000056.1 GCF_002742265.1 Maribacter sp. 4G9
TGTAGAACGCGGCGGAACTGACCCCATGGTCACGGGTTATCTCGGCAACGGACTTTCCGTTGTCGAACTCCTTTAAGATACTTGCGATCTGTGTTGGTGAAAATTTGCTCTTCCTCATAATACTGCTTAAAATTAAGGTTATTATTCTACTTTTAAACAGTTCGGTTTTAAGGGAAGCTTACAGAACAAAGTTTTATCTGTTTTTATTAGAGGTTCCAAATATTTCCTGACAAGGAAAACATATAGGACTTTAATCTTTCAACCACATTTCCCTATTGGAGTATTATGTATATTTTATCTATTTCCGGTATTATGATATAAAATGTACCTTTCAATTTTATACTACTATACTTAAAATATGAAAGGTTCAAGATTTTCTTTTATTGTTTTTTTTTATTTTTTTGCCCTTCTTTCGGCACAGGATAGGACAGCCTTAATATGCGGAAACCTTATCACAGCTAATGATGGACAGGTTAAAAGTGATGCCGTTATAATTGTATCAGGAGAACGAATTCTTGAGGTTGGCACCAAGGAATTACTTAAGCCAGAGTATACTATTATCGATTTAAGTGAGTATACTGTATTACCTGGCATGATAGATGCCCATACGCACCCCTTGATATACGGAAGCGAATACCAAACCAATCACCTTAAAGGCTCCTCCGCATTTAATGCACTTAGGGGGCTAAAGACGGTTCAGGAATGGCTAAACGCCGGTTGGACGACCATTAGGATAGCTGGAGATGCCGACACAAAATATGCACATTTTGAAATTCGGGATGCTATAAACGCAGGCCTGTTCAAGGGGCCTAGAATCGTTGGAGCCGGCCATTATATCTCCGTAACCGGTGGGGGAGGGGATATTAATTACTTATCCAGTGAACAGACCGTTATCCCGGACGGTTTGATAGTAGACGGAAAGGACGAAATGCGAAAAGCAATCAGACAAGAGATAAAAAATGGGAGTGATTGGATTAAACTCTTGGTTACTGGGGCATTCATGTCGACAGGAGATAACCCAAAGAACGTACATTTTAGTGACGAGGAATTAATAACAGCGATAGAAGAAGCTGATCAAAGAGGTATTCCTGTTATGATGCATGCCCATGCCAAGGAAGGAATTGTTAAAGCAATCAAATTTGGCGCGAGATCCATTGAGCACGGTACTTTTTTAGATGATGAAACCATTGACTTATTTTTGGAGTATGATACCTATCTTATTCCTACATTGACCGTTGGCACTTATTTAAGATTAAAGGACCCAGGAAACGTAGCGCTAACAAAGACTGACCGATCTCAAAAGGAATTTAGGGAGGCAAGAATGAAGGTTTTAGGACAGGCACATAAAAAGGGCGTAAAATTGGGAATTGGATCGGACAATGTTGGTTTTCCCGGTAGTTTTGCGGCAAACGAATTTCTTGAATTTGTAAATTTTGGAATGACACCTATGGAATCTATACAGGCAGGTACCAAAGTAAATGCCAAACTATTGAAGTTGGATGATAGTATTGGCACTATTGAAGCTGGAAAGTTTGCAGATATTATAGCCACTAAAAATAATCCAATAGAAGACATTACCGAGCTACAACATGTACGGTTCGTAATGAAAGGAGGGGAGGTTATCAAGCCAATCGATTAGCATCTCTCTCTTTTATTTAAGGATACCTTACCATATTGAAGTATCGCAAATTTTCCGAGATATGCCAAGGACTTTTTCAATTTAAAACTTCAATGGAATGGCCCATACATCAAGAATTGAATAGTATTAAAGTAAAATTGAAAAAGCTACTGGCATTGGGCTAAACGCTATAGAGAAATACTTTAATCTAACTTTCCATAAACAGCGCCTTAAGCTCTGTGGCATCGTTGGGCTTCATTTTACCCGCCAAGACCAAACTCAATTGCTTTCTGCGCAGGGCACCTGCAAAACGTTGCTTTTCCAAGTCGGTTTCCGGTTGTAAGGGGGGCACTTCGGTAGGCTTACCGGTCTCGTCCACGGCAACAAAAGTATAAATGGCCTCGTTGGCCTTGGTCCTTTTCCCATTGTAGCGATCTTCTATCCATACATCTATATAGACTTCCATAGAGGTCGTATAAGCTCTGGAAACTGCCGCTTCCACGGTAACCACACTTCCCAGGGGTACGGCAAGATTAAAAGCCACATGGTTAACAGATGCCGTTACGGTAATTCGTCTGCTATGTCTACCTGCAGCGATGCTTGCTGCGCGGTCCATTCTGGCGAGGAGCTCGCCCCCAAAAAGGTTTTGAAGCGCGTTGGTCTCACTGGGCAATACCATGTCCGTCATGGTCGTTCTCGATTCTGAAGGCGTTTTGGGTGTCATAGACGAAAATTTTCGGCAAAGATACGAGCCTTGTATTTTTTAAAAGGGAAAAGTGTCCGGTTATTTTTCGGAAAGAAGCCAGGCGTCCTTGGACTCGGTACGTTTAATCTTCCTTAATTCGGATAGGGCTTCCTTGGGGTCTACAAATCGGTCATAGGTAACCATATGAAGTCCGTAGGCATTGGTGCCGTAATAGGCCGCCTTATAACCCTTATTTTGCAAGGATTCGATTTTCCTGTCGGCATTGGCCTTTACGCGAAAGGCTCCGGCTACAATATGGTGTTTGGCTGTATTATTGATTTTGGCTTTGGACGTGGAAACCGCATCCACATTCACTGTGGGGAGTTCCAAAGGTTTCGTGTTAAAAAAAGTAGCCTCCTGAATCTGTCTGTCAACCTCCTTTTTTACATCTTCACGAACCACCTGCTGCGATTGCAGCCCGTTGTTAAATACCTGATACCCTGTAAACCCTGCGGAAATGGCCAACAAAATAATTGCAGCATATTTGAGATAAGGCCTAAAGTTGGCCTGTTCCCTTTTTTCCGGGCTAATGATAAACGGGATTTTTTCTTCCAAGGCCTCGACTTCCTCTTTAAGTACTTCCCTAGTAACAGGAATCGACTTAAAGGACGAAAGCCCAAAGGAGGAGGTTAGATAATTTACCTCATAATAGGGTTGAAATTGGACCTTGTTTTCAGCATTGTTCCAAAGTAGGCCAATATTCTTGAGACTGAGCTTTTCGCCGGCGTTCAATCTTTCTTTCCATTGCTTGGTCAAGGTTTCGATTCTAGAAAGTATCTCCTCAAAAGAGGCTTTCTCCGCCTCAGCGATATAGGAAACCAACAAACCGTCATTGGATACCAACTGTTCGTTGAACGAAATGGATTTTGTGGGAGCAAAAAAGGTATTGGTTATATCGTTTATACGTGCGGAAGTCCGCTGTGTAAGAAATGCACCAAAGTTGGGCACGACCACACAATTATATCGATACAGTAATTCGCTTATATAGTGTTCTACTACCATTGTTGGCAAATATCAAAAAAAATAGGGGTTCACAAAATGGGTGGCATAACTTTTTATTAACATTATATTTGTAATTCCTATCGCAAAAAAATGGGCTTTATACAACATACTGCGGATGAGTTGATTGCAATATTACGATTGCAAAACATTCCTAATGTGGGCGATGTTATCGCCAAAAGATTGATTTCCCATTGCGGGAGTCCTCAGGAAGTCTTTAGGAATAAAATGAATCAATTGCTAAAGATCGATGGTATTGGATCATACACCTTAAAACATTTGAACGACTCAGAGCACGTTATGGCGGCGGAGAAGGAATACCAATATATTTTGGACAACCAAATTGCGTATTGCTATTTCGAGGAATCTGAATATCCCAAATATTTACGGAATTGTATCGATAGTCCAATTCTCCTTTTTAAAAGGGGAAATATGGACCTACAGGGAAGAAAAATCATAAGCGTAGTGGGTACCCGTAACATTACCAGTTACGGTACCGCCTTTTGTGAACGGTTTATTGCCGATTTGGTTCCGCTAAACCCTGTTATAGTTAGTGGATTTGCCTATGGCGTGGATATATGCATACAGCGGGAAGCCATCAATCAGGGATTACAGACCATTGGGTGTTTGGCACATGGCCTGAACCAGATCTATCCCAAGGTACATAAGAAATATCAAGCCGATGTTTTGAACAATGGCGGATTTCTTACGGAATTCTGGAGTACGAGCAATCCGGAACGGGAAAATTTCCTGAGACGCAATCGGATTATAGCAGGCATGAGCGAAGCGACCGTAGTGGTAGAATCTGCCGAAAAAGGGGGAAGTCTGGTCACTGCCGATATTGCCAACAGTTATAACCGAGACGTTTTTGCCCTGCCCGGGCGTAGTACCGATAAATACAGCGTGGGATGCAACAATCTGATCAAGCAGCAAAAGGCGCACATGTTGACCTCGGCAGCGGATTTGATCTATCTATTGAATTGGGACCTTGAGGAATCCCCTACCAAATCCGTGCAAAAACAATTGTTCGTTGATTTGGACGAAATAGAGCAAAAAATTTACAGCTATCTGCAACAAGAGGGCAAACAACTGTTAGACAGTATAGCGTTAGACTGCCAATTGCCCATTTTTAAAACGTCTGCAACCCTGTTGTCCATGGAAATGAAAGGGGTCATTAGGCCTTTGCCGGGTAAATTGTTCGAAGCGGTGTAGGATTTTTACAGACCGATTGGTTTGGTTTCTTAGGCAGAATTAAAAATTCTTTTAGATTTCAGTAGTTCATCGATGAAATGCATATTGAAATCGTTTCCTTCTTTTAAACTAAATTTTTTGACTATCAAAAAACCGACCATACAGTCGGTTTGATTTTTTAGGGAGCTTTTACCTTTTGAAAATTCAGGAGGGTCAATTACAAAAAAGGAAGGAACAAATTCCCCTCCTTTGGAGGGGTTGGGGGATGCTCAATACCCCAACTTTTCACGTACTCTGCCCAGCACGCCATTTGCGACTTTTTTCGCCTTTTCGGCCCCTAGGGCCAATGCTTCATCCACTTCTTCCAAATGGTTCATATAGTACTCGAATTTTTGCCGAGGTTCTTCGAACTTGCTCAGAAGAAGTTCGTACAAGGCTTGTTTGGCATGCCCATATCCATAATTGCCGCCCAAATAGTTGGCGGTCATCTCTTCAATTTGTGACTTGGAGGCCATTATTTTATACAAAGCGAACACATTATCCCTAGTTGGGTCCTTGGGTTCTTCCATGGGGGTACTATCGGTTTGTATGCCCATTATCTGTTTGCGCAGTTTTTTATCGGGCTGAAACAAATTGATAAGATTCCCCCGGCTTTTACTCATTTTGGCACCATCGGTTCCCGGAACGTACATGGTCTCTTCCTGTACTTTTCCATCGGGAATCACAAAGGTTTCCCCAAGTTGGGCATGAAAACGATGGGCAACGTCCCTTGTCATTTCAATATGCTGGAGTTGATCCTTTCCTACGGGAACAATGTGGGCATCGTACAATAGGATATCCGCCGCCATAAGCATGGGATAGGTAAATAGTCCGGCGTTTACGTCTTCCAGGCGATCGGCTTTATCTTTAAAAGAATGGGCAAGTGTAAGTCGCTGATAAGGAAAAAAACAGCTAAGGTACCAAGCAAGTTCCGTTACTTGGGGAACATCGCTTTGACGGTAAAAAACGGTTTTGTTAAAATCAAGGCCACAGGCCAACCAAGCCGATGCTATGGCATAGGTATTTGCCCGTAGAACCTCTGCATCCTTTATTTGGGTGAGGGAATGCATATCTGCAATAAACAAGAACGATTCGTTCTTTGGGTCACTTGCCATTTCTATGGCCGGTATAATGGCCCCAAGGATATTTCCTAAATGTGGGGTTCCAGTACTTTGGATACCTGTTAAAATTCTTGCCATTTTTTAATATCTATAAGTGGGCAAAGGTAAAACAAATAGGAAAATACAAGGCTAGAATCCCTATTTTTGATGCATGATAGTACTGGTACGAATAGGTCAAACGCTATACCGAATTTGGTTCTACGTACTTGTGGCCGTCCCCATCTTTTTGTTTTTTCCGTTTTTGCTTTTGTTCGCCTCTAAGGAGGAGTGGTATCCAAAATTCTTTTGGATGGCTAGAAACCTATGGGCAAAAACCATTTTATATGGCATGGGATGCTTTCCAAAAGTTACCTATGACCAAGAACTGAAGCTGGGGAAAAGCTATATGCTCGTCGCCAACCATACCAGTATGTTGGATATCATGTTGATGCTATATGTGAGTAAAAATCCGTTTGTATTCGTAGGTAAAAAGGAATTGGTAAAAATTCCGGTCTTTGGGTTTTTTTATAAACGAGTGTGCATTATGGTGGACAGGGATAGTACCCAAAGTAGAACGGGTGTATATAGAAGGGCCCAAAGAAGATTGAACCAAGGTCTAAGCATTTGTATTTTTCCGGAAGGCGGCGTGCCCGATGACGAAAGCATTGTATTGGACACCTTTAAGGATGGCGCCTTTAAAATGGCCATTGCCCATAAAATACCTTTAGTACCCATTACCTTCTATGATAATAAAAAACGCTTTTCATTTACATTTTTCAGTGGGGGACCAGGTATCGTGAGGGCACGGGTACACGCGTTTTTTGAAACTGGGATTTTATCTGAAGAGGACAAGGGCACCCTACGTGAGGAGGTACGGGATATTATCTACAAGGACCTTGTGTCCACGAGGGGATAAATTACCATTAAAACTTAAAACTAATTCCACTATACACCCCCAAGGTATACGGGTTAAAGGTACCATCCACGTTGGAAAAAGTGTTTAGCTGATACTTGAACACCGGCTCCACGTTCAATTTCAATCTTTGTGAAAATTGATACCCCAGTCCTATTCCAAAGTTGGCGCTGAAGTTCAAGTCGTTGACATTGTTGGCTTCCCCTATCTGGGTGGTCAGGCTACCGGAAGTCAGATCTACTTGGTTCTCCACAAGGAACAGTGAACTCACACCACCAATCACATGTACCCCAAATTTAGTATTGACCAGGGCATAACTTAACTCCACAGGAACTTCCAAGTATCCCAATTGTTGGGCCATGACCCCAGACCTGTTGGCCGTTCTTGCCGATATATCAAATGATTTACTGTCCAAGTTCAATGCGGCATTACTGGAGGATACCACCAAATTTTCCGCAGTTTGTGCGTAATTGATATTGGAAATGCGATTTTGGCTCAAGGCCGATATGGAGGAGGTAAAGTACACATCATTGGTATCATACCCATAATCTACCTTGTGAACCCCGGACCGTACGGATAGCCTTGGGCTGATCTCATAGGCTACGGAGAGCCCATAACTCATATTGACATTACCGGATTTGGTGTTGGCACTAAACATGGGGCTAACAGGAGAACCCGTTCCCAAAGCATCAAAATATACCGGTGCAATACTTGGCCCTGCAGACCATTTATTCCCCGAAGTTTTGGAAGCAGCATTTTCTTCTTCTTCCTGGTCCTGAATCTCGTCGTACAAGGATTTTTTACCTTCGGAGACCGTACTTTGGATATTTTCTTTTTCTTCGTTGAAAGCGATTGTCTCGGCATTCGGTTTTACCATAGGATTATCCATGGAAGGCTCGGCCACTTGTTCCTTTTCTTTTGGTTCACCGGTTGTTTTGTTCCCTGAAGCAGAAAATTGGGATTCCTGCCTGTTTCTATGGGTAATTGCTTGCCCTGAAAATAAGTTTTCCGATTTGTTTATTTTATTACCCGGTTCAGTGCCGGCAACTTTGGCTTGGTTTGAAATATTCGTGGCTTCATTTTTAGTAGCATTGCGAATTCCACCATTGGTAGCAGGTGTGCTGCGAGACTTGTCCGTTTCCACAATGAATCCTTCCGGTTGGGAGTTGGTATTGGTATCAATTTCTGCAGGATTTACATCCTTGGGCGCACTTGAAACAGCATCTTTGGCACGTATGGTCTCTTTTAACAACGTGTCATCACTTTGTTTTTGCTCCGTATCCGTAACGCTATTGACATTTGGGGAATTACCAGTGTCAAAAGGATTTAACAGTAGAAGGCCAAAGACCAGTACTGCAGCTACTCCGGCAAGTTGCCACCATAGAGGCAAAATTCTTTTTTTCTTTTTTCTGTCCAATGATGATGCTATGGCAACCCATACCTTATCATCAGGTGTCTCTTCAAAACCTTTGAATTTTTCTTGAAAAAATTCATCTAAATGCTTCTTGCTCATTATTCAAAACTCATATTTCTACGGATTCCCAACGGAATCAAAAACAATTTCCAATTATAATCACCAAACCAATGATTGATTGTGATAGTTTACTCTCAATTTTTTCCTTAAGTAACATTTTTGCCCTTGCCAAATTGGATTTGGACGTTCCTACCGAAGTTCCCAGCATCTGACTGATTTCCTTATGGCTGTAACCGTCTAGGACATAAAGGTTGAATGTTGTCCTGTATTTATTTGGCAATTCCTGTATATATCCCAATAAGGATTGAAGCCCTATATCTGCGAAATTGGATTCCAAGGTCACTTCTTCGGGAATGTTCTCGTTGACCACGCTTAAATATTCCTCTCGCCTATATTTCTGCAATACCGTGTTTACGGTAATACGCTTTATCCATCCTTCAAAGGAACCTGTTGACTTGTATTGGCCTATTTTTTCAAAAATGGTCATAAAACTATCATGTAGGTTATCCTCAGCTTCTGTCTTGTTCCTGGAATATTTCAAACAAATACCATAGAGTACGCCCGCATACTGTTTATACAATAGCTCTTGGGCCTTACGCTCGCCTTTTTTACATCTATGTACCAGTTCTTCCAGCAACAAATATGTTGGTTATATTTTTTACATCTAGTTTACAGGAACAACAACCTCAAAAAACTCTGGCTCACCAGCACTATTATCCCCTTGATAGAATCTAAAGGTATAGGGTTGGTCATATTTTACAATGAAGTTAAAGGAAGCCTCTTCTTGGGTTATCGCCTGGGTACAAGATACCAAATCTGTCATTGCAACACCTATAGCAACCACATTTCTTATAGTCATGTCTTCTTTGGTCACATCAAATCCTTCATATTGTGTGCATCCATCGGGCAAGGAATAGGTTACGTTTATTTGGTACGTTTCATTCAAATTGAAGGATTCCGGTAATTCCGCACTCTCTATACGTAATGCCTTAAAATTGAAGTTGGGTTCGTCATCATTTAGGGAACAACTACCTAATAGCAATGCGAACACCGCGACCACTAGGGTATATTTTTTCATCATCGTTACAATTTCTTTTACAAGAAAGATGAAAATCTATCCTAAAGGTTGCGTTTTCCCCTTGATTTTTAGTGGAGAGGAATATTTTTAAATGATAGTACCTCAGCCTTGTCCGCTAGAGTGAAAAATCAAAATATAAAATCCTTTAAGTACTTATAAAGGACCTAGTTTTAAGAAGTTTAATTGTTAACGGCGTTAAGGGCATCTCGTATTTTACCGTCCAATTCATCCAATAATTCAGGATTGTCCAATAAAAGGGTTTTGACGGCGTCCCTTCCTTGACCTAGTTTGGTATCTCCATAACTGAACCAGGAACCGCTTTTCTTTATGATTTCGTACTCTACCCCAAGGTCAATGATTTCTCCAACTTTGGAAATGCCTTCTCCGTACATAATGTCGAACTCGGTAGTTCTAAATGGAGGTGCAACCTTGTTTTTGACCACTTTTACTCGGGTCTTGTTACCTTGGATGTTACCATCTGTATCTTTGATTTGGGTAGAACGTCTAATATCCAATCGAACGGAGGCATAAAATTTTAGTGCGTTACCGCCCGTAGTGGTTTCTGGGTTACCGAACATCACACCGATCTTTTCGCGTAATTGATTTATAAATATAACGGTACAGTGCGTTTTGCTTATGGAGCTTGTTAGTTTTCTAAGTGCTTGAGACATTAACCTTGCGTGAAGTCCCATTTTGGAATCACCCATTTCACCTTCGATTTCACTCTTTGGAGTCAGTGCGGCAACAGAATCGATGATCACAATGTCAATTGCCCCGGAACGAATCAAGTTATCCGTTATTTCCAAGGCCTGCTCCCCGTTGTCCGGTTGGGAAATTATCAAGTTATCAATGTCGACACCCAATTTTTGGGCATAAAAACGGTCAAATGCATGTTCCGCATCAATGAAAGCCGCTATCCCCCCTTTTTTTTGTGCCTCCGCAATTGCATGTAATGTGAGCGTGGTCTTACCAGAGGATTCCGGTCCATATATTTCAATGACCCTACCTCTTGGGTAACCGCCAACGCCTAAGGCTATATCAAGTCCTAGGGATCCAGAAGGAATTACCTCTACATCTTCAACAACACTGTCCCCCATCTTCATTACGGCACCTTTTCCATAGGTCTTGTCCAGCTTATCCAGGGTTAGTTTTAGGGCTTTTAATTTGGCTTCTTTTTCGGAACTCATTATGTATTTTTTAGGAATGCTAAATTAGTGTTTCTTTTCGGAAAAAAGAATATCCACATTTATTACGCAACCATTTTGGATATTTTCTATCTAGTTGAAAAGCGTGAGAGCAAAACATAGTTTTGTAAGCAGTTTTTAGTGTTACAGGTATTAAAGGTCATTTCCTAATAAACTAACTCAACAAATGCTGTGAAGAGGAAAAGCAGGAATGGCCAAACAAAAGTCCCGATTTAAATCGGGACTTTTTTGTTACGGGCAATTCATAGCCGTTCCTACTGGATTTTATATCTTTGCCGCTCAAAATTTGTAAACTTAAAATATTAGTATAGCATGCAACTGTACAATACCTTAAGTGCAAAGGAAAGAGCTGCCCTCATTGAAGAGGCCGGTCAAGATCGCTTGACCATTTCTTTCTATAAATATGCACACATTGGCAATCCCGGTATTTTTAGAAATCATTTGTTCATTCATTGGAACGAGCTAGATGTTTTAGGTCGTATTTATGTGGCCCACGAGGGAATCAATGCCCAATTATCAGTTCCTGCGGAGAACTTTCAGAGGTTTAAGGATTTTCTGGATAGTATTACCTTTTTGGAAAATGTACGATTGAACATTGCCATAGAACAGGATAATATGTCCTTTCTGAAATTGAAGGTCAAGGTTCGGGATAAAATTTTGGCCGATGGCCTTAACGATGCCACTTTTGACGTCACCAACAAAGGGGTTCATGTAAATGCCCAGAAATTCAACGAATTGATCGAGGACCCGGATACGGTGTTGGTGGATATGAGAAACCACTACGAAAGTGAAATAGGCCATTTTAAGAATGCCATTACCCCAGATGTGGATACATTCAGGGATTCTTTGGATATTATAGAAAAAGACCTTCAGGACCATAAAGAGGACAAGAAGTTGGTCATGTACTGTACGGGGGGTATCCGTTGTGAAAAGGCCAGTGCTTATTACAAGCATAAGGGGTTTAAGCAAGTCTATCAACTTGAAGGAGGTATAATAGAATATGCAAGGCAAGTTGAGCAGCAAAGGTTGGAGAATAAGTTTTTGGGCAAGAATTTTGTTTTCGACCATAGAAGGGGCGAACGAATTAGCAGTGATATCATTTCCCAATGCCATCAATGTGGGGAACCCTGTGATGACCATGTAAATTGCGCCAATGAGGCCTGTCACCTATTGTTCATACAATGTAAAAAGTGTGCCGAAAAAATGAACGATTGCTGTTCTGATCATTGTATGGAAATCCACGCCTTGCCCTATGAGGAACAAAAGGCACTAAGAAAAGGCATAGTAGTGAGCAATAAAATTTTTAAAAAGGGCAGATCGGAAGTACTAAAGTTCAAAAGGTAACCTCAATAGATTTACTCTTGATTGTGAATTCCAACCATGATGCAAAAAAAGAGCACTTTTTTTCGCTCAGATTTTGATTATCTTTACAAGAAGATTTTTTATGAACCTAGTTTGGTGGGTCCCATAGGATTTAACCAAATCAATATATAAAATATGGGTTGTAGTAGTTGTTCTACCGGTAAGGATGGACAACCAAAGGGATGCAAGAATAACGGTACTTGCGGTACAGATGGTTGCAATAAATTAACTGTTTTTGACTGGCTTTCAAATATGTCGCTTCCTAATGGCGAGCGACCATTTGAATATGTTGAGGTGCGCTTTAAGAACAGTAGAAAGGAATTTTTTAATAATACCGAAAGCCTTTCCCTTTCCATTGGGGATATCGTGGCTACCCAGGCGCAGTCCGGCCATGACATTGGTATGGTTACGCTCACCGGGGAACTCGTACGCGTTCAGATGAAGCGCAAGAAAATAGATCCGGCAAAGGAGGAACTTCCAAAAGTTTACAGAAAGGCCACTCAAAAAGATATTGATATCTGGCAAAAATGTAGGGACAGGGAAGAGGAAATTAAAAAAAGATCTCGGGAAATCGCCATTATCTTGAATTTGCAAATGAAGATTTCCGATGTGGAATTCCAGGGCGATGGTTCCAAGGCTACATTTTACTACACAGCAGAGGACCGGGTAGATTTTAGACAGCTTATAAAGGATATGGCCAAAGCTTTTGGCATACGTATAGAAATGCGGCAGATCGGCTACAGACAGGAGGCTCAGCGCCTAGGGGGTATTGGCTCCTGCGGCAGGGAATTGTGTTGTTCTACCTGGCTGACCGATTTTAGGTCCGTAAGTACTTCCGCGGCCCGCTATCAGCAACTTTCATTAAATCCCCAAAAATTGGCAGGGCAATGTGGAAAACTGAAATGTTGTCTCAATTACGAATTGGATGTATATCTGGACGCCCTAAAGGATTTTCCGCCCCAAGACACCAAACTTAATACGGAAAAAGGACTTGCCTTTTGCCAAAAAACGGATATTTTCAAGGAATTGCTTTGGTTCTCATATAAAGAAGAACCTGCCAATTGGCATGTACTATCCAAGGATCAGGTGAACGAAATCTTGGAGAAGAACAAGAAAAAAGAGAAGGTTCCAAGTTTGGAAATTTATGCAGTGGACAATATTACAGAGGACAAAGTAGTTTTTGAAAACGTGGTTGGGCAAGATAGCCTTACTAGGTTTGATAGGCCAAAGAAGAAATCCAAGGGCAATAGAAACCGCAATAGGAAAAAGAATAATACGAATAATAACAGAAAACGAAATAGGAGCAATAAAAATGCGTAGCTATCTTTTTTTGATGTTAGCAATATTCCTTCTCGCCTCGTGTAATACAACTGGGGTCACCTCTGAATATAAGAGCTTAAAGGGGGCTGTTTGGAACAAGGACGATATTATTGAGTTCAGCTTCACAAAAATGGATACGGTACAGGAATACAATATGTTCATTAATGTGCGCAATGACGATACTTTCCCCTACAGCAACTTGTTTTTGATAACATCCCTTAGTACCCCAGAGGGGGAAGTAATACAGGATACTTTGGAATATACTATGGCCTTGCCGGATGGAACTTGGTTGGGAAAGGGCACCGGTAGTTTAAAGGAAAACAAATTATGGTATAAGGAAAACATCGTTTTTCCCGTTTCGGGCGTATATACCTTAGAAGTTTCGCATGCGATGCGAAAAAACGGTACTGTTCAAGGAGTGATTTCATTGGAAGGTATTACCGATGTAGGTATTGAAATAACAAAAAGTAATCCCTAGGCTCATGGCAAAAGCGGTAAAAAAGAAAAGCAATCCTGGCTTTTCCAAATACATCAAATGGTTTTGGATTTTGTTTGCATCAGGCATTGCCTTCATTGCGTTGATTTTTCTGTCGGCGTCATGGGGTTTTTTTGGAGAACTTCCGCCGTACGAATATTTAGAAAATCCACAAACCAATCTAGCTTCCCAAATCATTTCCTCCGATGGGGAACTATTGGGAAAATTTTATTTGGACGATAACCGTACCGATGTAAAATATGAGGATTTACCGGAGAATTTGGTAAACGCTTTGGTCGCCACGGAGGATGCCCGTTTTCAGGACCACTCCGGAATCGACTTTAGGGGAACGGTACGGGCCTTTTTCTTTTTGGGCACAAGGGGTGGCGCCAGTACCATCAGTCAGCAATTGGCACGGCAATTATTTGTGGGCGTAAGATCTAGAAATAAGCTGGAAACCTTACAGCAAAAAATCAAAGAGTGGGTTCTTGCCACAAGGTTGGAGCGTAGTTATACCAAGGAAGAAATCATCAGTATGTATTTCAATATTTATGATTTTGGAAACAATGCGGATGGTATTCGCTCTGCGGCCCGGATTTATTTTGGCAAGGAGCCCAAGGATTTGAAAATAGAGGAATCCGCCATGTTGGTTGGAATGTTCAAAAACTCCTCCCTCTTCAATCCTTTGCGCAGGGAGGAAATGGTGAAAACCAGAAGAGACGTGGTTTTGGCACAAATGGCCAAATACGATTATATTACTGAGCAGGAAAAGGATTCCCTACAGGATTTGAAAATGGATATCAACTTTAATCCAGAGAACCATAGGGAGGGGCTGGCCACATATTTTAGGATGTATTTGCAGCGTTTCATGAAGGATTGGATCGATAAAAATCCTAAACCTGCCTTACCTGGAGAGCGTGACAAGTGGAACATCTATTTGGACGGCTTAAAAATATATACCACTATAGATTCTAAAATGCAGGCAAATGCGGAAGAAGCGGTATACGAACATATGGCAAATTTGCAGGCGGAGTTTTTTAATCAAAATACACCGGAACGTAACCCAACAACTCCCTTCTTGGACCTAACTCCAGAAGAAACGGAAGGCATTATAGAAAGGGCCATGAAAAATTCGGATCGTTGGAGGGAAATGAAAGCCGCTGGGAAATCAGAAGGGGAGATACGGAACTCCTTTTCCAAAAAAACCGAAATGACGGTCTTTGATTGGAAAAGCGATACCCGTGAGAAGGATACAATTATGACCCCAATGGATTCCATTCGGTATTACAAGACCTTTTTACGCGCCGCCATGATGTCCATGGAACCCCAGACGGGCCATGTAAAGGCCTGGGTTGGTGGAATCAACTACAAGCATTTTCAATATGACAATGTTATTCAGGGAGCAAGACAGGTAGGTTCTACATTTAAACCTTTTGTCTATGCAGCGGCCATTGACCAGTTGCGACTTTCCCCTTGTGAAAAGTTGCCGGACACACAATATTGCATTGAAGCAGGCAAACATGGAAATATGGAGGCATGGTGCCCTAGGAATTCAGACTTAAAGTATACAGGGAGGGAAATGACTCTAAAGAATGCCTTGGCCAATTCGGTCAATACGGTAACAGCACAATTGATTGACAAGGTAGGTCCTAAATCCGTAGTTGCCATTGCCAAAAATTTGGGTATGTCCGGAGATGTTCCCGAGGTACCCTCTATAGCGTTGGGTACTTTGGATGCCAATATTTATGATATGGTAGGGGCTTATGGTGCTTTCGCCAATCAAGGGGTTTATGTAAAACCGGTTATGGTGACCCGGATAGAGGATAAAAACGGAACAGTACTATACGAATATGTTCCTGAAACAAAAGATGTCTTGAGCAAGGAAGTGTCCTATGCCATGATCGATTTAATGAAAGGTGTGACCCAAGGGGGGTCAGGTACTAGATTAAGACATAACTACAATAAAAACAATACGGTTTATAAGGAAATTATTACGGGCTATCCTTATGAATTGACCAATCCCATTGCTGGTAAAACCGGAACTACCCAAAACAATAGTGATGGTTGGTTTATGGGCATGGTGCCTAATTTGGTCACGGGGGTTTGGGTAGGTGGCGAAGAACGATCCATTCATTTTAAGAACATTCTATATGGACAAGGAGCCTCTATGGCACTGCCCATTTGGGGATTATATATGAAAAAGAATTACGGGAACGAGGAGCTAGGCGTATCTAAAGGGGATTTTGAAAAACCGGAAGATATGACAATAGTTACGGACTGTACACAATTTGTAGAGGACCAACAACAGGACTTACAAATCGAGGACGACTTGGACGATCTGGATTTTTAAATAAAATAACTGGCATTAAAATTTTTTTAAAGCTTCGGGGATGACCGGGGCTTTTTTATTTTTTTCGATTTAAATGCCTTATTTTAGTACTATGACATTGAAAGTTTGTTATGATTAGAAAAACGGTATCAGATGTGAAAGAAGCCCTTGCCGGGGTAAAGGATGGAATGACCTTTATGCTTGGAGGATTTGGCTTATGCGGAATCCCTGAAAAGGCCATAGAAGAGTTGGTGCGATTGGGCATAAAGGACATTACCTGTATTTCCAATAACGCTGGGGTGGATGATTTTGGTTTAGGGCTTTTGCTTCAAAAACGGCAGATAAAAAAAATGATTTCGTCCTATGTGGGTGAAAATGATGAGTTTGAACGGCAAATGCTCAGTGGGGAATTGGAAGTGGAACTGACACCCCAAGGCACCTTGGCAGAAAAATGTAGGGCGGCCCAAGGGGGGGTTCCAGCATTTTTTACCCCCGCAGGATATGGAACCGAGGTGGCCAAAGGGAAGGAAACCAGGGAGTTCAATGGTAAAATGTATGTGCTTGAGGAAGTTTTTAAGGCAGATTATTCATTTGTGAAGGCGTGGAAGGGCGATGAGGCCGGAAACCTTATTTTTAAGGGAACGGCACGGAATTTTAACCCATGTATGTGTGGAGCGGCCAAAATAACCGTGGCTGAGGTGGAGGAATTGTTACCTGCCGGATCTCTGGACCCCAATCAAATCCATGTTCCCGGAATTTTTGTACAACGAATATTTCAGGGAAAGGGATACGAAAAACGAATTGAACAACGAACCGTAAGAAAAAGAGGTTAAAAGATGCTTGATAAAAACGGAATAGCAAAGCGTATAGCTCAGGAAGTTAAGGATGGATATTACGTTAACCTAGGTATCGGTATACCTACATTGGTGGCAAACTTTGTTCGGGACGATATTAGCGTGGAGTTTCAAAGCGAAAATGGTGTATTGGGAATGGGTCCCTTTCCTTTTGAAGGCGAGGAAGATGCCGATATTATAAATGCGGGCAAACAGACCATAACCACATTGCCTGGGGCCTCTTTTTTTGATTCGGCAACCAGCTTTTCTATGATCCGGGGAAAACATGTGGACCTTACCATTTTGGGCGCTATGGAAGTTGCGGAAAACGGTGATATCGCCAATTGGAAAATTCCTGGGAAGATGGTCAAAGGCATGGGTGGTGCCATGGATTTGGTATCATCTGCAGAGGATATTATCGTGGCCATGATGCATACCAATAGGGACGGGGAATCAAAATTATTAAAGAAATGCACCCTACCGCTAACGGGAGTAAAGTGTGTAAAAAAAATCGTGACGAACCTAGCGGTATTGGAGGTGGGACCTGAGGGCTTTATCTTGTTGGAGCGCGCACCCGGGATATCCGTAGAAGAAATAAAGCAGGCTACAGAAGGCACGCTGATTGTGTCTGGGGAAATTCCGGAAATGAAGGTCGATTAAAGCATGATGGAATGCAGTTCATCGGTGAATTAGGGTACCTTGTTTTATTCACAACATTCTAGGACATCTTCACAACAATAATTCGGTTTTAACTTGTCTTTGGACCTATCTTTACTTCACTGATGTGAATAACCCAAAGTAAAAACAAAACTTAACCTAAAATGGATACCCAGAATTACATTCCCAGAGAAGAAAAAGTGCAAGTATACCATAACGATTTTTTGAGTGGTTTTGTACGATTGACGAAAAAGCTGTTTATGCTTTAAGTCGTAGCAAAAGAAAAAAAGAGCAACTCCCCCAGGTTGCTCTTTTTTTTTGCCTTGTTTGAAATAGCATCCTTCCATTTCATGTACGAAGGCGTTACTATGGTTTTCTTAATAATATGGATATGACTTTGGCTTTAGAGGGGACATCTTCTTTTTTAAGGTAAAAAGCTACCGTATGCCCTGTAATAATCCCTATTTTTATAGCTATATCTTGTTATTATTATTTTCAGATCTAAATCCAATTTTTATGACAAAGTACTTTTTTTCCTTTTGTACTTTTTTTCTGGTTCTTTTTGTTGATCTAGCCGCGCAAGAATCCAATACTTCCAAATTAAAGATTGAAGATATAATGAAGGGCGATGACTTTATTGGGCATAGGCCTTCCAATGTCTTTTGGTCGATGGACCAATCCACCATCTATTTCGATTGGAATCCGGAAATGGCCTATAGCGATTCCCTATACGGCTACAACCTAAATTCCGGAAGAATTGGAAAAATCGATTTTTTGGAGTCCCAGAAGCTTCCGGCAACTCGAAAAGTAGACCACCCCGCCCTAAATAAATCGGTATACGCCAAGAATGGGGACATTTTTCTTTTAGATCGTTTAACTGCCAATATGTTGCCCATTACAAAAACCAAGGAGAGGGAATCCAACCCCCATTTTATGGATAATGGCAAAAAAGTGGCCTTTATAAAAAAATCGAATGTTTATTCTTGGGATATGGAAAGCGGGGTCTTGGAACAGCTTACCGACTTTGTAGAGAAGCTGGAAGAAGACCCAAAAAGGAGCACTAAGGATGAATGGCTGTACGAAGATCAATTGGAACTTTTTGGCGTATTACGGGAAAGAAAGGAAAAAAGGGAGTTGGGTGAGCGAATCTCCAAGAAATTGGACGCCCTTGAACCCCTGCCCATAGCGACCGGGAATAAACAGGTCATCAACCAAACGGTTTCGCCAAACGGGCGCTATTTGACCTATGTGTTGATGGATACCCCAAAAAACAAAAACACCATGGTTCCCCATTTTGTAACGGAATCGGGGTATACTGAAGAGCAAACTACCCGAACAAAGGTGGGCGACGAACTTCCTTCTTACGAAATGTTCGTGTACGACACAAAAAGGCGTACAAACTATCCGGTTGAACTAGATAGCTTGGCAGGACTAAACGACGTTCCGGAATTTATGAAGGATTATCCCGATAAAACCTATGAAAACAAAAATCCCATTGGTAGAATAGGTAATCCCACATGGCATCCCGATGGAGAAAAGGCCATTTTGGACCTTCAGGCCAGCAATTATAAAGATAGATGGCTGGTGCTGTTGGATGCCGCAACCGGAACTATAACCCAACTGGACCGTCAACATGATGATGCGTGGATTGCGGGGCCTGGCATTACGGGTTGGTTCAATGGTGGTGACCTTGGTTGGATGCCCGATGGAAAAAGTATATGGTACAAATCCGAAAAAACGGGCTACGCCCATCTGTATACTATGGATATGGATGGAAAAAGCAAAAAGGCTTTGACCTCCGGCGATTTTGAGATTTACGACCCCTATATTTCCAAGGATAAGAAACGCTGGTATTTTACGGCGAACAAAGATCAACCAGGGGACCGTCAATTTTATACGATGCCGTTAAAGGGAGGCAAAATGCAACAATTGACCCAGTGGGAAGGAAGAAACGACGTAACGCTTTCGCCAGATGAAAAACAAATGGCCATCCTTTATTCGTATTCAAACAAGCCCACGGAACTTTATGTACAGAAAAATCCAGTGTATGGAAAAAGCGGCGACTCCGTGAAAATCACCGAATCCAATACGGAAGCCTTTAATGCATACTCATGGAAAGACCCTGAAATCATTACATTTCCGGCAGCTGATGGGGCCAATGTTCATGCGAGGCTCTACATCCCAGATGCGAATGTAAAAAATAATGCAGCCATAATCTTTGTGCATGGCGCGGGGTATTTACAAAATGCACATAAGTGGTGGAGCTCCTATTACAGGGAATATATGTTTCACAATCTATTGGTGGATAATGGTTATACCGTATTGGATATTGATTACCGCGGAAGTGCTGGTTACGGCAGGGACTGGCGTACGGGAATCTACCGTCATATGGGCGGTAAGGACCTTTCAGATCAGGTAGATGGTGCCAAATTTCTGGTGGAGAATTACGGAGTGGACCAAGATAAAATCGGCATGTATGGGGGCTCTTACGGAGGGTTCATCACTCTGATGGGTATGTTCAATGCTCCCGAAACCTTTAGTGCGGGTGCCGCCATTCGTTCCGTGGGGGATTGGGCGGCCTATAACCACAGGTATACAGCGCATATTCTAAATACGCCTGTGCAGGACAGTTTGGCTTATAAACGTAGTTCTCCTATATATTTTGCCGAAGGTCTGGAAGGGAAGTTGCTCATTTTACATGGCATGGTAGACGATAATGTCCATTTTCAGGATATGGTCCGATTATCTCAGCGCTTAATCGAGTTGGGTAAGGAGAATTGGGAAATGGCGGTGTATCCCGTTGAACGTCATGGATTTGTGGAACCGAGCAGTTGGACGGATGAGTACAAGCGCATTTTTAAACTCTTTGAGGAAACGTTGACGGACTAACGATGTCGAACATCCCAAAACTTGAATTTGTGCCGTGCAAACCTTGCGATGTGGAGGAATTGATGTCCATATCCAGAACCACTTTTTCCGATGCGTTTCGCAATCTAAACAATCCAGCCGATTTCAACTCGTATCTGGATAAGGCATTTTCTAAAGAGCAATTATGCCGGGAACTGGAAAACCCACATATGAATTTTTATTTTGTGTACTATGAAGGCAATTTGGCCGCTTACTTTAAATTGAATACAGAGGCTGCCCAAACAGATATAAAACAGAAGGACTCCATGGAATTGGAACGAATCTATGTATGCAAGGCCTTTCAGGGAAAGCAATTGGGAAAGCGACTTTTGGATTGGATAAAGGATAGGGCTGGTAATATTGGAAAATCTTTTCTATGGTTGGGTGTTTGGGAGAAAAACCCGCGCGCCATAGCCTTTTATGAGCGTCATGGATTCTATAAATTTGGGACACATCCCTACTATATTGGAAATGACAAGCAAACCGATTGGTTAATGCGATATGATGTTATAAACAGATAAAACTATGAGTATGAAAAGTTATGTGAACATCTTTTTTTTCTTTTTGTTTTCCTGTGCATTGAGTGCCCAGGAATACTATTTTCCTGAACCCAATGCCGCTTGGGAACAAAAAAGGCCACAAGAATATAAAATCAATACGGATAAACTTCAGGCTGCGGTGGATTTCGCACAAGCGAACGAATACTCCGGTTCAAGGGACCTTAGAATTGCCATCTTGAAGGGATTTGAAAGGGAACCCTTCCATAAAATCCTAGGTCCTACCAAAAAACGGGGCGGACCTGCGGGCATGATACTAAAAAATGGGTACATCGTGGCCCAATGGGGAGATGTAAAACGTGTGGATATGACGTTTAGTGTCACCAAAAGTTTTCTGAGTACTACCGCAGGTATCGCGGTGGACCGTGGTTTGATAGAATCAACCAAGGATAAAGCTTCGGATTATATCTGGGACGGTACTTTTGATGGGGAACATAATTCCAAAATTACCTGGGAACATTTGCTACAACAAAATTCTGCATGGTCTGGAGAAATATGGGGCGGTAAGGATTGGGCGGATCGTCCGCCCAGTGAAGGCGGCATAGATGATTGGAAATTTGAAAGACCCAAGGAGCCCGGTACGTTTATGGAGTACAATGACGTACGTGTCAATGTGTTGGCCTATGCCTTAACCCATCTTTGGAGAAAACCGTTGCCACAGGTATTAAAGGAAAACATTATGGACCGTATTGGCGCAAGTACTACTTGGAGGTGGTATGGATATGACCATGCATGGACGGAAATCGATGGTATCAATATGAAGTCCGTAACGGGTGGAGGTCATTCCGGTGCAGGTCTATTTATCAATACAGAGGACATGGCCCGCTTTGGACTGCTATTTCTAAATGATGGGAAATGGAATAATGAACAACTCATAAGTGAGGATTGGATTAAGCAGGCCATTGCACCGTCTACTCCAAATGTCAATTATGGATATATGTGGTGGTTGAACAAAAAGGGAAATAGACATTGGGACGGATTATCGGAGAACATCTATTATGCGGCCGGTTTTGGAGGCAATTTTATTGTTATTGATAAAGAAAATGACATGGTGGTAATCACACGTTGGTTGGAACCGAATAAAATCGGCGAATTTATGGCCAAAGTAAACGCGGTGCTGAATTAAAGACCATTTAGAATTTCCAAAGCCTTGGATAAGGTATCTTCTGTTTTTGCAAAACAAAACCGAAGTACTTTATCGTCCCTATTATTTACATTGAAGGAAGAAATTGGAATACTGGCCAACTTGTGTTCCAGAATCAGTTTTTTTGCAAATTCCTCATCGGTTTCCTGGGTGAGTTGTGTGTAGTCCAATAGCTGGAAATAGGTGCCTTGCGAGGGGATGAACTTAAATTTACTATTGGCAAGGCCCTTAAGAAATAGGTCTCGTTTCCCCTGATAAAAATCATTGAGTCCAAGATAACGTTCGGGAGTTTTTAAGTATTCTGTCAAAGCCCGCTGTACTGGATGGTCCACACAGAAAACGGCAAATTGGTGCACGTTTCTAAACTCTTCCATTAGGGCTTTAGAAGCGGCACAATAACCTATTTTCCAACCTGTAACGTGGAAGGTTTTGCCAAAGGATGCACAGACAAAACTTCGTTCTGCTAAATCTGGAAATCTTGAAACGCTTTGATGCTCCTTTCCATCAAAAACAATATGTTCGTAGACTTCGTCACTTAACACCAAAATATTTGTGTCCTTGAGAATTTCCTGTAACCGCAGCATATCGTCTTCGGAAAGTATTTTCCCACTAGGATTATGAGGCGTATTGATAATCACCATTTTGGTTTTTTTGGTGATTTTGGCTTTGAAGGCTTTCCAATCAATTTTATAATCTGGGACATCTAATTGTAGAAAAATAGGTATTCCCCCGTTGACCTGAATGGCGGGCTCATAACAATCATAAGCAGGTTTTAGTACGATTACCTCATCTCTTGGATGTACAAATGCCGTTATGACCGTGTAAATGGCCTGGGTAGCCCCTACGGTAATTGTTATTTCAGTTTTTGGATGATATTGATGACCATGGAGTGTTTGAATTTTTTCTGAAATAATTTCTCTTAAGCCATAATAGCCCTGCATTGGGGCATATTGGTTATGACCCTGTTCCATAGCTTGGTTTACCAAGGAAATTAGTTTGGCATCCGCTTCAAAATTTGGAAACCCTTGGGACAGGTCAATAGCGTTATGTTTTCGGGCCAAATTCCCTACGGTGGTAAAAATGGTGGTTTTTACATCGGGCAATTTGGATATAATTTTTTTTTCCTTGTTCATAGTTATAAAAATAAACTAAAAAAGCCCGAGTCGAAACCCGGGCCTTTCTAAACAACTAAACTAAAAAATTAAGCATGTTGCTCCTTATGTTTCCCTTCCTTGATTTCCTCAATTAACTTGGAGTTAAAGGCTGGTAGGTCGTTAGGATTTCTACTGGTCACAAAACCATCATCTACAACAACTTCCTTGTCTTCCCATTTGGCCCCAGCATTGATAAGGTCATCTTTGATGGAGCTAAAGGATGTAAGGGTTCTTCCTTTTACCACATCGGCACTTATTAAAATCTGTGGGGCATGGCAAATAGCTGCCACCGGCTTTTTCATGCTAAAGAAATCCCTAACAAAAACCAGTGCATCTTCGTTCCTTCTCAAAGTATCTGGGTTGATTACACCACCAGGTAACATTAAGGCATTATAATCTTCCGCTTTTACATCCGAAAGATTTTTATCCACATCATAGCTATTGGACCAATTACCATGGGACCAACTTTTTATTTTACCGTTTTCAGGGCTTATGATATCTACTTGAAAGCCTTCATTTTCCATGGCTTCCTTTGGGGATTTTAATTCACTTTCTTCAAATCCATGTGTTGCTAAAATTGCAATCCTCTTCATTATATTCTAATTTTTAGGTTAAACTTTTTTTCACTCTTAATATAGGGGAAGTAAACCTAAACATGCGTTAAGACCTTATTAAATAAGGGTTTTTAAAGGTTAAGCTTATCTTAATGCAACTTGTTGTTATCCTGATTTTCCATCTTGTCCAAATGTTTCAGAACCAACTGAAGGCATTTTTCCAGTTCCTTTTTTACTTCGGTTTCCCAGAATCTGAAAATAGAATATCCCAAACGCTCTAGCTCTCTGTTAACTTCTTCATCGCGCTGCATGTTCCGTTCAATTTTGGCAATCCAAAACGCACGGTTGGTCTTAATTTTGGGTTTCCGTTCTTTCCAGTTTTTGCCGTGCCAGTATTCTCCATCGATAAAGATGACCGTTTTGTATTTGTTGAGGGCGATATCAGGCTTTCCTATCAATTTTTTATAATCAACCCGATATCTATATCCTGCGGCATACAAAGCCTTTCTAAAAGCCATTTCAGGTATGGTGTTCTTGCCACGTATTTTGCTCATGATCTTTGACCGTTGAGGCGTAGTATAGAAACCAGATTCCTCATTAAATCTTGGGACTTTAATACGTTCTTCTGAATATTTTTTGGGCATCCCTTAAAAGTAAAAAATCCCATTTCATTCGAAATGGGATTTAAATAAATTTTATGATGTGGTAACTAGTCCTTGATATTGGCAAAAAGGTATTCCCTGTTCATGCGCGCAATATTCTCCAAGGAAATTCCTTTTGGACATTCTACCTCGCATGCACCCGTATTGGTGCAGTTTCCAAAGCCTTCCAGGTCCATTTGTGCGACCATATTCTTTACACGATCAACGGCTTCCACCCTACCTTGCGGTAAGAGGGCGTATTGGGAAACCTTGGCACCTACGAATAACATGGCCGAAGAATTTTTGCAACTGGCCACACAGGCACCACACCCTATACATGTGGCGGCACTAAAGGCATCGTCCGCATCGTGTTTGTTTATAGGAATCGCGTTGGCGTCTATCGTATTTCCAGAGGTATTAACCGATATAAATCCGCCAGCGTTCTGAATACGGTCAAAGGCACTTCTATCAACGATCAAATCCTTTATTACAGGAAATGCGGTGGCCCTAAACGGTTCTATATAAATGGTATCCCCATCCTTAAACTTACGCATATGCAATTGACATGTTGTAACACCTCTATCAGGTCCGTGAGCCTCGCCGTTAATGTACAAGGAACATGACCCACAAATGCCTTCCCTACAATCATGGTCAAAAGCTACGGGTTCCTCTCCCTTTAGGATAAGCCCACTGTTTAACACATCCAGCATTTCCAAAAAGGACATATCAGGAGAGACGTCGTTGATTTTGTAATCAACCATTTTCCCTTTATCATTAGCGTTTTTTTGACGCCAAATTTTCAATGTTAAATTCATAGCTTTCCTTTATTTATAACTTCTTTCCTTAACTTCAATATTCTCGTAAACCAATTCCTCCTTATGTAAAACGGCATCTTTTGGTTCCCCTTTATACTCCCAAGCAGAAACATACTGGAATTCCTTCCTTCTTTTGGCTTCGCCTTCGGGGGTTTGATATTCCTCCCTAAAGTGACCACCCGCAGATTCCTCACGTTGTAGGGCGTCTTTTGCGAACAATTCGCCCAATTCCAAGAAATCAGCAACACGACCGGCCTTGGCCAATTCCTCATTGTATTCATCTGCAGATCCAGGAATCATTACATCTTTCCAGAATTCAGCTCTCAATTCCGCGATTTCATCAATGGCCGATTTTAAATCTTCCGCATTTCTAGACATCCCACATTTGTTCCACATAATCTTACCAAGACGTTTGTGGAAATAATCAACAGGGTGCTTCCCCTTGTTGTTGATCAAATGGTCGATATTGTCACGTACGGATTTCTCCGCTTCGTCAAATTCCTTGGTATCTGTTGGGATAGGTCCTGTACGGATATCATCGGCCAAATAATCGCCAATGGTATAGGGCAGTACAAAGTAGCCATCTGCCAACCCTTGCATGAGGGCGGATGCACCCAATCTATTGGCGCCGTGATCTGAGAAATTCGCCTCCCCAATTGCATAGCAACCAGGGATGGTGGTCATCAGATTGTAATCCACCCAAACACCTCCCATGGTGTAATGCACGGCAGGATAAATCATCATAGGGGTCTCGTACGGATTTTCATCTACGATTTTTTCGTACATCTGGAACAAGTTTCCATACTTGGTCCTGACCACTTCCTGACCCAATTTTTTCACTAGGACATCATCGTTTACGTCCAATCCTTTTACCAAAGCCTGTTCCCTACCATAACGCATGAATGCATCGGCAAAATCCAAGTATACGGCTTCTCCCGTGGCATTTACTCCATATCCGGCGTCACAGCGCTCTTTGGCGGCTCTTGACGCCACATCCCTGGGAACCAAGTTTCCAAAAGCAGGATAACGGCGCTCTAGATAGTAGTCACGGTCTTCCTCAGCGATTTTTGTTGGTTTTAGTTTGCCAGCGCGTATAGCTTCGGCATCTTCCATATTCTTGGGCACCCAGATTCTACCGTCATTTCGTAAGGATTCTGACATCAAAGTGAGTTTGGATTGATGGTCTCCCGAAACAGGAATACAGGTAGGATGTATCTGCGTATAGCAGGGATTCGCAAAAAATGCTCCCCGTTTATGTGCTTTCCATGCAGCGGTTACGTTACTTCCCATGGCATTGGTGGACAAATAGAATACATTCCCATAGCCACCGGTTCCCAAAACCACGGCATGGGCAGAATGCCTTTCAATCTTACCGGAAACCAAATCACGGGCAATAATACCTCTTGCTTTGCCATCGACGATAACTACGTCCAACATTTCATGCCGATTGTACATTTTGATCTTACCACGTCCTATTTGTCGGTTCATGGCAGAATAAGCACCTAAAAGCAATTGTTGTCCTGTTTGACCTGCAGCGTAAAAAGTACGCGATACCAAAACGCCTCCAAAGGAACGGTTATCCAACAATCCGCCGTACTCCCTTGCAAATGGGACCCCTTGTGCTACACATTGGTCAATAATATTGGTAGATACCTCTGCCAAACGGTATACGTTTGCTTCACGGGAACGGTAGTCCCCACCTTTTACGGTATCATAAAATAGTCTATACGTGGAATCTCCATCACCCTGATAATTTTTGGCAGCGTTTATCCCGCCCTGTGCCGCAATGGAATGCGCCCTACGTGGCGAATCTTGAAAGCAAAAAGCCTTTACGTTATATCCTAATTCCGCCAAGGTAGCGGCGGCCGATCCTCCGGCCAACCCTGTACCTACTACGATAACGTCTATATTACGTTTGTTCGCAGGATTAACAAGATTGATCTTATTTTTATGGTTGGTCCATTTATCGGCCAGCGGGCCTTCCGGTATTTTTGAATCTAATGCCATAGTAGCTATTTTTTAATGGTTGAAATGATGGTAAAGTGCAATGAAAATAAATCCTACGGGAAGACCTATAGCGTACACCTGAGCCAAACCTTTCATACTTTTCTTGTAAATATTGTTCGCACCAACGGATTGAAATGCCGAACTAAATCCGTGAAGCAAATGCAGACTGAGCAAAACAAAGGCCAACACATAGGCTCCAACACGCAAAGGGTTCTCAAACTTATGAACCAACTCCTCATAATATCTAAAGCCTTCACCGTCTGTCAAAAGACCGGACATGTCTCCTTGGATGTATTTCACATTTAGTTCCGGAATCCAGAAATCTATGAAGTGCAAGACCAGAAATGCCAAAACCACCGCACCGGTCAATAACATGTTCCTGCTCATCCAAGAAGAATTCGCATTACCATTGTTTTTGACATAGCTTTTTTGGCGCGCCTTGTTATTTTTAATTTCCAATACGAACCCCATCACAAAATGAAAGACCACCCCAAAAATGAGAATGGGCTGGAGTACAAATTGTACCGCCCAAAAGGTGCCCATAAAATGGGAAGCTTCGTTAAAGGCATCCGGACTAAAGACCGATAAAATATTGATGGCAAAGTGCTGTAGTAGAAAAACCATTAGGAAAAGGGCCGAAAGAGCCATCGCATATTTTCTACCAATTGAAGATTTAAAAAATCCGCTCATTAGTTGCTAATTTAATTTGCACAAATTTACTGCACAGGGTAGTTATTAACAAGTTTTCAAGAACCTAAGTGTGCTTATTTAGACCCATTTTAAGAATGTTTTATAGACTGTTTAATTACATGCATAAAAACAGGGCTAAACGAACATACTTGCTTAAACAGTTTCTGGCATTTAGTAACGCTGTATTTCCGTATGTCGTATAAAAGACCAATTGGAAATTTTGATTTTGTCGTAGCAAAGTCTTTTAGCGATACATACCTAAGCATTTTTGTTAAAAAGGTTGATAATCAGAACTATGGGTAAATCCCACTTGCAACTGTAGGAAATGTTGACAAGAAGTTGGTTTGGGCTAAAATACCATCGGTTAATCGAAAAGTATGGCTTTGTTACAACCGTATTTCCTTATTTGCCACGTTAATCGAGACCGACCAATCTATGAAAATATCTTTTACGTTCTAACCAGAGAAAATACACGTTAATTGCCACACTGGCCTTTTTGTTGCTAAGTGCCACTCCCTTTTTCATTGGCTCGGGGCTTGATGCCCCAGAACCTTTGGGCCGTTATCTGAACTTTAATTTTCCAGCCGCAGTACCCAATTCAAATGGATTGCCATACGCGCCCGTTTATACGAATCTCACGTTTGATTCCCCATTGACCTTCAATGAATTGCCAACATCGGCTAAAATTGTAGTCGGACAAAGGGATGGGAAGATCTATTGGTTTGACAAGGATCCGGAAGTGTCCCAAAAGAACATGTTATTGGATTTGAGCAATAAAGTAGGCGTCGTTTGGGATGGAGGTTTTCTAGGATTTACTTTTCATCCCCAATTTGGTACTGCAGGAAATAATTACTTCTATACCTATTACACACAAAAGATCGTAACGGAAATAATTATCCTAATATGTATACCACCCAAAGTTGTAACAGCGAGGAATATTGGGGTAATTTTTTAATTCTTTCCAGATACACCATGAACCCGTCCACCATGACCGTCAACGAAAACTCTGAAGAGGTAATGTTAAAACTTAGGATGTATGGCACGACCCATAGAGGTGGAGGACTTCTTTTTGGGGATGATGGTTATTTGTACTTGACCACTGGGGATCAGACCGCGTTTAAAAAGTCACAGGATATTGTAAATAACTTGGATGGTGGCGTGCTCCGCTTGGATGTGGATAAAAATCCTGCCCGCAGCCATGCACCCATTAAGACCATGCCCCAAGACCACGGGTTTTCCGATGAGATTACCGGGGTGGGTTATTGGATACCCAATGACAATCCCTTTTTAAGTCCCAATGGAGGCCGCTTTGAGGAATACTATTCCATGGGGCACCGTAATCCCCATAGGATGACAAAAGACAAGGTTACCGGCAATTTGTACATTGGCGAGATTGGCGGAGGCCGCCATGAGGAAATCAATGTGGTCAAAAAAGGAAGAAACTATGGCTGGCCCTTGTATGAAGGTCTTTTCCGGAGTACTTTTTGTGTATCGGGACTTTACGAGAACATGCCCCATGAAGAACCTCTTGTGGCCTTTCCGCGATCCCAGGCCAATGCCGTAATCGGAGGATTTGTGTACAGGGGAGAGGAAATTCCGGAACTCAGTGGAAAATATATCTGTGCCGATTACGGTGTTGGCGAGGAAATCTGGGCCGTGGATACCTCGAATGGTTCTTACGAACAGTTGGGGAATTTCAGTTCCACAAACATAATTTCATTTGGAGAGGACAAACAAGGGGAACTCTATATTCTCAAGCAAGGGGTGTCCACGTTATTTAAACTAATGACCAAAAAATCCTTCGAAGAAACCCTGCCACAGACCTTAAGCGAAACAGGGGCATTTAGTGACCTATCCACTTTAACGCCGTCACAAGGAATTTTTCCCTATGAATTGATCGAATCATTTTGGTCCGATGGTGCCCTTAAGAAAAGATGGTTGGGAATCCCAAACGATGGTACCCACAATACGCAAGAGGAGCAGATCAATTATTCCGAAAACGGAAATTGGGATTTTCCAATTGGATTAGTGCTGATAAAGCATTTTGAAATGCCTTTGGATGAAAATAACCCTACGGTGACCAAACGTCTGGAGACACGTTTTTCAGTCAAGGCGACCAACGGCCAGTTTTATTATGTTACCTATAAATGGAACGATGCCCAGACCGATGCGGTTCTATTGACATCCGGTTTGGATGAAACCTTGAATATTACCAGGGCCGATGGCACGACCGAGGCCCAAGTTTGGAGTTATCCCAGTAGAAGTGATTGCGTGACCTGTCATAATCCTAGCACAGGAGGTACCATTGGTACGCGCACTAGATATCTGAACAAGGATTTAAGGTATCCCAGAACAGGAAGAACGGCCAATCAATTGGTCACCTTGAGCCATTTGGGCATTTTGGACCAAACAATTACGGATGCAAATACAAACTCCCTGTTAAAATATAAAGCTTTGACCGATGTAAACGCGTCCTTAGATGAAAAGGCTCGTTCTTATTTAGACCTCAATTGTGCCTATTGCCACCAGGCCGGTTCCGATGTTAGGGCAGATTTTGATATGAGAATGGTACTGAACCTGGAACAAACAGGTCTTTTGGATGCAGGAATTTTTAATTCCTTGGGTATCCCCGATGAAGCCATTTTGCAACAAGGTTCTCCGGAGAAATCCATTGTGTACCTGCGAGCCAATAGTCTACAGGAAGGAATAGCCATGCCTCCCATTGCCAAGAACAAAATTGATGCGAATGGCATTGCACTTTTGGAAGCTTGGATACGCCAATTGGGTTCGAATACTGGACCCAATGAGGTGAATTTGGCCTTGAATAAGCCAGCGGTACAATCTAGCCTCGATTTTGGAGGGGATGCTTCAAAGGCCATTGATGGAAATAGAAGCGGACTGTATACAAATGGCTCAGTAACGCATACGGCCACTTCCAACAATCCATGGTGGCGTGTAGACCTAGGAGCAGAATATACTATCAGCAAAATCAATATGTACAATCGAACAGATTGCTGTTACGATCGACTGAATGGTGCCAAACTCTTGGTTGGAAACACCCAGAGCAACAATCCCGCCGACTATACCGAAGTGGGAACAGCCAATGCTACCCCCTCACAATTCTTTACCAATGTAAACACTAGTGGTAAATACCTAATGGTATATTTACCAGGGAATAATAAAATTCTTTCCCTGGCAGAGGTAGAAGTCTTTGGAGAGGTAACAATTAACATTCCAGTTTACAATGTGCTGACATCACCTAATGTTGTAAACCTTCAGGTTGGCGAAACCTTTCAATTGAATGCCATTACGGAGCCCTCCAACGCGACGGACCAATCCGTAAGCTGGATAACCAATGATGCTACCATTGCCGCGATTGACGCAGCTACAGGTTTGGTAACGGCCGTAGGACCCGGAGAAATTGATGTAACCGTGACCACCAATGATGGCGGGTACAAGGCCAGTTCCTTGATTAAGGTAGCCGGCACTCCGCAAAACCCAATTTCCGTTTATAACGTATTGACATCACCCAGTCAAGTCAGCCTACAGGTTGGGGAGACCTTTCAGTTGAATGCGATTACGGAACCGGCCAATGCAACGGACCAAACCGTTAGTTGGATTTCCAACGACCCTGGTATTGCGTCCATTGATGCCACAACAGGTCTGGTAACCGCCAATGGGGCGGGTGAGATCGATGTTACCGTTACTACGAACGATGGTGGGTATAAGGCCAGTGCCTTGATCAAGGTTATTGGGGGTCCCGCTCCAAACGTTTCTGTATACAATGTGCTAGTATCACCAAAGGTACTGACCTTAAACGTTGGGGAAACATTTTTGTTGAATGCCATCATTGAACCGGATAATGCAACGAACAAGAATGTACGTTGGTTTTCGAATGACCCATCCATTGTTTCTGTTGACCCCAATACCGGATTGGTGACTGCAAATTCCATTGGAGAAATGGATGTGTCCGTCGTAACAGAGGACGGTGGCTATCACGCCACAATGCTTGTAAAGGTAATAGCTCCGAATACAAGTTCCTTAAAGCTATATCCCATGCCCGCAACGGACACCTTCAATATTGACCTATCAGGGTATATGGGAAAAGCCGTGGTAGTTACCCTATATGGTCCCGGCAACCAAATGTTAAAAACGGTACGTTATCCAGAAAATCATCCCGCTGTAAATCAGTTTTCGGTATCTGAATTTCCTTCTGGGGTGTATTATCTACTATTTGATTCTGCAGATGGATATGAAGGTAAGACCTTGATTATCAATTAAAATATAAAACAGCCAAAAAAGGTCTTTATAAACTAAAGGCCTTTTTTATTGGTTATTTAGGTCTGGGTTTGCTTATCCTCCTTAATTCGTTCGAGACTCCAGGCAATAGCAGCTTCCAAATCATTGAATTGCCTCAGCGATTCCTTAAAGAACATTTTTTCCAAAACAATACTGGCAAAGCTGCCCTGTGTGGAACCTACTACGCTATAATAGGACAATTTATGTCTGTTGTTATAAAATTTCAACCACTCCGTAGGAACCACGGTATAACTATTGATACGGTTTGATATGTAGGCGATGGGCTTTTCATTGCCAAAGATTTCCTTGGCCGCAGCTATTGCCCTTTTGGCCATGTTCCAATCAAAAACCACACCTTCCTTCATTTCAGATATGACCAGGCCATCAAAATAATAAAAGACCCCAAACTCAAATTCCCTTACCTCGCGTATTTTTTTAAAGTATGGAATATCCTTTACGCGTTTCATACGGTGATACTGTTGGCTAACTCCTTATAAATATAGGAGTTATTTATCTTTTTCGGGTAAAATACCGTTAAAAACTCTGGTCAATATGGTATACAGAGTAGTCTGCCCAGTTTTCCATATTCTTGAGTTGAATTTCCAAGGCTTTCGTAGAAAGTTGAACCTCGATAAAGGACAGAATCAACGAAATCATTAGGGCCAGCAAGCTAACGCCAAAAACAAGATTGGCCCAAAACGATAACTGGACATAAATCAAGGACATGGTAATCACGGCCAGTAAAAAGCTGAAAATGGCCGTTGCCTGCATATTTTTTATGATCGTCAAACGTTTTCGCAATTTTTGAACTTGTAACCCAACGGATTTTGAGGCGGTTTCCTCAAATTTTTGATGAAGCTGCCTTATTAGTGCGGCGATGGCCAAGTATCTAGCGTTGTAGGCCAACATTGTCAGGGAAATGGCCGGAAACAGCAATGCGGGAATTCCTAGGGTTAGTTCCATTTTGTACGCACTATTTTTTATTCAATTTTAAAGGTACTTTTTTCTGTTATTCCATTGCCTGATATTTCTACCCCATACCTTCCTTTTGGTAAATAGGTTTTACCGTCTTTAGCCTCTTCCAGCTTGGTTTTATGTTTTTGTAGATAATTGTTTTTTCCGTCTTTGGAAAAGGCCACATCAAAAGAGAGGATATTAATTCCTTTGTCCGCCCTTGTTTCGGTTTGGCTCACAACAATCCCATCTTCAGAAAGTACCTTGGCCTTAATCATACCAGGTGTTGAAGCATAGAAAACAATATCAAGTCCGGGTGTATTGGGTTTTTGCCATTCGCTTCGTGCATTGCCCCATCGGTTTGAATATTCTATGTTTGCTAGGGGAAATACGTGTATTTTTTGATTCAGAATATCCGGGGTCATGGACTGCAACGGTGCGATACCCGCTTTATAGATTCCCCTTCCATGCGTGGCCACAACCAATTCTTTTGCTTCGGGCTGTATTACAAGGTCATGTACGGCTACATTGGGCATGCCGTTTTGAAAAGCTTCCCAAGTCTTTCCTTGGTTCAATGAGGCATACAAGCCATTATCCGTACCTACAAAAAGTAAATTTTCATTTGAGTTATCCTCAATAATCACATTAACCGGTGCGTCTGGTATGTTGGCAGCAATGGATTGCCAAGACTTCCCATAATCCTCGCTCTTAAACACATAGCTGGTAAAGTCGTCGTAGCGGTAACCGCTGAGAGCGGCGTATACCCGTTCCTTTTTATGCTGGGATGCCACTACTTGAGCTACCCAAAGGGGTTCGCCATTATTTGTACTGATGGTACCGGAAATTGATGTAAGGTTAATGTTCTGTCCGATATCCTCCCAAGTACTACCTCCATTTTTGGATACCTGTATATGTCCATCATCCGTACCTGCATAAAGTAGCCCAAATTGAAAGGGCGATTCTGAAAGTGTCGTAATGGTTCCATAGGGGACATTTCCTGCTTTTCCACCGGATGTCAGGTCTGGGGAAATGGGTTCCCAAGTATCGCCTTGATCCATGGATCGCATAAATTTGTTGGTGCCAAAATACAGGATGTCCTGATTATGTGATGATAGTAGAATTGGGGACTCCCAATTAAACCGATAGGGCGATTCCCCTAAACTGTGGGCGGGCCTAATGAAAGTACGTGTGTCTTTCCCAAGGTCCAATCTGGAATAATACCCAAATTGTGAGCCCGTATATACGATTTGTGGGTTTCTACGGTCTATTTGTATCTGCATTCCGTCCCCACCAGCTATTCCCTTCCATGGGTTATGACCCGTTTGTTGCCATTCAAAGTCGGTCACGGCATTGTTGGGGCCCATCCAAACGCCATTGTCCTGAAGACCTCCATATACGTTGTAAGGTTCTTGATGATCGATGTTTACCGCAAAAAAGGTTCCCACGGATTCGGAATTTTGCTTTGTCCAGTTTGCCCCATCATCATAGGAAATATTTAAACCGCCATCATTTCCGTTGATGAGGTGTCCCGGCCGCTTTGGGTTCACCCAAAGGGAATGATGGTCCACATGAACATTTTCCTTTTGGATAGAGGTATAGGTTTTCCCCGCATCATCGGATTTGATAATGGGAACGCCTAGAAGATATATTTTATCCTTATTGTTGGCGTCCACGCGTACTTGGGCAAATACATAACCATAACTGTAAAACAGATTATCAATGTAATCTTCGTTCTGTTTTGTCCAAGTTTGACCTCCGTCATCGCTGCGATATACCTCGGCCCCTATGACCGGCGTTTCCGGTTCATTTGAATCCCCTTCTCCAAGGTATCGGGCCACATCAGAAGGTTGAATTTCTTTTTTTATGACCATTTCCTTCATGGTTTCGGCCGTATATTTTTTGGGGAAACGGTTCTTTTTTAAAAAGGAATCCAATTCGGTATTTTTCAGTCCCTGAAATTCGGATACGGTTATACTCGTAAAGTCCTTTCTTGTAAGGCCAGAGGGTTGATCTTCTTCTTTTGTGGGTTTTGGACGCCTAAACTGATTGTCATGCACGGCATATACCGTTTGATCATCGAAAACGGCAAACCCTATCCGTCCAACGCCATCCCCCGTTGGAAACCCGCTTCCCGAACCAGCTATCTTTTTCCAGGAACTACCGCCGTCCGTACTTTTATAGATGCCCGATGCATTTCCGCTACCTATAAAATCCCAAGCCTTTCTATCCTTTTCCCAAGCGGCCGCATACTGTATGGAGAAATTGTTGGGCGCATGGGCCACATCAATGATTCCCGTAGTATTGTTTATGTAAAGGGTCTTTTGCCACGTTCTCCCGCCATCGGTCGTTTTGTACATGCCCCGTTCTTCATTGGGGGAATAGAGATGGCCCGTAACCCCTACCACTACTTCGTTTGGATTGTTGGGATGTACGAGAATGCGCCCAAAGTGATGCGCATCGGCAAGACCCATGTTTTCCCATGTTTTTCCATTATCGGTCGTCTTTAGTATGCCAATACCAGCATAGGATGAACGAGAGGAAATATTCTCTCCCGTACCCACCCAAATAGTCCTGGAAGGCCAGTGGATACCAATATCCCCTACATTGATGCTTGGCGCATTATCCATAATTGGGGTGAAGGTGGTGCCATTGTTTCTGGTATACCACACACCACCCGATGCATAACCCACGTAAAATTCGGTGGGGTCATCTGGATTGACTTCTAAATCAGCCACCCTTCCACTCATGACCGTAGGTCCGATGTTTTTTAGGGGAATATGCTTAAAAATCGATTGTTCCTGTAGTGTTGCCTTGGCGGACAGATCAAGGTCCACTTCCTCGGGTTTAGTGGGTTGTACCTGTGAAAAACCTAGGCTTATAGAAAACAAGGTGATAACGAAAAAAAGTCTCATAGTAAAATGATCAGAAATTACAATTTGGAAGGTAGCAATAAGTTTAGGGCGCGGCAAAAAAATCTCTTGACAAAAGGCATTGTAATGTAGGTCCCGAAAACTAAAATGGCGGGGCAATAGTTGATCTCCCTCTTTTTTGTAGTTTTAGGACCGAAATAGGCACAATGAAACATCCTTGATGCATTATTTTGGATGTTCCATGTAACTTATGAAAATCATATTTATAACACATGAAAAATAGTATCCTGGTTTTTGTCTTTAGTCTTGTTCTTTCTGCCTGCTCATCCCTAAAAAAGTACGATGTAGG
Source organism: Maribacter sp. 4G9 (assembly GCF_002742265.1). Taxonomy (GTDB): domain Bacteria; phylum Bacteroidota; class Bacteroidia; order Flavobacteriales; family Flavobacteriaceae; genus Maribacter. The sequence goes on from NZ_MDGL01000056.1 coordinate 36,280, forward strand.
CCAAATTGTAACCCCCCAAGGTGAAATTTTGGTATGGCTCCATGACGAGACGCCCATTCACAAAAAGAGCTTTATTCAATTGGCGAACGCGGGGTACTGGGACAGTCTTACCTTCAATAGGGTCATTCCCAATTTTGTGGCACAGGCAGGTTGCCCGGATACACCGGAAGGCTTCAATGATCCCGAATATCTGTTAGCTCCGGAATTCAATGAGAAATTGACACATACCTACGGAGCCTTTGGTGCCGGGAGGGATGGAAATCCAGAAAAATTATCGGCGCGTTGCCAGTTCTATATTGTGCAGAACAAGCAGGGCGAACATCGTTTGGATGATAACTATACGGTGTATGGCAAGGTAATCAAGGGCATGCAGGTGGTAGATGCCATAGTCAATGTGCCCACGGACAGTTTGGACGAACCGTTAACACCTATTACCATGGATGTTAATATTTTGAAGATGAGCGCCAAAGACCTTAAGAAGTTTGCCCTTGATTTGGATTAACGTGCGTCAAGTTCTGCCAAGTAGTTTTGGGTTTTTTCTTTCACTTTTTGTTGGGCTACTTTAATCCTATGTTGCAATTCCTTCGAGGGTAGGGGTTCCAAATCTGTTATAGATTGTAAAGCTTTTAAGTACCAATCCTCCCAAGCGGCAAGTATTGGTTTTTCATCCGCGGGATGTGTACTTTTTATGCTCAGCTCAAATTCCGATTCCAAACGTTCCAGGGCCGCTTTTTCAACAATATAGAGCACCTCATTCGCCGTTTTGGTATTGGCATTGACCAGATAAAGTCCGCTGGCCAAAGCGGCCATTCCCACATTTTTTAAAGTCTCTTGGGAGACTTTGTCAATTCTGTCATTATCGGTATGATAGAACTGATCCGTAAAGTGCCATAAAAGTAGTCCGGGGATATCTGCTTTTAAAAAGGGCGTATGGTCGCTTCCTCCCTCAAAAGGATTTGTATTCACCTCCCAATTCGCATAGTTCCCCTGTTCTTTAAAATTATGGATGATAAAATCGTTGAGGTAATGGGGTTTCATATCCTCCAAGGAAAGTGCGTCTCCTCCCCATTCCGTATGTTTATCTTGGCCACGGGTCCAAACGGCACTGGGATCTGGCATTTTTTCTATTAAAAAGGAACCACCCGTGATGTCTGTATTCTCACCCACCATATCCAGGCTGATGCCCCATTTTATGCCTCTGGCCCTATCTTTATCCTCTTGTATGTACCTATGGGTCGAAGAGATTTCATCGCCCCATAAAAAGGTCAAGGTTCGGTCCGCATCTACTTTGTTTTTCTGGACCAAACCAGCAACTACCGTTGCCATTTCCAATTGTGTACCGACTCCACTAGCATTATCATTGGCCCCGGGTTCTTGAATATGGGCGCTGAACACCAATCTTTCCAAAGGGTTTTGGGAGCCTTTTATGTTGGCGATTACCGTAAGCTCATCGGCGTTGTAGATTTTTGTTTGGATATTCACGGTCACCTTTGTTCTTCCTTTTTTTAAGGCTTTCTTAAGTCTTTCCTTGGCTTCGAAGGATAGGGCAACACCCCAAAATTTGGTATCGTTTTGTGATGGCAGGCTTCTAAATTGAATGGAAGTGACATTTTTTTCGGGTTGCAGATAATCCGGATTATCATAGGATAGGACACCCAAAACACCGTTTTCCAAAAGTTGTTTGTAAATACTTCTGATACCCGACTCCATAAAGACGACTTTATCTTTTAAGTCCATCGACGAGAGGTCATCATCCGGTTTTATATGAATGACCTCCGTCGTAATACCTCCCATAGGCGTGGAAACAGAGTTGAGGTAGGTCATATTCCTGTTTTTGGAAGAAACTAAAAGCGGCGTGCTTTCCCCAACGATATCCAACCGTGCCGAAACAGGCTCCCAGGTGGGCTTATCCATGGGTCTGGATTCAATGCGATAGGTGAGTCGGTCCGTAGACTGGGCTTCGGATTCCAAAACGTACCCCACCTTTTTCAGTTCGGTAGCAATCCAATCAACACTTTTGTTAAATCCTGTATTTCCGGGAACCCGCCAGTATTGGGCTACAAACTCGGTCGTATTATAGGCCAAAGCGCCATCAAATGCCGGACGGACAATTTTAAAATAATGATTATTTCCATTATCGAAGGTTTGGGAATGCCCCAAGAAAAAGTAAAATAGAAAAAGAATAAATAGCAAGAAGTTTGATACTTTTTGACGGCTCATATTGTTATTCAGAATCAATTTTATTCTAACCGAAGTAATTCATTATGGGTTTGTTTGTTGTCAATGATAGCGTGGTATTCCTGTATCATTTCCTCTATTTTTTCAGGATTGCTATGGGTCAAATTTTTTTGCTGACCAATATCTTCCTTAAGATTATATAATTGGTAGACGCTGTCATTTCCCAATTCAATATCTACCAAATCGTTCCTAGCGGCCCCGTTATAGGGCGGAATCAATATCCAGTCCCCTTTTCGAAACGCCGTTCTGGATGTCGCCTCAATGACCAATTCTTCTCGCCCCTCTTTACTTTTTCCCAATAACACGTCCAGCAAGTTTTTACTGTCCTGCGTAGTAGCATCACTATGTACGAGGGAAGCTAGGGAAGAAAATAAATCTAATTGGGAGACCATCGCATTGGAGACCCCAGGTTCTATGGTACCGTTCCAATAGGTTATGAAAGGGACTCTGGTACCGGCTTCGAACAGACTGTATTTACCTCCTCTCAGCATCCCTGCAGGTTTATGGTCTCCCAATTTTTCTACGGAATCGTCATAATAGCCGTCGTTCACAACAGGACCGTTATCACTGGAAAAAATTATCAACGTATTTTCCAATACCCCCTCTTCCTTTAGGGTTTCCATGAATTCACCAATGACCCAATCCGCCTCCACGATGACATCCCCTCTGGGGCCCATACCCGATTTTCCAACGAACCTTGGATGTGGCGTTCTGGGAACATGTGGCTGTTGTAGGGCATAGTACAGAAAAAAAGGTCGGTCTTTATTTTGTTTGACATATGCCTGGGCATCGGTTAGAAAATAATCGGCCATATCCTCATCGACCCATTTTGCTGCTTCCCCGCCCTTCATAAAACCGATTCTTGGAATTCGATTGACTATGCTGTTATTATGCCCGTGGTGCCATTTCATTTTAAGCATTTCCGGATTCTCCAAACCGGTGGGCTCGCCCTCAAAATTCTTTTCATAACTGACTTCAATGGGGTCGTTGGGGTCTAGATTTACAACGTCACCGTTTTTAATATAGACCGTGGGAACCCTGTCCTGAGTAGCCGCAAGTATATTGCTATAATCAAAACCGACTTCATTGGGACCCGGACTGATACGTTGGTTCCAATCGATTTCTCCTGTTCCCAGGCCAAGATGCCATTTCCCGATGATACCCGTAGTATACCCTTTTGATTTGAGCATTTTTGGAAGGGTGTTTTGCGCTGTATCGATAATCAACGAGGCAGAACCCGGAAGAATTTTGGCATTTTTGTTCCTCCAAGGATAAACCCCCGTTAAAAGGGCATACCTGCTAGGGGTACAGGTAGCCGAAGACGCGTATCCTTGTGTAAATCGAATCCCTCCAGTGGCCAATGCGTCCATATTTGGGGTTTTCAATTCCGTGGCCCCATAGGCACCGAGCTCACCATAGCCCAAATCATCCATATAAATAATAACGATGTTGGGTTTTGGATCATCAACATTCGTCATTTCACTGGTTGTGGCAGCATTGTCTTTGCAGGAGAAAAGGCTTATTGCCAAAATTGAAACAATAAGAAGTAGTCGATTTTTCATTCTTAAGTAATTTGCATTTTGTTCTCCTTTTTCATGCATGCCATATGTTCTAATGAATTGAATTTGAAATTGAAAATTGAACTTGGGCTTAATCTATGTTACTCCTCCCATTTCCAATCCCCTCCAATAATCAGTTTTTCCTTCAGGTCGTTTTTGATCATAAACTCCTTGGTGGTTTCACTGTCCATTTTGGTAGCAGGTAAGGTCTCGGCATCGGCTAGGCCATATAGCATCATGGTTCCAAAACGGGAGGTATTGGTCATATGTTCCTCGTTCACCAAATTAAAATCGTCGCAATCCGAATGATAGCAACCATAAATAGAACGGTCCAAGTTGCTGTGGACGGATAAAACAGGTACCCCCTCCAACATAAAAGGCTGGTGGTCGCTATGCAATCCGGAGCGGTTGGAAAACTCGTTTTTATAGATACTGTCCTGTTGTTGAATAGCAGCTCCTAAATCGGTAAAAAAGGCTTCGTTGTCCAATTTTCCACCGGCGTTCATCCCTATGGGGTTGCCGGACATATCCAAATTCATCATGTATTTAATTTGGTCCATAGTGCCCTCTTTCAATGCTTCGGCTACCATATGTCTTGAACCTAACAAACCCTGTTCCTCACCCATGAACATCACGAATTTTACGGTTCTCTTCGGTTGAAGATTATTTGCCTTAAAGGCCCTTGCAATATCCAATACGGCGAAGGATCCTATGCCGTTGTCTATGGCTCCTGTGGCCAAATCCCAAGAATCCAAATGGCCGCCTATGATGATAATTTCTTCCGGAATTTCATTTCCTGGCAATGTGGCTATCACGTTCCTTGCCTTGATCATGTCGCTATTATTGGTCATTTCAATGGTGGCGGAGGAGGTTCCTTCTTTCAACATTTCTTTTAAGGCCATACCGTCTTCCTTACCGATACAAACCGCAGGAATGGGTATCAATTCCCCGGTTACAGAGGCGGTTCCCGTCAATAGCACCCCATTATCTACCTGATTAATAATGATGATTCCCTTGGCGCCGTATTTGATGGCCAAGGCCGTTTTTTCACTTCGGTGCAGATTGCTCAAGCCCTCCGGACTTCCTTCCAAAATACTAATATAGACCAGGGCGATTTTGTCTTTTACGGCATCGGGGTTTGCCGCATAATCCGCTTCTAGGCCGTTGCCCATATCCACAATTTCCCCGGTTACGTTTGCTTTCACAGGGGAATGCCCCAGAGTTACCGCCTTTACGAGTTCATCGTTAATGGATACGGATACCGTTTCACGGGACCACGCCTCTACCTCAAAGGTTTGGTATTCTACCTCCTCAAAACCGTATTCCTTAAACTTGTTAAAGGTATATTCCTCTGCCTTGGCCCCATTTTCAGAACCTGTTAGGCGGTGACCGATGGTTTCACTAGCTTCCTTAAGGGTGCTGTACCCCTTGGCATTTTGCTGTATTTCCGTGTCGATTCTAGCAAATAGTTCCGCTTGGGATTCTTCTTTTTTGGATTCACCGCAGGACATGGCCAAAACTGTTGTTAAGGCAATAAAGAGTTGTTTTTTCATCTGTTTGTTCGTTGAATTATGTTATGACTTTTTTTTTTGGCAGGTTGTATTTGTAGTTCGCTTTTCTTCAATTGGCTGTTCAATTGTTTTACCTCAACATCGATGAACTTTTTAAACTTTGTATCCACATCCTTGAGACGTTTATTGAAGATGGCATATACGTCCCTTTGCTGGTCCGTAGGTTTAAAATCGGCACCAAAACCGCCAATATCACTGGCCAAGGCACTCAATCTGCCATAAAGCTTCATAGGTGACCTAAAGGCATCTTCCCGGGCCCCGGTCAGATGGATGTCATATAGGCTCCCTGCAATGTTGGTGGCCCAGATACGTAATTCGTCTGCTTTTTTTCGATCTGCCTCCTTGCGCAATTTTGGGATGATGATGTTCAGTTCTTCCCTAATGGTTTCAATATCATTGATCATGGTTACGGCTAGGTTCATGGCATCCCGAAGTTCCAAGGAAAAGCTTACCTGTTCTTGAATATCCTCTAAACTTCCTTCCGTACTGGGGTCTTTCAAGACTTCCACTTCCCTAATAAATTCCTTATTGCCGATGATCAATTTTACTTTGTAGGTATCAGGCACCACTTTGGGTCCATATTGTCCTCGCATAAGATCCAGGTCCCACGTGACCAAAGGTCTCCATCCTTCACCATTTAGCTGGACCCAGGGCCTTCCGGGAGGGGTCGTCTGGAGTTTGGGCTTAAAGGTAGGTTCGTACCTGAGATCCCACATGACCCTATGGATGCCCGGTCCATTTTTGCCTTTCAAAGTTCGGACCACTTCATCCTCCGGAGTCAAAATTTGCAGTTCGATTTTTTGATCTGTACTATCTTTTAAATAGTAATTGATATCAGCTCCGTACGCAGGATTTCGGCCAGAGTTTAGACTGGGACCGTCCGTTTTGATGCTTTGTACGTCTTGGAAACGAAATGTTGGCCTAAGACTAAATAGATGTGCATCCGTACCCTTGGCGTCCACATCGTACTCGCGTAAAGGGGAAATATTGTCCAGGATGTAATAGCCCCTTCCGTAAGTGCCCACCACAAGGTCATCAAACCTTTCTTGGATTTCCAGCCAATAGACCGGGGCAGGGGGTAGGTTGTTGCGCAGGCGCCTCCAATGTTCACCATCATCATGGCTAATAAAAAGTCCGTTATCTACTCCCAAGTAGAGCATTCCTTCCCTTTTGGGGTCTTCTTTTATTACGTGGGCGAAGCTATGAACGGATTTGGGCACGGTACTGCTTATCAGTTTCCAGGTTTGCCCATAATCCTCTGTTTTGTAGACATACGGGTCAAAGTTGCCCATTTGGTGCAGGTCCACCGTAATATAGGCTTTGCCTTTTCTATATCGGGATGCTTCTATGTTGGCTATGGTGCCCCATTTGGGAAGGTCAGGAATATTGGAGGTTACATTGGTCCAGGTTTTTCCGCCATCTTTGGTAAGCTGGACTTGCCCGTCATTGCTGCCCGTCCAAATAAGGCCCGGTTCCAATGTTGACTCCACGATACTGAACAAAACCGAACCGTCAAAGGTCATAAGGTTGTCAACAGCGATACCTCCTGAATTTTGTTGATGGGTCTTATCGTTCAAGGTCAAGTCCGGACTGATTACCTGCCAACTTTGTCCGCCGTCGTCACTTTGATGTACATATTGTTCGTTAAGGTACATTGTTTACAAAAGTTATAGATACATACTTTACACTAAATTAGTCTCTAACCTTACTGATTGTTCCTTAGTTCTTAATTCATTTTCGTTAAAGTAGCCTAAAAATACGTTTCTATAAAATACTCTCCATATTCCGTTTCCCATTTCTAAGGCACCTATGTATTTTCCT